>NZ_CAJQNT010000031.1 GCF_905479755.1 uncultured Schumannella sp. | reverse complement strand
GGTCGAGTAGTCGCGTCGCGACGTATCGAGGCCCCGGGTGGGGCGCGGTTTCGATACGGCCTGCGGCCTACTCAACCGGCGGGGAGCTTGGCGGTCGAGTAGTCGCGTCGCGACGTATCGAGGCCCCGGGTGGGGCTCGGTTTCGATACGGCCTGCGGCCTCCTCAACCGGCAAGGGGGCGCGGTTTCGATACGGCCTGCGGCCTACTCAACCGGCGGGGGCGCGGTCAGGCGCCGAGGGTGCCGAGGTAGAGACCGATGACCTTGGGATCGTTCAGCAGCTCTCGCCCGGTGCCGGTGTAGGCATCCCGACCCTGATCGAGCACGTAGCCGCGGTCGCAAATCTGCAGGCAGCGTCGCGCGTTCTGTTCGACCATGATCGTGGTGACGCCGGCCTTGTTGATCTCCGAGACGCGGATGAAAGCCTCGTCCTGGCGCACCGGCGACAGGCCCGCGGAGGGCTCGTCCAAGAGCAGCACCTTCGGGTCCATCATGAGTGCGCGGGACATCGCGACCATCTGCCGCTCACCACCGGAGAGCGATCCGGCGCGCTGCTTGAGGCGCGAACCGAGCTCCGCGAAGATGCTCGTCACGAACTCCAACCGCTCCTCGTAGGCCTTCGGTCGCTGGTAGAGCCCCATCTGCAGGTTCTCTTCGATCGACAGGCTCGGGAACACGTTGTTGTTCTGCGGCACGAAACCGACGCCGCGCGCCACCAGCTTGTTCGCCTTGAGGCCGGTGATCTCCTCACCCTCGAGCGAAATGCTGCCGCTGCGGATCTTCACCTGGCCGAAGATGGCCTTGAGAAGCGTCGACTTGCCGGCCCCGTTCGGGCCGATGATGCCGATCAACTCGCCCTGCTGGGCGACCAGGTTGGCGCTGTTGAGGATGTTGACGCCCGGAAGATATCCGGCGACAAGGTCTTTGACCTCGACGACGGCGGTCGTCGTGGCGGCTGCGGGAGTGGCCATGGTCTCGCTCACTTCTTCTTGCGCTTCTCGGCTTTGACCTCGGCGTCGACTTCGGCCTCGTACTCGGCCTCGATCTGCTCGGCCGCCTTCTTGCCGGTGCCGGACGGGTCGGGGATGCGTCCGGTCACGACTCCGAGGTCGACGTCCTGGTGGGCGCCGAGATAGGCATCGATCACGGCGGGATCCTTCATCACCGCATCCGGCGGGCCCTCGGCGACGACCTTGCCCTCGGCCATCACGACCACCCAGTCGGCGATGTGACGCACCATGTGCATGTCGTGCTCGACGAACAGCACCGTCATGCCCTCATCCTTCAAATCGAGGATGTGGTCCAGCAGCGACTGCGTGAGGGCCGGGTTGACACCGGCCATCGGCTCGTCGAGCATGACGAGCGTCGGGTCGGACATGAGCGCGCGCGCCATCTCGAGCAGCTTGCGCTGACCGCCCGACAGGCTTGCGGCGAAATCGTCGCTCTTGGCGTCGAGCTTGAACTTCTTGAGGATGACCTCGGCCTTCGCCTCGATCTTCTCGTCCTGAGCGCGCCACAAGAACGGAAACAGGCTCGGCAGGAACCGCTCGCCGGTCTGGTTCTTGGCCCCGAGCTTCATGTTCTCGAGCACGGTCAAAAGACCGAGCGCCTTCGTCAGCTGGAAGGTGCGCACCTGGCCGCGCTGCGCGACCTTGAAGGCGGGAACACCCGAGATCGACCGGCCATCGAACGACCACTCGCCCTGGTCGGGCTTATCGAACCCGGTGAGCAGGTTGAACAGGGTGGTCTTGCCCGCCCCGTTGGGGCCGATCAGCGCCGTGATGGCGTTGCGGGGGATCTCCAGGTGGTCGACGTCGACCGCGGTGAGACCGCCGAAGCGGCGCTGGATGCCGTCCATCACGATCACCGGGTCGACCTTCGCCACGCCGGGCTTGATCTCTCCGGTGTGCAGGCCCGTCGACTTCTCGCGCGCGACGGGAGGCGTCTGGTCGCTACTTGACAAAGGTCAGCTCCTTCTTGTTCCCGAGGATCCCCTGGGGCCGGAAGATGACGATGAGCATGAGGGCTACACCGACCAGCACGAAGCGGAGTGTCTGAGCCTGGATCGAGGACATGAACGGCAGCACGCCCGCCTGCACCATCGCCGGAAGGACGTTGCTGAGCAGGGTCTGGATGACCCAGAAGATCACCGCGCCGATCACCGGACCGAAGACGGTCGCGGCGCCACCCAGCAGCAGAGCCGTCCAGACGAAGAACGTCAACGAGGTGACGTAGACGCCGGGACTGATGGCCGAGGGCAGGGCGTAGACGATGCCGCCCGCCGCCGCGATCACCCCACCGATGATGAGGGCCTGCAGCTTGTAGGAGAAGACGTTCTTGCCCAGCGCGCGCACGGCATCCTCGTCCTCACGGATGCCCTTCAGCACCCGGCCCCAAGGGCTGCGCATGAGCGACCAGACCAGCAGAATCGCGAACGCGAGCGTGATGATGCCCATGATGCGCACCCACCACTGGGTCTCGTTGTACTCCCACGGGCCGAAGCCGTAGGTGCCCTGCGGGATCGGGTTCGCGTCGCGGAAGCTCGAGTGGTAGCCGCTCAGGCCGTCGGCCGAACCGGTCACCTCGTCGAACGCGGTCGTCAGGAACAGCAGACGCAACACCTCGGCCGCCGCGATCGTGACAATCGCGAGGTAGTCACCGCGCAGGCGCAGCGTCGGGATTCCCAGAATGAGCGCGAAGATCACCGCGCCGACCAGGCCGACGAGCACGCCGCCCCACCAGGGGAATCCGAACGTGAGGATCGAGATCGCGTAGCCGTAGGCGCCGATCGCCATGAAGCCGGCGATACCCATGTTGAGCAGACCCGCGTAGCCGAAGTGTACCGCGAGGCCGAGCGCCGCGAGGGCGTAGGCGAGAGTCGCCGGGCTCAGAATCGAGGAACCGGTGTTCGAGAGGATTTGCAGCCAATCCATGGCGGGCGCCTAACCTATTCTCTCTCGGCGACCCAGGATGCCCTGAGGTCGGAACAGCAGAACGATGATGAGCACGCCGAGTGCGCCGACGTACTTGAGGTCGGCCGGGATCCAGAGACTCGACACCTCGACGAGCATGCCCACGATGATCGAGCCGATCAGGGCGCCGAACGCGGTGCCGAGGCCGCCGAGGGTGACCGCGGCGAAGACGAGCAACAGGATCTGCGCGCCCATGTCCCACTTGATGCCGGGGCGGAAGTACGCCCACAGCACACCCGAAAGCGAGGCGAGCGTCGCGGCGACGACCCAGACCACCCGGACCACGCGGTCCACGTCGATGCCGGATGCGGCCGCGAGCGAAGGGTTGTCGGAGACGGCGCGCGTGGCCTTGCCGAGCCGAGTGAACAGCAACCACCAGGCGAAGACCAGGATGACCACGATCGACAACCCCATGCTCGCCATGTCGATGACGCTGAGCGACACGACACCGAAGAGCGGGATCTTGGGGGCGTCAGCGCCGGGAAGCTGGATCGTGCCACCGCCGATGAAGAACTGGAACACGTAGCGCGCGGTGAGCGACAGACCGATGCTGACGATCATCAGCTGAACGATGCCGACGCCCTTTTTGCGCAACGGTCTCCACAGGCCCGCATCGAGACCCCAGCCGGCCGCGGCACCCATCACCACGGCGAGCGGGATCGCCAGCCAGATCTCGAAGCCGAACAGGGTGGAGAACATCAACGTCATCACGGCGCCGAAGGTCACCATTTCGGCGTGCGCGAAGTTCGAGATGCCGGTCGTGCCGAACACGAGCGAGAGGCCGATCGCGGCGAGCCCCAGCATGAGGCCGAAGTTCAAGCCGTTGACGAGCCGCTGCACGAACTGATCGAAGAAGCTGGTGACGTTGCGTTCGCCCTCGCCGATGAAGAAGTTCACGGTGACGCGACCGCCCGCACCGACGGCGGCCTCGCGCACGTTCGGCGTCTCCGAGGTCTCATCGACCACGGCGATGCCCTCCGGGAGGGTGTCCTCGTTGAGGGTGACCGAATAGGAGACGTTGCGCTCGGGGACGCCCACGGCCCACTGGCCTTCGGCATCCGTCTCGACCACGGTCGTGATGCCGTTGCCGTCGACCGTCAGCTCGACGTCCTCCAACGGGTTGCCGTCGAGTTGAACGTTGCCGCTCACCCGATAGGGGTACGTGTCGGTGTCGACCTCGTCGGCGTAGGCGGGAGATGCGGCGAAGAGTGCCATGGCGGCGATCGCGGTCGCCAGCACTCCTGTCACGATGCGCACGCGGTGGCGCGTGGGTCGGTCGGCGGCGGGAGCCACAGGACCTCCAGTTCTCGGGTGAAAAGCAGGCGCGACGAGCGCATTCACACACGGACGTCGTCGTTGACGTTACTGAGCCTATGTTGCGGCAGTGTTTCCATGCGAACTCAATTTCGCCGGAATTCTGCGGGCGGCGAGCCGTTAAGCTTCGTATACCCGTCTCCAGCGCTGTAGTCGGTACCCACTCCCACGCCTTGCAGGAGCACCATGGACCAGCACGACCCCTTCGCCTTCGTCGGACTCACCTACGACGACGTGATGCTCCTGCCCGGGCACACGGATGTGATCCCGAGCGAGGCGGACACCTCCTCGCGCCTCACCAAGCGCATCACCGTGACCTCGCCGCTCGTCTCGAGCGCGATGGACACCGTCACCGAGTCGCGCATGGCTATTGCAATGGCCCGCCAGGGCGGCCTCGGGGTGCTGCACCGCAACCTGTCGATCGACGAGCAGGCGCGCCACGTCGACAAGGTGAAGCGCAGCGAGTCCGGCATGATCACCAACCCGGTCACGACGACGCCGGATGCGACGGTCGCCGAAGTCGACGCGCTCTGCGGGCAGTTCCGGGTGTCCGGCCTTCCGGTCGTCGAGGGCGACGGAACGCTCGTCGGCATCATCACCAACCGCGACATGCGATTCGTCTCGCCCTTCGAGAAGGGGACCGCGCTCGTGCGCGACGTGATGACGAAGGCGCCGCTCATCACCGCGCCCGAAGGCATCGACCCCGACGACGCGATCGCGATCTTCGCGCAGCACAAGATCGAGAAGCTGCCGCTCATCGACGAGGCGGGCCGACTGCGCGGACTCATCACCGTGAAGGACTTCGACAAGAGCGAGCAGTACCCGAACGCCACCAAAGACGACGAGGGCCGTCTGCGCGTCGGCGCCGCCATCGGATTCTTCGGCGACGCCTGGGAGCGCGCCGGCGCACTCCGTGACGCGGGCGTCGACGTCATCGTCGTCGACACCGCCAACGGCGACTCGAAGGGCGTGCTCGAGATCATTTCGCGCCTCAAGTCGGACTCGGCCTTCGCCGCGGTCGACATCATCGGCGGCAACGTCGCCACCCGCTCGGGCGCGCAGGCGCTCGTGGATGCGGGTGCCGACGCCATCAAGGTCGGCGTGGGCCCCGGGTCCATCTGCACGACGCGCGTGGTGGCGGGGGTCGGGGTGCCGCAGGTGACGGCGGTCTATGAGGCATCCCTCGCGGCGCGTGCCGCGGGCGTTCCCCTGATCGCCGATGGCGGCCTCCAGTATTCGGGCGACATTGCCAAGGCGCTCGTGGCGGGCGCCGACACCGTGATGCTCGGCTCGCTGCTTGCGGGCACCGACGAGAGCCCGGGCGACCTGGTCTACCAGAACGGCAAGCAGTTCAAGAACTACCGCGGCATGGGCTCGCTCGGCGCGCTGAGCGATCGCGGCAAGAAGACCTCGTACTCGCGCGACCGGTACTTCCAGGCGGACGTGCCCTCGGATGCGCAGCTGATTCCCGAAGGCATCGAGGGTCGGGTGCCCTACCGTGGCGCGCTCGGCGCGACCGTGTACCAGCTCGTGGGCGGGCTGCGGCAGTCGATGTTCTACGTGGGCGCCCGCACGATCCCGGAGCTGAAGTCGCTCGGCAAGTTCGTGCGCATCACCCCCGCCGGCCTCAAGGAATCCCACCCCCACGACATCCAAATGACCGTCGAGGCCCCCAACTACACCCGCTGAGTGGCGGCAGGGATGCATCCCTGACGCCGGCGAGTGCCGCGCGCGGCACTCGGTTGGGTCGCGGGCTACTCGTTCGCAGGCGCTGCAGCGCGCCGAGCGTCCCCAGCTGCATCGCGCGCGAGCGCACCGGAGGCGCTCGCTTGCGATCGTGTCGGGATGCGACTCTCCCCCGACCTCTCCCTCGAACTCCGACTCGCCGCCGACGAGCACGGCCTGCTCTCGGTCGCCCGCTATCGCGAGTTGGGCGGCGACCCGCGTGCCCTCCGGGAAGCGTGCGCCTCGGGGTTGCTCACCCGCGTGCGACTCGGCATCTACTGCGACAGCACACGCTGGGGC
The DNA here is from genome assembly GCF_905479755.1 of uncultured Schumannella sp. Classification (GTDB taxonomy): domain Bacteria; phylum Actinomycetota; class Actinomycetes; order Actinomycetales; family Microbacteriaceae; genus DCRR01. Next base: position 36,349 of record NZ_CAJQNT010000031.1, on the reverse strand, counting down.
TCGCTCTCGGCGCGCGAGCAGCATGTGCTGCGCGTGCGCGCCGCACTGGCCCAGGTCGGCCCCGAGTTCCGCGCGGCGGGGACCTCCGCGGCCGCCGTGTGGGATCTCCCCATCTTCGGCACGTGGCCGCCCACCGTCACCCTGCTCGGCCCGTACCGCGGCGGCGGCCGCAGCGATCCGGGCGTCCGACGCGTGACCGCGGGATTCGAAACCGCCGACCCTGTCGAGCACGACGGGGTCCGCGTCACCAGCCGCGCGCGCACCGCGCTGCAACTCGCCTCCGCCGGAGACTTCCTGGCCGGCGTCATGGCGACGGATGCGGTCCTCGCCGCCGGAGCACCGCGCGCCGAGCTCTGGCGCGAGTTCGAGGGCGCGGGATCGAGGCTGGCGACGCGCGCGGCCGCGCGGGCGATCGAGTTCGCCGATGGGGCATCCGAAAGTCCGGGCGAGTCGGCAGCGCGGGCGGCGATCTTTCTCGCCGGTTTCGAGTCGCCGGAACTCCAGGTGGAGTTCGTTGATGCGGAGGGGGTGATGCGCGCCGATTTCGCCTGGGCGGATCGGCGCATCCTGGGCGAGTTCGATGGGAAGCAGAAGTATGAGCGCGAGCGCAACGGCGGGGAGGACGCGCAGTCGGTGCTGTGGCGGGAGAAGCTGCGCGAAGACCGGCTGCGGAGGCAGGCCGACGCGATGGTGCGTCTGGTGTGGGCCGATGTGATGAGTCGGGAGCGGCTCGCGCGCGTGCTCGACGCGGGCGGCGTGCCCCGTCGTGGCGCCTCGACTCGCCGAGCGCGTGACCCGCGCCCCGACCGCGTACCGCGCGCGGCACTCGCGAACGCCCGGGATGCATCCCCGCCAGCACAGGTTGGGGTGGGTAGGGTTGGGGGGTGAGCGACATCGAGATCGGGCGGGCCAAGCGAGCCCGCCGCGCGTATGCCTTTGACGACATCGCGATTGTGCCCAGCCGCCGCACGCGTGACCCGAAGGACGTCAGCATCAGCTGGACGATCGACGCGTTCACGTTCACCATCCCCGTGCTCGCGGCGCCGATGGACTCCGTGGTGAGCCCCGCGACCGCGATCGCGATCGGAAAACTCGGCGGCCTCGGCGTGCTCGACCTCGAGGGCCTCTGGACGCGCTACGACGACCCCGAGCCGGTGCTCGCCCAGATCTGCAAGCTCGCGCCGAGCGAGGCCACCGCGGCCATGCAGCGCCTCTACGCCGAGCCGATCAAGCCCGAGCTCATCAAGGCCCGACTCGCCGAGATCCGCACGGCGGGGGTGCCGGTCGCCGGCGCGCTCAGCCCGCAGCGCACGCAGGAGCACTACAAGACCGTCGTGGATGCGGGGGTCGACCTGTTCGTGATCCGCGGCACCACGGTGAGCGCCGAGCACGTTTCCAAGACGGTCGAACCGCTCAACCTCAAGGAGTTCATCTACGAGCTCGACGTGCCGGTCATCGTCGGCGGGGCCGCGACCTACACGGCCGCGCTGCACCTGATGCGCACGGGCGCCGCGGGCGTGCTCGTCGGCTTCGGCGGCGGCGCCGCCTCGACCACGCGCTCGAGCCTCGGCATCCACGCCCCGATGGCGACCGCCGTCGCCGATGTGGCGGGCGCTCGCCGCGACTACCTCGACGAATCCGGCGGGCGCTACGTGCACGTCATCGCCGACGGCGGACTCGGCACGAGCGGCGACATCGTCAAGGCCGTGTCGATGGGAGCCGACGCCGTCATGCTCGGTTCGGCCCTCGCCCGCGCCGAGGAGGCACCCGGCGGCGGCTGGCACTGGGGCGCCGAGGCGCACCACTCCGAACTGCCGCGCGGCCACCGCGTCGAGGTCGGCACGGTCGCCCCGCTCGAACAGCTGCTGTTCGGCCCCTCGGACACGGCGAACGGCCGGGTCAACCTGATGGGGGCGCTGCGGCGCGCGATGGCCACCACCGGGTATTCGGATCTCAAGGAGTTCCAGCGCGTCGAGGTCGTCATCGCGCCGTATCGTCAGAGCTAACGCGCGAGGAGCGTTTCGATGAGCCCTGCTTCTGTCACCCGCTCGAACAAGCTCGGGCCGGAGGAGCGGGCCGCCGCGCTCGCCAACATGCGCGCCAAGGAACTCGACGTGCTCGTGATCGGCGGCGGAATCGTCGGCACCGGTGCGGCGCTGGATGCGGTGACGCGCGGCCTCCGCACCGGCATGCTGGAGGCGCGCGATTGGGCCTCGGGCACCTCCAGCCGCAGTTCGAAGCTGGTGCACGGCGGCATCCGCTATCTGGAACAGCTCGACTTTCCGCTCGTGCGCGAGGCGCTCATCGAGCGCGGTCTGCTGCTGCAGCGGATCGCTCCCCACCTGGTCAAACCGGTGCGGTTTCTCTACCCGCTGACTCAACCGCTTGTGGAGCGCGCGTATGTCGGTGCGGGGATGCTCCTCTACGACCTGTTCAGCTACACGGGCTTCCGCACGCCCGGGGTGCCGCATCACCGCCACCTGAGTCGTCGGCAGGTGTTGCGAGCGGCGCCGAGCCTGCGCCACGACGCCTTCGTCGGGGGCCTCAGCTACTACGACGCGCAGGTCGACGACGCGCGCTATGTCGCGACGCTCGCCCGCACCGCGAGCTTCTACGGCGCGCACGTCGCCAACCGAGTCAAGGTGGTCGGATTCGTGAAGGTCGGCCAGCGCGTCGTCGGCGTGAAGGCGCACGACGTGGAGACCGGCGAGGACTTCGAGATCATGGCGAAGCAGGTCGTGAACGCGACGGGCGTCTGGACGGACGAGACGCAGGCGATGGTCGGGGAGCGGGGCCAGTTCAAGGTGCGCGCCTCGAAGGGCGTGCACCTGGTGGTGCCGCGCGACCGGTTCCACTCGAAGCTGGGGCTGCTGTTGCGCACCGAGAAGAGCGTGCTGTTCGTGATCCCGTGGGGGCGGCACTGGCTGATCGGGACAACCGACACCCGGTGGACGCTCGACAAGGCGCATCCCGCGGCGACGGCGGCCGACATCGACTACATCCTCGAGCACGTCAACGAGGTGCTCTCGGTGCCGCTCACGCGGGACGACGTCGAGGGCGTGTTCGCGGGGCTGCGTCCGCTGCTCGCGGGGGAGAGCGACGAGACCAGCAAGCTGAGCCGCGAGCACGTCGTCGCGCACGCCGTGCCGGGTCTGGTTGTCGTCGCGGGTGGGAAGTGGACCACCTACCGGGTGATGGCGAAGGATGCCATCGACGAGGCCGCGGCGGCGCTCGATGGCCGCACCGCCGAGTCGGTGACGGAGAACATCGGACTGCTCGGCGCCGAGGGCTACCAGGCCGCCTGGAACAAGCGCGGCAAGATCGCGCGCGCGTTCGGGGTGCACAAGTACCGCGTCGAGCGGCTGCTTGATCGCTACGGCGTGCTCACCGATGAGCTCCTGGATCTGGTGCGTGCCCGGCCCGAACTGCTGGAGCCGCTCCCGGGTGCCGACGACTACATCGGGGCGGAGGTCGTCTACGCGGCCAGTCACGAGGGGGCGCTGCACCTCGACGACGTGCTCGCACGGCGAACGCGCATCTCGATCGAGGCCTGGGACCGCGGCGTCGCCGCGGCACCGGTCGCCGCACGTCTGATGGGTGAGGAACTCGGCTGGGATGAGGCCCGCGTGGAGCGCGAGCTGGCGCTCTACCTCGCGCGGGTCGAGGCGGAGTTGGAGAGCCAGCGCCAGCCCGACGACGAGTCGGCCGATCACATCCGGCGGCAAGCGCCCGAATTCAGCCCCAACTAGACTGACCGGGGTTGCGCCGAGAGGAGCCGTGAATGGTCGACGTGCGTCGAGTCAAGTTGCCCGGTGTCGGCGTGCTCCACACCTTCGTCTCCGGCGACGGGGGAAAGGTCGGCGTGATCACGCACCGCTCGGGCCAGAGCGATCTGATCGCGTTCGCGGATGCGGACGAGACTGACGGCGACAGCCAGAAGGTGTCGTTGCGACTTGACGAAGACGAGGCGCACACGCTCGCCGAGCTGCTCGGCGGGACGCGCATCACCGAGGCGCTGTCGGGCATCGACGAGATTCCGGGGCTGTCGATCGACTGGTTCCATGTCGACTACGAGGACCACATCGCGGGGCAGATTCTCGGCAACATGGCCAGCCGCGGGCTCCCCGGCGTGACGGTCGTCGCGGTCGTCCGTTCGGATGCCGCGAACCCCGCGCCCGCCGAGGACTTCAAAGTGTTCCCGGGTGACACGCTCGTCGTCGCCGGGAGCCCCGAAAAGGTGGCGAAGGCGTTCCAGTTCTACCGCACGGGCGAGGTCAAGGCGAAGACGCCGACGACGGCGATCCCGGTGCAGGACTCCCCGCCCGGGGAGTAGCGCATGCACGGCGAAGAACTTCTCGTCCTCGGCGTCCTGTTCCTCATCGCCTACATGCTGGGACGGCTCGGCAAATTCATCGGCCTCCCGGCGATTCCGATCTACATGCTGGTGGGGCTTGTCGCGAGCCCCAATTTCGCGCTGTTCCCGCTCGATTTCAGCGCCGACGATGTCGAGCTGGTGGCGATCTTCGGGCTGATCTTCTTGCTGTTCAGCCTTGGGCTCGAGTTCGACCTCGACGAGTTCTTCGGCAACGCGCGGGCACTGCTCATCTCGGGCGGCACCCGCATCGCGATCAACTTCGGCGTCGGCTTCGCGTTCGGGCTCTTCCTCGGCTGGGGCTCGCGCGAGGCGCTCATCATCGCCGGGATGACCGGCGTCTCCTCGAGCGCCATCATCACGAAGCTGCTGATCGAGTTGCGGCGCCTGGCCAACCGCGAGACCCCGGTCATCCTCGGTATCGCCGTCGTGGAGGACGTGTTCATCGCGATCTACCTCGCGATCGTCGGGGTCGTGATCGGCGGCGAGACCGAGTTGTGGCCGATCGTCGTGGAACTCGCGATCTCGTTCGCGTTCCTGGTGGCGATGTTCTCGCTCGCGCGATTCGGCGGGCGGCTGGTCGGGCGGCTCGTGCAGACCCGCGACGACGAGTTGTTCACGATTTTGTTCTTCGGCCTCGCCGTCGCCTTCGGGGGCATCGGGGAACTGCTCGGCGTCTCGGATGCGATCGGTGCCTTCCTGATCGGCCTCGTGCTCGGCTCGACCCACCTGCGTGCCCGCATCGAGCAGTTCACCAGACCGTTGCGCGACGTGTTCGCGGCCTTCTTCTTCCTGGCCTTCGGCCTCGCGCTCGACCCGTCGACATTCGGGGAGGTGGTGTGGCCGGTGGTGGCCGCGATCGTGGTCACGCTCGTGATCAACACCGCCGGCGGTCAGCTGATCGCCCGACTCAACGGGCTCACGGCCGCCCAGGGGCTCAACGTCAGCGCGATGCTGCAGACCCGGGGTGAGTTCGCCCTGATCTTGGCGACGCTGGCGGCGGCGGCCGGGCTGGATGACCGGCTGACGCCGTTCGCCGGTCTGTACGTGCTCTCGATGGCGGTGATCGGACCCGTCCTCGCGGTCAACTCGGAGAAGTTCGGTGCGGTGCTGCGTCGCCGCAGCGCCCCCCGGGTGGGCACGGCCGAGCCGGGTGACCCGCTGCTGGCGCTGGCCGAGGAGATCATGGCGGCCGAGCCCACGGAGTCCGAGCAGGCCTTCGAGGTCGCGGCGGGCGAGGCCCCCGGGGCGCCCTTGGCACCCCGCCGGCCCTTGCGGGCGCCGAGCGATGAGAACGACGAAGTCGAGGAGGCGGCCGCGCGTGCCGCGCAGGCCGCGGAGCAGAGCGACGGGGTCGTGCCGCCGCGGGAGAGGGATCCGGAGTATTGAACGAGACCAAGACGGCGCGTTTTTGGCGCCTCGCGCGCCAACCGAAGTGGATCGCGGCGCTCGTGCTGGTGCTCGCGGTGGCGGCGGCGTTCGCCGGGCTCGGCCGCTGGCAGCTGGAGCGCAGTGTGATCGCGAGCTCCGTCAACGAGATCGACACCGAGACCGTCGTGCCGCTCACCGAGCTCGCGACGCCCGCCACCTCGACCACGGGCGACCAGCTCGGCCGGGTCGTGAGCGTCACGGGACGCTTCGCGCCCGAGGACACGCTCGTGCTCTCGTCGCGCCTGCACGACGGTGACACCGGCTACTGGACGATCGCGCGACTTCTCGTGGATGCCCCGGGCACCACCGAGGCGGCGTCACTCGTCGTGGCGCTCGGGTGGGCGGCGACGGAGGCTGAGGCGCTCGCCGCCGCGCCCGAGGGTGGCGGGGAGGTCGAGTTGCAGGGCCGGTATCTGCCGAGCGAACCGCCGCGCTCGGAGGATCTGGAGACGGGGGAACGCTCGGCCGTCTCGATCGCCGAATTCATCAACCTCTGGCCGGACTACACCGGAACCATCTACGGCGGTTATCTGATCTCGGACTCCGCTCCGGCGGGTCTCACGCTGATCGATGCGCCCGCGCCGCTGCCGGAGGCCTCGGTCAACCTGCTCAACCTGTTCTACGCCCTGGAGTGGCTCATCTTCGCGGGCTTCGCCTTCTACCTCTGGTATCGCCTCGTGATGGACGAGGTCGAGAAAGAGGTCGAGGCGGCGACCGTAGACTAGAGCCATGCCTGCCGGACCGAGTCTTCCTGACGTTCCCCGCATCCGCACGGTCCTCGCGGTGTACCGCGTCTCGGCCATGATCACCGGGTTCTTCCTGCTCGGGCTCGTCGTGATGATGGTGTTCCGCTACGGATTCCACCTCGACATCGAGCTCGGCGGCCCGTTCGGGTTCCTCGCCCTCACGCAGGTCGGTCAGCTGACCGCGATCAACCTGTCGGTCGTGCTGCTGTCGGTGCACGGCTGGCTCTACGTGCTCTACCTGGCGCTCGATTTCATGCTCTGGCGGATGCTGCGGTTCAGCTTCTTCCGGTTCCTGTGGATCGCGCTCGGCGGCGTGATTCCATTTCTGTCGTTCTGGTTCGAATACGAGGTGCCGAAGTTCGTGAAAGCTGAAATCGCCAAGGTTGAGGACGCCGCGAGCCCGGTCGAGGTGACCGCGTGACCCACGAAGCGGATGCCGCTGCCGCAGAACACGCCGAATCCCGCCCCGTCCTGGTGGTCGACTTCGGCGCGCAGTACGCCCAGTTGATCGCCCGCCGCGTGCGCGAGGCGAACGTCTACAGCGAGATCGTGCCGCACACGATCACGGCGGCCGAGATCCGGGAGAAGAACCCGGTCGGGATCGTGCTCTCGGGCGGACCGTCGAGCGTCTACGAGCCCGGCTCGCCGAGCCTCGATCCGGCGATTCTCGAGCTCGGGATTCCGACGATGGGCATCTGCTACGGCTTCCAGGTGATGGCCCGGCAGCTCGGCGGCGAGGTCGCCAAGACGGGCGCGCGCGAGTACGGCTCGACCGAGGTGCGCCTGTCCGGCGGCGGCGGCGTGTTCCTCAACGAGCAGCCCCCGACGCAGAGCGCCTGGATGAGCCACGGCGACTCGGTCGTGAAGGCGCCCGAGGGCTTCGAGGTGCTGGCTTCCAGCGACTCGACCCCGGTGGCGGCCTTCGGTAGCGATGAACGCAAGCTGTACGGCGTGCAGTGGCACCCCGAGGTGAAGCACTCGGCCTTCGGCCAGCAGGTGCTGGAGAACTTCCTGCACCGCGCGGCGGGCATCGCCCCCGAGTGGAACGCCGACAATGTGATCGCCGAACAGGTGGCGCGCATCAAAGACCAGGTGGGATCCGGGCGCGTGATCTGCGGGCTCTCCGGCGGCGTCGATTCGGCGGTCGCGGCGGCCCTCGTGCACGAGGCGGTCGGCGACCAGCTGGTCTGCGTGTTCGTCGACCACGGCCTGCTGCGCCAGGGCGAGCGCGAACAGGTCGAGAAGGATTACGTGGAGGCCACCGGCATCCGCCTGGTCACGGTGGATGCGGCCGAGCAGTTCCTGACGGCGCTCGCCGGGGTCAGCGACCCCGAGACGAAGCGCAAGATTATCGGTCGCGAGTTCATCCGCACCTTCGAGGCCGCGCAAGCGGAGCTGGTGGCCGAGTTCGCCGCCGAAGGCGACCCGATCAAGTTCCTCGTGCAGGGCACGCTTTACCCCGACGTTGTCGAGTCGGGCGGCGGCACGGGCACGGCCAACATCAAGAGCCACCACAACGTCGGCGGGCTTCCCGAGGATCTGCAGTTCGAGCTCGTCGAGCCGCTGCGCACCCTGTTCAAGGACGAGGTGCGCGCGATCGGTCGCGAGCTGGGCCTGCCGGAGGCGATCGTCGGCCGGCACCCGTTCCCGGGGCCGGGCCTGGGCATCCGCATCGTCGGTGAGGTCACCTTCGAGCGGCTCGAACTGCTGCGTGCGGCGGATGCGATCGTGCGCCAGGAGCTCACCGCCGCGGGCCTGGACGCCGAGATCTGGCAGTGTCCGGTGGTGCTGCTCGCCGATGTGCGCAGCGTCGGCGTGCAGGGCGACGGCCGCACCTACGGTCACCCGATCGTGCTGCGCCCGGTCAGTTCGGAGGACGCCATGACCGCCGACTGGACGCGACTGCCCTACGACGTGCTCGCGCGCGTCTCGAACCGCATCACGAACGAGGTCGACGGGGTCAACCGGGTCGTGCTCGACGTCACGTCGAAGCCCCCGGGAACCATTGAGTGGGAGTAGCCCGTGGGCGAAGGCCATTTCTGGCCTTCGCGGGCTGCTCCCCGAGTCCCGTCTCGGGGCTCGGCGCACAGGGTGAGCCGAATCTGTCCCGCTGAAGCGTGAACGAAAAGCGGCCCGAGCCTTTCCAGGCCCGGGCCGCTTTCGCGTTGTCGCGTTAGTTCCGCGGCATGAAGAAGCTCAGCAGGCGCAGGATCTCGACGTAGAGCCACACGACGGTGACCATGATGCCGAAGGCGGCCGTCCAGCCGTAGATGCGCGGGGCGCCGTTGTTGACGCCGCGCTGCACCATGTCGAAGTCGAGCACGAGCGAGTACGCCGCGAGCGGCACCACGATGATGCCGAGGATCACGCCGAGCGGGATTCCGAAGATCTCGACCGAACCGCGCAGTCCGTACATCGAGTCGCTCACGCCGAACATGACGAGACCGAAGTTGATGAGCGAGAAGGCGGCGTAGCCGATGATCGCGATCATGAAGATCTTGGTGGCGCGCTTGGAGGCGCGCACCTTGCCGCTCGCGAACAGCGCGAGGGTGACCCCGACGACGCCGAGCGTGCCGAAGATGGCCATCGGCACGATGCCGTCGGCGAACATCGACGAGTAGATCGCCGAGATGCCGCCGACGAAGACGCCTTCGACCGCCGCGTAGATCAGGATGAGCGGCACCGAGGGCTGCTTCTTGAACGTGTTGATGAGGGCGAGCACGAGACCGGCGATCGCCGCGGGAATCGTGAGCGCCGGCACGAACCAGCCGACTGCCGCGCCGAGAACGAGAATCGCGAAGCTACCCACGGTCTTGGCGATGACGTCCTCGTAGCTCATCCGGTCCATCTGGTCCGGGGTTGCCGTGCCGCGCGAGTACTGGGCGTCGAGCTCAGCGGGCGTGGGGATCGCGGGCGCCGCGGCGCTCGCGACTCCGCGACCGGAGAACGCCGGCGAATTGGTGAAGGCGAAGTTGGCCATGTGTCTGTTGTGTCCTCGAGAATTCGGGGGCGAAGCGACGCGGCTGCGTCGCCAAGACCAGTTTAGGAAGTCTCGGGCTCTCCAGGCTGATTTTTCGCCGCAGGCGGAGCCGCGCCCCGTGCGGCGGAGCCTCGCGCCGGGAGAGGCTTGGCGGCGCCGGCGGCGTGCAGCGCCCGCGCCGCCCACGAGGACAGCACCATCACGCCGAGACCGCTGCCGAGCGCGGCCGTCATGTATTCGTACTCGGTGAAGACCGATCCGCTCGTGAAGATCCGCGCGATCATGACGGATGCGGCGATCACGAAGAGCACGGTGGCGTAGCTACGCGCCGGCCGGTGGCGCACCAGCAGCCAGGCGAGGTAGGGCACGACGAGCACGCCGATGAAGCGCGGGCCGGTGAGCAGGAGCCAGGCGGCCGTGGTGGCAGGAAACAGCACCAGCACCCGTCGCCACCCCGCCGAGGGCAGAATGCTCCAGCCCGCGAGGTACGCGGTGGTGCCGAGCCCGAGCAACCACAGCGACCAGGTGTTCGACCCGGCGATGGCGACGCCGCCGGAGACGATGAGCACCGTTCCGAGCGCGAGCCGCTCGCGATACCAGCCCCAGCGCAACGGAATGAGGGCGGCGGGTTCGCGCCACGGCGGCCTGCGTTCCGGGGAGGGGGCGCGGTCGCGGGGAGCCATGATGCGGCCACACTATCGTGGCACCGTGACCTCCAACGAGACCCTCGTGATCGGGCATCGCGGTGCGAGCGGCTACCGGCCCGAGCACTCGCGCTCGGCCTACCAGTGGGCGATCATGCTGGGGGCGGATGCCGTCGAACCCGACCTCGTCAGCTCGCGCGACGGGGTGCTCGTCATCCGCCACGAGAACGAGATCTCGGGCACGACCGATGTCGCCGATCACCCGGAGTTCGCCGACCGGCGCGCCACCAAGATCGTCGACGGACAGAAGCTCAGCGGCTGGTTCACCGAAGACTTCGACTGGGACGAGCTCGCGACGCTGCGCACCCGCGAACGACTCCCGCAGCTGCGGCAGAGTTCCACGACCTTCGACGGTCGCGAGCCGATTCTGCGGCTCGTCGACCTGCTCGAACTGCTGGACGAGGCGCGGGTGCGCACCGGGCGCCAGATCGGTCTGGTGACCGAGGTCAAGCATCCGAGCTATTTCGCCTCCATCGGGCTGCCGCTCGAACAGACGGTCGCGCGCGAGCTGGCCTCCTGGAGCGGGCGGCCCGAGTTGACCGTGGAGTGCTTCGAGCAGTCCGCGCTCACCGAACTGCGGGAGCTGGGACTTGCGGCCCGCTACGTCTACCTGATCGAAAACTCGGGGGCGGCCCCGGATCTGCGGGCCCGCTTCGGGCGGCAGGCGCCCGCCTACTCGACCCAGCTCACCAACGCCGGTCTGGCAAGGCTCGCCGCCGAAGTCGACGGCATCAGCGTCAACAAGTCGCTGCTGCTGGCGGCCGACGGCGACGGGATGCGCGCGACCGACCTCGTGGCCCGCGCCCACGACGCGGGGCTGCTCGTCTACACCTGGACGTTGCGCCCCGAGAACCGCTTCCTCGAGCCGCCGCACCGTCGCGGCTCCTCGCCCGCCGCCTGGGGGGACTGGCGCCGCGAGTTCGAGCTGATCCTTGACACCGGCGTCGAGGGGGTCTTCGCCGATCATCCCGACCTGCCCCGCGAGCTGCTGCCGCGAGCGTAGTCGCGGCGTAATCGGAGCGCGCCGCCCGCCGATCCGGTGCGCGGGAGTTCGTAGTGTCCTCTTCGGCTCGCGCGTGGACGCGGCCCGCGCATCCGCGCGCTCACCCCCGCGAAAGGACTCTCATGACCGCCGACACCACCGCTCCCGACATCGACCAGGCTCCCGACGCCGAGCCCGCGGCCGACGCACCGACAGCGCCCGCCCGCCACCGGCTGTGGCCGCTGTGGGCCGTGCTCGCGGGCGCGCTCGGCTTCACCGCGACGGTGCTGATGGATGTGCGCCCGCTCACCGAAATCCAGTCGATCGCCAACGGCATCCCCTACGAGGTGACGCCGGCCGACATGGATGACATCACGCGCACCAACAACTACCTCGGCTTCGTGCTCGGCTTCGTCGCGGTCGCGGCGATGCTCGCGCTGCACGGCGCGTGGCGCGTGCGCGTCGAAACCGCGTACGCGAACTCGATCGCCGCGCGCGTCGTGAGCGGCGCGCTGCTGACGACCGCGGCCGGCCTCACCCTCGCCTTCGGGTGGAAGGGCGCCCTGGCGAACTACGGATTCGACGGACCGGAGGCCGGCGCCTACGGCGAGGAGGGCCTCTTCGTCTACTACATGCTGACCGACTTCGGCGCCTACCTGCCGTGGCTCGGCGCGATCATCGCCGCGGCCGCCGTGGCGTGGATGGCCTTCGTCGAGCGGAGCGTCTCCCGTGGGCTCGGCGCGTTCTCGGGCATCCTCGCGATCCTGGTGGCCGGGGCCTTCGTGGTCTCGGGCGTGCCGGGCCTGAGCGGACTCGTCGGCGGATTCTGGCTCGTCGTCGCGGGCATCTGGCTCTCGGTGGGTCGCAGCGCGATCACGCTGAAGCCGGCGGCCTAGCTGTCACCCGACCCGGCGGTCGGTCCCGCTCCCTCCTGGGCGGGCCCGACCGCCGTTTTCGTCGTCGGCCCGCCGTAGACTCGACCGGTCATGAGCTTCCTCCCCACCGACTCCGTTCCCTTCGGTTCCGACCCGGAGGCCTGGATGCCGCCCCCCGAGAGCGCGGGTCGCGGGCCGGTCGCGGTCGACGAGGCCCTGCTGGAGGGCCTCAACCCGCGCCAGCGCGAGGCCGTGCTGCACCGCGGACCCTCGCTGCTGATCGTGGCGGGCGCCGGCTCCGGCAAGACGAGCGTGCTCACCCGGCGCATCGCGGGGTTGCTGCAAAGCCGCGAGGCGTGGCCGAGTCAGATCCTCGCGATCACGTTCACGAACAAGGCCGCGGCCGAGATGCGCGAGCGCGTGAACCAGCTCGTCGGGGGTGCAGCCGAGGGCATGTGGATCTCGACGTTCCACTCGGCGTGTGTGCGCATCCTGCGTCGTCAGGCCGAGGTGATGGGCATGACGCAGGGCTTCACGATCTACGACTCCGCCGACAGCCGGGCGCTCATCAAGCGGATCATCAAAGAGATGGATGCCGACACCTTCGGCTTCACCCCCGGCAACGTGAGCGCCAAGATCTCGAAGCTCAAAAACGAGCTCTCCGACGTGGAGACCTACTCGCGGAACGTCAACGCCGACGACCCCAAAGAGGTCATGTTCCTCGAGCTCTTCCGCCGCTACACGGCGGGGCTGCGTCGCGCCAACGCGATGGACTTCGACGACCTGATCGGTGAGACGGTGCACCTGTTCCGCGCCTTCCCCGAGGTGGCGGCGCTCTACCAGCGCCGATTCCGCCACGTGCTCGTCGACGAATATCAGGACACCAACCACGCGCAGTACTCGCTCATTCGCGAGTTCGTGCGCGCGGTCAAGCCCGAACACGTGCCCGCCGACACACGCATGTCGCTCGCTCCGGACGGCGGCATCCCCGCCGCCTCGCTCACGGTCGTGGGTGACTCGGATCAGTCGATCTACGCGTTCCGCGGCGCCGACATCCGCAACATCGTCGAATTCGAACGCGACTTCCCCGACTCGAAAGTGATCCTGCTCGAGCAGAACTACCGCTCGACGCAGAACATCCTCGACGCGGCCAACGCCGTCATCTCGAACAACTTCGACCGCAAGGCGAAGAACCTGTTCACCGATGTCGGGGCGGGCGACGCGATCGTCGGCTACACGGGGTACTCGGGGCACGACGAAGCACAGTTCGTCGCCGACGAGATCGCCACCCTGCACTCCGGCGGGATGCGCTACAGCGACATCGCCGTGTTTTACCGCACCAACTCGCAGACCCGTGCGCTGGAAGAGATCTTCATCCGCTCGGGGCTGCCCTACCGGGTGCTCGGCGGCACCAAGTTCTACGAGCGTGCCGAGATCAAGGACGCGATGGCGTACCTGATCCAGGTCGCGAATCCGGCCGACGATCTGGCGCTGCGCCGCATCATGAACACGCCGAAGCGCGGCATCGGACCGGCGACCGAGGCGGCGCTGCAGGCGCACGCGGATCGTCTGGAGATTCCCCTGCGCGAGGCGCTGCGGGATGCCGACCAACTCGGCCTCGGACCGAAGGTGACGGCGGCGATCCTGACGCTTGCGGCGACGCTCGACGAGGCGACGCGGATCGCAACGACGCCGGGCGGCGGACGGCCGGGTGGGGCTCCCGCCGATGTGCTGACCTTCCTGCTCGATAAGACCGGGTATGTCGAGGCGCTACGCGCGACGCGCGACCCGCAGGACGAGGCGCGCATCGAGAATGTGGAAGAACTCGTCGCGGTGACCAAGGAGTTCGGGCGGAACAACTCCGAGGGCGGACTGATCGACTTCCTCACCGAGGTCGCGCTGGTCGCGGCCGCCGACGATCTCGACGACAGCTCGGGCACGGTCTCGTTGATGACGCTGCACACGGCGAAAGGCCTCGAGTTCGAGGCGGTCTTCCTCACCGGCGTCGAGGAGGGGCTGCTGCCGCACCAGATGTCGGCGGGGGAGCCCGGCGGGCTCTCCGAGGAGCGACGACTGTTCTATGTCGGCATCACGCGCGCGCGCAAGAAGCTGCATCTGTCTCTCGCGATGAGTCGCTCGACCTTCGGCGAGACGACCGTGGCGATGCCCTCGCGGTATCTGCAGGAGATCCCCGCGGGGCTGATCGAGTGGCGGCAGAGCGCCGGCGACGCGACCTCGCGCGGGGGCCTGCGCCCGCGCGCGCTCAACGCGCGCACCCCGCGCGAGGAGAAGTTCTCGTACTCGACCTCGCTGCCGCCGGGCCGGGCCAAGACCGAGTGGACGAGCCCGGTCACCAACAAGGTGCGCGACAACGGCGACCTGTCCTTGGCGGTCGGCGACCGCATCCGTCACGCCGACTTCGGCGAGGGGCGCGTGACCGAGGTGACCGGTGCCGGACCCAAGTCGGTCGCCGAGGTGCAGTTCGAGCAGGCCGGGCGCAAGCGTCTGCTCATCAAGATCGCGCCGATCGAGAAGCTCTAGCCCGCGCCCGCGCCACCTGCGGCGGCTCAGTCCTCGGGCTCGGGAATGACGGGAACCACCGCGGCGTCGGCGCGGGAGCGGATGCCGCGGGCCAGCACCACCACGCCGAGCGCGCCCGCGACGAGCAGCAGCGCGCCGGCGTCGATCGCGAGAGCGCCACTCACCCCGACGATGCCGCCGAGGATGCCCACCAGCACGCCGCTGCCGGCACGGAAGCCGAAGCCGGTGACGCTCGAGGCACCGACGAAGCGGCCGCGTTCGTCGCTGGGCGCATCCAGTTGCACGACCGTTTGACCGGACGACTCCGACCAGATCAGCGCGAAGCCCGCGAGCAGCAGCATCGGCAAGGACACCAGGTATTCGCGCGAGACCGCGAAGATCAGCAGGCACGCCGCGTAGAGGATCGCCGCTCCGACCGCGAGACCGACGCCCGCGCGGATGCGCCCGATCGCCTCAAGCGTGAGGCCGCCGATCACGGCGCCCGCCGCCATCGAGACGATGAGCAGCCCGTAGCCGAGGCCGGAGTCGTCGAGGCCGAGCAGGTTCCCGAATTCGGGGAACAGCGGCAGCAGTGCGGCACCGATGAACAGGCCCGTCGCACCCTGCACGATCATCACGATCAAGATCGAGGGGTACTTCGGCAGTTTGCGCACCACGGCGAACACGTCGCGCGCGTGCACGCGCGGTCGGGGGGTCGTGCGGTGCTGGTGCCCGTCGAGCGGGGTGACGGCGAGGTAGATCACGAACGGCAGGTACATCGCCATATTCAGCAGCATCCCGATGCCGGGGCCGACGGTGAAGAGCATCGCGGCGCCGAAGGCGGGGCCGACGAGCTGGCCGAGACTGAGTCCGGTGGCCATCAGGCGCACGGCGCTCGGCAGGTCGCGCGGCCCGACGATGTCGTAGATCATCACCTGGTCGGCGGGGCGCCAGAGCGCGCTCGCGAAGCCGTGCAACAGGAGCAACAGGATGCAGTGCCAGATCTCGAGCGAGTTGCTGAGGATCAGGATCGCCCACAGCAGCGAGGCGAGCATGAACATGCCGCAGGAGATCTGGATGATGCGCCGGTTGTCGTAGCGGTCGGCGAGCGCGCCGAACGGGATCGAGAAGAACAGGTGCGGCAACCAGTGGCTGACGACGGCGAAGCCGGCGAGCAGGGGCGATTCGAACAGTTGCCACATGACCCAGTAGGTGAGGGCGTGCTCGGCGTTGTCGCCCGCCATGAGCAGGCTTCCCCCGGTGAGATAGCCCTTGTACCAGCGGGCGCGCAGCGCAGCGAATCTCACGCGCACAGCCTAGGGGTCTTGTCGGCGATGCATTAGCGATATATCGTTGACCTATCGCGAATAATTCGTCGCGATCCCACGACATTCAGGAGAAACCATGAACCACTCCTCTCACCCCGGCTGGGAATCCCGCGGACGCCGCCCCGGATTCGACTCCGGCTTCAGCGGCGGACCGGGCTTCGGTCCCGAGTCCTTCGACTTCCCCTTCGGCCCGCGCGGCCGCCGCGGCGGCCCGGGCGGGCGCGCCCGGCGCGGCGACGTGCGCGCCGCCATCCTCGGACTGCTCGCCGAGGAGGCCGGCTCCGGCTACTCGCTCATCAAGCGCATCCAGGAGCGCTCGGAGGGCGCCTGGCGGCCGAGCCCCGGCTCCATCTACCCGACCCTGCAGCAGCTCGTCGACGAGGAGCTCATCGCCTCGACCGGCGGCGGCGGTCGCGCGAGCGAGTTCGCGCTCACCGACGAGGGCCGTGCCTACGTGGACGAGCACGCCGATGAGATCGCGGCGGCGTGGAACGTCGGCGCCGACCGTGCCGACGCCCGAGCCGAGCTGCGCGAATATCGCGACGCGGCCGGCCGACTGATGCGCGCGCTCTGGCAGTTCCCGCACGAGGCGACCGCCGAGCAGCGCACGCGCGCGATCGCCGAGATGGAGGCGCTGCGCAAATCGCTCTACGGCATCCTGGCGGAGTGAGGTCGCCCGGCGACCAGTCCGCGCAGCAGGAGGCGCGACGGCAGGCGCCGCAGCGGTCCCGGGGTCAGGCGCACGAGGGTGCGCGCGCGGCGGAGCGCGCGGGCGTGTCGCGCGGGGTCATCCGTGAGCCCGAGCGGGGCGCGCACCGACGGCGGAGCGAGTGCCGCCGTCACCTCGACCACGAACGGCATGACGCGACGCAGCCACCACGGCCCGCTCGGATGAAGCAGGAGGGCAGCGACGCGCCGCGCTTCGGGCGTGAAGTCCAGGTGCGCGACCTGGTCGTTCCAGTAGTCGTCGAAGTCGGCGCGGGTGGTGGGCCACGCCTCCGCGGGAAGCTGCAGGGCGGTGCCGAGCCGCGCGCTCGCCGCGTAGATCTCGTCGCGGGTTCGGTCGGCGAGCGGCGCGACGAGTCGTTCGTGCGTGTCGATCCCGACGGCATACAGGGTCGCCGCCACCCAGAGCTGATGCTCGGCGTCGCGCGCACCCGGAACGCCCGCGTGCGCGCGGTTGACGTGCTGCCGGGCGAGGCGCTCGTGCTGCTCGCGGCCGAGGCGGATCGCGTAGACGTATTCGAGCGTGCGGCGCAGCCGCCCGAGCGGATCGTGCGCGAACCCGCTGTGGGCGGCGACGCCGCGCGCCACGACCGGATCGCCCAGTTGCAGCAGGATCGCGAGCACGCCCCCGAACAGCAGGGCGCCCTCCCGCGTGTAGCGGTCCAGCTCACGATCGCGGCTCGGCATGCCTCATCGTCGCACTCGGTCGGCAAGAAACCCGGAAGTTTTCACTCGCGAAAGCCGTCCTTCGGAAAAACGCTCCAGGTGAAACGGGTAGAGTGCCTGTTGGCCCAACTGTCTCGATATCGAACTATCTCGACATCGAGGCACCGCACCCCTCCACTGCAACGGAAGAAGCAAAAGCGTGGATCTTTTTGAGTACCAGGCCCGTGATCTCTTCGAGAAGTACGGGGTTCCCGTACTCCCCGGGATCATCGCCGACACCCCCGCCGAGGCCCGCGCGGCCGCCGAGAAGCTCGGCGGCGTGACCGTCGTCAAGGCGCAAGTCAAGGTCGGAGGCCGCGGCAAGGCCGGCGGCGTCAAGGTCGCCAAGACGCCCGATGAGGCGGAGGCCGCCGCGGAGGCGATTCTCGGCCTCGACATCAAGGGCCACGTCGTCAAGCGCGTCATGGTCGCCGCGGGCGCCGACATCAAGGAGGAGTACTACTTCTCGGTGCTGCTCGACCGGGCGAACCGCTCCTACCTCTCGCTCTCGAGCTACGAGGGCGGCATGGAGATCGAGCAGCTCGCCGAGGAGCGCCCCGACGCCCTCGCGCGCATCGAGGTCGACCCGGGCCAAGGCCTGGATCTCGCCAAGGCGAAGGAGATCGCGATCGCCGCGAAGTTCCCCGCCGAGCTCGTCGACCAGGTCGCCCCGGTCTTCGTCACGCTCTACGACGTGTACGTGAAGGAAGACGCGACGCTCGTCGAGGTCAACCCGCTGATCCTCACCGGCGCCGGCGCGATTCTCGCGATTGACGGCAAGGTCTCGCTCGACGAGAACGCCGCGTTCCGTCACCCCGAGCACGAAGAGCTCGAGGATGCGGCCGCGACCGACCCGCTCGAGGCGAAGGCCAAGGAGCACGACCTCAACTACGTCAAGCTCGACGGCCAGGTCGGAATCATCGGCAACGGCGCGGGGCTCGTCATGTCGACCCTCGACGTGGTCGCCTACGCGGGCGAGAACCACGGCGGAGTCAAGCCGGCCAACTTCCTCGACATCGGCGGCGGCGCCTCGGCGACCATCATGGCCGCGGGCCTCGACGTCATCCTCGGCGACGAGCAGGTCAAGAGCGTGTTCGTCAACGTCTTCGGCGGCATCACCTCGTGTGTTGCGGTCGCCGACGGCATCGTCAAGGCGCTCGAGATCCTGGGCGACGCGGCCACCAAGCCGCTCGTCGTGCGACTCGACGGCAACCAGGTGGAGGAGGGGCGTGCGATTCTCGCCGCCGCCAACCACCCGCTCGTCACGATCGCCGAGAACATGGACCAGGGCGCCGACAAGGCCGCCGAGCTCGCCGCGGCCTGACCCCGCTGGCATCCCGCTGATTGAGTAGCCGCACGCGGCGTATCGAACTCCAGAATCGAGAAACAGAATGTCGATCTTCCTGAACAAGGACTCCAAGGTCATCGTCCAGGGCATCACCGGCGGCGAAGGCACGAAGCACACCGCCCTGATGCTCAAGGCCGGCACCCAGATCGTGGGTGGCGTCAACGCGCGCAAGGCGGGCACCACGGTCGAGCACGAGGGTGGCGTGAGCCTCCCCGTCTTCGGGACGGTCAAGGAGGCGATGGAGGCCACGGGCGCCGACGTCTCCATCGCGTTCGTGCCGCCGGCCTTCACGAAGGACGCGATGGTCGAGGCGATCGACGCCGAGATCGGGCTGCTCGTTGTCATCACCGAGGGCGTGCCGGTGTTGGACTCGGCCGAGGCCTGGGCCTACGCCAAGGCGAAGGGCAACAAGACCCGCATCATCGGCCCGAACTGCCCGGGCATCATCACGCCCGGCGAGTCGCTGGTTGGCATCACCCCGAACAACATCACCGGCAAGGGACCCATCGGCCTCGTGTCGAAGTCGGGAACCCTGACCTACCAGATGATGTTCGAGCTGCGCGACCTGGGCTTCTCGACCGCGATCGGCATCGGCGGCGACCCGATCATCGGCACGACGCACATCGACGCCCTCGCGGCGTTCGAGGCCGACCCCGAGACCAAGGCGATCGTCATGATCGGCGAGATCGGCGGCGACGCGGAAGAGCGTGCGGCCGATTTCATCAAGGCCAACGTCACGAAGCCGGTGGTCGGATACGTCGCCGGCTTCACCGCGCCCGAGGGCAAGACGATGGGTCACGCGGGCGCGATCGTCTCGGGCTCGGCGGGAACCGCTCAGGCCAAGAAGGAAGCCCTCGAAGCCGCGGGCGTCAAGGTCGGCAAGACGCCGAGCGAGACCGCCGCGCTCATGCGCGAGATCATCGCCGCGCTCTAGTCCTCGGCGAGTTCGGTCGCCGCGCCGCTGGGTGCGGGCGGCGGCCAGTTCATCGCGCCGAGTTCGCGCGAGATGTTGCGCGCGGTCTCGCGCAGGTCGTTGAGCACCGGGTCTTCCGGCGGCCACTCGCTCGTGGGGAGCACGACCGCGACCGCGGCAATGACGTTGCCGGACGCATCCGAGACCGGGGCGGCGACACTCGACTCTCCGAGTACCGCCTCGTCTTCTTCGGTCGCGAGGCCGCGCGTGGCGATCTGGGCGAGTCCGAGCGAGAGCTTGGCGGCATCCGTCACGGTGTCGCCGGTGAGGCTCCGCAGCGGCTTGCTGAGCACCTCAGACGCGTAGTCGCCGTCGTAGGCGAGCAGGATCTTGCCCATCGCGGAGGCGTGCGCGGGGATGGTGAGCCCGGTCTCGAGCATCTGCTGGCTGCCGTCGGGGCGACGGTTGTGGTGGATGACGATGACCTCGTCGAACAGCTCGGCGCCGAGCCGCACGGCGAGTCCGGTGCGCCGGGAGAGCTCGCGCGTCCAGCGCATGGCGCGGGCGCGCACGTCGAGCGTGTCGAGGTAGACGTTGCTCAGCTTCAGCAGTGCCGGGCCGAGCATGTAGCGGTTGCTGCCGCGCTCTTTCGCCACCAGGCCGTGCTGCTGCAGCGACTTCACGATGCCGTGCACGGTTGAGGGGGGAAGCTCGAGGGCGGCCGCCAATTCGGTGATTCCGAGGTGGCGTGCGCCCTGCAGCGAGCTCAGCACCTTCGCGGCGCGGTCAATGGCTTGGATCACCGCCACCCCTTTCCGCAAGGTTTCCATTATGGGCGCGGCCGGCGCCCTTGCCGTTCACTCCGGGGGGTTGACAACCCGCTCACAACCGGAGCATATTCGACATTATCGAATAGCGTTCCGAAATTGAAGCGCTCGCGGAACCCCGCATCGAACAAACCGCATGTCCAAAGGAGTACATATGGATGAGAACACCACGTGGCAAAAGCTTGCCGCGGAGTTCCTCGGCACCGCCTTCCTCGTTTTCGTCGGCGTCGGCTCGGTGCCGGCGCTCGCGATGGTGCGTGGTGACGGGCCGTTCACCGGTGGCGACCTGGGCTTCATTTCGCTGTCGTTCGCCACGATCGTCGTCGTCACGGTGTACGTGTTCGGCTACATCTCCGGCAACCACATCAACCCGGCCGTGACCCTCGGCCTCGCCGTCACCGGGAAGTTCCCGTGGAAGGAAGTTCCCGGCTACCTCATCGCGCAGCTGCTCGGTGCCACGGCCGGCGCGTTCGCCATCGTCGGGGTTCTCGGCATGCGTGCCAGTGAGCTGGGGCTCGGCGTCGCGGCGTTCAACCCCGAGGTGGTGTCGGTTCCGCAGGCGCTGTTCGCGGAGTTCATCGGAACCTTCCTGCTCGTCTTCGCGGTGTTCGGCGTCATCCACCGCAAGGCCGCGCCCGGATGGGCCGGTCTCGCGATCGGCCTCGTCGTCTTCGCCGCGATCATCCCGGTCGCCCCGGCGACCGGCGCCTCGATCAACCCGGCCCGCACCACCGGCCCGATGATCGTGCAGTCCCTCCTCGGCGGCAGCGTTGCCTGGGAGCAGTACTGGGTGTACATCGTCGCCGAGGTGCTCGGCGGAATCGTCGCGGCCCTGCTGTTCGGCGCCATCTCGAAGACGCAGGCCGACAAGACCGGCCTCAAGACCGCCCTGACCGAAGAGAAGGCGAACTGATGAAGAAACTGATCAATGCCCCCGAGGCTGTTCTCGCCGACGCGCTCGTCGGCGTCGAGGCCGCCCACTCCGACCTGACGGTCG
The DNA here is from genome assembly GCF_905479755.1 of uncultured Schumannella sp. GTDB lineage: Bacteria > Actinomycetota > Actinomycetes > Actinomycetales > Microbacteriaceae > DCRR01. The sequence goes on along the minus strand of NZ_CAJQNT010000031.1, from coordinate 14,895 downwards.
ACCACAAGAACCGGATCATCTACCGGGCCGCACCGAAGCAGGACGGCAAGGTCGCCCTCGTCTCCGGCGGTGGCTCCGGCCACGAGCCGCTACACGGCGGATTCGTCGGATTCGGCATGCTCGACGCGGCGTGCGCCGGTGAGGTCTTCACCTCGCCGACGCCCGACCAGATGCAGGAGGCGACGAAGGTCGTCGACCGCGGAGCCGGCGTGCTGCACATCGTGAAGAACTACACCGGCGACGTCATGAACTTCGAGATGGCGGGCGAGCTTGCCGCCGCGGAGTCCGGCATCGAGGTGGCGACCGTCGTCACCAACGACGACGTCGCCGTGCAGGACTCCACCTGGACCGCGGGTCGCCGCGGCGTCGGCGTGACCGTCCTGCTCGAGAAGATCGTCGGTGCCGCCGCCGAGGAAGGCCGCGACCTCGCGGCCATCGCGGCCCTGGCCAACAAGGTCAACGACTCCGGTCGCTCGATGGGCATGGCGCTCACGAGCTGCACGGTGCCCGCGGCCGGCAAGCCGACCTTCGACCTGCCGGACGACATGATGGAGATCGGCGTGGGCATCCACGGCGAACCGGGACGCCACCGCGTGCCGCTCGCCGGAGCGCACGAGATCGCCCAGCAGCTCGTCGAGCCGATCCTCGCCGACCTCGACGTCACGTCGGGGCCGTCGATCGTCATGCTCAACGGCATGGGCGGCTCGCCGCTCATCGAGCTGTACCTGATGTACGGCGAGGTCGCCAAGCTGCTCGAGAAGGCGGGGGTGACGATCGCCCGAAACCTGGTCGGCAACTACATCACCTCGCTCGACATGGCGGGTTGCTCGGTCACGGTGCTCAAGGCGGATGATGAGCTGTTGGGGTTGTGGGATGCTCCCGTCAACACCGCAGGCCTCCGCTGGGGCCTCTGAGTTACCCACGCACGGAACGGAAGAACTGACATGACGAACAGCACGGTCCCCCTCACCCAGTTGGTGGCATGGCTCGAGACGTACCGCACGCAGGTGACGGAACAGCGCGCCTACCTCACCGAACTCGACTCCGCGATCGGCGATGCCGACCACGGGGCGAACATGGCACGCGGCTTCGCCGCCGTCATGGCGAAACTGGAGGAGGGCACTCCCGCGACCGCCGACGAGCTCTTCAAGAGCGTCGGGATGACCCTGGTCACCTCGGTCGGCGGAGCGAGCGGCCCGCTGTACGGCACGTTCTTCCTTCGCATGGGCATGACCGCGGGCGCCGTCACCGAATTCGACGGTGCGGCGCTCGCGGCGGCCCTGCGGGCCGGGCTCGACGGCATCGTCGCGCGCGGCAAGGCGGAGCTCGGCGACAAGACCATGTTCGACGCGCTGGCCCCCGCCCTCGATGCCTTCGACGGCGCCGTTGCCGACGGCAAGTCCCCGGCCGAGGCCGCGGCTGCCGCGGCGGATGCCGCCGAGAAGGGTCGCGATGCGACCGAGCCGCTCGTCGCCCGCAAGGGGCGTGCGAGCTACCTCGGTGAGCGCAGCGCCGGCCACCTGGACCCGGGCGCCGCCTCGAGTGCGCTCCTGCTGCGCTGCCTTGCCGAGACACTCGAGAGCTAGACCATGATCGGCCTCGTCGTCGTCTCGCACAGTCTGAAACTGGCCGAGGCGGCCCTCGACCTTGCCCTCGCGATGGTCCCGAACGGGGCCCCGCGCGTGGAGCTCGCCGCCGGTGCCGGAACGGATGCCGACGGCTCCCCGATCATCGGCACCGACGCGATGAAGGTCGCCACCGCGATCGATGAGCTCGCCGACACCGACGGCGTGCTCGTCCTCATGGATCTCGGCTCGGCCGTGTTGAGCGCCGAGCTGGCGCTCGAACTGCGGGCGAGCGACGTCGAGGTGAAGCTCTCGGCCGCCCCCTTCGTGGAGGGGCTCCTCGCGGCCATCGTGCGTGCGGCCGGCGGCGCCTCACTCGAGGAGGCCGCCGCCGAAGCCCAGGCCGCTCTTGCTCCCAAGAGCGGTCAGCTGGGCGACGCGGAGGCGGCGCCCGCGGCGGCGCCCGCCGCTGAGGGAAACGCCGAAGCCGACCGCATTTCGCGCCGGATGACGCTGCGCAACCCGCTCGGCCTGCACGCCCGCCCCGCGGCGCTGCTGGCGACCGAAGCGGGCCGCGCCGAGAACGCGCGCCTCGCCCTGCTGCGCACCGGTGCGACGGTCGCCGCCGCGAGTCCCACCGCCCTCATCGGGCTCGGAAGCCGCGGCGGTGACGAGATCGAGATCTCGGCCGCCGGACCCGATGCGGACGCGGTGCTCGACCACATCCAGGCGCTTGTCGACGACGGATTCGGCGAGCTCAATGCTCCGACGCTGGCCGCCGCCCCGGCGCCCGTGCGCGCCTCCGGGCCGCTCGGGGTGAGTGCGGGACGCGCCGTCGGACCGGTCGTGCACGTGGCGGCCCCGATCGCCGAACCCGCCCCCGCCGAGGCGCTCGCCGAACCCGCTCGCGCCGCCGAGATCGACCGGCTCCGGGCCGCTGCGACCGCGGTCGCCGAGCAACTCACCGCCCGGGCCACCACCGCCCTCGGCGAAGCGCAACAGATCCTCCAGGCCACGGCGCTCATGGCGACCGACCCCGGGCTCATCGACCCGGCGGTCGCCGCGATCGAGACCTCGGGCATCCCCGCCGCGAACGCCCTCTGGGCTTCCGCGGGCGACCTCGCCGACATGCTCGCGGGGCTCGGCGGACGCACCGCCGAACGCGTCGCCGACGTGCGCGACGTGCGCGACCGTCTCGTCGCCACGCTGCTCGACCTGCCGGTGCCGGGCATCCCCGACCGCTCGGAACCGTTCGTGCTCGTCGCCCGCGACCTGGCCCCCGCCGACACCGCGACGCTCGACCCCGCCACCTGCCTCGCGCTCGTCACCGAAGAGGGCGGGCCGACCTCGCACACCGCGATCATCGCTCGCTCGCTCGGCATCCCGGCGGTCGTCGCCGTGCGCGACGCCCTCGCGCTGCCGGAAGGAATGCTCGTGCTCGTCGACGGCGAGACCGGCGAGGTGAGCCCCAACCCGGATGCCGACGAGGTCGCCCGCGTGCGTGACGCCGCGGCGGTGCCCGACTTCAGCGGTTCCGGCGCGACGGCGGATGCGCATCCGGTCGCCCTGTTGGCCAACGTCGGCGGCGGGGCCGACGCGCGAGCCGCCGCCGAGGCCCGGGCGGAAGGCATCGGCCTGTTCCGCAGCGAATTCCTCTTTCTCGACCGCGCCGAGGCGCCGAGCGTCGAGGAGCAGCGCAGCGCCTACCGCGAGGTGTTCGCCGCGTTCCCCCGCCGCAAAGTCGTCGTGCGCACCCTCGATGCGGGCGCCGACAAGCCGCTGCCCTTCGTGACGGCGGCGGGGGAGGAGAACCCGGCGCTCGGCGTGCGGGGGCTTCGCACCTCCTGGCGTCGGCCCGAGATCCTCGCCACGCAACTGCGGGCGATCGCGGAGGCCGCCGCCGAGGAGCGCGCCGAGGTGCAGGTGATGGCGCCCATGGTTGCCACCGTCGAGGAGGCCTCCGCCTTCGTCGCGCTCTGCCGCGAGCACGGCATCGAGCGCGCGGGCGTCATGATCGAGACCCCCGCGGCGGCGCTCAGCGCCCCCGAACTCGTCGAGGTCGTCGACTTCGTGAGCCTCGGCACCAACGACCTCACTCAGTACACGATGGCCGCCGACCGTCAACTCGGCGAACTGGCCGAGTTGAACGACCCGTGGCAGCCCGCGGTGCTGCGTCTCATCCGCAGCGTTGGCGCCGCGGGCGAGGTGAGCGGCACCCCGGTCGGCGTGTGCGGCGAAGCGGCGGCCGATCCGGCCCTCGCGGCGGTGCTCGTCGGGCTCGGTGTGACCTCGCTGTCGATGTCGGCGCGCGCGATCCCGCGCGTCGCCCAGAAGCTCGGAGCGCTGAGCCGTGCCGACTGCCGCGCGATGGCGGAGGCGGCCGCGGCGGCGCACAGCCCGGCGACGGCGCGCGACGCTGCGCGCGCGGTCCTCGGCTGAGCGCGGAACCCCGCCTAGGCTGGTCGCGGGCCGCGTGAGAGTCGCGCGACCACCAGGAGGTCTCGTGTCTCGACCGCGCATCGTCGCCGCCACCGCTGTGGGGGCGGCCGTCGGCCTGGTCCTCAGCGGATGCTCGCTGATCTCGCTGTTCGGGCCGGAGACACCCGGCGGGAGCACGCCCACCGGTGAAGACGTCGCCGCCGAGCTCGAGCCGTACTACACGCAAGAACTCAGCTGGTCGTCCATCGACACCCGGCTCGACGAGGCGCGTGTGACCGTGCCGCTCGACTGGAGCGACCCGACCGGCGCCACGATCGAAATCGCGATCTCCCGGCACCGCGCCCCCGGGACGGCGATGGGCTCCCTTCTGATCAACCCGGGCGGTCCGGGCGGATCGGGCTTCGACTTCGTCGTCAACTCGGCCGCCTACGTCGTGACGAATGATGTGCTCGCCAGCTACGACGTCATCGGCTTCGACCCGCGCGGGGTCGGCAGCTCGACCCCCGTCGTCTGCTACACCGACCCCGCCGACCAGGACGAGCTGCTCTACGGCACCTACGACGTCGACTACGGCACCCAGGAGTGGATCGACGAGCTGACCGCGCGCGAGCTCGACTGGGCGAACGCGTGCCTCGAGAACACCGGCCCGCTGCTCGGGCACCTGGATGCGGCGAGCGTCGCGCGCGACATGGACGTGATCCGCGCCGTACTCGGCGACACCTCCCTCAACTACCTCGGCTACTCGTACGGCACCTACCTCGGTGCGGTCTACGCGGAGCTGTTCCCCGAGAAGGTCGGGCGGATGGTGCTCGACGGGGCCGTGGATCCGCAGGTGAGCGACCTCGAAGCGCTCGCCACCCAGATGGCCGGCTTCGACAGCGCGCTGCGCTCGTACATGGCCTGGTGCCTGTCCGAGAGCGGCTGCCCGTTCACGGGAAGCGTCGACAACGGGTTGCTGCAGGTGCGCGACCTCCTCGACCGGATTGACGACCTTGAACTGGTCGCCTCCGATGGGCGCCAACTCGACTCCGCCACCGTGGGCACCGGCATCGCCTACACGCTGTATTCCGAGTGGAGCTGGCCGTCGCTGACCGCGATGTTCGCGGCGCTCGCCGTCGGGGATCCGGATCCGACCTTCGACAACGCGGACTCCTACTACGGCCGCTACGGCGGCTGGTACGACGGCAACGGCAACGAGATCTACACCGCCGTCACCTGCAATGAGGGCGACCTCGGCACCGACGGGGTGACCCCCTTGGAGGGCGTCGAGATCATCGACGACCGCGCGCCGATCCTCGGCCGCTACTTCGCGTACGACGACTACGCCGTGCTCGACGTGGTCTGCTCGAACTGGCCGGTGCCGGTCGCCGAGCTGCCGACCTCGTTCACCGCGGCGGGCGCGCCGCCGATCCTCGTGATCGGCACCACCAACGACCCGGCGACCCCGTACGCGAACGCGGTCTCGCTCGCCGAGCAGCTGTCGAGCGGCGTGCTGATCAGCTACGAGGGCGAGGGACACACGATCTACGCGCAGGGTGTCTCCTGCATTGATGACACCGTGGATGCCTACCTGCTGCGCGATGAGGTGCCCGCCACCGACCCCCTGTGCTGAGCCGCGTCGGCTGAGCCCCCGTCGGGGCGGGGTCGCCCGCGCCTGTCGCGCCTGTGGTGCCTGTCGCGCCTGTGGTGCCTGTCACGAAATGCAGGAGCGGCGGAGACCCTGCCCTGTCGTAGCGGGGTCGCGCGGCTCTCGCCGCGCAGAATCTCCTGCATTTCGTGAAAGGGGGCGGGCCGGGGGAGGGACGCGCGCGAGGCACCCGGGCGCGGCCGCGGACCGGCGGTAGGGTCGCACCGTGAGCCGCCGCCTGACCGTCCTGTTCTCGATGTTCGAGGCGGTACTCACGGTCGCGGTCGGCATCGCGCTGCCGTTGGTTCCGCTCACGATCCTGTGGGCGGCGTATTTCGGGTTCGGCGTCGACTGGCTCGTGTTCTGGCGCGGCGCCCTCGACGTGTGGCTACTCGGCCACGGCGTCGACGTGACATTCCGGCTCGATGAGGTGACCGCATCCGCTCTCGGGATCGCCGAGGCCGAGGCCGCGGTGCCGGTCACGATCGCGCTGCTCGGCGGCGCGCTGCTGACGCTCCTGCTCGCCGCGCGCGCGGGTCGCCGCATCGCCGAAGCGGGGCATCGGATGCTCGGCGCACTCGGCGCGATCGTCGCCGTCGCGCTGGTGAGTTTCGGCCTCACGGCGGTGAGCCTGCACGACGACGCCAGGCCCTCGCTCGTGCAGGCGGCGATTCTGCCCGCCTTCGTCTATGCGCTCGGGCTCGCGCTCGGCCTGCTGCGCGAGCGCGTGCGGGCGCGCGCACCACGGGAGGGGTGGCGGGATGGGCGCCTCGATCCGGGCGTGCGAGCGGCCGCCCTCGGCGCGGTGCGCGCCGGTCTCGGTGCGGCCGCGCTGACGATCGCGGCGTCCGCGGTGGTGTTCGCGGCGGCGCTCGTGCTGCGCTACGCCGAGGTGATCCGCCTCTACGAATCGCTCCACGGCGAGGTGCTCGGCGGTGCCGTCGTGACGGCGGCCGAGTTCGCGATCTTGCCGAACCTCGTCGTCTGGACGGCCAGCTGGCTGCTCGGCCCCGGCTTCGCGGTCGGGCTCGGCTCGACGGTGTCGCCGCTCGGCACGGTGCTCGGGCCGATTCCGGCGCTCCCGATCCTCGGGGCCGTGCCGCCCGAGATCGGCGCGTTCGGGTATCTGGGACTCCTCGTCCCCGTCGTCGCGGCGTTCCTGGTCGGGGCCGCGGCGAGGCGACGGATGCTGCGCGACGCCGCCGAGGACCGTGCGGCGCCGGTGCGCGGGCCGGTTGCACTGCTCGGCACGGTGCTCGGCGCTGGCGTGCTCGGCGCGCTCGTGATGGCGGGGCTTGCCGCCGCCTCCGCCGGATCGGCGGGCCCGGGGCGGCTCGCGCTGGTCGGCCCCGACCCGCTCGCGGTCGGGGTCGTCGCCCTGATCGAGTTCACCGTCGCGATCGGGCTCGGCTTCCTGGTCGCCGACCGCCGCCGCCGCGACTGACCTCCCGCATCCGCCGCTCCTCGAGCACCGCCCGGCGCGGTGCCCCCCGCGCGAGTGTGTCGCTTTTCCGGAGAAAGTGCTTCTGAGAGCGGATGCGCCCTCGGCATCCCGGGACCCTCGCCCCCGAAACCTCCGGAGAAACGTCACACTCGCGACCCGGAACCTCCGGAGAAACGTCACACTCGGGCGCGGGTAGGCTGGGGGCGTGCTCCGCCTCGTCGTCCTCATCTCGGGGGGCGGGTCCAATCTCCGGGCCCTGCTCGACGCCAGCGACGACGCCGAATTCCCCGCGCGGGTGGTGGCGATCGGCGCCGATCGCGATGCCGACGGGTTGATGCACGCCGATGACTACGGCATCCCGACCTTCGTCGTTCCGTTCCAGGCCTACCCCGACCGGGAGGCGTGGGGCGAGGCCCTCGTCGCGCAGATCCGCCAGTGGGATGCCGACCTGGTGATCCTCTCCGGCTTCATGCGACTGCTACCAGCGACCGCCGTGCGGGCCCTCGCGCCGAATCTGATCAACACGCATCCGGCGTATCTGCCCGAGTTCCCGGGCGCGCACGCGGTGCGCGACGCGCTCGTCGCCGGCGCCAAGGAGACCGGCGCGAGCGTCATCGTCGTCGATGAGGGCATCGACTCCGGTCCGGTGATCGCGCAGCAGCGCGTGCCGATCGAACCTGGCGACACCGAAGACCACCTGCACAACCGCATCAAGCGGGTCGAACGCGAACTGCTCGTGCAGGTCGTGCTCGACATCGCCAACTCGCACCTCGACCTCAAGGAACTGTGATGTCCGGCCCCGCCATCGACCCCGCCGAGTACCGCGACCGCGACGTCGTCCCCATCACGCGCGCCCTGATCGCGGTCAGCGACAAGACGGGCCTCGTCGAGCTCGCCACCGCACTCGTGGAGGCGGGCGTCGAGATCGTGTCGACCGGCGGCACCTCGAAGGCGATCGCGGATGCGGGACTCCCGGTCACCCAGATCGGCGACGTCACCGGATTCCCCGAGCACCTCGACGGCCGCGTCCGCACCCTCCACCCCGCCGTACACTCGGGCCTGCTCGCCGACCTGCGTCTGGAGCGTCACGAGAAGGAGCTGGCGAGCTTCGGCATCGCGCCGTTCCAGCTCGTCGTGGTGAACCTGTACCCGTTCCGCGAGACGGTCGCCTCGGGGGCCGAGCCGAACGCCGTCGTAGAGCAGATCGACATCGGCGGCCCGGCGATGGTGCGCGCGAGCGCCAAGAACCACGCCAACGTTGCGGTGGTGACGAGCCCGGCCCGTTACGACGCGCTGATCGAGGCGGTGCGTGCCGGCGGCACCACGCTCGGCACGCGCTTCGAACTCGCCCGTGAGGCGTTCCGGCACACGGCCGACTACGACGCCGCGGTCGCCGCCTGGTTCGAGAGCACCGCGTTGCTGGCGGAGGCGGAGGCGGTCGCCGACGGCGCCGTACCGGCGGCGAGTGCCGCGATCGAGTTCGCGCCGACCTTCACCCTGAGCGCCGACCGCGCGGCGACGCTGCGCTACGGCGAGAACAGCCACCAGGCGGGCGCGCTCTACACGGTCGCGCATTCGGCGGGCATCGCCCAGGCGACCCAGCTCGGCGGCAAGGAGATGTCGTTCAACAACTACGTGGATGCCGACGCCGCCCTGCGCGCCGCCTACGACCACGAGACCCCGACGGTGGCGATCATCAAGCACGCGAACCCGTGCGGAATCGCGACGGCTGACGCGATCGCGGAGGCGCACGCGCTCGCGCACGCCTGCGATCCGGTGTCGGCGTTCGGCGGTGTGATCGCCGCGAACCGGCCGATCACGCGCGAGGCGGCCGAGTCGATCGCCCCGATCTTCACCGAGGTGATTGTCGCTCCCGGCTTCGAGGCGGGCGCCCTGGAGGTGTTGCAGGCGAAGAAGAACCTGCGTCTGCTGCAGCTGCCCGCCGACTACCGGCGCGAGCCCGCCGAGCTGAAGCAGATCTCGGGCGGCCTGCTCGTGCAGGAGGTCGACGCGCACTTTGCGCCGGCCAGCGAGTGGACCTTGGCGGCAGGGCCCGCGGCCGATGCCGACACCCTCGCCGACCTCGACTTCGCGTGGCGCGCCTGCCGCGCCGTGAAGAGCAACGGCATCCTGTTGGCGACGGGCGGCGCGAGTGTCGGCGTCGGAATGGGGCAGGTCAACCGCGTGGACTCGTGCAAGCTCGCGGTGGAACGCGCGGGCGAGCGCGCCGCCGGGAGCGTGGCCGCCTCGGATGCGTTCTTCCCGTTCGCCGATGGACCGCAGATTCTGCTGGATGCGGGCGTGCGCGCGATCGTGCAGCCGGGCGGTTCGGTGCGCGACGACGAGACCATCCAGGCGGCGAACGCCGCCGGGGTCACGATGTACTTCACCGGCGAGCGGCACTTCTTCCACTAGGTCGCGTTCGCACTTGCCGGGCGCGTCACTCGCGCCTAATCTGGAAGGCTGTCCGCTCGGGCACGACTTCTTCTCAGCTCTGTTGACGCTTCGGCGTCCCCAAAGGACCACCGCAATGCCTTCTTCGTCGTCCACCACGACTTCGCCGCGTCCGCGCGGCACCGTGTCGACCCTGCTGCGCCTGGTGCCGTTCGTGCGCCCGGCGCTGCCGCGCATCCTGCTCGGCGGTATCGCGGCGCTGTTCGCCGGTGTTGTCGCGCTCGTGATCCCGGTGGTGCTGCAGGGGCTCGTCGACGGACCGCTCGCGGCCGGAGACCCGGGACTCATCTGGCCGGCGGCGCTCGCCGTGCTCGGCCTTGGCGTGCTGGAGGCGATCTTCATCGCGCTGCGCCGCTGGTTCGTCCTGACGCCCGGCACCCACGTCGAGGCGACGATGCGCAACACCCTCTACGCGCAGCTGCAGGATCTGCCGGTCGCCTTCCACGACCGCTGGCAGTCGGGTCAGCTGCTCTCGCGGGCGATGAGCGACCTCAGCCACATCCGTCGCTGGCTCTCCTTCGGTCTCGTGCTGCTCGTCGTCAACATCGTCACGATCGTGATCGGCTTCGCCGTGCTCGTCTACTGGAGCTGGATTCTCGGTCTGCTGTTCCTGGTGCTGTCGATTCCGTTGTGGGTCACCGGGTACCTGTTCGAGAAGAAGTACTCGATCGTCGCGCGGCGCAGTCAGGACCAGCAGGGCGATCTGGCGACCGCGGTCGAGGAGAGCGTGCACGGCATCCGTGTGCTGAAGGCCTTCGGGCGGGGCAAATACTCGCTCGAGAAGTTCACCCGTCAGGCGGAGGAACTGCGCGGCACCGAGCTGGAGAAGGCGCGCGCGATCGCGGGCATCTGGTTCTGGCTGCTGCTGGTGCCCGATGTCGCGTTCGCGGTGAGCCTGTTGGGCGGGGTCTGGCTCGCCTCGGTCGGTGAGTTGAGCGTCGGCGAGCTGTTCGCTTTCTTCGCGACGGCGACGGTGCTGCGCTTCCCGATCGAGTCGATCGGATTCCTGCTGTCGATGACCTTCGACACCCGTACCGCCGTCGACCGGCTGTTCGAGGTGCTCGACGAGAAGAACACCATCACCGACCCGGAGGCGCCCGCGACGGTTACCGAGCCGCACGGCCGGCTCGTCTTTAATGACGTGCACTTCCGGTATCAGGATGCGCCGGCCGGCGCCCGCGACCTGCTCGATGGCATCCAGCTCGAACTCGAGCCCGGCGAGACGATGGCGCTGGTCGGACTTACCGGTTCGGGCAAAACCACGCTGACGGCGCTCGCGACGCGACTGTACGACGTGACCGGCGGACGCATCCTGCTCGATGGGGTGGACATCCGCGACCTGAGTCGCGACGAGCTCCGCCGTCACATCGCGATGGGCTTCGAAGATGCGACCCTGTTCTCGGCGTCGGTGCGCGACAACGTGCTGCTCGGGCGCCCCGAGTTCGACGAGGGTGCGCGGCGCGAGGAGGGCGACGCCGTCATGGCGGAGGCGCTCGAGATCGCGCAGGCCGACTTCGTTCACGAGCTTCCCGAGGGTGTCGACACGCTGATCGGCGAGGAGGGGCTCAGTCTCTCGGGCGGTCAGCGCCAGCGGCTCGCGCTCGCGCGCGCGGTCGCCGCGGCACCCGCCGTGCTCGTCCTCGACGACCCGCTCTCGGCGCTCGACGTCGACACCGAGGCGCGCGTGGAGGCGGGACTGCGTCGCGTGCTCGCCACGACGACCGCGCTCATCGTCGCGCACCGGCCGTCGACCGTGCAGCTGGCCGATCGCGTCGCGCTGCTGCAGGACGGACGCGTGACGGCCGTCGGCACGCACTCGGAGCTCATCGCGCACAACGAGCACTACCGCTACGTCATCTCGTCCCTCGACGATGATGTGCCGCCGGGGCGCGAGCGCGAGGTGGCCGAGGGGATCGTGCCGACGACGACCGCGCCGATCTCGACCGAGACCGGCACCATCACGATTCCCGGGGGAGGTGCACGATGAGCGTCAGCGGAGTCACCGGCGAAGAGCGCGACGACTACACGAAGGTCGAGTCGCGCGTGATCCGGCAGCGTTCGCTGCGGCTACTCGGCTCGCTTCTCGCGCCGCTCAAGCTGCGCGTCGCCCTCACCATGCTGGTCGTCGTGGTCAGCACGGCCGCGCAGGTCGCGGGTCCCGCGCTCATCGCGATCGGAATCGATCGCGGTCTGCCGGCGCTGCTGGACGACCAGGACTGGATGCCCGTCGCTCTGATCGTGGTCGCCTACCTGATCACCGGGCTGATCGGCGCGATCCTGATCGCGCAGTACACCGTGCTCTCGGCGCGCGTGAGCCAAGCGGTGCTGTTCGACCTGCGCCGCCGCGTGTACCTGCACGCGCAGCGCTTGAGCCTGGAGTTCCACGAGAGCTACACCTCGGGTCGCATCATCGCGCGCCAGACGAGCGACCTCGATTCGATTCGTGAACTGCTGGATTCGGGCGTCAACGGTCTCGTGCGCGGCGTGCTGTACATGGTGTTCATCGCGGGCGCGCTCGTGATTCTCGACCCCGTGTCGGGCCTCGTTCTCGCCGGGTCGCTGCCGCCGCTGCTGCTGTTGACCCGGTGGTTCCAGACGCGCTCGCAGCGCGCGTTCCGCCGCACCCGTGTGGCGTCGGCGAAGGTGATCGTGAACTTCGTCGAGACGATGACCGGCATCCGCGCCGTGAAGGCGTTCCGCAAGGAGCCGCGCAATGCGCGCGCCTTCGGTGCGCAGGTCGAGGAGTACCGCGACGCGAACGCGCGCGTGATTCAGTTGTTCGGCATCTTCGACCCGGGGCTCGTGCTGATCGGCAACGTGGCGGTCGCGGTGGCGCTGCTGGTTGGCGGCTTCCGGGTGATCGACGGTGGTCTCGAGGTTGGGGCCCTGCTCGCCGTTCTGCTCTATGTGCGCCGCTTCTTCGACCCGATGGAGGAGATGGCGATGTTCTACAACTCCTACCAGTCGGCGGCGGCGGCGCTGGAGAAGATCTCGGGCGTGCTCGACGAGCGGCCGAGCGTGCCGGATCCGGTGGATCCGGTCGACCTTTGGGAGGCGGAGGGCCGCCTCGACTTCGAGAAGGTGCGCTTCGCTTATCGGGCCGACCGGGTCATCCTGCCGGAGTTCACGCTGAACATTCCGGCGGGGCAGACGATCGCGCTCGTCGGGTCGACCGGCGCCGGGAAGTCCACGCTCGCCAAGCTCGTGGCGCGCTTCTACGATCCGAGCGACGGCGAGATCCTGCTCGACGGCGTTGATCTGCGCCGCCTGCACCCGAAGGATCTGCGGCGCGCGATCGTGATGGTGACGCAGGAGGCGTACCTGTTCAGTGGGACGGTCGCCGAGAACATCGCGCTCGGCAAGCCGGGCGCGACGTTCGACGAGATCATCCAGGCCGCGAAGGCGGTCGGGGCGCACGGGTTCATCGAGGAGTTGCCGAACGGCTACGACACCGACGTGAATAAGCGCGGCGGGCGCGTCTCGGCGGGGCAGCGGCAACTGCTCTCCTTCGCGCGCGCGTTCTTGGCGAACCCGGCGGTGCTGATCCTCGATGAGGCGACGGCCTCGCTCGACATCCCGAGCGAACGACTCGTGCAGGAGGGTCTGACGACGCTGCTGGCAGACCGGACGGCGATCATCATCGCCCACCGGCTGTCGACCGTGGCGATCGCCGACCGGGTGCTGGTGATGGAGCACGGTCAGATTGTGGAGGACGGCGCGCCCGCCGAGCTGATCGGCGGCACGGGGCGCTTCGCGAGGCTGCACGCCGCCTGGCGCGACTCGCTCGTCTAGCTAACGCGGCGCCCAGCGCGCGGACGGCGCGACGCGGTAGCTCGCGCCGTCGGCCGCCCAGATGAGCGGTGTGCCTTCGGCGCGGAAGTGTTCGAGGGCGCGCTGCTCATGCCCGATCGCCGGGTGGCCGGAGGAGCGGATGACGCGCCACCACGGCACCTCGGCGCCCGAGCGGGCCATCACCATGCCCACCGCACGCGCCCCGCGCGAGCCGAGCACGGCGGCGACGTCGCCGTAGCTCATGGCGCAACCGGGCGGAATGTCGGCCACGAGCTCGAGCACGGCCGAGGTGAAGTCGGCGCCGGGAGGGGCCACGGGCGCGTTACAGCTTGAGCGCACCGAGCTTTTCGCCGTACGGCGTCTCGCCGATGATCTCGAAGCCGACGGCCTTGAAGAACTCTTCGGGGCCTTCGTCGCCGCTCGCCCAGACGACCGTGACGTGATCGAAGCCGCGCGTGCGCGCCTCGTCGGCGAACGCCTTCACGGCGAACCGGCCGACGCCCGTGCCTTGCGCCTCGGCGGCGACGTGGACGCGCCACAGGGCGGCACGCAGGTACTCTTCGCTCGCGTCGGCATCGAACGCACCCATGATGTAGCCCACGACGACGTCGTTCTCGTCGAGCACCACGCGCGGCCAGGAGCCGGACGCGTCGAGCTTGTCTTCCGCGGCCGTGTAGGTCTCCGGCTCGATGAAGGCCTCTTGACCGGGCTTGAGCGTGAGGCTGTTCGCCGCCGCAATGGTCTGGGCGGTCAGGTCGTGCAGTCTCAGCTCTGCCATAACGACAGGGTAACGCCCCGCGGCGTTTCGCGGTGAATTCTCTCGATGTCGAGATAGTTCGGAGAGCGGGTAGTCTGTGATGGGCCGGTTCCGGCCCCCAGACAGTCTCCCGAAAGGACGCGGCGTGGTCGACAAGATCAAGGTCGAAGGCAAGGTCGTCGAACTCGACGGCGACGAGATGACGCGGATCATCTGGCAGTTCATCAAGGACCGCCTGATCCACCCCTACCTCGACATTGAGCTCGAGTACTACGACCTCGGAATCGAACACCGCGACGCGACCGACGACCAGGTCACGGTCGACGCGGCGCACGCCATCCAGAAGCACGGAGTCGGCGTCAAGTGCGCGACGATCACACCCGACGAGGCGCGCGTCGAGGAGTTCGGCCTGAAGAAGATGTGGCGCAGCCCCAACGGCACGATCCGCAACATCCTCGGCGGCGTCATCTTCCGCGAGCCGATCATCTGCTCGAACGTGCCGCGTCTGGTGCCGGGCTGGACCCAGCCGATCGTTGTCGGGCGCCATGCCTTCGGCGACCAGTATCGCGCCACAGACTTCCTGTTCCCCGGCAAGGGGAAGCTGACCATGAAATTCGAAGGCGAGGACGGCGAGGTCATCGAACGCGAGGTGTTCGACGCGCCATCCTCCGGCGTCGCCATGGCGATGTACAACCTCGACGAGTCGATCCGCGATTTCGCCCGCGCCTCGCTGAACTACGGCCTGGGCCGCAAGTTTCCGGTCTATCTTTCGACCAAGAACACAATCCTCAAGGCCTATGACGGGCGCTTCAAGGAC
>NZ_CAJQNT010000030.1 GCF_905479755.1 uncultured Schumannella sp. | reverse complement strand
GAGCTTCACCGAGCGTGCCCGGTTGCGCCAACTCGGCGACGAGCTCGACGCCCTCGGTCGCCGCGGACTCGGCAACAGCCCCGAGTACCTCGAGGTCGACGTCGCCTTCCACCGGCTGCTGCTGGAGGCATCCGGAAACGCCATGCTGGCGCAACTCGCGGTGCCCGTCGAGGAAGTGCTTCGCGGCCGTGCGGCGCTCGGACTCACGCCCGCGATGCCCGCGGAAGGCACGCTGGAGAACCATGTGGCGACCGCCGCGGCCATCTCGGCGAGCGACGCGGACGCCGCCGAAGCCGGCGCGCGAACCTACGTCACGCTCATCGCCCGCGAGGTGGGCGACGCCGCTCGCGGCGAGCATCCGCGCGAGGCGGGCTAGGCTGAAGCGGCTGTCCGCAGCCCCCCAACACCTCCCGTACCCACGGGCCCATCATCCACAAGGAGTGACGTGACAGAGCAGTCGAAGGCCAACATCGGCGTCATCGGATTGGCGGTGATGGGCTCAAACCTGGCCCGGAACCTCGCCAGTCGCGAAGGCAACACCGTCGCCGTGTTTAACCGGTCGTATGAGAAGACCGAGACCCTCGTGACCGAACACCCCGAGGCCGGATTCGTGCCCGCGAAGACCTACGCCGACTTCGCCGAATCGCTCAGCACGCCGCGCACCGCGATCATCATGGTGCAGGCCGGCCGCGCCACCGACGCGGTGATCGACGAGCTCGTCAAGGTGTTCGAACCGGGCGACATCATCGTCGACGGCGGCAACGCGCTGTTCACCGACACCATCCGCCGCGAGAAGGCGGTCCGCGCCACGGGCATCAACTTCGTCGGCGCCGGCATCTCCGGCGGCGAAGAGGGTGCCCTGCTCGGCCCCTCGATCATGCCCGGCGGCTCCGCCGAGGCGTGGGTCACGCTCGGCCCGATCCTCAAGTCGATCGCCGCGGTCGCCGAGGGTGAGCCCTGTGTCACGCACGTCGGCACCGACGGCGCCGGCCACTTCGTCAAGATGATCCACAACGGCATCGAATACGCCGACATGCAGCTCATCGCCGAGGCCTACGACCTGATCCGTCGCGGCACGGGCAAGAGCCCGGCCGAGATCGCCGACATCTTCGCCGAATGGAACCGGGGCGAGCTTGAGAGCTACCTGATCGAGATCACCGCCGAGGTGCTGCGCCAGGTGGATGCCGAAACCGGCGCTCCTCTCGTCGACGTGATCCTCGACCAGGCCGGAGCGAAGGGCACCGGCGCCTGGACCGTCCAGTCGGCGCTCGACCTGGGCATCCCCGTCTCGGGCATCGCCGAGGCCGTCTTCGCCCGCTCGCTGTCGTCGAAGCCCGCCCAGCGCGCCGCCGCCGCCGACCTTCCCGGCCCCGCCGAGGCGTGGGCCGTCGCGGACGCCGACGCCTTCGTCGAGGACGTGCGCCGCGCGCTCTACGCCTCCAAGATCGTCGCCTACTCGCAAGGCTTCGACGAGATCATCGCCGGCGCCGAGGAGTACGGCTGGGACATCCAGAAGGGTGAGATCGCCAAGATCTGGCGCGGCGGCTGCATCATCCGCGCGCAGTTTTTGAACCGCATCACCGAGGCCTACGCCGAGAACCCCGGGCTCGTTGCGCTGCTGACCGCGCCCTACTTCCGCGAGGCGCTCACCGGCACCCAGGAGGCCTGGCGCCGCGTCGTCGTTGCCGCCGCCGAGGCCGGCATCCCGTCGCCCGCGTTCTCATCGTCGCTGTCGTACTACGACGGCCTGCGCGCCGACCGTCTGCCGGCGGCGCTCGTGCAGGGTCAGCGCGACTTCTTCGGCGCGCACACCTACAAGCGCGTCGACAAGGACGGCACCTTCCACACACTGTGGTCGGGCGACCGCACCGAGATCAGCGCCACCGACACGCACTAACTGCGCGTCGATTCGCCAACGGGCGGTGCTGCCACCTCGCAGCACCGCCCGTTCGCGTGGGCGGCGGTGAGCGTCAGCGTCACCAGGCCGAAGGATCGCTTCCGAGCGCGCGCGGCGCACGCTCCCAGCTGAGCGGGGCCCCCTCGATCTGGAACGGCGGGTCGGCGCGCGCGGCCGGACCCCACGGCGACTCGATCGGGGTGGTCGGAATCACCGCTCGCTCGCGGGCGGCTCCAGCGTCGCCGACATCGCCGTCGCCGCGAGGTGCCGACTCCAGTTCGAGCGCCGTGCGCGCGAGCGACAGACGCGCACTCGACCCCTCACCTCCGCGCACCCGCCGGGTCACCCCGGCCAGCGCGGCGGCGGCCATCAGGTATCCGGTGGCGTGGTCGAGCGCCTGCACCGGCAGCGGGGTCGGTGTCGACGAGGTGCCGTCGAGGAGCCCCGCGGCGGCAATCCCGCTCGACATCTGCACCAGGCTGTCGAAGCCGCGACGCCGGGCCCACGGCCCGGTGTGCCCGTAGGCGTCGAGCGAGACCTCGACGAGGCCCGGCCGGGTGGCCCGGCGCACGGCCTCGCCGAAGTCGAAGGAGTCGAGCGCCCCCGGTCGGTAGCCGTGCACGAGCACGTCGGCGCTCGCCAGCAGTTCGAGCAGCCGCTCGAGCCCCGCGGGGTCGCGACCGTCGACCAGGGCGCAGTGCTTGCCGAGGGTCAGGTCGAGTTCGAGCGCGGGCTCCGCCCAGCCGGGCGGATCGATCCGCAGCACGTTCGCGCCGAGCCCGGCGAGCAGGCGGGTGGCGACCGGTCCCGCGAGCACGCGCGTCAGATCGAGCACGCGGAGCCCGGCGAGTGGGCGCTCGGCCGTCGGCTCCCACCCGCTCGGCACGCCGCTCGAATCTCCGGTCGACCCCCAGCCGATCAGCGGTTCCTGCGCGACGGCGGCGCCTTGCGGATGCGCGGCCCACTCCGCGGGCGAGCGCAGCTCGGCCGCGCAGCCCCCTTCGTTCACGACCGCGGTCTCCAGTTCTCCCGCGTTCCACACCGCCACCGCCCGGGCGACCTCCTCGCGCTCCCCCGCGACACCGAGCACCCGGAGCGCGGCCGCGCGGTGGTGCGGCGCGTTGGTGTGCAGCCGGATCCAGCCGTCGGCCGCCTCGTAGTCGCCGGCGATCGAATCCCAGGGCGAGGGAAGGCTCCACCCGACCGGCGTCACGGCGGTGCCGAACCAGACATCGGCGAGCGCGCGGTCGACGCGCACGGCGGGGCGGGCGTTCGAGGCCTCGCCGATCAGCTCGGCCGCGGCGCTCGCGGCGGCCCCGATCGACGCGGTCGCGAGCGCCGAAACCGGGTAGCTCGAGACCAGGCGCGGCTCGCCGACGTTCTCGATCGGGCGCGGCGCGATGCCGAGCGCGGCGGTGAAGCGCTCCCGCATCCAGCTCGTCGCGTCGTCGTCCATGCTCTGACGCTACGCCGACGCGGCGCCGCGGGCGAGAGCCGATCGCGGCGATGTGGACCGGCCACCTCGCTCCGCTAACATCCGGGCGTGAGCGATTCTCCCCGACTGGCCCGCCGGCTCGGCACGACCGACGCCGTCGCGATCGGGCTCGGCTCGATGATCGGGGCGGGCATCTTCGCCGCCCTCGCCCCGGCCGCCGAGGCCGCGGGCGGCGCCCTGCTCATCGGGCTCGGCATCGCCGCCGTCGTCGCGATCGCCAACGCGCTCTCCTCCGCCCAGTTGGCGGCGCGCTACCCCGCCGCCGGCGGCACCTACCTCTACGGCCGGCAGGTGCTCGGGCCGTGGTGGGGGTATCTCGCCGGGTGGAGCTTCGTCGTCGGCAAGACCGCCAGTTGCGCCGCGATGGCGCTCACCTTCGCCGCCTATGCGGTGCCGGCCGAGTGGCAGAAACCGGTCGCCGCGGCGGCCGTGCTCGCGCTCGCCGTCATCAACGCGCTCGGCGTCACGCGCACCGCCCTCGCCGCCAAGATCCTCGTCGCGGGCTCGCTCGCGGTGCTCGCCCTGGTCGTCTCGGCCGGGTTCGTCGCCTCCCCGGCGCCCGCGATCGCCCTCGAGCTCGACCCGGCATCCGCGTTCGGGGTGCTGCAAGGCGCGGGCCTGCTGTTCTTCGCCTTCGCGGGCTACGCGCGCATCGCCACGATGGGCGAGGAGGTGCGAGACCCCGCCCGGATCATCCCGCGCGCCATCATCATCGCCCTCAGCACCGCGCTCCTCGTCTACGCCCTTGTCGCCACCGCGGCGCTCAGCGCCCTCGGCGCGGAGGGGCTCGCGGGCAGTCGCGAACCCCTCGCCGACGTGGTGGCGGCGGCCGGCTGGGAGTCGGCGGTGCCGCTCGTGCGCGTCGGCGCCGCGCTCGCCTCGCTCGGGGCGCTGCTCGCCCTGATCGCCGGCATCGGTCGCACCAGCCTCGCGATGGCGCGGGATGCCGAGCTGCCCGGAGTGCTGGCGCGCATCCACCCGCGATTCCGCACGCCCTACGTCGCCGAGCTCGGCCTCGGCGTTTTGGTGGCCGGAATCGTGCTGGTCGCCGACCTGCGCGGCGCGATCGCGTTCTCGTCGTTCGGCGTGCTGCTGTACTACTTCGTCGCCAACCTGTCGGCGCTTCGGCAGCCCGCCGCCGAGCGGCGCTCCCCGCGCGCGATCGCGGTGATCGGGATCGTCGGATGCCTGGGGCTCGCGCTCACGCTGCCGCTTCCCGGCGTGCTGGGCGGCGCGCTCGTCGTCGCGGTGGGACTCGCGGTGCGCGCCACCCGGCTCGGCATCGCCGCGCGACGGGGTGACAGACTGTCGGGACGATGAACGACGACGCCCACCCCGAACTCTCGCAGCCGTCCCCCGACGAACGGCCGGTGCGGAACCCGATGATGCAGCGCGTGCTGCGCATCGTCATCGTGATCGGCGTGCTCGCGCTGATCCTGCCCTCGGTGCTGTCGGCGTTCACGACGCAGAGCCGCACCGCGACGCTCGCGTGCACCACGATCGTCAACTCGCTGCAGTTGCGCGGCGTCACCCCGGTGGCGACGATCGAGCTCTTCGCCCCCGCCGGGCCGGGCTGGTATTGCGTTGCCCGCGACTCGGACGGCACCGACACGGTGCTGAACTACCTGGGACTCATCCCCGGCTTGAGCAACCTGCCGGAGCCGGGCGTTCCGGCGTAGCGCGCCGGGGCGGCTTAGGCAGCGCCGTCGAACATCGACGTGACGGAACCGTCGTCGAAGACCTCGTGAATGGCGCGCGCGATGAGCGGCGCGATCGGGAGCACCTGCAGGCGATCCCAGCGCTTCTCCTCCGGCACCGGCAGCGTGTCGGTGACGACCACCTGGTCGATGAACGAGCTCTGCAAGATCTCGGGCGCCGGGTCGGAGAAGACCGCGTGGGTGGCCGCGACGACGACGCCGATGGCGCCGTGATCCTTGAGCGCCTCGGCGGCGCGCACGATCGTGCGGCCGGTGTCGATCAGGTCGTCGACGAGCAGGCAGACGCGACCCTCGACCTCACCGACGATCTCGTGCACGGTGACCTGGTTGTGCACCATCGGGTCGCGGCGCTTGTGGATGATCGCGAGCGGAGCGCCGAGCTTGTCGCTCCAGACATCCGCCACGCGCACGCGGCCCATGTCGGGGCTGACCACGGTGAGGGTCTCGGGGTTGAGGCTCTGCCGGAAGTGCGCGAGCAGCACCGGCATGGCGAACAGGTGATCGACGGGTCCGTCGAAGAAGCCCTGAATCTGCGCGGCGTGCAGGTCGACGCTCATGATGCGGTCGGCACCCGCCGCCTTGAACAGGTCGGCGACGAGTCGGGCCGAGATCGGCTCGCGGCCGCGGCCCTTCTTGTCTTGACGCGCGTAGGGGTAGAAGGGGGCGACGACCGTGATGCGCTTGGCGCTCGCGCGCTTGGCCGCGTCGATCATGATGAGCTGCTCCATGAGCCACTCGTTGATCGGGCTCGTGTGCGACTGGATCACGAACACGTCGGTGCCGCGCAGGCTTTCGTCGAAGCGCGCATAGATCTCGCCGTTGGCGAAGGTGCGGGCATCGGTGTGCACGAGTTCGGAGTCGAGCTCGGTCGCGATGTCTTCCGCGAGCTGCATGTGCGCTCGGCCCGATACCAGGACCAGACGTTTCTCACCCTGGATTTTGATGGCCGCCACGCCTCCGCCTTTCGCCCTTGGAGTGCCAGTCTAGCGACCCGAGGTGCGGCTAGTTGTCGGTCTCCTGGGCGCCCTGTGCACGCGCGGCCGCCTCGGCCGCCGCGGAACCCGGCCGGTTGGCCGCCACCCAGCGCTCCACGTTGCGTTGCGGCGCCTGCAGAATCGCGAGCGCGCCGGCGGGAACGTCCTTGCGGATGACCGTGCCGGCCCCGCTGTACGCCCCGTCACCGATCGTCACGGGCGCCACAAACACGTTGTGGGAGCCGGTGCGCACGTGCGAGCCGACCGTCGTCGGGTGCTTCTTCACACCGTCGTAGTTGGCGGTGATGGTGCCGGCGCCGATGTTCGAGCCCTCCCCCACGGTCGTGTCCCCGAGGTAGCTCAGATGCGGCACCTTGCTGCCCGCGCCGATCTGTGAGTTCTTCGTCTCGACGAAGGTGCCGATCTTGCCGTCGGCGCCCAGCTGCGTGTTGGGGCGCAGGTAGGCGAACGGCCCGACGGTGGCGCGGTCGCCGATCACGGCGAGCGTGGCATCGGTGCGGGTGATGACGGCGTCCTCCCCCACCTCGCAATCCAGCAGCGTGGTCTGCGGTCCGATCCGGGCGCCGCGCGCCACCGTCGTGGAGCCGGCGATGTGCGTACCGGGGAGCAGCTCCACGTCTTCGGCGAGCGTGGCACGCAGGTCGATCCAGGTGGTCGCAGGGTCGACCACGGTGACGCCGGCGAGCTGCCAGCCGCGCACGATCATCGCGTTCAGGCGCGCGGCGGTGCGGGCCAGCTGGACGCGGTCGTTGACGCCTTCGACGACCCAGGCATCCGGGGCAGGAACGGCCGAGACCGGGTGACCGGCCCGACGGAGCATCGCGACGACGTCGGTGAGGTAGCGCTCGCCCTGATCGTTCTGCGAGCCGAGCTGCGAGAGGTGTTCGCGCACGGCGGCCGCCGCGAACACGTAAGTGCCGGAGTTGATTTCGGTGATCTGGAGTTCGTCGTCGCTCGCGTCGCGCTGCTCGACGATGCGATCGAGCGCCCCCGCCGCATCGCGCACGATGCGGCCGTAGCCGGTGGCGTCATCCACGATCGCACTCAGCACGGTCGCCGCGGCGCCGTCGCCGCGGTGCGCGGTGAGCAGGGTCGAGAGCGTCGCCACATCGAGCAGCGGCACGTCGCCGCTGACGACGACGACCTCGCCCTCGAAGTCGGCAGGCAGGGCGGCGAGCCCCAGTTCGACGGCACGGCCGGTGCCGGGGATGTCATCCTGGTCGACCAGGATCGCCTCCGGCAGCAGCTCGTGGATCGCGCTCGCCACGGCGTCGCGCTCGTGCCGCACCACGGTGACGACGAACTCCGCCGACAACTCACGGGCGCTCGCCAGCACGTGGCCGATGAGCGGCACCCCCGCGAGCGGATGCAGAACCTTGGGGCGGCGCGACTTCATGCGAGTGCCAGCCCCGGCGGCCAAAACGATCACGGCAAGACGGGAATCGGTCATGGGGTGATTCTTCCCTACCTGGCCGGGTTCACACCCGGGAACGGGCGGATGCCGCCGGTTCCCGGGCGATCCGGGGCTAGGAGCGCGCGACGAAACTCGACAGCGCGCGCCAGAGCGGCGCGTAGCCGTCCCACTCCATGAACGGCGGCGGCGCCCAGTGCGGCGACATGTCGGAGGTGAACACGCCGGTGCGCCCGGCGCCCGCCGTGGTGACGGCGACGAGCGGGTCGCCGGCGACGGTCGCCAGCAGTTCGGCACCCTCGCGCGGGGTGGTGCGGTTGTAGCCGAGCAGCGCCGGCCACTCGGTTCCGACGCCGCCAAGTGCCGCGTGCTCGGGAGCGAGCACCTCGATCGGGGCGCCCTCCGGGCGCTCCGCACGGTCGTCGGTGGTGAGCATCCCGACCGGCAGAATCTCGGCCAGCTCGGTGTTGGCGTAGTTCGCCTTGGCGTCGATTCCCGAGAACGAGAGGTAGCCGCCGACCATCAGCAGGCCGCCGCCCGCAAGCACGTAGTCGCGGATCGCGGTCAGCTTGTTCGGCTCCGAGACGCTGCGGCCGAAGACTGCGCGGCTCAGCAGGAACGTGTTCGCGCCGACGTCACTGATGACGACGAGGTCGTACTCGGCGAGCGCCTCGGCCGTCGCCGGGAAGGCGGTCTCGATGGTGTGCGCGGGCAGGTGCGTGACGGTCCAGCCGTCGGCCTCGAGCGCGGCGCGGAACTCCTGCCCGCCCTCCACATACTCGGTCGACGTGAAGCTGTCGAACCCCTTCTGGTGGATCATGTGGGTCGTCCAGGACTCACCGAGGAGGAGTGCGTTTTTCACGTAGTGCCTTTCAGCGCAGGGGTGCGGATGCTGTCGCCGAGCGACGAGGTCCACGCTATCAATCGGAGCCCCGGGCCGAGCCCGCCCAGCCGCGGACCGCGTGCAGCGTCGCCGACTTCGGATAGCCGCTGGACGTGCCGCGCGGCACGAGCTCGAAAAGATCGATCAACAGCACCAGCGGATAGTCCGGTGCCTGAGGGACGCGCTTGATGACGACCCCCTCGCACCCGATCACCGTTTCGCCGGAGCCCCAGATGACCGACCAAGTGTGCGGTCGCGATGCGTACAGGGGAACGACGACCTCGCTCATGTCGGTCTCGAGCGACGCATCGCCGTGCGCCTTGACTCCACACCGGGCGCCACTCTTCGCCGGCCCGATCGCCGACGCGTCGATCTCGAAGATGCAGACCTCACCGCTGGCGTTCGGCGACACATGCTCGGTGCCGACGAGCCAGGCCGCGAGCATGCAGCCCTCGTCGACACTCGCGCTCGCGGTGACGTCGACGCGGCCCGATGACGGCGCCCAGAGCAGCCGTTCGGGGGTCTCGGTGCGCACGGCGAGGCCGTCGGGCCGGTGACGGTGGGTGCCGCGATCGGAGCCGACCGGCCCTGAGAACACGGCGGTCTGGATGTTGGAGACCCGCAGCGGGGCGTCCTCGTCGCGCCAATCGAGCTGATCGTGCTCGATCAGCAGGCGGAGCCCCTCCCCGGGCGCGATCGCGTAGCGTGCCCGGGAGCGCTCCGGCGTCGACCAGTGCGGCAGGTAGTGAGCGATCCAGAGGTCGTCACGAAGATCGGACGAACGGAAGTCATCTTCCACGTCCGGCGGGCGTTGAGGCGGTGCGGGAAAGGCATCCGATGCGGCCACAAACTCATTAAAGCTCCGCCGCCAGGATTCGAACCTAGACCTAACAGCTCCAAAGGCTGTCGTGCTGCCGTTACACCACAGCGGACCGCGCGAGTGCGCCCACCCAGTTTGCCACGTCGTGGTGCCGGGCATGTGCGGCGTTGCCCGGGATAATGGGTCAATGACCGCCGAACCTTCTGCCGACGAAGTCGACCGCATCGTCGACGCCTGGCAGCGCGAGCGGCCGGATCTCGACTTCGCTCCCCTGCAGGTGCTCAGCCGCGTCGCGCGGCTGTCGCGCCACCTCGAGCGAGCCCGCCGCGCGGCCTTCGCCGCCTCGAACCTGGAGCCGTGGGAATTCGACGTGCTCGCCGCGCTGCGCCGCGCCGGCTCGCCGTACACCCTGAGCCCGAAGGCGCTGCTGCAGCAGACCCTGGTCAGCTCGGGCACGATGACGAACCGCATCGACCGGCTGGTGGAGCGCCGCCTGGTGCTGCGCCACACCGATCCGCACGACGGACGCGGCGTGCTCGTCGCGATGACGCCGGAGGGCCGCGAGCGCGTGGATGCCGCCATCAGCACCCTGCTGGTCGGCGAGGCCGAGCTTCTCGCCCACCTGAGCCCCGCCGATCGCGAACGCCTCAGCGGGCTGCTGCGGCGCCTCAGCCTCGACTTCGACTAGCGCGCCACCACGCTCAGACGGAGGCGGGCAGCAGTTCCGAGATCAGCGTCTCGATGCGGCCCTTGATGTCGTCGCGCACGCGCCGCACCGTGTCGAGGTCCTTGCCGGCCGGGTCTTCGAGCTCCCAGTCCTCGTAGCGCTTGCCGGGGAAGATCGGGCAGGTGTCGCCGCAGCCCATCGTGATGACGACGTCGGAAGCCTTCACCGCATCCGTCGTCAGGATCTTCGGCACGTTGCCGGTGATGTCGATGCCCTCTTCGGCCATCGCCTCGATCGCGATCGGGTTGATCTGGTCTTTCGGCTCGGAACCCGCCGACAGCACCTGGATGCGGTCGCCGGCGAGCGCCGACAGGAATCCGGCGGCCATCTGGGAGCGACCCGCATTGTGGACGCAGACGAACAGGACGGTGGGGATCTCAGCCATGCTCAAATCATAGATCACGATCTATGAAAGGGCGAGCGAGGCGAGCAGTTCGCGCACGCGCCGCTCGATGTCGTCGCGGATCTCGCGCACCCGCTCCAGCGGCTGGCCCACCGGATCTTCCAGCTCCCAGTCGAGGTAGCGCCGCCCCGGGTAGACCGGGCAGGCGTCGCCGCAGCCCATCGTGACGACAACATCGGCGGCGCGCACCACCTCATCGGTCAGCGGCTTGGGGAAGGCCGCGCCGAGCGGCACGCCGATCTCGTCGAGCACCGTCACGATCGACGAGCGCACCGCGTCCGCCGGATCCGACCCGGCCGTGCGCACGACGACACGGTCGCCCGCGAGTTGGCGCAGAATCGCGGCCGCGAGTTGTGAACGCCCGGCGTTCTGAACGCACACGAAGAGCACCTCGGGCGTCCCGCCGGGCGCGTGCCCCACCGCCGCCAGCGCCGCGAGCCGATCGGCCGCGAACTCGGCGCTCCGCGACGACAAATAGCGACCGTCGTGCGCACGCTCGGCCAGCAGGTCATGGCTCTCGCGCACGTACCGCTCGACGGTCTCGCGCGAAAAGGTGCCGGCGAACCGTGTCACCAGGTCGTCGACGATGCGGCCCAACACCTCGTCGGCGTCAACCCCCGAGCGCGCGCCGCCGAGCAGGTCGAGCACGGCGTCGAGACGATCCGGTGAGACCGAGTACCAGGTGCGCCGCCCCTCCGGCCGACCGACGAGGATGCCGTGCTCGGCCAAGGCCCTGACGTGATGACTCACGGTGGGCTGGGTCAGCCCGAGCGTCTCGGCGAGCCGCCCGACGAGCGCGCGCGATTCCGGCGCCTCGAGAATGAGCGCCACGAGCCGCCGCCGGGTCGGATCGGCGAGCAGGGCGAGAGCCGCGCCGTCGTCGATCGTTCGAACCATAGACAGCAGTCTATGATCGCTCCCGTGCCTGACTCCTCGCGCCCCGCCACAGACCGCCCGACCGCGCGCCTGCTCGCCGAGTTTCTCGGCAGCGCCGGGCTCGCCGTCATCGTGCTCGGCTCGGGGGTGATGGCCTCCCGACTCACCGACGATGTCGCGCTGCAGCTGCTCGGCAACGCCTGGGCGACCGCCCTCGGGCTGGCCGTGCTCATCGCCGTCTTCGCCTCCATCAGCGGCGCGCACTTCAACCCGGTCGTCACCCTCGTGGATGCGGCACTCGGCGGGCGCAGGTGGGCCGAGACCGCGCGCTACATTCCCACCCAGGTCCTCGGTTGCATCGCCGGCGCGATCGTCGCGAACTTCATGTTCGAGCTGCCGGCAATCAGTTGGAGCACCACCGAGCGTGCCACCCCCGGCACCCTGCTCTCGGAGCTGGTCGCGACCGCGGGACTCGTGCTCGTGATCTTCGCCCTCGTCCGCACCGGGCGGGGCTCCCTCGCCGCCCCAGCCGTCGGCGCCTACATCGGCGGTGCCTACTTCTTCACCAGCTCGACGAGCTTCGCGAACCCCGCGATCACCATCGGGCGCATCTTCAGCGACAGCTTCGCGGGGATCGCCGCCGCCTCCGCCCCCTGGTTCATCGCCGCGCAGCTACTCGGAGCGGGCGTCGCGTTGGTGCTCGTGACGGTGCTGTTCCCCGCCCCGGCATCCGTCACCGCACCCGCCCGGCTGACGTCGGCGTAACATTCGCCCGGGGAATTTCTGGCGCGGCGTGCGCGCTGTAACACTGGGCTTCGGATCACTTCCGCCGCCCCGCCCCGTGTTGCACCGGCAACCGCTCGATCAAAGGACACGCCATGGCCCGCATCCACAACGACATCACCGAGGTCTTCGGAAAGACGCCGCTGGTGCGCCTGAACTCCGTGACGAAGGGCCTCGACGCCACGGTGCTCGCCAAGCTCGAGTTCTACAACCCCTCGGCGAGCGTCAAGGATCGACTCGGCATCGCGATCGTGGATGCCGCCGAGAAGTCCGGCGAACTCAAGCCCGGCGGCACCATCGTCGAAGCCACCAGCGGCAACACCGGCATCGCCCTGGCCATGGTGGCGGCGGCGCGCGGCTACAAGGCGGTGCTCACCATGCCCGAGACGATGAGCCAGGAGCGCAAGACGCTGCTGCGCGCCTACGGCGCGGAGCTGGTGCTCAGCCCCGGCTCCGAGGGGATGAAGGGCGCGGTCGCCGCGGCGGAAGAGCTCGTCGCCAAGACCCCCGGCGCCATCCTCGCGAAGCAGTTCGCCAACGAAGCCAACCCCGCGATCCACTTCGCGACCACCGGCCCCGAGATTTGGGAGGACACCGATGGCGCCGTCGACATCTTCGTCGCGGGCATCGGCACCGGCGGCACCATCTCGGGCACCGGCAACTACCTCAAGCAGCAGAAGCCCGAGGTGACGATCGTGGCGGTCGAGCCGGAGGAATCCCCCATCCTCAACGGCGGTGCCCCCGGCCCGCACAAGATTCAGGGCATCGGCGCGAACTTCGTTCCCGAGATCCTCGACCGCGAGGTGTACGACGAGGTCATCGACGTCAACATCACCCAGTCGGTGGCGATGGCGCGCCGCCTCGCTGTTGAGGAAGGCATCCTCGCCGGCATCTCCTCCGGCGCCACCGTCGAGGCGGCCGTGCAGCTCGCCGCCCGCCCCGAGAACGCCCGCAAGACGATCGTCGTCGTGCTGGCGAGCTACGGCGAGCGCTACCTGTCGACGGTGCTCTACGAAGACCTGGCCAACTGAGAGTGCTTGACGACATCCGCAACGCGCGCGAGCGCGACCCCGCCGCGCGTTCCGCGTTCGAGGTGTGGCTGACCTACTCGGGGCTGCACGCCGTGTGGGGCTACCGCGTCGCGCACTGGCTGTGGACGCATCACCTGAAGACCGCGGGCCGCGCCGTCTCACAATTCACGCGCTTCCTCACCGGCGTCGAGATCCACCCCGGCGCCACGATCGGCCGCCGCCTCTTCATCGACCACGGCATGGGCATCGTCATCGGCGCGACGGCGGAAATCGGCGACGACGTGCTGATGTATCACGGGGTCACCCTCGGCGGCACGAGCCTCGGCCACGGCAAGCGGCACCCGACCCTCGGCGACGACATCGTGGTCGGCGCCGGTGCCACCGTGCTCGGCGCGGTCACCATCGGCTCGCACTCGGTAATCGGCGCCAACGCGGTCGTCGTCGCGGATGCCCCGGAACACTCGCTCCTGGTCGGCGCCCCCGCCGTCGCGCGGCCCCGCTGTGCGGCCTCCGACGAGCGCTACTCCGACCCGGCGATCTACGTCATCTGACGACGCCCGTCGCCGCTCGGGCCATCCCCCTCAGGACAGCCTCGACGACACCGTCCACGCGGTGCGGCGCACCACCCGCTCCAGCGCATCCGCGCGCGAGGTGAAATCGTCGGCCGTCACCGAGACCGAAACCGCGCCGATCGTGTGCCCGTGCGCCGAGCGCACCGGGGCCGCGATGCACGCCAGCTGCGGCATGTACTCCTCCACCTCGATGGCGATGCGCTCGTGGCGCACGGTGTCGAGTTGTGCGCGCAGCGCCGCCGCATCCGTCGTGCTGCGCCCGGTGATCGCCCGCAGCGAGCGCTCCTCCAGGTGCCGATCGAGGTCGTCGCGGCTCTTCGCCGCGAGCATCAGTTTGCCGAAGGCCGTCACGTGCGCCGACTCGGCGAAGCCGACATGCAGCTGCCCGATCCGCGGATGCGCGGGCGAGTCGGCGATGTGCGCCACCACGATCTCGTCGGCGTGAAAGGCCGTCAGATACACGGGCGCGTGAAGCTCGTCGCGGGCCGACTCCAGCAGTGAGCGCACCTCCGGGGTGGCGAGCACCTGGCGGTTCACCGCCATCCCGAGCAGAGCGACCGTCCGGCCCAGCACGTAGCGCGGTTCGTGCGGGCGCTTCAGTAGGTAGCCCTGCTTGTGCAGCACGCCCACGAGTCGGTAGGTCGTCGACAGGCTGAGCCCCAGGGCGGAGGCGATCGAGGCCACCTCAGCGCCGTCGTCGCTCGAGCCGACGATTTCGAGCACCGCGAGGAGGCGCTCGGCCGCTTGCGTGCCCGACGCGCTCTCCTGCTCCATCGCAGTGCTCACCCCGCCATCGTACGACCGTGGTGCGCGTCGCACCCAGGGCTTCCCCCGCCCGATCGGCACCGGATTCGCACATCGTGGGAACGCGCCTTGTCGCGGCGCGTCGCCCGCGCGCACCATGCTCGAGGGCGGCACACCGCCGCCCGCTGACAAGGAGGTTGGCCGCATGGCTCGCATCATCATTCTCACCGGCGACGCCGCCGAGACGCTCGAAGTCTTCTACCCGTACCACCGCCTGCAGGAGGCCGGCTTCGAGGTCGACATCGCCGCCCCGACGAAGAAGAAGCTGCAGTTCGTGGTGCACGACTTCGTCGAGGGCTACGACACCTACACCGAGAAGCCCGGCCACAGCTGGGATGCCGACATCGCCTTCGCCGACGTCAACCCGGATGACTACGTCGCGGCCGTCATCCCCGGCGGGCGGGCGCCCGAATACATCCGCAATAACGAGGACGCCAAGCGCATCGTGCGCGCGTTCTTGGACCGTCAATCCCCGGTCGCCGCCACCTGCCACGGCCCGCTGCTGCTCGCGTCGGCCGGCGTGCTCAACGGACGCACCACCTCCGCGTACCCGGAGCTCGCGATCGACGTCGAGCTCGCCGGGGCCACCTTCTCTGGCGGCGGCGACGTCGTCGACAACAACCTGGTGAGCGCGCGCGCCTGGCCCGACAACGGCGTCTGGATGCGCGCCTTCCTGAAGAACCTCGAGGCCGCCGGCATCACCGCCTGAGCCGCGATCCCGTCGGTGGCGCGACGCCGTCCTCGCGTCGCGCCACCGACCCCGATACGCTCTCGGGCGTGACACGTCGACGCCGCTTCGCCTCCCTGCTGCTCACGACCCTGCCGTTCCTGGCACTGCCGCTCGCTCTCGCGCCGAGTGCCGCCTCGGCCGCGCCGAGCCCCGCCGACGACCCGGCCCCCGTCTCGGTGGTGGGTGCCCCGAACCAGGTCACCGGGGTCAACGACTTCGTCTTTTCGAGCCTCGATGTGGAATACGAGCTCGGGCGCGACGACGACGGCCGCTCGACCCTGCGCACCGTCGAGCACTTCGTCGCCGTCTTCCCCGACTACGACCAGAACCGCGGCATGATCCGCGCGATCCCGGCGCTCTACGACGGACATTCGACACGCCTGGATGTCGTCTCGGTGACCGACGAGACCGGGGCGCCGCGCGAGTTCGAACTCGGCACGGACGGCGACTTCCGCACCATCACCATCGCGGTGCCGCTCGGCCAGTACGTCTACGGCGAGCAGCACTACGTCATCGAGTACACCCAGCAGGACGTCACCAAATACTTCGCCGACACCAACGACGACGAGTTCTACTGGGACGTCAACGGCACCGGCTGGGCGCAGCCCTTCGGCCGCGTCTCGGCCACCGTCAGCCTCGCGCCGGGACTCTCGCGCGCGGTGACCGAAACCGCCTGCTATCAGGGCTGGGAAGGCTCCACCGACCGCTGCGAGGTCATCGAATCCGGCGAGACGGTCAGCGTGCTCGCCACCGACCTCGGGGCCTACCAAAACGTCACCGTCGTCGTCGCCTTCACCGCCGGCACCTTCGCGGCGGCGCCCTGGGATCCGTTCGCGCTGATCCCCGCGATCGGGGTCGTCGGCGTCGCGGTCAGCCTGCTCTCGCTCATCTACGCCGGATACATCCGCTTCGGCCGGTGGCGTGACGAGCCCGGTCGCGGCACCGTGATCGCCCAGTACGAGCCGCCCGAGGGCGTCAGCCTGTTCCTCGCCGCCGAGATCCTCGGGCGGAAGAACAAGGCGATGCCGTCCACGATCCTCGACCTGGCGGTGCGGCACTGGGTGCGCATCCGCGAGCGCGACGGCAGCTGGGGGCGCACCGAGTTCGGAATCGAAGCGCTCGAACCGCCGAGCGGTGACGCGCTGCTGCCGGACGAGGCACGCATCCTCGCCGCGCTATCCACGAGCCGCGAGAACGGCGTGAAGTGGCTGAAGAAGAACGACACCGCGCTCGGCCGCAAGGTGATCCGCGAGGTGAAGTCTGCCCGCACGCTCGCGGTGAAGAGCGGGCTGCGCCGCAAGCCCTCGCGCGGACCGGTCTGGATCGTCGTGCTCGCGGCGGCGGTCGCGTTCGTGCTGTGCATGGTCTCCGGCACCTCGAGTGAGAGCGAGCCCGCGGTCGCGTTCGGCGTGCTCAGCTCGATGGCGGTGCTCTGGATCGGGATCATCGTCTCGGCGGCGCTCGGAAGCCGCAACCCGCGCACGGCGGCCGGCTCCGAACTGAAGGAGCATCTCGAAGGGCTCGCCGAGTTCATCCGCTGGGCCGAGGCCGACCGCTTGCAGATGCTGCAGAGCGTCACCGGCGCCGAGCGCATCGCGGTCGATGGTGGCATCGTCGCGACCCGCGACCGCGAGCGCGTCGTGCGGGTCTACGAACGCCTGCTGCCGTACGCGGTGCTGTTCGGGCTCGAGAAGCAGTGGGCGTCCGAGCTTTCGAAGTTCTACGCCGACGAGTCACCCGACTGGTATTCGAGCTCACACGGCACCTTCACCGTCGCGGGCTTCGCGGCGGGAGTCAGCTCGTTCAGCTCAACCGTGTCGAGCTCGTACTCGGGCTCGGCGAGCTCGTCGTCCTCCGGCGGTTCGGGCGGCGGCGGCTCCTCCGGAGGCGGGGGCGGCGGCGGCGGCGGGGGCATCTGACGCCCGCGAGACCCTAGGCGTCGAGCGACTCCGACAGCTCCAGCCAACGCTCCTCGAGCTCGGCCGACTCGCGCTCGAGCGCCGCGAGCTTCTCCTGCAGGGCGGCAAGGCCGATGTAGTCCGACTGGTCGTGCTCGGCGAAGGCGATGTGGGCATCCTTGATCGCCTCGGCGAGCTTCACGAGCCGCCGGTCGATCGCCGACACCTCCTTCTCGGCCGCGCGCCGCTCCGCCCCCCCGAGCCCTTTTTCAGGAGTTTGTGTGACGGATGTGGTGGAAGTGGCGCCGGAAGCCCCACCAGCCACTCCCGTCGCAGAATCTCCTGAAAAGCGGAGGGAGGCGGCGCGGAGGGCGAGGTACTCATCGACGCCGCCGGGCAGGTGGCGCAGATGGCCGCCGAGCACGGCGTACTGCTGGTCGGTGACGCGCTCCAGCAGGTACCGGTCGTGGCTGACGACCAGCAGCGTGCCGGGCCAGGAGTCGAGCAGGTCTTCCATCGCCGCGAGCATGTCGGTGTCGAGGTCGTTGGTGGGCTCGTCGAGGATCAGCACGTTCGGCTCATCCAGCAGGATCAGCAGCAGCTGCAGCCGACGCTTCTGGCCACCGCTCAGGTCTTTCACCGGCGTCGACAGTTGCGCACTCGTGAAACCGAGCCGCTCGAGCAGCTGCCCCGGCGTCAAGGCGACGCCGTTGCTCACGAACTCCGCCTTCTGCCGCCCGATCACCGCGCTCACGCGCTCCTCGGCGATCGACGCCAGCTCATCGAGACGCTGATCGAGCACCGCGATCTTGACCGTCTTGCCGCGCTTCACGCGTCCGCTGGTCGGGGCGACCGTGCCCGCCACCAGGCCGAGCAGCGTCGACTTGCCCGCGCCGTTCACCCCGAGGATGCCGGTGCGCTCCCCCGGCGCGATGCGCCACTCGATGTCTTTCAGTACCTCGGTTTCGCCGTAGCGAACGCCCACGTCGAGCAGGTCGACGACGTCCTTGCCGAGGCGCGTCACCGCGAGCTGCGACAGGCTGACGCTGTCGCGGACGGGCGGCTCGTTCTCGATCAGCTGGGTGGCGGCGTCGATGCGGAACTTCGGCTTGCTGGTGCGCGCGGGGGCGCCGCGGCGAAGCCAGGCGAGCTCCTTGCGCATCAGATTCTGGCGCTTCGCCTCGCTCGCCGCCGCCATCCGGTCGCGCTCGACGCGCTGCAACACGTAGGCGGCATACCCGCCCTCGAAAGGCTCCAGGATGCGGTCGTGCACCTCCCAGGTGTCGAGCGAGATCTCGTCGAGGAACCACCGATCGTGGGTGACGACCACGAGCCCGCCCTGCTTCGGCGACCACCTCGTCTTCAGGTGCTGCGCAAGCCAGGCGACCCCCTCGACGTCGAGGTGGTTGGTGGGCTCGTCGAGGAAGATGATGTCCCAGTCGCGAGTGAGAAGGGCGGCGAGCGCGACGCGACGGCGCTGGCCTCCGCTGAGGTCGCCGATCCGCGCCTCCCAGGGCAGATCGCGCAGCAGGCCCGCGATCACGTCGCGCGCCCGGGCATCGCCCGCCCACTCGTGTTCGGCGCGGTCACCGACCACAGCGTGCGAGACGAGTTCGTCGTCGGGCAGGTCGTCCGACTGGTCGAGCATGCCGAGGGTCACGCCGCCGCGGCGGGTCACCCGCCCCGAGTCCGCCTCCTGACGACCGGCGAGGATACGCAGCAGCGTCGACTTGCCGTCACCGTTGCGCCCGACGACGCCGATCCGGTCGCCCTCCTCGATGCCGACGGTGATGCTCTCGAAAACGACCTTGGTCGGATACTCGAGCGCGAGCTCCTCCGCGCCGAGCAGATGTGCCATGCCTTCGAGCCTAAGGTGTCGGCATGGAGGCAAAGTCCGCGGTCGGGGTGCACGAGGTCGAGATCGTCGAGCTGCTCGCCTCCCCGGTGCACCGCTACGAGGGGCGCCCCGCCGACGGGCCGGTGCCGGTCGAGGGCTCCGAGCTGCGGGAGTCAATCGCGCTGCGCGCCGGACTGGGCGTGGTCGGGGATCGGCACTTCGCGCATCCGGCGCACCGTCAGGCGAGCCTGACGCTTCAGAGCGTCGAGGCACTCGAGCACGTCGCCCGCGAGCTCGGCGTTCCGCTGCCCGGTCTCACCGAGACGCGCCGCAACGTTCTGCTGCGCGGCATCGACGTGGATGCCTTGGTCGGCACCACCTTCACCCTCGACTCCGGCGCCGGCCCGGTCCGCGTTCGCGCGCATCGGCCGGCGAACCCGTGCGCCTGGATGAATGAGGCGATCGCGCCGGGGGCGCACCGCGCGCTGCTCGGTCGCGGCGGCATCCGTGCCGAACCGCTGAGCGACGGCGCTCTGACGCTCGGCGCCGCGACCCTCACCGTGCACACGAGCGCTGCGAGCTGACCGCCGGCGGAGCCTCGCGCCCCCGCAGTGTGACGTTTCTCCGGAGAATCCGTTGCGCAACTCACCCGCACGCCCGCGATCGTTGAGCTCGAGGACTCCCTCGCCGCGAAACCTCCGGAGAAACGTCACACTCGGCGCGGCGTGGGGCGGCGCGGGATGAGCGCGCGGGGCTCGGCGCGAGCGGGCGCGGGCGGGGCGGGGCGGGCTCAGTCGGCGATGATGCGGGCGCCGTGCACCGGCCCGGTGGCCCGCACGACGTTCAGCTGGGCGGCCGAGAGCGCCACCTGCAGCTCGAGGGCGGCGTCGAGGTCGGCCGCGAGGAACGCCACGGTCGGCCCGGAGCCGGAGACGATGCCGGCGAGGGCGCCGTTGCGCTCCCCCAGCTCCAACACGTCGCCGAGCCCCGGCTCGAGGTGGAGCGCGGGCGCCTGCAGATCGTTGTGCATCGCCGCGGCGAGCATGTGCGGATCCCCCGCGCGCAACGCCTGCAGCACGTCGGTGTCGACGCTCGGGCTCGGGTCGGCGGGGAAGATGTCACGCGCGTGGCGTTCGCGGTGCGCATCCAATTCTTGATAGACGGCGGGGGTCGACAACCCGAAGTCGGCAAGCGCCAGCACCCACTGGAAGGTGCCCGACGCCAGCGCCGGCGAGAGCTCGTCGCCGCGGCCGGTGCCGATCGCCGTGCCTCCGGTCAGTGCGAAGGGCACGTCGGCGCCGAGCCGACGAGCGAGCTCGTACATGTCGTCGCGCGGCAACTCGGTGCCCCAGAGCGCATCGCACGCCACCAGGGTCGCGGCCGCATCCGCGGAGCCACCGCCCATGCCGCCGGTGACGGGAACGTGCTTCTCGATCGCGATGTGCGCCCCACCGCGGTACCCGGTCTTGGCCGCCAGCAGACGGGCGGCCGTGATCGCGATGTTGGACCCGTCGACGGGCACGCGCCCGAGCTCGACGCTGCCGGTCACCGAGACCGAGAAGTCATCCGCGGGCGTGACGATGACATCCTCCGAGAGCGACACGGCCTGGTAGGCGATCGCCACATCGTGATAGCCGTCGTCCTGCAGCGCACCGACCTTGAGGAACACATTGATCTTGCCGGGGGCACGAACGTGCACCCGACTCAGCTGCCCCCGAGACACCATGTCATAACCCTAGTCGGGACGCGCATCATGCCCTCACGCGGGGGAATGGGCACCCGCGCGCGCAATCGCCAGGAAGTGCGCGACGGTCAGCTGCTCGCCGCGCACGGTGGGCTCGACGCCCGCCGCCTCCAGCCGCGCACTCGCGGCGGCGGAGCCGCCGAACAGTTCGGCGAGCGCCTGGCGCATCATCTTCCGACGCTGCCCGAACGCCGCATCGATGATCTGGAACGTCGCGCGACGCTCCTCCTCGGTGCCCGGCCGTTCGGCCCGCTCGAAGCCGACGAGAATCGAGTCGACGTTGGGCACCGGCCAGAAGATCTGCCGACTCACCTGTCCCTGCGTGAACCAGCGCCCGTACCAGGCCGCCTTCACCGACGGGGAACCGTACACCTTCGACCCCGGCGCGGCGGCGAGGCGCTGCCCGACCTCGGCCTGCACCATGACGAGCGCGGACTCGAGGCTCGGGAACGTCTCGAGCAGGTGTAGCAGCACCGGAACCGAGACGTTGTAGGGCAGGTTCGCGACGAGACGGCGCGGAGGCGCGGGCAGCTCGGTCACCCGTAGCGCGTCCGCGGTGATGACCTGAAGCGGCGCACCCGGCTGCAGCGACTCGACCGTGATCGGAAGCTGCGCGGCGAGTCTGGGGTCGATCTCGACGGCCGTCAGGCGCGCGCCCGCCTCCAGGATGCCGAGGGTGAGCGACCCGAGACCGGGACCGACCTCGAGCACCTCGTCGCCCGACTCGATCTTCGCCAGTCGCACGATGCGACGCACGGTGTTGGCGTCGACGACGAAGTTCTGGCCGAGCTTCTTGGTGGGCTGGACATCCAGCAGCGCCGCGAGGTCGCGAATCTCGGCGGGACCGAGCAGGCTCACCGCGAGCCCAGATCCGGCAGGTCGATCGGCGTCGTCGGGGGCGCGAACGGTCCGGGCGGCGCATCGACCGGCTCGTCATCCCAATGGCCGTAGACGAGTTCGGTGTTGGAGCTCAGCTGCGCCGCCAGCATCGACGCATCCGTGCCGAGGTGCTCGGCCATCGCCCGCACCGTGTACGGCATCAGGTAGGCGGAGTTGGGGCGACCGCGGTACGGCGTCGGCGTCAGGTACGGCGCGTCCGTCTCGACGAGCAGGTTCGCCCGCGGCACCGCCGCGAGCGCGTCGCGCAGGTTCTGCGCGTTCTTGAACGTCACCGTGCCGGCGAAGGAGAGGTACCAGCCGCGGCGGGCGACCAGCTCGGCGAATTCGGCATCGCCGCTGAAGCAGTGAAAGACGACCCGGTCGGGCGCGCCGACGCGGTCGAGCACCCGCACGATGTCGAGATGCGCGTCGCGGTCGTGGATCTGCAACGCGAGCCCGCGCTCCTTGGCGATCTCGATGTGCGCCTCGAAGGCGCGCACCTGGGCGGCCTTGCCCTCCTCGCTCTCGGTGCGGAAGTAGTCCAGCCCGGTCTCGCCGATGGCGCGCACGCGCGGCCGGGCCGCCAGTTCGGCGATGCCCGCGAGGTGGTCGTCGAGCTCACCGCGCTCGGCAAGTTCCGGAGCCTCGTTCGGATGCAGGGCCACCGCGGCCAGCACCCGCGGCTCGCGCGCCGCCACCTCGGCGCTCCAGCGCGAGGTCTCCAGGTCGGTGCCCACCTGCACGACCCCGCGGACGCCGACGCTCGAGGCGCGATCGAGTTGTTCGCGGTAGTCGAGGGGGGCATCGCCGTCGGCGATTTCCATGTGCGTGTGGTTGTCGTACACCGGCACGACGAGCGCCTCCGGCAGCGGCGGGTAGTCGCGGCCGCGCGACGCGACCGCCTGTTCCCGTGCCCGGAGGAAGGAGTCGCTCACGCCGAGCCCACCTCCGCGGGCTCCTCGATGCGGGGAAACAGGGCCTGCAGGGCCTGGATCGCCGCCCCCTCGGGCAGCTGACCCCAGCTTCCCGCCTCGCGGATCTGCTGATCCTCGAGCACCCCGAGCACCGGCTCCGCCCCGAGCGCAGCCCAGAGCTTCGCGGTGGCCTCAGGGATGACCGGGTGCAGCAGGACGGCGAGCGCCCGCAGGCCCTCCGCGGCCGTGTAGAGCACCGTGCCCAAGCGTTCACGCTGAGCCGGATCCTTGGACAGCGCCCACGGCTCCTGCTCGGTGATGTAGCCGTTGAGCTCGTCGACGATGGTCCAGATCGCGTCGATCGCCTCGTGAATCGCCAGTCGTTCGATCGCCGCGTCGGCGTTCAGCGCCGCCGCCGCGACGGTGCGCTGGATCGCCAGCTCGGCCTCCGTGGATGCGCCCGCCGCGGGCAGGACGCCCTCGAAGTAGCGCCCCACCATGGCGACGACGCGCGAGGCGAGGTTGCCGAAGCCGTTGGCGAGTTCGGCGTGGTAGCGGGCCGACAGGTCCTCCCACGAGAACGAGCCGTCCTGGCCGAAGCTGATCGCGCTCATGAAGTAGTAGCGGAACGCATCCGCGCCGAAGGTGTCGGTGATCTGGCTGGGCGCGATGCCGGTGAGCTTCGACTTCGACATCTTCTCGCCGCCGACCAGCAGCCAGCCGTGGCCGAACACGCGCGACGGCACGGGGAGCCCGGCGGCCAGCAGCATCGCGGGCCAGATGACCGCGTGGAATCGTGCGATGTCTTTGCCGACGAGCTGCACCGCGGGCCAGCGCCGGCGGAACTGCTCCTCGTCGACGCCGTAGCCGATCGCCGAGATGTAGTTCAGCAGCGCGTCGAACCAGACGTAGACGACGTGCGTCTCGTCCCACGGCACCTTGATTCCCCAGTCGAAGCTCGAGCGCGAGATCGACAGATCTGAAAGCCCCTGCCGCACGAACTGCATGATCTCGTTGCGGACGCTCTCCGGCTGAATGAAGTCTGGCTGCGTCTGGTACAGGTTCATCAGGTCGTCGGCGAAGGCACTCATCCGGAAGAAGTAGTTCTTCTCCTTCAGAATCTCGACCGGGCGCGAGTGGATCTTGCACAGCTTCTGGCCGGCGAACTCGCCCGAGTCGGTCTCCATCAGGTCGTCGAGCTGCTTGTACTCCTCGCAGCCCACGCAGTAGAAGCCCTCGTAGAAGCCCTCGTAGATGTGGCCATCGTCGTAGAGCTGCTGCAAGAAGACGGCGACCGCTTTCTCGTGGCGCTCGTCGGTCGTGCGGATGAAGTCGTCGTTGGCGATGTTGATCGTCTGAAGCAGCGGCTGCCAGGCATCCGCGACGAGCTTGTCGGCCCAGGCCTTCGGTGTGGTGTCGTTGGCGACCGCGGTGCGCAGGATCTTCTGCCCGTGCTCGTCGGTGCCGGTCAGCAGCCAGGTGTCGTCACCGGCTTGCCGGTGCCAGCGCGCAAGAACGTCGGCGGCCACCTCCGTGTACGCGTGGCCGATGTGGGGCACGTCGTTGACATAGAAGATGGGCGTCGCGATGTAGAAGGGGGCGCCTGCAGGCATGAGGGTCAGTCTACTGAGGGCGCGGACGTGTTACCGGGCGCGCAGGGCGGCGTCGTAGAGCTCCTTGCGGGAGAGCCCGGTGAGCTCGGCGACCTCGGCGCTCGCATCCTTGAGGCGCGAGCCCTCGGCGACCAGCGCGAGCACGCGCGCCACGCCGTCGTCGATCGAGGCCTCGACCGGGGCGGCCCCGGCAATCACGAGCACGATCTCCCCGCGAGCGCCCTCGGCGAAACGCTCCGCCAACGCGGCGAGGGTGCCACGGGCGATCTCCTCGTGCAGCTTGGTCAGTTCGCGACAGACGGCGGCGAGCCGATCGGCGCCGAATGCGGTGGCGGCATCGCGCAGGGCGTCGCCGATGCGGTGCGGGCTCTCGAAGAAGACCAGCGTGCGCGGCTCGCCTGCGACGGCGCGGAACGCGGCGACGCGGCCCTTGCGCGGCACGAAGCCCTCGAAGGCGAAGCGGTCCGTCGGCAGCCCACTCAGGGCGAGCGCGGTCAGCACCGCACTCGGCCCGGGAATCGCCGTGACGGTCACCCCGGCGGCGACCGCGGTCTGCACCAGTACGAAACCGGGGTCGCTCACGGTCGGCATGCCCGCATCCGTCAGCACCAGAATGTCGGCGTCGCGGGCCTCCTCGGCGAGCGAGGCCGCGCGCTCGCGCTCGTTGTGCTCGTGCAGCGCCACGAGGCGGGGGCGGTTGTCGACCCCGAGCGCGCGCATCAGCTGGATGGCGGTGCGGGTGTCCTCCGCCGCGACCGTTTCGGCGTTCTGCAGCGCCTCGATCAGGCGCCGCGAGGCGTCGCCGAGATTGCCGATGGGCGTCGCCGCGAGGATGAGCACGCGTCCATTCTCCTAGCATGAGCGGGTGATCGTCTCGCGACTTCCGACCTGGGCGGGCCCGGCGGCCGTCATGGCCGTCGCCGCGGCCACCCGGTTGTGGGCACTCGATCGCCCGCACGAGCTCGTCTTCGACGAGACCTACTACGTCAAAGACGCCTACACGCTGATGAACCTCGGCTATGAGGGATCGTGGGGCGAGGGGGCGAACGACAACTTCGCGGGCGGCAACCCCGACGTCTATTCGACGAACCCCTCGTTCATCGCGCACCCGCCGCTCGGCAAGTGGATCATCGCGCTCGGACTCGCCGCGTTCGGGGCCGAGTCGAGCTGGGGCTGGCGGATCGGGATCGCGGTCACCGGCATCCTGCTCGTGGCGGTGACGATGTTCGCGGCGCACCTACTGTTTCACCGCCCGCTGCTGACAACGATCGCGGGCGGACTGATCGCGATCGACGGCAACGCGATCGTGCTCAGCCGCGTCGCGCTGCTCGACAGCGCCCTCGCACTGTTCGCCCTGCTCGGCGCGTGCTTCGTGCTGCTCGACCGGGTGCAAGCCAGGGCCCGGCTCGCCGCCTGGGTCGCCGGCGGCGATGGCACGGTCGCGGTGCGGGACTGGGGTCCGGTCTTCTGGGCGCGACCGTGGCTGCTCGCGGCGGCCGCGAGCTTCGGACTCGCCTCGGCGGTGAAGTGGAGTGGGCTCTACTTCTTGGCGGTGTTCGGCATCTCCTCGGTCATCGCGGATGCGCTGGATCGCCGCCGCGCCGGCACCGACCTGTGGGCAAGCGGCGCGGTGCTGCGCCAGGCCCCCGTCAACGCGGTGCTGCTGGTGCCGCTCGCCCTGCTCGTCAACGTCGCCAGCTGGGCGGGATGGTTCGCCACCTCGGGTGGCTACTACCGCCGCTGGGTCGAGGAGGGCGGCGAGGCCTGGACCGGGGGCCTCTCCTGGGTGCCGCTCGATCTCCAGAACTGGTGGCACTACCAGGCGTCGATGTACGGCTATCACCTTGGCGAGAACACCCCGCACTCGTACCAGGCGAACCCGCTCGGGTGGCTGTTCCTCGCGCGCCCGACGAGCATGTACTACGAGGACTTCGGCGACGGGACGGCCGCGGAGATCCTCGACCTCGGGAATCCGCTCATCTGGTGGGCCGGCACGGCCGCGCTCGTCGCGGTGCTCGTCCGCTTCGTCTGGCTGGTGCGACACGGTCGTGTGGCGCACACCGAGGCCTTCATCCTGACCGGTATGGCCGCGGGCTACCTCCCGTGGATGCTGTACCTGCACCGCACGGTGTTCCAGTTCTACACGATCGCCTTCGAGGCGTTTCTGGTGCTCGCGCTCGTCGCGGCGGTCGCGCTGTTGATCGGGCCGCCGGGCGCCGAGCGGCGCGAGTTCGCCGTCGGCCGCGTGATCGTCGGCGTGTTTCTGGCCGCCGTCGTCGCGCTCAGCGCATTCTTCTGGCCGATCTGGATCGGGCAGCCGATCCCGATCGAATATCTGCGTGCGCACTATTGGTTCGCGAGCTGGATCTGACGCGAAACTGAGCCTTTCGAGTACGAGACTTTCTCGCTACAGTGTTGTCACCCTGCGCCCGAAGCAGCGTCCCCCGCTGGAGTCCCCCATGACTGCTCCACGTTCCCCCCGTTCTGCGCCCTCACGTCGTCGTCGCACCGCCGGTTTCGCCGCGCCCGTGCTCGCGATCGCGGTCATCGCCTTCGGCGCTGCGCCCGCCGCCATCGCCGCGCCCGCCGCCCCGAGCATCACCTCGCCGAGCGACGGCGCGGTCACCACGAGCAGCGTCGCCACCATCAGCGGCACCGTCGAAGAGTGGGACACCGAGGCCGGCGGCTACGTCGAGGTCACGGTCACCAACGACGAGGGGCTGGTCGACTCCTGCAGTTCGGGGCCCCTGGAGTACTACGAGACCGCCTGGAGCTGTGACGCCGCGCTGGCGGTCGGCGACAACCTCGTCACGGCCCAGTCCTTCGCCGACGATGCACAAGCGGGCGACTCAGTCGCGATCACCGTCACCCGCGGCGGCACCCAGTCGCCCACGATCGAGACTCCGGCCCCGGACTCCTCCCGGGAAACGGGCGACGTGAGCTTCTCGGGCACCGGGCCCGCGCTTGGTTCCCTCGAACTCGGCTACTTCGAGGGCGAAGGGACCATGTCGTGGTGCGTGGCCGAGATCGACATCGACGGCAACTGGAGTTGCCTCGTCGAATCGATCGACCCCGGGCTGTACGAAATTTTTGTCGAGTCGCTGCAGATCGACGACGCGGAAGGCGAGACGCGGGAGTACAGCGAGTCCCAATGGCTCACGATCTACCCGCACAAGCCGGACGTCGACATCGCGATGGGCCCCAGCTGGCTGCAGTCGCGCACGACGGCGACCTCGGGTGGGGACGCCGGCGCGATCTGGCGCGAGTTCGACGGCGAGTCGGTCACCGGCTTCTGGCTGTGCCCCGACGGATGGGGCGGCGACTACGACGTGTACCCGCCGACCGGGGGCGCCGAGGTGGACTGCGCCGTCCCCGACCCGACGCCGGGAACCTACCTGCTGACGAGCGTCGACTTCGCGAACGGAACCTACTCGTTCGACCGCGGCGACCTTGTCCGCATTCCGGAGATCCCCGAGATCACCGAGATCGTGACCAACGCGGATGGCTCCCTCACCGTGCGCGGCACCGTCGATCCGACCTGGGACAGCCCGTTCCCCACCCTCCATGACGGCAGCACCGTCGTCGTCGATGTGGTCGACCGGTTCGAGTTCTGCACCGCCGACACCGATGAGACGGGCGCGTGGGAGTGCACCGGCGTCGCCCCGAGCGGCCCGCGGTCGTTCCAGGCCGTCGCGATCTCGCGCGGTTTCGCCGACGACCCGGACGTCGCCGGCGTGCTCGACGGCTACCACGACGGCGTCTCGCCCCGCTCCGAGATCGTCGAGGTCGAGGTCGAGCCGTTCCGCCCGGCGAGCGCGCTCACCCTGGATGCCGCGGCGGTCGAGGTGCTGATCACGGGAGCCGCCGGAAGCTACACGGGCGTCGAGTTCTACCGCGTGACGAGCGACGGCGAAGGCGGTTACTCGTACGGCTTCCCCGTGCTGACCTGCGATCACGGCGAAACCGACGACGACACGTCGACGATCACGTGCGCGCTCGACGAACTCGAACCGGGCGTCTGGAGCATCTACTCCTGGGAGACGCGCTACTTCGGCGACGAGTCATCCGAGACGAAGTACTTGGACGACTACGTCATGATTCCGAGCGCACCGACGCTCACCTCCACGGCGAACACGACCGGCACCGTCGCCTTCAGCGGCAGCGCGACGGCCGGAGACCTGGTCTCCGTCTTCACGCTCGAGGGCGAGGAGATGTGCTCGACCACGGCCTCCGAGTCCGACACCTGGACCTGCAGCGCGAACCCCGGCGCGGGAACCCACACCTTCCGTGCGATCTCCCGCTCGCACGGGTTCGAGATCGACGTCGAGGCCCTCCACGAACCCGAGGAGTACGGCGCCTCCTTCCAGGGCTACTCCGCCTGGAGCGCCCCCACCGCGGTGGTGGTCGAGGTCGCCACGCAGCCCACGCCCACCTCGTCGCCGACGCCGTCGGGGACGACCGCCGGCGGCCTCACCCCCTGGTCGTTCACCGTCTCGGCGGGTCCGTACTTCCCCGGCGACACCGTGACCTTCAGCGGACGCGGCGTGCCCGCGGGCGCGAACGTCACCGCCGAACTGCACTCCACCCCGATCCTGCTCGGCCAGACGACCGCCGACAGCGCGGGCAGCTTCCGCATCGTCGCCGTGATTCCCGAGGATGTCGACCCCGGCGAACACGAGTTCGTGCTCGCGGTGATGGGCGAAAGCGGTGCCGTCTCCATCGTCACCCAGCCGATCGTCATCGACCTCCCGACGGCGTCTCCCGAGCAGCCGTCCACCGAGGAGACGACGACCGTCGTCGACGACGACGGGAGCACCGGATCCGGAGTTCTCGGCAGCGCGCGCACCGAACCCGCGGCGCCGAGCGTGCTCACCAACGCGCTGGCCACCTTCGCCCGCATCGTTGACAACCCTGGGCTGCTCGCCGCCGCGGGAGGCCTCGCGCTCGCCCTGCTGTTCCTGGTCGCGATCCCGACCGAGCTGCTGACGGCGACACTGTCCTCGAACACCGGGCGGATGGGTCGCGGCATCGCGCGCGTCGAGAACCTCACGGACCGCGTCCGCGACTGGTTCATCGCCGTCACCGGCAGCCGCGCCGCCGCCGCCGCCGTGCTCATCGTCCTGGTCAGCATCGTCTTCGGCTTCAGCGACCCCGCCTTCGGCTTCGATCTCGTGTCGCTGCGCCTCGTGTTGTCGCTCGCGATCGCCTTCTTCATCCTGTTCTACGGGGTGAGCTGGCTGACCGGCGTCCTCGTCGAGCGGCGCTGGCACGTGCCCTCGGTCGTCATGATTCAGCCGTCGATCGTGCTGTTCGCGATCCTCGGCGTCGTCTTCTCCCGGCTCGTCGGCTTCGCGCCCGGCATCTTCATCGGTGTCGTGATCGGCGTCGAGATGTTCAACGCCTCGCGTCGCGCCGAACTCGGCGCCGCCCTGATCCAGTTCGCG
Organism: uncultured Schumannella sp.; assembly: GCF_905479755.1. GTDB lineage: Bacteria > Actinomycetota > Actinomycetes > Actinomycetales > Microbacteriaceae > DCRR01. The sequence goes on along the minus strand of NZ_CAJQNT010000030.1, from coordinate 67,952 downwards.
GGTGTGTTCGCGCTGAGCATCGCCGCCTGGTTCGGCTACTCGGCGCTGACCATGTCGGGCCCGCCCGAGGACTTCTGGGGCGCCCTGACCGTCGACACGCTCGCCGCGATCACCTCGGAGGGCCTTACGGGTGTCGCGATCGCGATCCTGCCGCTCGCGTTCCTCGAGGGCCGCACGCTCTGGGTGGCATCCAAGTCCCTGTGGCTCGGTGCGTTCTTGCTGATCGCGACGGCGTTCGCGCTCCTCGTGCTTCCGACCGCCCTCGACGAGACCGACCCGGCCGACGTGGGCATCTGGTACGTCGTGCTTGCGGTCTTCGGCGCACTCACCTTCGCCGCCTGGGGCTACTTCGCCTGGCGCGCGCGGGCCGAGGAGCGTGCGGCCGCCGACGCAATGGAACGCAACACAACGGTCTAGCATCACGACTCGCCGGTAGCCTGGCGGAATGCCAGACTCCGCCTCGCCCGAAACCCCGCGCGCGTCCGATCGCAACTGGGGATTCCGCACGCGCGCGATCCACGCCGGCAACATCCCGGATGCCGTGCACGGCTCGCGCGCGCTGCCGATCCACCAGTCGAGTGCTTTCGTCTTCGACTCGACCGAGGATGCCGCCGCCCGCTTCGCGCTGCAGAAGTACGGGAACATCTACTCGCGCGTGTCAAACCCGACCGTGGCGAGCTTCGAGGAACGCCTCGCCTCGCTCGAGGGCGGGCTTGGCGCCGTCGCCACCGCCTCCGGCCTCAGCGCCGAGTTCATCACCTTCGCCTCGCTCGCGGGCGCCGGTGACCACATCGTCGCGGCGCAGAGCCTGTACGGCGGCACCGTCACCCAGCTCGACGTGACGCTGCGCCGGTTCGGCGTCGAGACGACCTTCGTGCCCGGCACCGACCCCGCCGACTACGCGGCCGCGATCACCGACAAGACCAAGCTCATCTTCGCCGAGACGATCGCCAACCCCTCCGGCGAGATCGCCGACCTCGAAGGGCTCGCCGACGTCGCGCACGCGGCGGGAATCCCGCTCATCATCGATTCGACGGTCGCCACCCCGTATCTCAACCGTCCGATCGAGTGGGGCGCCGACATCGTCATCCACTCGGCCACGAAATTCCTCGGCGGGCACGGCACCACCCTCGGCGGTGTCGTCGTCGAGTCGGGACGCTTCGATTGGGCGAGCGAGCGTTTTCCGCTGTTCAGCGAAGACGCCGCACACTACGGCGGGCTCAACTGGCACGGCAACTTCGGGGAGTACGCGTTTTTGACCCGGCTGCGCGCCGAGCAGTTGCGCGACGTCGGGCCGACGCTCGCCCCGCACTCGGCGTTCCTGCTGGCGCAGGGCGTCGAAACGCTCCCCTACCGGATGGAGGCGCACGTGGGCAACGCGCGCGCCGTCGCCGAGTTCTTGGAGGCCGACCCGCGCATCGAGTTCGTCAACTGGGCGGGGCTCGCCTCGCATCCGCACCACGAGCGCGCCCAGACCTACCTGCCGCTCGGCCCCGGATCGGTGTTCAGCTTCGGGGTGAAGGGCGGGCGCGACGTCGGCCGTCGCTTCATCGAGAACGTCGAACTCGCGAGCCACCTGGCGAACATCGGCGATGCGAAGACGCTCGTCATCCATCCCGCGTCGACCACCCACGCACAGCTGTCGGAGCAGCAGTTGCTCGACGGCGGCGTGCTGCCCGGGCTGATCCGGATCAGCGTCGGCATCGAAGAGGTCGACGACATCATCTACGACCTCGACAAAGCGCTGAGCATCGCGGTGGAGGGATGAGCGAAATGGGTACAACGGACGCGGTCGAGACGGTGCAGCTGACCAATGGGCTGAGCTGCAGCATGCCGGCGAATTCGCCGCTCGCGAAGCTCATGCGCAGCCAGCGCACCTGGGTCGGGCCGAGCGCGCAGGAGCGCCTCGGAATTCTGCGCCGTGCGAAGACGGTCGCGATCGTGGGCGCCTCGGCGAACCCGGCGCGCTCGAGCTACTTCGTCGCCACCTACCTCTCGCAGTCGAGCGACTACGAGCTGTACTTCGTCAACCCGAACGCGACCGAGATTCTGGGACGCCCCGTCTACAAGTCCCTCGCCGACCTGCCGGTGGTTCCCGACATCGTCGACGTCTTCCGGCGCGCAAGCGACATCCCGCAGGTGATCGACGATGTGCTCGCGATCGGCGCGACAACCGTCTGGGTGCAGCTGGGGATCTGGAACGAGGAGGCGGCGCGTTACGGCGAAGAGCACGGCCTCACCGTCGTGATGGATCGCTGCATCAAGGTCGAGCACGCGCGCTTCCACGGCGGGCTGCACCTGCTCGGCTTCGACACCGGCGTGATCAGCTCGAAGAAGCAGCTCCGGTAGGGATCGGTCCCGTCGCCAGCGGCACCGCGTTCCGCGGGTAGGCCAGCAGCACGAGCGCGGAGATCACCCACACCCCGCCGATCGTGGCGAGCAGCACCCCGCCGCTGGCGTGTGCCATGGCGCCGGCGATCGCAGCACCCGCGGCTGCCGCCGAGGCGCGAAGCCCCGCGCCGACCGTGAAAACCTGCGAGCGCACCGCGAGCGGGCTCTGTTCTTTGCGAAGCAGCAGCATCGCCGCGGCACTGGATGCGGTGAACAGCCCCGAGACCCCGATCGCCGCGACCGTCCACACGAAGCCCAGATCGATCGCGGCCACCACGGTCGCGACGCCGGTCGCCGCAAAGCCCGCCCCCATGACGACGATCGGCGGAGCGGAGCCCCAGCGCCGCGCCGCCACCGCGAGCGCGCCGAGCAGGCCGCCGATAGCGAACGCGGTCACCACCCACGCCGCCCGCTCGGCGCTTCCGGCACGTTCGAGGGCGACCGCGACCGCAGCCACCGCAAGGCCGCCCGCACCCAACTGGCTGAGCGTGCCCGACAGCGTCACGATCGCGATCGGCCGGTGTGCCACGAGGTGCCGCATCCCGGTCGCCATCGTGCGCACCGCGCCGACCCTCGGCGCGGGGCGCGGGGCCAACCGCAAGGCGAACAGGCCCGCGCAGCCGAGCAACCCGATCGCGGCGAGCACCAGCAGCGCAGTGCGCGGCGAGCCCGCGACCGCGAGAACCGCGACCAGCGCCGGGCCGCCGACGGAGCCAACGTTGTAGGAGAGCGCGTCGTGCGCGTAGCCGCGACGTGCGTCGACAAACTCATCGGCGACGAAGCTCGACAAGCCACCCATGAAGAACGGGGCGAACATGCCGCTCGCCACCAGCGCGAGCATGACCAGCGGAGTCGGAACACTGCCGAGGGATGCGGCGAGCGCGAACGCCGCCGCCGTCACGCCGGCGCCCGCCAGCATCCAGCGCCGCGGGTGCCGCGTCCGGTCGAGCGTCACCCCGACCAGCGGTGCCGCCAGCACGCTCGGCCCGAGCGTCGCGGCGACGAGTTGACCGCCGAGGGCGAGATCACCGAGCTCCGTCGCGGCCAGGATCGGCAACGCCACCATCACGCCCGAGGTGGCCAACCGCAGCGGCACCGAGGCGGCGAGATAGCTCGCCGCGGTCAACCCCCGCACGCGCAGCTCAGAAGGTGGCAGTCTCGGGGTTCGACCCCTGGCGCAGGCCCGAGTCGAGTCGGTCGATCGCCGCCATCTCGTCGGCGCTCAACTCGAAGCCGAACACGTCGAAGTTTTTGGCCATCCGCTCGCGACTCGTGGTCTTCGGGAACACCACGATGCCCTGCTGGAGGTGCCAGCGCAGCACCACCTGCGCGGGTGTCACCCCGTGGACCGCGGCGGCACCGGCGATCGGCGCCATCTCGAGCAGCGGGTACTTGCCCTGTCCGAGCGGCCCCCAGGCCTCGGTGACGATGCCGTGCTCGGCGCCGTAGGCGCGCAGCTCCTTCTGCGCGAGGCCCGGGTGCAGCTCGATCTGGTTTACGGCGGGAACGGTGCCGGTCTCGGCAGCCAGTCGCTCCAGGTGGGGCACGTGGAAGTTGCTGACGCCGATGGAACGCGCCAGGCCGGCCGACCTGATGTTTTCGAGCGCCTTCCAGGCATCCACGTACTTGTCGGCGTCGGGGCGCGGCCAGTGGATCAGGTACAGGTCGACGTAGTCGAGACCGAGCTTGTCGAGGCTCTCCGCGATGGCGGCGGGGGCGGCGCCGTTCACGTGGTCGGTGTTCCACAGCTTGGTGGTGATGAACAACTCGTCGCGCGGGATGCCGGAGGCCGCGACCGCGCGGCCCACCCCCTCTTCGTTGCCGTAGACCGCGGCGGTGTCGATGTGTCGGTAGCCGACCTCGAGCGCGTCGAGCACGATGCGCTCCGTCTCGGCCGCATCGACTTTGAACACCCCGAATCCGAGCTGAGGGATCTGGTGGCCGTCGTTGAGCGCAATGGTGGGAACCGTCATGCTCCTATGCTGGCACGGGTTGCTGGCGGCTCGCCGGTTGGCCCCTCCCACGCGGTGCGCCGCCCGTCGCTCGCGCGCCGCGACGGACGTCGCCACGGATCATCCGGGTCCCGGCCGCGGCCGCGCCAGCCGCGCGTGCTCGCCGGCCCGAGCTCTTCATCGGGGAGCAGATGCTGTTCGGTGCGCCACCCGATTCGGCGATCGAACAGGTAATCCCAATGGTCGAGTTCGCTGGCGATGTGCTCCAAGAGCGCCGAATCGAGCTCGTAGAGGCTGCGTGGCCAGTCGTCGTGCTGGAGGACGGCCCCGTTCTCGCGCAACACCTTCAGGTGGTGGTGCACAGCCGCGCGGCTGACACCGAACTCGTGCCGGATGACGTCCTCCAGATCCCCCAGATAGTGCGATCCCGACGCGAGCACCTCGACGAGCCGCCGCCGAATCGGCTCCGCCACCACCTCGAACACATGCACAAAAACATGGTGCCAATTGAGCATGGCGCCAAGTTCAATTGGCATCACTCCTGAGAGAGGGCACCCGCCGCAGGGGGCTGGGGAGGAGGGGCGGCAACATTTCGTCATGCGATTTCGACGCGCGCGCTCCCCGACCTAGGGTCGGAGAACCGCGGGGCCACGCCTCGCCCCGCCCCGCCCCACGAACACCGCTCGACGATGCGCGAATCCCAGCCCAGAAAGGCCCGCGCGTGATTGTCGCCGAACGGCTCGTCAAGACCTTCGCGAGCACCGACTCCCAGAATCCGGTGCGCGCCGTCGATGACGTCAGCCTCCGAATCGCCGAGGGCGAGATCTTCGGCATCGTCGGGCAGAGCGGCGCCGGCAAGAGCACGCTGGTGCGCCTGCTCAACCTGTTGGAGCGCCCCGACGCAGGGAAGATCCTCCTCGACGGCACCGACCTCACCGCGCTCGACGAGCGCGCGCTGCGCCGCGAACGCCACCAAATCGGAATGATCTTCCAGCAGTTTCAGTTGCTGTCTCGGCGCACCGTGCGCGACAACGTCGCGCTTCCGCTCGAGGTGCTGGGCGTCCCGGCGCGCGAACGTCGCGCGCGCGTCGACGAGATCCTCGAGCTGGTCGGACTCACCGACCGTGCGGATGCCTACCCCGCCCAGCTCTCGGGCGGCCAGAAGCAACGGGTCGGCATCGCCCGCGCGCTCGCCCCGCGCCCGCGGGTGCTGCTCTCCGACGAGGCGACGAGCGCCCTCGACCCCGCGACCACCCGCTCAATCCTCGACCTGCTGGCCAAACTCAACCGCGAGCTGGGCCTCACGATCGTGCTCATCACGCACGAGATGGAGGTCATCAAGCAGGTCTGCCACTCGGCCGCACTGATCGAGGACGGCCGCATCGTCGAGCAGGGACGCATCCGTGAGCTGCTCGGGACGCCCGGTTCGCGCATCGCCCACCAGCTGTTCCCGCTCGGCGAGCACGCCCCGGAGCGCGGCAACACGATCGTCGAGGTCACATTCACGGGGCTTGACTCAAGCCGCCCGGTGATCGCGCGCCTCGCCCGCGATCACGGACTCGACATCAGCATCTTGGGCGCCATGATCGAAACGGTCGCAGGGGAACAAACCGGGCGCATCCGACTCGAACTGCCCGGCGACGCCGCGACCAGAGCGGCCGCCATCGAGAGCCTGCGGGCCGAGGGCTACGTCGTCGATGTCGCCGCCACGAGCGGGGGTGCCGCGTGATCGACCCCACCGACCCGGCATTCTGGCCGCGCCTTGTCGACGGGCTCCTCGTCGCGAGCGCCGAGACGCTCATCATGCTCGTCGTCACCGGCATCGTCACCCTCATCGGCGGACTCGCGCTCGGCGTCATTCTCGTCGCGACGGATTCGGACGGCGTCCTCGCCGCCCCGTTCGGCTCGCGCGCGCTCGGCCGCGGCATCAACCTCGTGCTCGGCACCATCGTCAACATCGGGCGCTCGGTGCCGTTCATCATCCTGATGGTCGCGTTGATCCCCGTCTCGCGGTTCCTGGTCGGCAGCGCCTACAGTCTCGAGGGCGCCATCGTGCCGCTCTGCGTCGCCGCCGTTCCGTTCTTCGCCCGCATCGCCGAGATCGCGCTGCGGGAGGTCCCCGCAGGCCTCGTCGAGGCCGGCACCGCGATGGGTGCCTCCCCCGTCCAACTGCTCGTCAAGGTGCTCGTCCCGGAGGCCGTGCCGGCACTCCTGCGCGGATTTACCACCACGCTCGTGACGATCGTCAACTACTCGGCGATCGTCACCGTGGTCGGCAACTACGGGCTCGGCTCCTTCGCCTACGTGAACGGTTACCAGCGCTACAGCGTGATCCACATCCTCGCCGTGGTCGCGCTCCTGGTCGCCCTCGTTCACCTCCTGCAGTGGCTCGGCAACCGCCTCGCCACGCGACTCTCTCACCGCTAGATCCTCGAAAGGCCCACCATGTTCCACCGCTTCTCGCGCGCCGCGCTCGCCACCACCGCCGCGGTCGCCGCCACCCTCGCCCTGAGCGCGTGCGGCGCCACGGCCGACGACGACTCGACACTCAGCGTCGGCGCGACCGCCGTTCCCGCCGCCGAGATCCTGCAGTTCGTGATCGACTCCGGTCAGGCCGAGGAGGCGGGGCTCACCCTCCGCGTCCAGGAGTACGCCGACTACGTGACCCCGAACCAGGCGCTCTCGGACGGCACCAACGACGTCAACCTGTTCCAGCACGAGCCCTACCTGAACCTCTACAACTCGGAGTCGGGCGACGACCTCGTCGCTGTCGGCAAGGTCTACCTGCCGCCGCTGGCGCTCTACTCGAAGACCGTGGACGACATCGCCGACCTGCCCGACGGCGCCAGCATCGCGCTGCCGAACGATGCGAGCAACGAGTCGCGCGCCCTGCTGCTGCTCGCCGCCCACGGCCTGATCGAGACGACGGATGCGCCGAGCACCGTCGCCGACATCACCGCCAACCCGCGTGGCTTCGAGTTCAGTGAGATCGACGCCGCGAGCCTGCCCCAGGCACTCGACGAGAAGGACGCCGCGATCGTGAACTTCAGCTTCGCGGCCGCCGCGGGGCTCGATAGCTCCCTCCAGCTCTTCGCCGAAGGCGCCGAGAGCAGCTACTTCAACATCCTCGCGACGCGCGCCGAGCTCGCCGACGACCCGCGCGTCGCCACGCTCTACGAGCTGCTCACGTCCGAGGAGACCGCCGCCTGGATCCTGGAGCAGTACTCGGGCCTCGTCACGCCGGCCGCGTAGCGCGCGCGGCGGTCGAGGGGCGCTAGCCTGGACGGCTATGCCCCTCGACCTGCCGCCGATCACCTACCCGCCGGAGCTGCCCGTCAGCGCCGCGCGGGAGGAGCTTTCGCGCGCCATCGCCGACAACCAGGTGGTGATCGTGGCGGGCGCGACCGGCTCGGGCAAGACGACCCAACTGCCGAAGATCCTGCTGGAGCTCGGACGCGAGAAGATCGGACACACCCAGCCGCGCCGGATCGCCGCACGCAGCGTCGCCGAGCGGATCGCCGAGGAGCTCGGCGTCGAGCTCGGCACCCTCGTCGGCTATCAGGTGCGCTTCGACGACCGCACGAAGCGCGAGACGGCGGTCAAGCTGATGACCGACGGCGTGCTGCTCGCCGAAATCAACCGCGACCGCGACCTGCGCCGCTACGACACGATCATCATCGACGAGGCGCACGAACGCAGCCTCACGATCGACTTCCTGCTCGGCTACCTCACGCGGCTCCTGCCGCGTCGCCCCGAGCTCAAGGTCATCATCACGAGCGCGACGATCGACCCGGAGCGTTTCGCGAAACACTTCGCCACCGCTGGCTCCCCCGCCCCGATCGTCGAGGTGAGCGGACGCAGCTACCCGGTCGAGATCCGCTACCGCCCGCTCGTCGCCGAGTCCGGCGACGACGACAGCGACGACGGCGCGACCCGCGACGACCGCGACATCGTGCAGGGCGTGCTGGATGCGCTCGACGAGTTGGAGCGCGAGGGCACCGGCGACGTGCTCGTCTTTTTCAGCGGCGAGAACGAGATCCGGGATGCCGCCGACGCCATTCGCGGACGCCTCACCTCGCGCGGCGCCGCCGGCGAGTCCACCGAGGTGCTGCCGCTCTACGGCCGATTGAGCTCCGCGGAGCAGCATCGCGTCTTCGAGCAGGCCCGGCCGGGCATCCGCCGCCGCATCGTGCTCGCCACCAACGTCGCCGAGACGAGCCTCACGGTTCCGGGAATCAAGTACGTGATCGACACCGGCACCGCGCGCATCAGCCGCTACTCGGCGCGTTCGAAGGTGCAGCGTCTGCCGATCGAGGCGATCAGCCAGGCGAGCGCCAACCAGCGCTCGGGTCGCGCCGGGCGTACGAGCGACGGCATCGCCATCCGGCTGTACTCGGAGGAGGACTTCGACTCCCGCCCCGAGTTCACCGACCCCGAGATCCTGCGCACGAGCCTCGCCGCCGTCATCCTCCAGATGATCGACCTGCGGCTCGGCGACATCTCCGAATTCCCGTTCGTCGAGCCGCCGGATGCGCGCGGCATCAAGGACGGCACCGACCTGCTGCTCGAACTCGGCGCGATCTCCGCCGACCCGACAACCGGCCACACCCGCATCACCAAGTCCGGGCGCGACCTCGCCCGGCTGCCGGTGGACCCCCGCTTCGGCCGCATGATCGTGGAGGCCGAGCGGCGCGGGGTCGCGCGCGAGGTGATGGCGATCGTGGCCGGGCTGAGCATCCAGGATCCGCGCGAGCGACCGCTCGAAAAGCGCGGAACAGCGGATGCCTCCCACGCCCGCTTCACCGACCCGACGAGCGATTTCATCAGCCTGCTGAACCTCTGGAACCACGTGGAGCACCAGCAGCGCGAACTCTCCAGCAGCGCGTTCCGGCGCCTGTGCAAGTCCGAGTTCCTGAACTACCTGCGGGTGCGCGAGTGGCAGGAGCTCTACCGCCAGCTGGTGCGCGCCGCCAAGCCGCTCGGCATCGTGCCCCAGGGCGCGAGCACCGACGCCGACGCGATCCACATCTCGCTGCTCTCGGGGCTGCTCAGCCGCATCGGCCTGCTCGATGAGCGCTCGCGCGCGAAGCCGGGCGAGAAGGGGCGCCGCTCCACCGAGTTCCTCGGCTCGCGCCAGCAGCGCTTCACGATTTTCCCCGGGTCGGCGCTCGCGAAGAAGCCGCCCGCCGCGGTGATGGCCGCCGAGCTGGTGGAGACGAGCCGCCTGTTCGCCCGCACGGTGGCGCGCATCGACCCGGCCTGGGCGGAGCCGCTCGCCGAACACCTGGTGAAGCGCAGCTACGGGCTGCCGCGTTGGGAGAAGAGGCAGGGTTCGGCGGTCGCCGACGAGAAGGTCACCCTCTACGGCGTTCCGATCGTGCCGAGGCGCCGCATCCAGTTGGCGCGGATCGACGCCGAGCAGGCCCGCGAGCTGTTCATCCGGCATGCCCTCGTCGGCATGGACGGCAAGCCCGGGGAGTGGCCGTTCGAGATCCGGAACAACGCACTGTTCGAGTTCGATCGCGCCAACCGGGCGCTGCGTCGCGAACTCGAACAGTTGGAGGAGCGCACCCGCCGCCGCGACATCCTGGTCGACGACGAGGCCGTCGTCGACTTCTACGACCGACGGATTCCCGCCGACGTCACCGACGTACGGCGCTTCGAGCGCTGGTGGCGCGACGCCCGCCGCGCGACACCCGAGTTGCTGACGATGACGCGGGAGGCCCTCCTCGGCGAGGAGGAGGCCGCGCCCGCGCGCGACGAACAGGGCTTCCCCACCCACTGGCAGGCCGGCGAGCAGCGGCTGCGCCTCGCCTACCGTTTCGAGCCGGGGGCCGAGGATGACGGGGTGACGCTCGAGATCCCGCTCGCGGTGCTGCCGCGGCTGGAGGATCGCGGCTTCGACTGGCTCGTGCCGGGGCTTCGCGAGGAGCTCGTGACGGCGCTCATCAAGAGCCTGCCCAAGCACATCCGGAAGAACGTCGTGCCGGCCGCCGACTGGGCGAGAAAGCTCATGGCGGAACTCCCCGAGCACGCCGACTCCCCGTTGACGGACCTGCTCGCGCAGGAAATCCGGCGTGCGACGCACACGGTCGTGGCCGCCTCCGACTTCGACCTCGACCGCGTCGCGGCGCATCTGCGGATGGGTTTCGCCGCGATCGACGCGCGCGGTCGGCGCGTCGGGCTCGACAAGAGCCTCGCCGCGCTGCAGTCACGCTTCGCCGAACGGGCGCGCTCGAGCGTCGCGAAGGTGGCCCAGACGGCCACACCGGGGCGCGAGTTGGAACGCTCAGGGCTCACCAGTTGGGATCTCGACGAGCTGCCGAGGCTCGTCGAAGCGAAGCAGGGCGCCTCCACGGTCCGGGCCTTCCCCGCCCTCGTCGACGAGGGGGCGAGTGTCGCGATTCGGGTCTTCGGCACGGCCGCCGAGCAGGCCGCCGCGCATCCGCTGGGGGTCAGGCGGCTGATCGCGCTGAGCCTGCCGAGCCCGCTCGGCTATGTGCAGGAGCACCTCACCGGGCCCGAGAAGCTGCAGCTCGCCGCGAGCCCGTACCGCTCGACGGCAGCGCTCCTCGATGACGCACTTCTCGCGGTGATCGACCAGGCGGCGGGCCCGCGCGCGCCCGTCACGAGACCTGAGTTCGAGGCGTTGCGCGACGAGGTCTCGGCGGGGCTCATCGACGGCGTGTTCGAGGCGGTGCAGCTCACCGCGCGCGTGCTCGACGCCGCGCGCGTCGCCGACAAGGCGATTTCGGCACGGTCGAGCCTGGCGCTGATGTCGCCACTCGCCGATGCGCGCGCCCAACTAGACAATCTTGTCTACCCCGGCTTCATCCGCGCGACCGGCATCGACCGATTGCGCCGCGTTCCGCTGTACCTCGCCGGAATCACCCACCGCACCGAGAAGATGGCCGCGAACCTCGGCCGCGATCGGCAGTGGCAGACCGAGGTCGAGAAGGCGACGGCGCTCGTGCGGGATGCGGGCGGCGAGCTACCCCTGCCGCTCACCGCCCCCGAGCACCTGCACACCGCGCGCTGGATGCTCGAAGAGCTGCGCCTCTCGCTCTTCGCCCAGCACCTCGGAGCCCAGGGACCGGTGAGCGTTCAGCGCATCAGCAAGGCGCTCACGGGATGACCGGCTCCCCGCCGAGCACCTTGCGATAGCAGCGCGCGTCGACCATGTCGACGTACAAGCCGTAGGGCGGGATCGGGTGGTAGCCGAGGCGCTCATAGAGCGCGATCGCCGCGATCTGGCGCGGGCCGGTCTGCAGCACCAGGGATGCGGCGCCCTGTTGGATCGCGAACTCCTCGAGCCAGGTCATGAGTCCCCGCGCCGCGGCGGTCCCGCGCGCGTCCGGCGCGACGAACAGTTTCTTCACCTCGAACTCGGCGCCGTACGGCCGCAGAGCGGCGTGCCCGACCGGCGCGCCGTCCTGGAGCGCGAGGACGGTGACCGCGATCGTCGCCGGGTCGATCACGAGAGCTCGCGCCGACTTCGCGGCGACCGCCGGGTCGAGGCTCGCCACGAAGTCGGCGTACATCGCGCCGGTCTCGGCGTCCATGGCCGCGCGGAGGGCCACGGCGCGCGGGTCGAGCCAGTCGACGGGTGCGAACTCGACGGGGTTTCGATACGCCGCTTCGCGGCTACTCAACCGGCCGTCCGCCGCTTCGCGGCTACTCAACCGGCACCACTAACGCTTCGAGCCCGCGCTCGCGTTCGACTCGTAGGACGTGTTCGTCGACTCGAAGAAGTTCACCAGCTGCAGGGTGTCGTTCGCGGCCGCCATCCACTTGGCCGGGTTCGAGACCTTGTACTCGGGCTCGAAGCCGAGCTCCTCCAGTCGGCGGTCGGCGAGGTACTTCACGTACTGGTTGATGTAGCTCGCGTTGAGGCCGAGGATGCCGCCGGGAAGCAGGTCCCGGTTGTACTCCTCTTCCATCTCCACGGCATCCAGAATCATCTGCTTGATCTCGTTGGCGAACTCCGGCGTCTGCAGGTCCGGGTTCTCGTCGAGCACCGTGAGGATCAGGTTGATGCCGAACTTGAGGTGCAGGCTCTCGTCGCGCACCACCCAGTCCATGAGGCTGCCGAAGTTGCGCAGCAGGTTCCGCTGGCGGAAGCTCAGCGCGACCATGAAGCCCGAGTAGAACCAGATGCCCTCGAGGATGACGTTGTAGGCGACGAGGTTGCGGATGAAGTCCTGCTTGCCCTCGGTCGTCGTGATGTCGAGGGTCTGCTCGGTCATGCGCTTGATGAACTTGACCTCGAACTCTTCCTTGCGCGCCATCGAGGGCACATCGACGTGGGCGTTGTACGCCTCGTCGCGGTTGATCGGGAAGGTCTCGAGCACGTACTCGAAGCTCATGCAGTGGTTGGCCTCTTCCCACATCTGCTTCGCGAGGTAGAGGTGCGCCTCGGGGGCGTTGATGTAGGGGTAGACGCCGAAGGCGAGCGCCTTGTTGACGAGCAGCTCGTTCGGGTTGAAGTACGACATGAGGAACGTGATCGCGTGGCGTTCCTCGTCGGTCATCTTCTTGAAGTCGGCGATGTCTTCGCCGAGCTGGATCTCGTTGGGGAACCAGGTGTTCGCCACCGCCTGGTCGTAGAGGTCCATCGCCCACTTGTAGGTGACGGGCTTGAGGAGGAGGCCCTCCGTGATTCCGGTTCCGAGGATCGGCATGTGTTGTGGTGTCCTAATGTCGCGGTGGGTAGAGAGTTACTGGCAGGACTCGCACTGCAGGTCGTCCATCGGGTCGACCGGAACGTCGTAGCCGCCGACTTCGTCGAAGGGACCCATCACAGGCCTCCGAATCCACGACGCGCGGGGGCGGCGGCGGGCTGCTCCGCGGCGGCGGGCTCCGCCGGTACCGACGAGGCGGCACCGAATCCGCGCTTGGCGGGAGCGCCCTCGTCGACCTGGATCGACTTGTTGACCTTGACGGTCGACTGCTCGGCGGTGTGACGCGGCTTCATGTGCAGGTAGTACGTCGTCTTGACGCCGCGCTCCCAGGCCCCGAAGTAGATGTCCATCATGTCGCCGAGGTCACGCGTCTCGAGGTACATGTTGCGGCTGATGGCCTGGTCGATCCACTTCTGGGCGCGCGCCGCCACGTCGAGGAAGGCGTAGGGCGAGAGCTGGAAGCTGGTCTTGAAGACGGCCTTGATCTCGTCCGGGATCTCGGCGATGTTCTGGATGTCTCCCTGCGAGCGCAGGATCTGCTCCTTGGTGGACTCCCAGATGCCCGCGCTCTGCAGCGCCTCGACGAGGTTGCGGTTGATCTCGAGGAACTTGCCGTTGCTGGTGGCACGGCTGAAGATCTGCGAGAACTGCGGGTCGAGGCCGGGCGTGGTGCCGGCGACGAGACCAATGGATGCGGTGGGTGCGATCGCCATGAGCGTCGCGTTGCGCATCCCGCCCTTGACCTTCACCCGCAGCGCGTCCCAGTCGAGGCGCGTCGTGCGGTTGACGTTGATCGGCACACCGCGGTTCTCTTCGGTGAGCGCGATCGAGTCGAAGGGCACGAGGCCCTGCGCCCAGCGGCTGCCCGCGAAGTTGGTGTACGCGCCGCGCTCCTTCGCAAGGTCGGCCGACTCGTCGATCGCGGCGTAGGAGACGTGTTCCATGATCTCGTCGATCAGGTCGTAGGCCGCCTCGCTCTCGTAGCTGATGCCGAGCTTCTCGACGACGTCGGTGAAGCCCATGACGCCGAGACCGATCGCGCGGTTCTGCTGGTTGGAGAAGTCGGCCTCGTCGACGCTCGACTCGGTGATGTCGATGAGGTTGTCGAGTTGACGCACCGCGAGGCGGGCGCTCTCTTCGACCTTTGCCCAGTCGAAGCCAAGCGTTCCCTCGGCGTCGACGTGGAGGTGGGTCGACAGGTTGATCGAGGCGAGGTTGCAGACCGAGACGTTGTCGACATCCTGCGGCAGGCAGATCTCGGTGCAGAGGTTCGAGAGGTGGATGGTGCCGGTGTTGTTGTTGAGGGCACGGTTGTTGATCGTGTCCTTCCAGGTGAGCCACGGGTGGCTCGTGGTCTGGAGAGAGATCAGGATCGACTTGAACTGCTCGCGCGCGCCGATCTTCTTGAACATGCGCATCTCGCCGGCTTCGGCCTTGGCGGCGTATTCGGCGTAGCGGGCCGAGAACTCGGCGCCGTAGAGCTCGTTGAGGTCGGGGGCCTCGAGCGGGTCGAAGAGGTACCAGTCGTCGTCGTTCTGGACGCGCTTCATGAACTCGTCGCTGATCCACACCGCGGTGTTCGCGGTGCGGGTGCGGCGGTAGGGGTCACCGGAGTTCTGACGCAGGTCGAGGAACTCGGGGAAGTCGAGGTGCCAGTTCTCCATGTAGAAGCACAGCGCGCCGAACTTCTTGCCGCCGCGGCTGACCGCGCGCAGCACCGAGTCGATCGTGTGCATGAAGGGGATCGGACCGGTCGAGGTGGTGTTGTTGGAGCGGATCGGCGAGCCCTGCGAGCGAAGCTTGGTGACCGAGAGGCCGATGCCGCCGGTGCCCTTGGTGAGCCACATGACGTCGCGCACGCTCTTGGCGATGTGCTCGATGTCGTCCTGCATCTCCATGACGAAGCAGTTGGAGAGCTGCGGGTAGCTGGTGCCGGCGTTGACGAGGGTCGAGCCCGCGGCGACGTACTCGAGCTTGGACATCTTGTCGTAGAACGCGATCGCGTGGCTCGTCGGGTCGGCCTCGTTGAGCGAGAGGCCCATGGCGATGCGCATCCAGAAGAACTGCGGCACCTCGAGCGGGTCGCCGTTGCGGGCCTTGATGCCGTAGCGGTTGTTGAGCGTCACCACACCGATGTACTTGAGCAGTTCGTCACGGCTCGGCTCGAGCTTGGTGGCGAGCAGGTCGAGGTCGAACAGGTCCGGGAAGCGCGGGTCGAGCAGGTTTTCGGCGACCCCGCGCTCGACGCTCGCGCGGAAGTGGCTGGCGTGCAGGGACTTGAGCTCGTCGGCGGTCGTGTAGTCACCGAGGACGCGCTTGTAGATGGTCTTCAGCAGGAGCCGCGCGGCGACGGTGTCGAACTGCGGGTCGTCTTTGACGTTCTGGAGGGCGACCTGGATGACGGCCTCGTCGAGCTGCTGCGTCGTGATGCCGTCGAACAGGGTGAGTTCGAGCTCGCTCGCGATCTGGGTGACCCACGTGATGTTCTCGTCGAGGCCCGCGCTCGCGTGCTCGATCGCGAGGTTGATCTTGTTGGCGTCGTAGGGCTCGCGCTCTCCGTTGCGCTTCACGACCGTGATCGACACGTGTGGACTCCTCTCGTGCGCCCTGCGCACGTTCCCCAGCAGACCCAGCTTTTTGTCTTGCGGACCTGCATTTCTTCGGTCCGTTCGCGGTCACGAACGGTGTTTCAGCCACTCCCCCGGCTGAGCGGTTCGATCACTATATATCGGGTCACCGACACTGGGGAGTCACAAGATCTTGTGGGCGTGTCGTCCACAGAATGTGCATAACTTCGCCGAATTGTGCACAGTTTCCACAGGCTGTGGCGGCCCGAGAGGCGACTAGGCTCGGAAGGCTATGAACGCGTACGCCGACCTCCTTCGCACCCCCGGCGTCGCGCGGATCATCACGGCGCAGTTGTTGGCCCGATTCCCCGGCGGCATGATCTCGCTGGGGTTCTTGCTGCACCTCGAGAAGATCTTCGACTCCTACGGCGCGGCCGGTCTCGTGCTTGCCGCCACGAGCGCCGGGCAGGCACTGTCGGGGCCGCTCACCAGCCGCTGGATGGGCGTGTGGGGGATGCGTCCGGTGCTGATTCTGACGACGAGCGTCAGCACCGTCGCCCTCATCACCGTCGCTCTCGCCCCGCTTCCCTTGTGGGGCTACGTTCTCGCGGGGCTCGTCGCGGGCCTCAGCAACCCGCCGATCCAACCCGCGGTGCGCACGATCTACCCGAAGATGGTCAACTCGCGCCAACTCACCCCGCTGTTCTCGCTGGACGCCTCGGCGCAGGAGATCATCTGGGTCGCCGGCCCCGTCGTCGTCACGTTCATCGGCACCCAGGTCTCCACCGTCGCCGGCATCCTCACCGCGGTCGCGTTCCTCGTCGGCGGTGGGTTGCTGTTCATCGCGTCTCCGGAGGTCGGCCAGGTCCGCATCCCGCGCAGCAAGCGTCGCTTCGGCGTTGTGCTCGCCAAGCCCCCGGTGCTGCTGTCGACCGTCACCGGCTTCCTGCTCATCGGCTCGTGCGCCGCGATCGAGACCGGCGTGGTCGCCACCTTCGGCGACCACGGACCGGAGGCCGGCTTCGTGCTCGCGATCTGGGCGATCTCGTCGTTCGCGGGCGGACTCGCCTTCGGACACATCCCGGTCGGCCCGTGGGCGCTGGCCCGGCGCATGTTCGTCGTCTTCGTCGGTGCGACGCTCGCGATCTTCGCCTGGGAGTTCTGGTCGCTCTCGCTACTGCTCGTGATCGCGGGGCTCTGCATCGCCCCCGCCCTCGCGGTGATGTTCGCGATCGTGTCGGCGAGCGTCAAGTTCAGCGACACCGCCGAGGCCTACGGCTGGATCGGCACCGGCCAGCTGATCGGGGCGGCGGCGGGCGCCGCCATCGCCGGATTCGTGATCGACGCGATCGGCCCCGACGGCGGCATCATGGTCGGCGCGATCTTCGCGCTGGTCGGATTCCTCGTGCCGACGATTTTCCACCGCGCCCACCCGGACCTGCGCGGCCGCGACGCGAGCCCGATTCCGGACACCGAGCCCGTCCCGGTGCAGCCGAGCTGAGCGGACCCGCTCACCACCGCCCGTGAATGGAGGCGCGCAGGCGTCGGTCGTACAGCTCGCGCACCGCATCCATGAAGTCGGCCCTGAGCGGGGGCACCTCGCCCGCGGCCGCGTTGGCGCGCGCCTGCGCGACCGTGCGGGCCCCCGGGATCACCGTGGTGACACCGGGCAGCTGGGCGACCCAGGCGAGCGCGGCCGTGGCGGGTTCGAGCCCGCGGGCACTCGCCAGCTCGGAGAACTCGCGAGCGGCCTCGATGCCCTCCTCAAAGTCGACGCCCGAGAAGGTCTCGCCGACGTCGAAGGCAGAGCCATCGCGGTTGTAGTTGCGGTGATCGTTGGCCGCGAACGCGGTCTCGCGCGTGTAGCGGCCGCTCAGCAGCCCGCTCGCGAGCGGAACGCGCGCGATGATGCCCACCCCCGCGTCGCCCGCGGCGGGAAGCACCTCGTCCAGCGGCTTCAACCGGAACGCGTTGAGGATGATCTGCACGCTCGCCACGTTCGGGCGCGCGATCGCGGCGAGCGCCTGTGAGGTCTCTTCCACGCTGACGCCGTACGCGGCGATCGCCTTCTCATCGACCAGGGTGTCGAGCGCGTCGAAGACCTCATCGCTGCCGTAAACGTCGGTCGGCGGGCAGTGCAGCTGCACCAGGTCGAGCGTGTCGACGCCGAGGTTTCGGCGCGAGCGCTCCGTCCAGGCGCGGAAGTGGTCAAGTACGTAGTTCTCGCGGCGCTGTTCGACGCGGCGCCCCATCTTGGTGGCGACCATCACCTGAGCCTCGGGGTTGGCCCGTCGCCAGGCCGCGATCGTCTGCTCGCTACGGCCGTCGCCGTACACGTCGGCGGTGTCGAAGAAGGTCACGCCGGCCTCGAAGGCGGCATCCAGAATCTGCAGCGCATCCGCTTCGGAGACGTCACCCCAGTCGGCGCCCAGCTGCCAGGTTCCGAGTCCGATTGCTGAGACGGCGCGGCCGGTGCGCCCGAGAATGCGTGTGTCCATAGCGCGAGCCTAACCAGCGGATGCGGTCCCGGCTGGCAGCGCCGACGCCGGCGCCGCGGCACGCGGCCGGGCGAGGATCGCGGTGGCCACCACGCGCGCCAGCCGCGGGCGCACGAGGTGGTCGTTGCCGTCGACGCGGTGCGCCGTGACGGAGCGCAGCTGCTCGGCGAGTCGGATCCCGCTCGTCGCCAGGAAGGGGTCGAGGGTGCCGTAGACGAGCTCGATCGGGGCGCGCACGGCGGCGAGGTCGCTCACGGTGGTCTGGCTCTCGATGGCGTTCTCGAGCGAGAGTGAGAACGCCCGCCAGTTGCGCTCCGACACCTCGAGCACGTTCTTGATCGGCGAGATCGCCGCGAGCCGCGCGGCGCTGCGCATCGTGAACTCCTTGTGGTCGCGCAGATACTCGTACGCCTTCAGGTACAGCCCCACGGCGGCGCGATCCCACGGAGTCCCGATGGACCGCGGGGGCAGGTAGATGGGCGGGCTCACCAGCACGAGCCGGTCGAGCCGGTTCGGGTACTGCGCGGCGTACCGCGTGGCGATGAGCGAGCCCATGGAGTGACCGACGAGCATGAAGTGCTCGCGCCCGACGACGCGCCGCAGGGTGCGACGCAACGCCGCCACGTGCTCTTCGACGGTGAATTCGGAGTCCTCGGGGGACGGCGACTCACCGAAGCCCAGCAGATCGATCGCGATCACACGGCGGCTCGGCGTCAAGAGCGGAACGAGGTTCTCGAACGTGACGGAGGACGAGGCGATGCCGTGCAGGAGCACGACAATCGGACCCTCGCCCTCGTCGATCGCGACGTGGAGAAGGGGCGGTCTCGCAAACATGCGACTCACCCACCCCATGCTCTCAGCGTAGAGGCAGACTCAGCTGTCGCGAAGCTCTTCCTTGTACTCGTTCTTGGCCTTCACCTCGTCGCGGTGCGCTTCGGCCTTCTTCACCTCGGCCTCGGCCTGCAGCTCGTCGACCTTGTCGGAGGCGCGCTCCTTCTGCTCGTCGACCCAGTCGCCGACCTTCTCACCGGTGCTCTGAGCGGCGTCCTTGGCGTCATCCATGAATCCCATGTCATCCTCCTTGTGAGTGGACTTCTGACGGGGCTCGTTTCGTGCCCGCCGGTTCCCGACGTTACGACCCTTCGCCCCGCCGCAGGCCCGCCTCTCACCCGATTCGGACACGGCGTTCAGGGCGCCTCCAGCCAGGCCCGTCACCAAGTTGTGACCAGGCGACGACCGACAGGCGGGGAACGTTGGGTTCCGCTTGCCGAGCGGGATGCCTAACGTGGCAGACATGAGGCGAACAGTGATCGGTGGACTTGTCCTGATGGCGGTGCTCGCGCTCGGCGGGTGCAGTGCCTTGAGCGGCGTCGAGGAGTCAGTGGCGCCCGACGAGGGGATCTCCGGTCCCGTCGATGTCGAGGTCAGCGACAGCGCCGGCGCCGATCGCGAGAGCTCCGACCAGAGCGTCGACCGTTCGGTCATCGTCACCGGCTACATGGTCGTGACGGTGGAGGAACCGCTGGATGCGGCGCGCGAGGCGGTGCGCATCGTCGAGCGCATCGGCGGCCGGGTCGACTCGCGTCAGGAGTACGCGCCCACCGAATTCCATGGCGGCAGCGCGACGCTCGTGTTGCGCATCCCCTCCGACCAGCTGACGCCGACACTGAATGCGTTGCGCGAACTCGGCCGGGCCGACTCGGTATCGATCCAGAGCACCGATGTCACCGTGGAACGGCAGGACCTCGACGCGCGCATCACCGCGTTGCGCAGTTCCCTCGACCGCTTGAACGCACTGATCAGTCGCGCCGACAAGATCGCCGACCTGATCGCGCTCGAGGCCGAGATCAGCTCGCGCCAGGGCCAGTTGGAGAGCCTGGAGGCTCAGCAGCGTTACCTCGCCGACCAGGTGAGCATGTCGACGATCACCGTGGATCTGCGCAGCGACCGGACCGCTCCGGACCCGGAGCCCGGAAACTTCTGGGAGGGACTCGTCACCGGGTGGGACGCCTTCGTCGCCTTCTGGGCCGGAGCCCTCGTGGTGCTCGGCGTGCTCGCGCCCTGGCTCGTCTTCCTCGGTCTGCTGGCTGTGGGCATCGTCGTCCTCGTCAAGGCCCTGCGCCGCCGAGCGGCGCCGCCGAGCGAGTGAGCGCGCGATGCCGTGAGCGCGAGGTGCCGCCAGAGCGGCTAGCGTCGAGGCATGCGCTATCTCGCGTGGGGCCCGAGCCGGCGGTGGCGCGGAGAAGTGATCGCACCGCCGTTCGCGCCGATCACGCTCCCGAATGACATCATCGCCGCCCTCGACGCGAGCCCGGACGCTCCCCCGTTTCTCGGGTCGGCGAGCAAGCACTTCGACGACGTGTTCAGCCGGCTCTTCCACGGCTGGGACAACAAGCTGCTCTCCCCCGACGACGCGCGCGCGACGGCCGAGTGGATCGAGGGCTGGGTGCGCGAGGCGCCGGGGCGCGAGAGTGCGCTCGGCGTGGCCCAGCGCCTGCGTGCCGCCGCCGAGCACGACTGGTACTTCGACTGGGAATGAGCCTCAGTCTGCGGCGCGGATGAGCGCCAGCAGCGCCCGTCCGTACGACTCGGCCGGGTCGTCGCTGTCGAACACCTGCACGCGATCGCGGATCCGCGCCTCGACCAGGTATCTGGTCTGCGTGCCCGACTCGCGCACCTCGCGGCGCAGCGAGACGAAGGCGCCGCGGAGCAGATCGCGCAGCTGATCCTCGCGCGGCAGCCACACGGCGTCCTCGAGCGCGAGCGAATCCAGCGCCCACTCGGTCGTGCCGTTGAAGCCGAGGATCGTGCCGCCCGGGTAGTGGTGGGCCTCGATCGTCATGTCGCTCACCGTGAACACGTCGCCCTCGAAGTCGTCGCGGGCGATCTGGAAGGCGTCGCCCGACACGGGCGCCCAGACGACTCCCGCGGCGCGGAGCTCGGCGGCGAGCGCGGTGGAGATCATGTCTCCATCATCGCGTGCCACGAGTCGCCGCGCCGATCGCGGTGTTGCGAAGACGCCGGGCTCTTGCGCCATTCCGACCGCCGTGGTCGACTTCGGGGAGAGCACAGTCACTCAGGCAAGGGAGCACGAGATGGACGTCAGCGGCAAGGTCTTCGTCGTCACCGGTGGCGGCAACGGGATCGGGCGCGAAGTGGTGCTTCAGCTGCTCGCGCGCGGCGCGCGGGTCGCCGCCGTCGACCTCAACGCCGATGCTCTCGCGGAGACCGCCTCGCTCGCGGCGGCCGACGACGCCCTCAGCACCCACACGATCGACATCACCGACCGGTCGGCGGTCGAGGCCCTGCCCGCGGCGGTGACCGCCGCACACGGCGCTATCGATGGTCTCGTCAATGTCGCGGGAATCATCCAGCCCTTCGTCAAGGTCGCCGAGCTCGGCTATGACCAGATCGAGCGCGTGATGAACGTCAACTTCTGGGGCGTCGTCAACACCACCAAGACGCTGCTTCCGACGCTTTTGGCGCGTCCGGCGGCGAGCCTGGTCAACGTCTCCAGCATGGGGGCGCTCGCGCCCGTGCCCGGTCAGGCGGCCTACGGCGCGAGCAAGGCCGCCGTGAAACTCTTCACCGAGGCGCTCTACGCGGAACTGCAGGGCACGAACGTGGCAGTCACGGTCGTGTTCCCGGGCGCGGTCGGCACCGGAATCGCGACGAACTCGGGAGTGGAGATTCCGAACATGCCGGATGCCGACGCAGCACAGCGGAAGACCACGAGCCCGGCGGAGGCCGGGCTCGTGATCGTCGAGGCGATCGCCAAGGGCGAATTCCGCGTGCGCATCGGAAGCGACGCCACAATGCTCGACCGGCTCTCGCGGCTCTCGCCGCGACGCGCCACGCTGCTCATCGCCAAGCAGATGAAGGACCTGCTCGGCTGATCAGCGAGCGACGCGAATCGCGGCCTTGCCGCGGATCGTGCCCGAGATCAGGTCGGCCATCGCGCGCGGCGCCTCGGCCAGCGGATAGACCTCGCCGATCGCCGGAGTGATCGTGCCCGCGGCGAGCAGCTCGCCGAGGCGCTCGATCGTTCCCTGGTCTTCGACGGAGAGCATTCCGACCATCGTCTGCGAGCGGAACAGGGCGTGCAGCGGGGCCAGCATCTGACGCTGGGCGCCGCCGAGCGGCCCGGAACCGCCTTCGCCGCCGACCAGCACGGCCGTGCCGTGCGAGGTCAGCAGGCGGCGCAGCGCGCGCACGGGGGTGCGTCCGTTGACGTCGATGATGAGGTCGAAGCGTTCCTTCAGCTGCGCGATGTCGGTGACGGCGTAGTCGATGACCGTCTCGGCCCCGAGTCCGCGGACGAGATCATGCTTGGCGGCGCTCGCCACGCCCGTCACGTGGGCACCAGCGGCCGCCGCGATCTGCACGGCGAAGCTGCCGACGCCGCCCGAGGCTCCGACCACGAGGACGCGCTGGCCCGCCTCGACGTTGCCGCGCTCGTGCACCGCCTGGTACGCCGTCAACCCGGAGACCGGCACGACGGCCGCCTGCTCGAAGGTCACGTTGGCGGGCTTGTTCGTCAGCTTCGCTTCGGGCGCGACCGCGAACTCGGCGAAGCTCCCCTGGGCGATTCCGAAGACCTCGTCACCCACGGCGAAGCGCGTCACCTCGTCGCCGACCGCCGCGACGACGCCGGCGACGTCGAGGCCGGGAACGGGGCGCTGGGGCGAGCGAAGCCCGAACATCATCCGCACCACGAAGGGCTTGCCGGCCATCAGGTGCCAGGTTCCGCGGTCGAGACCGGCGGCGTGCACCGTGACAAGCACGTCGGTCGGTCCGGGCGTCGGCACGGGCAGGGTGGCGACCTCGAGCACCTCGGGGCCGCCGTAGCGGTGCTGGGTGATGGCGGTCATCGTCGACGTCGTCGAGGCGCTGGTCGCGTTCGTGTCGTGGTGCATCGTCATGTCTCGTTCTCTTTCTCGCGAACTGTCTGGCTCGTGGGTGGGGAGTTCGTACTAAGTACGCAACAGCAGGTACGCTATCCGTACAAAGTACGACTGTCAAGACCCGGATCGGGAGAATCGATGTCACCAGCCCAGAACCACCTCGACCGCGCCCGCGTGATCCGCGGCGCCGTCGAGCTCGCGGACGAGATCGGAGTTGACGCCCTCACGATGCGGCGCCTCGCCGACCACCTCAGCGTCCGACCGATGTCGATCTACACCTACGTGAGCAGCAAGAACGACCTCGTCGACGGGATGGTCGGACAGGTGTTCGCCGAGATCGAGAGACCCGCCTCCGACGCGCCCTGGAAGGATGCGGTGCGCATCCGAGCGCGCTCAACGCGCGCCGTTCTGCACCGCCACCCGTGGGCGATCCCGCTCATGGAGTCTCGACGAAACCCCACCGCCTCGGTGCTCGCGCACCATGACGCCGCGCTCGCGGTCTGGCTTCGCGCGGGTTTCCCGCTCCCCCTCGTCGCCCACGCCAACGTCACCGTCGACGCCGTCGTCTCCGGTTGTGCGCTACGTGACGCGGCGCGCCCGGGTCGCGCGGCCGGCAACTCCTTCGACTTCGGTCTCGAGACACTCCTCGACGCGCTCGAGCGGGCCTCCGAGCGGCCGTGATGCGCTCAGTCCGCGGCGCGCTCCTGGGCGAGCCGATCGAAGTAGTCGTCCCAGCTCTCGTGCTCGCGGCCAGCCGCGGCAGCGAAATCACTCGGCCGGTCCGCCTCGCCGTTGCGGATTCCCTCGTAGATTCCCGCAATCACGCCACCGATGAAGTCGCCGAGTTCCGCGACGCGATCGGCGCGGTACTCCTCCACCGACATCGAGGTGAAGGGGAGCTCGGTGCCGACGACCCGGCCCAGATAGTCGGCGAGCTGGGCCTGCGTCAGGAGCCCGCCGTGGAGGTTGTAGGTCTGCCCGTTGTGGCGGTCGTCGGTGAGCATCCGTGCGTAGGCGTAGGCGAGCTCGGGCCGCGTCGTGTAGCCGCAACGCCCCTCGGCGGCGCAGTTGGTGATTCCGCCCGCCTCGATGTACCGATCGACGTACTCGACGTCGGGCTCGATGTAGATGCCGTTGCGCCCGATGACCCAGTCCAGGCCGCTCGTGCGCACATCCTCTTCCGTCTGTCGATTGCTCCCGATGATGGGCGAGAATGCGGTGCCGTGCTCGGCACCCTGCACGCTCGTGTAGACGATCTTGCGCACCCCGGCGTTGCGGGCCGCGGTAATCACATTGCGGTGTTGGCCGATGCGCGCATCCGGCGCATCCATTCCGGACACCAGCAGCAGGACGTCGATGCCCTGCAGCGACGCTTCGAGATCGGCGGGCTTGTTGTAGTCGCCGGGGCGGACCTCGATCCCGAGGTGCGCGGCCTTCTCCGGCGTACGGGCGAGGCCGATCACGTCGCCCTTCGGAAGCAGTTCGCTCACCGCCTTCGCGATCTCCGAACCGAGCTGTCCACCGACGGCGGTGATCGCGACCTTCATGCCTCGTCCGTTCCCGCGCGGCTCGTGGCACCGCACGCTCCGACCCTAGCCGTGGCACGCGGCGCGTGCCGGGGCGTGCGAGCGGCATCCCGGGCGCCGGAGCGGAGGCGGAGAAAAAGGCTCGCCCCGCACGAATGCGGGGCGAGCCTTGTCGTTCTCTGTTCTGGTGGACCCTAGGAGATTCGAACTCCTGACCTCCTCGATGCGAACGAGGCGCGCTACCAACTGCGCCAAGGGCCCGAAAACAACTTCGTCAGAATACCACTAGCGTGCCGCCGATTCGAACCGCACCCGCTCGGGACCTTCGCCCCTCGACGCTCGACACGGCGCCGCCTAGCGTCGAGAGCATGGTGAGGACTGCGACGACGCCCGAAAACGAGCCCACACCGGCGCTGCCCGCCGAGAAGACGGCCTGGCACGAGCTGGAGGTCGCCGAGACCCTCGACCGGCTCGACTCCACGCCGAACGGGCTCAGCCCCGCGACCGCCGCCGAGCGCCTCGAGCGGGACGGGCCCAACGAACTGCGCGCGAGCGGGATCGAGAAGTGGCCGACCACCCTCGCTCGCCAGTTCAGCAGCATCATCATCCAACTCCTCGTCGCCTCGATCATCGTCACCGCGATCCTGCAACGCTGGATCGACGCGACCGCGATCGGCATCGCCGTCTTCGTTGACATCGCGCTCGGCTTCGCGCAGGAGCGCAAGGCGGCGCGCGATGTCGCCGCGTTGCGCGAATTCACCGTGTTGCGCTGCCGGGTGCGACGCGCCGGAGGCGTGCGCGAGGTGAATGCGGCGACGCTCGTGGTCGGCGACCTGGTCGTGCTCGAATCCGGCGACCGGGTGCCGGCCGACCTGCGCCTGCTGAGCGCCAACCACCTCCGCATCGACGAGTCGCTTCTCACCGGCGAATCCCTTCCCGTGACCAAGGACCCGGATGCGGTCGACGGTGCCGCCCCGCTCGCCGAGCAGACCGACATGGCCTGGAGCGGCACGCTGGTCGTCTCCGGTCGAGCGCTCGGGGTCGTCGTGGCGACGGGAGTGCGCACCGCCATCGGCGAGATCGACTCGATGGTGCGCGCCTCCGACACCCCCACTCCCCTGCAGCGGCTCATGCACCGCTTCGAGGGTCGGCTCGGCATCGCAGTCGGCCTCGCCGCCCTGATCACGCTGGGCGGATCACTCCTCACCGGGCTGAGCTTCGCCGACGCGTTCCTTCAGGCCGTCGCGCTTGCGGTCGCGGCGATCCCCGAAGGTCTGCCGGTCGTACTGACGATCGCGTTGAGCCTCGGGGTGTCGCGCATGGCGCGGCACCGCGCCCTGGTGCGCACCCTGCCTGCGGTCGAGGCCCTCGGGTCGACGACGGTCATCGCCTCCGACAAGACCGGAACGATGACCATCAACCGGATGACGGTCGAGCGGGTCTGGACGGCGCGCGACGAAGTGGATTCCGGGCACCTGCGCAGCGCCGACGCCGAGCTGCCCGCGGGGTGCCGCCGCGTCGCGCGCGTCGGTGCCCTCAGCAACGATGCCCGTCGCGATCCCGAATCCGGCGACGTCATCGGCGACCCGGTCGATGTTGCGCTCGCCGAGCTCGCCCTGACGCGCGGCGCGGTCACGGTCGACGCCTTCGACGCCCCCGCGCTCGCCCACCTGCCCTACGAACCGGAGCATCGCCGCTCGACGACGATCACCGAAGACGGCGACGAACGGTTCGTGCTCGTCAAGGGCGCCCCCGACCTGCTGCTCGGGCTGTCGGAGTGGATGACCGGCCCGAACGGCCGCGAGCCGCTCGACCGCGCCCGGGTGCTCGCGGCGCACGACGCGATGGCGAACGACGGCATGCGCGTGCTCGCCGTGGCGGAGCGCCGGCTCGCGCCCGGCGAGTCCACCCACGACGCCCTCGCGTCCCTGAGCGACCTCGAGTTCGTCGGCTTGCTCGGGATGAGCGATCCCCCGCGCGAGGGCGTTGCGGAGGCGATCGCGGCGTGCCGCCGGGCGGGCGTGCTGGTCATGATGGTGACCGGCGACCACCCCAGCACCGCGGCCGCGATCGGCCGCCGACTCGGGCTCGGGGGCACCTCGGCACCCGTGACCGGGGCAGATCTGGATGCCCTCGACGACGCTGCCCTCGTCGCCCGCGTGCGTTCGGCGCGCATTGCGGCGCGCGTGACCCCGCGCGACAAGCTGCGCATCGTTCGTGTGCTCGAGGCGGCGGGCGAAGTCGTCGCGGTCACCGGCGACGGAGTCAACGACGCCCCGGCCCTGAAGGCGGCGTCGCTCGGCGTGGCGATGGGCCGCTCCGGCACGGACGTCGCGCGCGACGCCGCCGACATCGTGCTCACCGACGACGACTTCAGCACGATCGTGCGCGCCGTGCGGGAAGGCCGCGTGACCTTCGCGGCCGTCCAGAAGGCCACCTTCTTCCTGATCTCGACCGGTATCGCGGCGCTCGTCGCCGTCATGGGAAACCTGCTCTTCGACTCGCCGCTGCTCTTCCTGCCGGTGCAGATGATCTGGTTCAACCTCGTCTCCAACGGCGTTCAAGATGTGGGTCTCGCCTTCGAGCCCGGCGAGGGCGACGAGTTGGAACGCCCGCCGCGGGCGCCGACGGACGGCCTGCTGGGCGCGCGGCTGTGGACGCGGATCGCGCTGACCGCGATCTGGATGGGCGGGACCGTTCTCGCCGCGTTCCAGGTCGCGCTCGCGAACGGGGCGGAGCTCGAGGTCGCGCGCACCTTCGCGTTGACGGTGTTCGCGTTCCTCAACCTGTTTCAGACCTTCAACTCGCGCTCGGCGACGCGGTCGCTCTTCCGCCAGTCGCTGTGGGGCAACCGGCTGCTGCTCGTCGCGGCGCTCGGCGCGCTCACCCTGCACGTGGTCGCCGTCGAGACCTCGTTCGGTGCCCTCGTGCTCGGCTTCGCCCCGCTCCCGTGGCAGCTCTGGCTGACCGCCGCCGCGCTCGGCACGAGCGTGCTGGCCGTCGTCGAGGTCGACAAGTGGTTGCTACGCCGGCGGCTGCGCCAGGCGGCGGATCGCTCACGGGAGTTCGCCACCGCGCGGTGAACGTCCCCCCGATTCCGCCCGCGCCGCCGCGCCTCCGCGCCGCCGCGCCTCCGCGCCTCCGCGCCGCCGCGCGCAAAGTCGGAGAATCGGGCCCACCGTCCACGACCCATGGACGAGTCGGCGGGGTTTCCGACTTTCGGGAGGGCAGCAGGCGGCAAGCGGGACGCGGGACGCGGGACGCGGCAGGCCAGTAGCGGCAGGCGGGACGCGGCAAGCCAGTAGCAGCAGGCGGGACGCGGCAAGCCAGTAGCAGCAGGTGGGAGGCGGGAGGCGGCTGCGCCAGGCGGCGGATCGTTAGCCGACGTTGCGGCGGCGGCGCAGCACCTCGTCGAGGTCGGGCGCCGCGGTGAGCGCGTCGTCCACGATCCCCATGCGCGCGTAGCGGCTCGGCGCCGGGGCCTGCGGGGCCGCCGGTTTCTGCGCCGGCGTGCGCGAGGTGATCGACACGACCGCGGGCGCCTCCGGGCTCTCTCGTTGCGCTCGTTCGGCTTCCGCCGCGGCCGCGCGCAGGAGCGCCGCCGAGTCCATCGTCGGCGCGCCGAGCGTCGGGCGCACACGCGCCGCGTGCGGGTGCTCGACGTAGATCGGCTTCGGCAACGGAACCGGCGTCCACACTCGCGGCTCGCGCGCCGCGTCGAGGGGCACATCCACCGGGCGGGCGACGCGAGGCGCACTCGGAACAACGCGCTGGACGCTCGCCAGGCGCACCCGCACCCGCGCCTGCACGATGAGCGACGCCATCGCGGCGACGGCGCATCCGGTCAGCAGCACGACCGCGCCGGGCACGAACGCGGACGACGCGCTCACCCAGAGCTGCGCGCCCGCGACCACGAGCGCCGCGAGTAGCAGCAGCCCAGCCGCGCGGCGAGTGCGACGCAGTCGTTGCGTGAGCGAGATCATGCCGTCGCGCGGCGCCGACACCGTGCGGGCGCGCAGCTTGTCGGTCTGGGTGCGGGCCTGCTCGATCTCGCGCTGGGCGCGCGCCGCCGCCTCGGCCTCGCGCAGCGCCGCGCGTGCGGACTGCCGCTCGAGCGCGAGACGGATCCGTTCCTGCTTCGCCGCCTCATGGATGCTCGCCTCGACGCGCACCGTCTCCGGCACCTCCGCCGTCTCGGCCAGCACGCGCATCGTCTGCTGCAAGCGGGTCGCGGTGCGCTCGGTCGCCAGGTATTCGCGGCGCCGAATCCAGCTCGGCACGAAGTAGAAGAACCACAGGAGTGCCGCGGCGGCCAGCATGACCGTCGTGCTCGCCCCTGTCAGATCCATGCATTGAGGGTACGGAGCGCGACACGCGTCAGCCTGAAGGCGCGCGGCGCGAAGTCTGGTACCCGGCTGGCAATATGCTCCAGTCACGGCCGCTGCCGCATCCCTGAGATCTGATTGGAGACCGGCATGGCCGAGCTCGCCCCTGAGACCCCGGGCGCCCCGAAGCGCCTCGCCTCACTGTTCGGCAACGTCGAACTCGTCATCGTGATTCTGCTCGGCATCGTGTCGGTGACGACCGCCTACGCCTCGTTCCAGGCGGCGCTCTACGACAGCAGCATGGCGGGCAACTACTCGAAGGGCCAGGCGGCCCAGACCGAGGCCGAGTCGCTCTACCTGGAGGCCAACCAGCAGTACATCCAGGATGTGCAGACCTGGGCCCGACTGACCGAGTTGAGCATCGACATGGAGAGCTCGGATGCCGAAACGGCCGCCGCCGCGAACGCCAAGTTTGACACCCTCTACTTCGTCTCCGTGGGCGAGGATCTGGATGCCGCGATCATCTGGTCGCAGGAGCAGAACGACGCCGATCCAGGCACCTACACCAGCCCGTTCGACTCGGACGACTACGAGGCCGCGCTGTTCGGCGCCTGGGCTGAGCTCGACGACGAGAGCGCCGCGTTCCTTGCACAGGGTGACGCCGCGAACTCGTTCAGCGACCGGTTGACCCTGAACACGGTGCTGATGGCGATCACGCTGTTCCTCCTGGGTGTCGCGGCCGTGCTCGCTCAGCGCCGGATGCAGTACGTGCTGATCGCGGTCGGCGGCGCGATCTACGTGCTGGCGCTCGGCCTCACGCTCGCGATCCCGTTCATCTCGCTGTAGGCGCTAACTGAAACGCGGCGGCGCCTTCGCCAGGTGCCGGTCGACGTCGGGGACGCGCCCGGCGCCGGCGGGCACCTTGCCGTCGAGCCAGCGACGCAGCACGCCCTGCGGCACCTCTTCGACGGTGAGCGCGAAGCAGAAGTGGTCGCGCCAGTCGCCGTTGATGTGGATGAACCGGCGGCGCAGCCCCTCGTAGCGGAAGCCGAGTTTCTCGACCACGCGCAGCGAGGCCGCGTTCTCGGGACGGATGCAGATCTCCATGCGATGCAGCCCCACCCCGAAGAAGCAGTGGTCGGTCGCGAGAGCGACGGCGGTCGGGGTCACGCCCCGGCCCGCCGTGCGTTCCGCGACCCAGTACCCGATGGTCGCCGAGGAGAGCGAGCCGTAGCTGATCCCCGAGATGTTCAGCTGCCCGACGAATTCGCCGCCCAACTCGACGGCGAACGGCAGCCCCGACCCGGCGCGCGCGTTGGACAGCAGCGAGCGGATGCCCGCGCGGGTGTCGAAGGACAGCGGTCCGTGCGGGTTGGTCGCCTCCCACGGACGCAACCAGCGCCGGTTGGTGACCAGTTCGCGCTCCAGCGCCCGGGCATCCCGCACGCGAATGGGGCGGATCGTGACCTCGCCCTCGCGCAGCGTCGGAATACTGCTCACTCGGTCAGCGTAGCGGCGAACTCTTTGAGCCAGGGACGGAAATCGGGGCCCAGGTCGGAGCGGTCGCTGGCCAGCTGGACGATCGCCTTCAGGTAGTCGAGCTTGTCGCCGGTGTCGTAGCGCCGACCGCGGAAGACGACTCCGTAGACGCCGCCGAGGTTCTCGGTGTCGGCCGCCATCTCCTGCAGCGCATCGGTGAGCTGAATCTCGTTGCCCTTGCCCGGCGCCGTGTGCTCGAGCACGTCGAACACCTCGGGGCGCAACACGTAGCGACCGATGATCGCGAGGTTCGAGGGGGCTTCGCCCGGCGGGGGCTTCTCGACCATGCCGGTGATGCGCACGACATCGTCTTCGTCGGTGTTCTCGACGGTCGCGATGCCGTAGAGGTGGGTGGCGCTCGGGTCGACCTCGAGGAGGGCGACGACGGAGGTGTTGCGCTGCTGCTGAACCTCGAGCATGCGGCTGAGCAGCACGTCGCGGTCGTCGATGATGTCGTCGCCGAGGAGCACCGCGAAGGGCTCGCGACCGACGTGCATCTTGGCGCGCAACACCGCGTGGCCGAGACCCTTCGGGTCACCCTGGCGCACGTAGTGGACGTCGGCGAGGTCGGTGGCGTACTTCACCTTGGCGAGCTTCGCGGTGTCGCCCTTGTCCATCAGGATCTGCTCGAGTTCCCCGACCCGGTCGAAGTGGTTCTCGAGCGCGTTCTTGTTGCGCCCCGTGATCATGAGCACGTCATGGAGACCGGCCGCGACCGCCTCCTGCACGACGTACTGGATGGCGGGAGCATCCACGACCGGAAGCATCTCCTTCGGCATCGCTTTCGTGGCGGGAAGGAAGCGCGTGCCCATTCCGGCGGCGGGGATGACGGCCTTGGTGATCCGTGAAGTCATGCCGACAAGGTTATCTGTCTCCGAGCCCCGTAGACTCGGAGGATGCCGGACGTGGTAGCGGACGAAAAGCGCGCTCTGCGCGCGGAGCTGCGCGAGCGACGCCGCATTCGCACCTCGACGGAGCGGCAGAACGCCGAGGCGGCGCTCACGGCGCAACTGCGCGCACTCGTCGAGCAGACCGGCGCCGCGTCGCTCTCGGCCTACCTGTCGTTGCCCGACGAGCCGGGGACGCGCGAGTTCCTGCGCTGGGCCGAGGGGGCGGGCATCCAGGTGCTGTTGCCGGTCTCGCGTGAGGACGGCCTGCTCGACTGGGCGCCGTTCGACGACGAGCACGAAGAACTCGATGCGGTCGGGATGCCGACCTCGGGCGGCGAACTGCTCGGCCCGATCGCGATCAACGACGTCGATCTGATCCTGGTGCCGGCCGCCTGCGTCGGCCCGGACGGCACGCGGATGGGCTGGGGCCAGGGCTACTTCGATAAGACGCTCGGATCCATGGAGCGCTGCCCGCCCGTTTATGCTGTGATCTTCGACGAGGAGCTCGTCGACTCCGTCCCGCGGGAACGTCACGACGTCCCCGTCGACGGGGTGGTGATGCCTCGTGGCATCGTGACTTTTTCTGACCACGACTGAGCCCGACCGGGACCCCTGAGGACGTATGCCCACCTATTCGTACCGCTGCACCGAGTGCGGCACCGCTTTCGACATCCAGCAGTCGTTCACCGACGATTCGCTCACCGAGTGCCCCACCTGCCAGGGCAAGCTGCGCAAGCTGTTCAACGCGGTCGGCGTCACCTTCAACGGCTCGGGCTTCTACCGCACCGACAGCCGCGCCGCCTCGAGCGGCTCGGGAAGCGGCGGCAGCAGCTCCGGCAGCAGCAGTTCCGGCGCGAAGTCCGACTCGGGTTCGAGCGCCGCGGCTCCCGCCGCGTCCTCCGCGTCGGCGAGCTGATCCCCGCCTCTCGAAAGGAGCTCCCATGTTCAAGGGATTCAAGGAATTCATCGTCCGCGGCAACGTGATCGACCTCGCCGTCGCGGTCGTCATCGGTGCGGCGTTCACGGCGATCGTCAACGCGCTCGTCTCGGGCGTGTTCAACCCCGTCATCGCGATCCTCTTCAACGCGGATGCGATCGCCACCGTGGGCATCACGCTGCGCGAGGCGAGCGGTGACCAGGAGGCCATCGTGCTCGCCTGGGGCCTCGTGCTCTCGGCGCTCATCCAGTTCGTCCTGGTGGCGGCCGTGATCTACTTCGGCGTCGTCCTCCCGATGAACATCTTCCGCCGCCGCGCCGAGGAGCGCGCCGCGGCCGGCGAGCCCGCGGTCGCGGAGGATGTGCCGCCGACCGAGCAGGAGCTGCTCACCGAGATCCGCGACCTGCTGAAGGCACAGGCCGGCTCCTAGCGAAGGCCTCGACCGGTCGCGGCCGGTCTAGTAGTGCGGCGGCTTGTCGCCGCGTAGCCGGTCGTCGTTCTCGCCGTCGCGATGGCGCTCGGGTTCGGCGGCGGGCTCCGGATCGGTCCCCGGCGGCGGGGCCGTCGTCACCCGACGGCGTCGGCGCGGGCGCGCAGCCGCGTCCTCCGCGTCCGGGGTCGTTTCCTCGCGCGCCGCCTCGTCGGGTGTCGGCTCAGTGGCGTTCGGCTCAGTTGCGTTCGGCTCAGTTGCGTTCGGCACTGGCAACGACCGGGATGCTTTCCGTGACGGGACCCGCGGCGAGCCCCGCGAGCTTGGCGATGCGATCGGCGACCGCGTCGGGGTCGCGGAACAGCTCGAACGCGTGCACGCGGGCGTAGTGCCAGCCCAGCCGGCGCAGCACCTCGGGTCGCAGCCGCAACGCGTCGCGCAACGAGCGCCCCTGCAGCACGGCATCCGTCTCGACAACGATGCAGGTGCCGCCGTGCGCCGCCACCAGCCCGAGCTTGCCGCGGTGGCCGAGCGCCACCCGCAGGCCCCGGGACGCCAGGCGGCGGGCGAGGTCGACGAGCATCGGGTCGGAGTCGTCGGGAACGGGAGGCTCGGCTCGGCGCGCCTCGATCTCGTCGAGGATCTCGGCGAGCGCGATCGCGCCGTGCTCCATGCGGTCATCGTCGACGTCGCTCGGGCGGAAGCAGCTCACGATGACGAGCGAGCGCCGCGCGCGGGTCATCGCGACGGCCAGCAGTCGCGCGCCGCCCGGCTTTCCGAGGGCACCGAAGTCGCTCAGCACCCGGCCGTGCGGGGTGCGCCCGTAGCCGATCGAGAAGATCACGCGGTCGCGGCTCTGCGCGACGGCGCTCTCGATCGTCGAGACGGCGAACGGCTCGGAACGTTCACTCATCACGAATTCGCTGAGCGCGGGGCGCGACGGCATCGCGTCGAGCACGGCCTGCATGACGCGAACGGCATGCTTCGCGCTCGCGGTGACCACCATGAGCGACTCGCGCGGCTTCGCCTCGGCGTGGTCGATGACGAGTTCCAGGACGCGCTGGACCTCGGCGTCGATGCTTTCCACCGCGCCCGAGTCGGGGTCGGGCATCCCCGTGCCGTCGACATAGTCGAGCACCAGGCTGCCGTGCCCGAGGAACGTTCCCGCCCAGGGCAGCGCGTCGATGCGCCCGCCGTAGAAGCGTCGGTTCACGAGCTCGGCGAGGTCTTCGCCGCCCGCGCGGTAGCTGCGCGTGAGCGCCAGCTCCGGCAGCAGTCCGCCGAGCTGCGCGAGCGCCGAGCGATCGTGCAGGGCGTCGAGTTCTTCCGCGTCCAGCCCGGCGTTCTCGGCGGCGAGCCCCGAGCCCGGTTCGAGTCCGACCGCGAACGGGGCGGGCGTCTGCGTCACGGGGTCACCGAAGGCCACCACCTGCGCGGCGCGACGGATCGCGCCAACGTTCTCGGCGAGAGTCGTGGCACCGGCATCCAGCAGCAGCACCGTGTCGAAGCGGATCGTGTCGGAGATGCGGTCGATCTCGTACGGGGAGCTGACCCAGACCGGCGCAATCGTGCGGGCGAGGTGCGGGGCGACGGCGTTCAGACGACCCGACTCCACGTGCTCGCGACGCAGCAGGCGCTTCAGTTCCTCGGCCTCTTCGGGCCAATCGACGAGACCGAGCTTCCAGTTCTCGGCGAGCTGCCACGCCAGCAGGCGCGCACTTCCCGCCGTGTGCGACTCGTCGACCAGCCGGAAGTCGGCCTCGAGGCGATCGAGCACGGCGGTCTGGGCGCCGAGCAGCGCACGATCGGCGGCGAGCAGCGCGTCGAGCGCCGAACGCCACCAGGCGAGTTCGAGTTCGGCCGCCAGCCGGGATTCGGGCACGTGGCGTCCCGCGAGATCGGTGACCAGGTCGCCAAGGTCGAGGTCGCGCAGGCGCCCGACGATCTCGCTGCGCTCCTGCAGGTTGTGCAGCACCTCGGAGTCTTCGGCGAGCGCCGAGAGGAGCTCGGTCAGGCGGTAGAGCGGCAGGCTGGCGAGCTTGTTCTCGCGGGTGACGTGGCCGAGCGGGCCGTCGAGTCCATCGAGGTCCGCCGAGACCTGCTGCCACGCGACGTGGACGTCGGAGAGCCCGACCGGGACCTCCGGGGTGACGCCGGCCGCAACGAAACGCTGCCAGAGCATCCGCTGCTGCTGAATCTTGGTCAGCGCGGAGTGCATGTCGCCGACGTGCATTCCGGGCCGCACGTACTCCTTGGCGAGCTTCTTGAGCCGACGACGGTTGCCCGAGCTCATCGTCGGGTGATCGCGGCGCGGCGCCGTGGCGACGATCAGCTCGCTCAGCGAACGGTCGAAGACGGCGGGATCGAAGCGGTCGAGGGTGTCGCGGATGTCCGCGAGCAACCGCACGTAGACACCGAGTTCGGCGATCGTCTCGAACGGGCGCATGCGCGTCGAGCCGATCAGACGGGTGCCGAGTTCGAGCAGCCGCGGCAGTTCCTCCGCGTGCAGGCGCCGGGCCACCTCGTGCGCGCGGGCCGCCTCCTCGCCACTGTCGAACTTGGCGCCGTACCAGGGCGAATCGGCGGGGCCGTAGCGGAACTCACCGAGGCGCGCGGCCTCGAGCATGATCGCGGCGACGGAGGCCCGGTCGCCGGCGATCTTCTCCACCGTGTCGCGAGACAGCCGGGCGGTCGTGGTCGGCGGATGCGGCAGCAGCGCGAGCCGTGATAGCTCGCTCACGCACTCGAGCACCGAAACCCCGAGCACGGGATCGGGACGCGACAGCGCCGCCCGGTAGTCGAGAAGCACGCCGCGCAGGCGCGACAGGGCCTCGTCGACGTCACCCAGGTGAGGCTGGGAGACCTTCTCGTTGCGCGCGATGCTGCGCACGATGTCGCGTCGCAGGGAGCGCGGCGAGGCCGCAATGCCGCCGAGGCCGATGTCGGTGAGGCGCTGGGTGATCGAGCGGATGCTCGCGCGCCTCGGACTCACCACGAGGACGCGCTTGTTCTGCGCGACAAGCGCACCGATCGCGTTGACGATCGTCTGTGTTCCGCCGGTTCCCGGCAGCGTCTTCACGACGAGCGAGTTGCCGGCGGCGATGTGGGCCACCACATGCTCTTGCTCCGCGTCGGCGTCGAGCACGAGGAGGTCGGCCTGCGGGTCCCGGCGGTCGGGGTCGCTGACGGCGACCTCGCGGTGCCCCTCTTCGATCGCCCAGCGCGCGGTCGCATTCCCGGCGAGCGCGTCGAGCACGGGATGCTCCAGCTCGTCGGCATCGCCGACGAGCTGCGGGGCCACTTCGGCGAACGACGAGACGACCAGGCGCGGTTCGACCGAGAAGTCGTCGAGGTGCCCGGTGAGCGCACGCAACTGATCGATCACGGCGTTCGGCTTGAAGGTGCCGTCCGCATCGGTGAGGGCGACGAACGCGCGCGGGTCCAGTTCGATCCCGAACTGCTGTTCGAGGGCGCGAGCGAGCCCCGGGTTCAGCTCGGGCATCCCGCGCAACTTAACCTCGAAGTCCCGGCCGTGACGGCGGATGGCGAGCGGGCGCACGAGGATCGGGGCGCAGAACGACTCACCGTCGCAGCGCCAGCGGGCAATGCCGATCCCGAGGTGCACGGCGTCGATCCCGCGCGTCGTGGCGAGTTCGAGGCCGCGCGCGGCGATCCGATCGGCGGCGAGCCGTGCCGTGCGCAGCGCGACGTCGTCGCGGATGAGCTGCGACAGCAGGGTGCTCGAGCCGGTGATGAAGCGCGCGAGTCCGCCCGGGTGGGTCGCGCTCAACTCGATGCGCGTGGAGGGATGGTCGGCGAAGTGGATGAGCGGCGAGCGCCCGCCGAGCGCGGCGAGTTCGGCCCGCCAGGCGGTGCGCTGCGGATCGGCGATGTTGGCCGTCGACCAGTCTTCGCCCGCGACCGCGATCGCGTGCGGCGACGTCAGCTGGCGCTCGGCGCGCGGCGATTCGGAGTCGCTCATGTCACGCTCCTCGTCGCGCTCTTCCGCATACCACACGCCGCCACGATACGTCCCGATCCTCCCGAATCCCGGGACCTTGCGCGGGTTTCGCGAACTACACTTTCCAGTCATGAGCGACGCCGTGGTGACCCTGATCGGCGTCGTGGTCGGCATCGGCGCGGCGGGATTCGTCGCGCTCACCGTCGTGGGCGTCATCCTGCTCGCTCGACGTGCGCGCACCGGCGGTGTCCGCGCCCTTCCCGGGCGCACCGAGGCGGGAGCGGAGCTGCTCCGAGCCGACGACGCGCTCCGCGACGCGCGCGACGACCTCGAGTTCGCCCGCGCCCAGTTCGGCAGCGACTCGACGCGGGATTTCGCCG
Organism: uncultured Schumannella sp.; assembly: GCF_905479755.1. Classification (GTDB taxonomy): domain Bacteria; phylum Actinomycetota; class Actinomycetes; order Actinomycetales; family Microbacteriaceae; genus DCRR01. The sequence goes on along the minus strand of NZ_CAJQNT010000030.1, from coordinate 30,971 downwards.
CGCGGGTGGCGGTCGCCGAGGAGGAGCTGCGGCGCGCCTTCGAGCTGTATCAGCGCCTCGATCAGCCTTCCGCCAGCGACCAGCGACGCCGCGCGTTGTCGCGCGAGGTCGCCGCGATCGCGAGCCGCACCCGACGCGTCCTCGCCGAGGAGCGGCTGCGCTTCGTGGCCCGCCGCGACGAGGAGTCGGGGGCGGCCGCCGCCACCGAGGAGCTTCAGAAGCGCCTCGCCGAGCTTCGCGGGGAGCTGCCGTCGGCCCGCGAACTGGTCGAGTCCCTCGGCGCGGTCTACCTCCCGAACCTCGTCGAGACGATCGCCGAAAACCCGGACCGCGCCGAGGCCGAACTCGACGACGTCGCTCGACAGCTCGAGGCCGCGCGTGCGATCGTCGAGACCTCCCGCGTCACGGCGGTCGGCGATGCGCTGCGCGAGGCCCGTTCCGGGCTCGGACGCGGCGCCCACCTACTCGCCGCGATCGACCACCGCCGCAGCGAACTCGCGGATGCGGACGCCGGGCTCGCGACGCTGCGCGACGAGATCGAGGCCGACCTGCGCGCGGCGCGGGAGCTGCGCGATGCGCCTCCCGATGCGGACTCGGGTGCGGCGGTCGGCCGCGCGATCGCGGGGCTCGAGTCGGCACTCGCGGCGGCCCGCACGAAGGACGGCGAGCGCCGCGACCCCGTTGCTGCGCTCGATGCTCTCGTCGAGTCCAGCGCCGAGCTCGACGTCGCGGTCGCCGCCGCGCGCAACCAGCAGCGCCGGCTCGACGGCGCGCGCGGAGCTCTCGCCGGGGCGTTGCTGTCGGCGCGAACGCAGATCGCGGCGGTCCGGGATCTGATCGGCACGCGCCGCTCGGGCGTGGGCGCCCGGACCCGGCTCGCTGAGGCGGAACGCCACCTGCTCCTGGCCGAGAACGAAGCCGACCCGGTCGAGGCCCTCGACGCCGCCCGGCGCGCGCAGACCCACGCGCGCGACGCGGATGCGCTCGCCCGCTATCGTGGCTGAGAACAGCGAAACGGCCCCGCGATCCGAAGATCACGGGGCCGAACGGCTCGGGAGCGGACGCGCCTACGCGGTCGGGCCGCTGATCGCGAAACGGACCGAGCCGTCGTCGGCGACCTGAGCGTCGAGGGTCTTGTCGTCGAGCACCTGTGCGGCGCTCGGCTCGAGGAAGACGCGCGCGCCGTCCTTCTCGACGACCGCGTCGGTCGCCTCGGGCGCGGGGGCCACGGTCACCTGGAACTCCGTCTCCGGCGTTCCGGTGCCCTGGATGCGCAGGCCACCGGTGTCGGTGGTCGGCGACTGGGCGACGATCGTGTTGATGACGGTGCTCGCGGTCTCGGTCAAAGTCAGCATGAAGGGTCCTTTCGGGGATTCCGTCGAGCCAGCCACGATTCCGAGAATCCCGGTCGGTCTCAACCTTTGACGCAGACGTGGAGGGAATTCACACCTCGCGAGCGCGCCTCCGCCGCCGGGTCGGCGTAGCGTGAACCCCAGCGATACGAGGAGGCACCATGTCTGCGCCGACACGCTGCCCGGTGGCCGCGCCGTGCAGTTCATGCACGTCGGCAGCTACAACGAGCTGACGCGTAGCTAGGACCGCCTGATGGCGTGGATCGAGGAGCAGAAGCTCGAGATGCAGCCGAAGATGTGGGAGATCTACCTCACCGAACCCGACCAGGCGAACCCTGAGGCCACGCTGACGCAGATCGTCTGGCCGATCGCCGAGTAGCCCCGTCGCGCCGTGAGGCCTCCCTGCTAGCGTGAGCGTCACTAGCCTTTCCGGAACGCTCGACGAGGAGTACGCCATGGCTCGCACGGTCCGCACGGTCGACGACAACATCCGCCGACTTCGCCCCTACAACCTGGTCGCGGGGGTTCTGCACCTGGTGCAGGCGATCGTCTTCACGGTGATCCTGGCGCAACTGTCGACGCAAGTGACCTTCGGCGTGACCGCGGACTACCTCGCCGGCCCTCCCGGATTCCCGATCCCGCCCGAGCGCGTCGACCTGTTCGCCGTCAACGTCGGCGCGGGCGTGGTCGCGTTCCTCGCGCTCTCGGCGCTGTTCCACTTCCTCGTCGCCTCGCCGTGGTTCTTCGGCCGCTACAGCGCCGGACTGCGGCAGAGCCGCAACTACTTCCGCTGGGTCGAATACTCGCTGAGTTCGTCGATCATGATCTGGCTGATCGCCCAGACCACCGGGATCTCCGACATCGCCGCGTTGTTCTCGATCTTCGCCGTCAACGCCGCCATGATCGGCTTCGGGGCGCTGCAGGAGAAGTACGAGAAGCCCGGAAGCGGCAACTTCACGCCGTTCGTCCTCGGCTCCATGGTCGGGGCGGTGCCGTGGATCGTGATCGTGATCTACTTCTTCTCCCCCGGTTCGTCGAGCGACACCGAGCCGCCGGCCTTCGTCTACGGGATCGTGATCTCGCTGTTCCTGTTCTTCAACACCTTCGCGATCAACCAGGCGCTGCAGTACCGCCAGGTCGGCAAGTGGCGCGACTACCTCTACGGCGAACGCGTCTACATCACGTTGAGCCTGGTGGCCAAGACCGCCCTGGCCTGGCAGGTGTTCTCGGGGGCGATCATCCCCGCGTTCACCGCGTAGCCGCGACGAACTGGAAGCGCTGCCCGTCGACGGTGACCGTGTAGCTGGCCCCGTCTTCGAGCGCCGCATCGGAGAGCACGACCGACTGGAACGCCTTCACCGAGGTGAACTCGATGATCACCGTTCCACTCGCGTCGAGCACCTGCACGGTGCGACCCGCGGCGTACGAGTTGGTGAGCGTCGCCGCGAGCCAGGCCTGCTCCGAGTCCGACTCGGGGGTCTCGGCCATGCCCGCCATGCCGACGGCGAGCACGGTGCCGCCGTCGACGGCGATGGTGCCGTTGGCATCCAGGGCGCCCTCGCGATCCGTGGCGGCGCCGAAGATCGTGGTGGTGCCGCCGGTGATCATGGTGGAGCCGTTGGAGTCGAGGCCGTCGCCGGCCGAGTCGATCGTCACGTCGCCGCCGGTGATCGTGATCATGGCGCCGTCGTCGGCTTCCACGACGCCGCCGACGTCGGTCGTGGTGCTCGTGCCGGTGGTGGCGTTCACGCCGTCGTCGCTCGCCGTCACGTCAAGCGTGCCGCCGGTGACCGTGACGAAGAGCGATTCGACGCCCTCGTAGGAACCGGCGACGGTGGTGTCGCCGCCCGCGACCACGAGGTAGATCTCGGACTTCAGGCCGTCGTCGGCCGCGGTGAGCGTCGTTGTGCCACCGGTGATCACCAGGTCGGTCTGGGCCTGGATGCCGTCGTCGCCCGCACTCAGGTCGAGCGTGCCGCCCGCGAGGTGCACGAAGCCGCGGTCGGTCTCCTCCTCGTTTTCGGACTTCAGCGCATCTCCGCCGGCGTCGACGGTGATGTCGCCGCCCTCGATCGTGAGGGAGTCCTTGCCGCGCAGCCCGTCATCCGCGGCGGTCACCGTGAGGGTGCCGCCGAGGACGACCAGGTCGTCGGTGCTGGTGATGCCGTCGTTGGCGGCGCTCGTGACGGTGAGCGAGCCGGTGCCGGCGATCGTGAGATCGGCGGAGCTGTGCAGCGTCGCGTTGGCCTCCGCGTCGTCGCCGGTCGAGGCGAGCGTGTTGCTGCCGGTGAGTGAGAAGACCACGTCGTCCGCACTCACGACCGAGATGGCGGCGGTGGTCTGACTGGTGATGGAGGCACCGTCGAGCACGAGCGCGACGACGTCCTCCTCGCCCGCGGCGACGACGACCTGCCCCTGCAGCTCGCCGCTCAGCACATAGGTGCCGGCCGCGGTGATCGTGACGGTGGATCCGTCGACCGTCACGCCCTCGCCGCCGGCACTCGCGGTGCTGCCGGCGAGCGCGATCTCCACGGCGCCCGTCATGCTCCACTCGTCATCGTTCACGGTGGTGGCGTTGGCGTTCTCGGCCAGCACCTCCTCGGCGCCGAGCGTCCAGTCGAGCGCGGCCGTCTGCGCGGTCGAGGTCTCGGTGCTGGTGGTGGCCTCGGTGGTCGCGGCGACCGCGCATCCGCTCAAAAGCAGTCCCGCGATGAGCAGGGTGCTCGTGGCGGCGGTCAGGGTGAATGTGTGGTTGCGCATCGGTCAGGCTCCTTCGGTGTTGCGGTGGGCGGGCTGGTAGCGGGGCTCGTCGTCGAGGCGGCGGATGCGCGGGTCAAGCTCGAACCGGACGTCGACGAGAGTGGTCTTCTTCACCAGGTCGACGTGTTGCACGCTGACCCGGTGCACGCGTGCGCCGAGCAGTTCGGCGAGCGCCTGGGTGAGTTCGGTCTCGTTCGTGTACGCGCGGTTCAGCAGCATCGTCTGCTGCCGGTACTGCGCGAACAGCCGCGGGTGGTCGGCGACGAACAGCACCAGGATCATGAGGCCCATGAGGCCGAGGAAGAGCGGCTCGATCGTGGTCGAGAGCCCGGCGATCAGCGCGAGGGCGAGCGAGGCGAAGTAGTAGGCGATCTCGTGCTGCTTGATCGGCGTGGACCGCAGGCGGATGATCGCGAGCACGCCGAACAGGCCGAGCCCGACACCGATGCCGACCGTCGCGCTGGCGAGCACGATCGAGACCCCGAGCACGCCGACGTTGACGGCGAGGAACGCGATGACGAGATCCTTGCGGCGGTGGCGCGGAAAGTAGAGGCCGAACGTCAGTACGGCGATGGCGACCAGATCGATCGCGATCATGACGGCGGTGACCATGAGAACTCCTGTCGGTGGGTGACAGGGTCTATCCCACTCGCGCTCGCTATGCGCTTTCTATGACTGAACAATGCGCGCGGTGTGACTGTGTCGCTCAGGTCCCGACGGGGGCATCTTCAGTCGCGGCGCGGTAATCTTCAGGAGTCGAGAGAAGGCGGAACGATGGATGTGATTCGTGGGGTGATGCACCCGCGATCGGCGACCCATCGCCTGATTTTCGCGTTCGTGATCGCCTCGGCGGTCATTGTCGGACTCCTCGCGATGCACAGCGTCGCCGCGTCGACGGATCACGCCGACGTCGGCTCGACGGTCGCCTCAGTGCAGGCCGACGCCGAGATCAGCGCTCACGGCACAACGACGTCGGGTGACCACTGCGCCGGCGCGTGCAGTGCCGCACCGTCCGACCCCGCGCATTCGATGGTCCTGATGGTGTGCGCACTCGCACTGGTCGTCGCGGCTCTCGCGCTCGTGGCACCCGCGCTTCTCACTCGCCACGCGTCGTCCGTCTTGCGACCAACGAGCGCACCCCAGGACCTGCGCGCCCGCTTCGCGCCGCCGCCTTCTCTCGTCGCGCTGTCAATTAGTCGAACGTGATCCCACCGGGTCTCGGGTCTCCGCCCGAACCTGGTTTCGCCCTGCCCGGGCGACACTTCACGACACTTCATACGACTCTTTGAAAGGAATTCCCCATGGGATTCACCACAACCGCGGCCGTCTCAGGCGCGCTGCTCACCACCCTGCTTCTCGCAGGATGCACTTCCCCGTCCAGCAACGTCGACACCTCATCCACATCCGAATCGGCCGTCGAGGTCAGCTTCGTGGAAGAGATGTTCGTGCTCATGATGATCCCGCACCACGAGCAGGCGGTCGAAATGGCCGAACTGATTCTTGCCAAGGACGACATCGACCCCCGGGTCGTCGAACTCGCCGAGGGGATCATGGACGCCCAGGAGCCCGAGATCGAGACGATGCGCGGGTGGCTCGCCGAGTGGGGAGTTGCCGAATGGGATTCGTCGATGGCGGACATGGGCCACGGAGACGGGATGATGTCAGACTCCGACCTCGCCGCGCTCGACGTTGCCTCCGGAGCCGACGCGACTCGCCTCTTCCTCGAACAGATGATCGTCCACCACGATGGCGCCATCGAGATGGCTCAAGCCGTCGTCGACAGCGGGCAGGACTCGGACGTGATCGCACTAGCCCAGGCCATCATCGACGGCCAGACCACCGAAATCAATATCATGCGGGAGCTCCTCAATGAACTCTGAGTTCCGCGCTCCGGTCACCGGGGTCTCCAAGAAAGTCGGCCTCGTCGCCGCGACCGTCGTCGCGTTGGTGTCTGGGTGCGCCGCGGCGAGCGACTCGAGCACGCCCGAGACCACGGCGGCCGCGCTGAGTCACGTCCACCAGATTGTGGCCGCACCGTCGGGCGACCAGGTCACCCTCGGAACGCACGCCGGTCTCTACACGATCAGTCGAGACGGCGTCGTTGCGGGGCCGCTGGGTGATGCCGACTTCGACGCAATGGGCCTCGCCGTCAGCGCGGGAAGCTTCGTGGCATCCGGGCACCCGGGGGCAACCACTCCGAGCGAATTGGGGTCGCCGCACCTCGGCATCATCCGGAGCGACGACAACGGCGAGAGTTGGTATTCGCAGGCCTTCGCCAGCGACGAGGACTTCCACGTCCTGACGTCCGGGCCCGACGGCGTGCTGTACGGGGTTGGCTCCAGCACTGCCGCCGTGCGCGCGAGCGTCGACGGCGGGGCGACCTGGAGCGTCGGCGCCGAGGTCGGTGCGGTCGACCTCACGGTGACCGCCGACGGGTGGTTGATTGCCGCAACCGAAGCCGGCCTGCAGCAAAGCGGCGACGGCGGCGCGACCTTCGAGGTCATCGGAAGCACGCCGTTGTTGTACCAGCTCGCGACAACGCCGGACGGCGTGATCGTGGGCGTGGACATTGCCGGCGTGCTCTGGCGAAGCGCGGACGCCGTCAACTGGGAGTCGTTCGGTACCGCGACGGGTGGCGTGCAGGCGCTCGGGGTCTCGGCAGACGGCGCTGTCGTCTTGATCGACGACCGCGGTCTCATCTGGATCAACGACTCGATCGAAACGATCATTCCGCTCGGGTGATGCTGCCCGGTGCGAGGGGCGGCCCGGGCCGCCCCTCGCACCGGCTGCCGCGCTCTACGACCGAACGAGTCGAGCGATCGCTTGACTTGCTTCGTCGAGCTTCGCCTCAGCAACGGCGCCACCGGAACGCGCAGCATCGGCGAGGCAGTGCTTGAGGTGATCGTCGAGGAGGCCGATCGCGACCCCTTGCAACGCGCTCGTGAGCGCCGAGATCTGCGTCAGAATGTCGATGCAGTACTGCTCCTCGTCGACCATTCGGGAGATGCCGCGCGCCTGTCCCTCGATTCGCTTCAACCGGGCCAGGTACTTCGCCTTATCCGAGATGTAGCCGTGCTCGGCGTGTCCGTCAGACATGCGCGACCTCTTTCCGCTCGGTGATGTCGGTGCCGAGAATATCGCGCGCGCTGGTCCCCGGCCGCAGGTCGAGGCGACGCAACAGTTGCGCGTTCAGCGCCACGACGATTGTCGAGAGCGACATCAGGACCGCACCGATCGACATCGGCAAGACGAACCCCAGCGGCGCGAGCACACCCGCCGCGAGCGGAACGGAGAGCAGGTTGTAGCCCGCCGCCCACCAGAGATTTTGCTTCATCTTGGCGTAGGAGGCGCGGGAGAGTTGAATCACCGACAGCACCGACCGCGGGTCGGAACTGGCGAGGATGACACCGGCCGATGCGATTGCCACATCCGTGCCTGCCCCGATCGCGATGCCGACATCGGCCTGCGCGAGCGCCGGGGCGTCGTTGACGCCGTCGCCGACCATCGCGACCTTCCGACCTTCGGCCTGCAGTTCGCGCACCTTGGTCGACTTATCCTCGGGCCGAACCCCCGCGAACACCCGGTCGATCCCGAGCTCGGCCGCCACTGTCTTCGCGACCGCTTCCGCGTCACCGGTGATCATGACCACCTGGCGTCCCAAGGCGTGCAACGCGTCGACGGTGTGACGCGACTCCTCGCGCACGGCGTCTGCGAGGCGGAGCGCCCCGATCACGGCGCCGTCCCGCGTGACGTGGAGAATGATTGCCCCCTCGGCGCGCCAGGCCTCCGCGACCGACAACTCGCTCGCGTTCTCTTCGTCCAACAGGTGCGGACCGCCGACCCGGATCCGCGCTCCGTCGACAGTCGCGGTGACGCCGACCGCGGGCGACGACGCAAAGCTGGTCGCCGCGACGAGCGCAAGCCCGCGGTCCGTGGCCGACTCGACGATGGCGCGACCGAGAGGGTGCTCCGAGTCGACTTCGGCCGCCGCCGCGAGCGCCAGCACCTGATCTGCCGTGTGCCCACCGACCGGCTCCACGGCCGTAACTGTCGGTTCTCCCTTGGTGAGCGTTCCGGTCTTGTCGAACAGGATCGTGTCGACGGTGCGCATGCTTTCGAGCGCCAGTCGATCCTTCACGAGCACTCCCCCACGCGCGGCGCGCTCGGTGGCAATCGAGACCACGAGCGGGATCGCGAGCCCGAGAGCGTGCGGGCACGCGATCACCAGAACGGTGATGGTGCGGATGATCGCCTCGTCGGGCAGCCCGACCATGTTCCACACGACGACGGTGATCAGCGCCGCACCGAGAGCGAACCAGAACAACCAGGCCGCGGCGCGATCTGCGATTCGCTGCGCGCGCGAGCTCGAGCCCTGTGCTTCCGCCACAAGTCGCTGAATCCCCGCGAGCGTCGTGTCGTCGCCCACCGCGGCGATGGCGACCCGGATGGAGGAATCTGTCGCGATCGTGCCCGCGACGACGGCGGCACCCTCGGCGCGCCGGACCGTTCGCGACTCTCCCGTGATCATCGACTCGTCCATGCTGGCCGATCCGGAAACGATCTCGCCGTCGGCCGGAACGCGGCCTCCCGCTCGCACGACGACGACATCGCCGACTCGAAGATCCGACGGCGCGACCGGACGAATCTCGTCACCGTCAACGATCTCCGCCTCATCCGGCAAGAGTGCCGCGAGCGTGTCGAGCGCCGAGGTTGTCTGTGCGAGCGACCGCATCTCGACCCAGTGCCCGAGCAGCATGATGACGATCAGCAGCGCGAGCTCCCACCAGAAGTCGAGCTGATGGTCGAGGATGCCCAGGCTCGCGCCGAGTGACGCCGTGAATGCGACGGTGATGGCCAGTCCGATGAGGAGCATCATTCCGGGCCGCAGCGCCCGAATCTCGGAGGCCGCGCCCGACAGGAACGGCCAGCCGCCCCAGAAGAACATGACCGTCCCGAGGATCGGCGACACCCACGCCACCCAGGCCGCGTCGGGTTGCTCGTAGCCAAGGAGCATGGCGAACATCCCGGAGAAGGCGATGACGGGAACGGCAAGCCCCAGCATGATCCAGAACAGCCGGCGGAACTGGCCGACGTGGTCGCCGTGCCCCGCGTGACCCCCGTGGTCGCCGTGAGCGCCATGGCCGTGACCCGCGTGCTCGGCGTGATCGCCGTGCTCGGTGTGCCCCGCATGATCCCCGCGAGCAGCAAGCACGTCCGCAGGCGACGGAAGTGACACGGCGTCCGCGGCGAAACGCCCCGGGTCGGCATCAAATTTCGTCGCGCATCCTGAGCAGCACAACCAGTAGCGGGTGCCCGCGTAGTCGCGCACCAGGTCCTTCGCTTCGGCGTGCGCCTTGACGACGACGTTCTTGGGCATCACCGGGCAGACCGCGAGCTCATGCTCGGGGCGCTCGAGTGTTGTCGGTGAAAAGTGATCGTGATCATGATCGTTCGACATGACGTTCTCCATCCCTTCGGACCTTCTCTGTCCAATACCCTAGGGGGGTAGGGTATTCGTGTCAATAGCGATCTCAACGCCGGTGCCGCGACACAAATTTCCGTCTCGCCGCAAGGTGCGGCCGATACGCTGACACCCATGCACCGGATCTTCACCATGAGCGTCGCCAAGGTGTACCCGCTGTACGTGCAGAAGCTCGAGCGGAAGGGTCACACCCAGGCCGAACTCGACGAGGTCATCCACTGGCTCACCGGCTTCGACGAGCAGGAGCTGCGCCACCACCTCGACGCCGAAACCACCTTCGAGGACTTCTTCGCCGCCGCCTCGCTTAACCCCAACGCGCCGCTCATCACCGGCGTCATTTGCGGGGTGCGGGTGGAAGAGATCGAGGATCCCCTCATGCAGAAGATCCGCTACCTGGACAAGCTCGTCGACGAGGTCGCCAAGGGCAAGGCGATGGCGAAGGTACTGCGGGCGTAGCCGCGGGTCACCGCGGCAGCGCGTCGACGAGCCGCGCCACGTCGTCGGCGTTGTTGTAGAAGTTCACCGCCAGGCGCAGGTTGCCGTCGCGCGCCGAACAGACGACCCCCCGGGAGGCGAGCTCGGCGAGCAACGGACCGGGCTCGCGTCCGTCGAGGGGCACGGCCACGATCGTGCTGCGATTCACCTCCGGAAGCTCGGTGGGTGGCCAGCCGGCGTCGCGCAACGCCTCCCGCAGCACCTCCGTGAGTTCCCGGTTGCGCGCGTAGATCGCGTCGGCACCGAACCGATCGAACACGGCGAGCGCGGCCTCATCGCCGAGCGCGGCAAGCCACCCGATCGAGTGATCGAAACGGGATGCGGTGTCCGACAGATCCATCGTCGGGCCGAAGTAGCTCTCGGCGGGGCGGCGACCTGCCTTCCACCCCGGGCTGGTCGGTCGAAACCTCTGCTGCATCGCGGTGGACAGGTAGCAGTACCCCACCCCCCGCGCGGCGTTCAGCAGGTATTTGTGATCCGGGACCGCGAGCACGTCGATGCTCGGCAACTCCTCGACGAGGGAAAGCGCGCCGACGGCCTGCGTCCCGTCGACGAAGACGATCGCGCCCTGCGCGTGCGCGATCTCGGCGATGCCTCCGATGTCGCTGCGATGTCCGCTCGCGGTCTGCACGGCACTAAACGCCACGAGTTGGGTCGCACCGTCGACGTACGACTCGATGGTCTCGGGCTCGACTCCGCCGTTGCGGAACGGAACCTGGCGCACCTCGTAGCCGCGGTCGGCGAGCATGCGCCACGGGAAGTGGTTGGAACTGAACTCGCGCTCGCCGATGACGACGTTCCACCCGGTGCTCGCGGGCGGGAGTTGCGCGGCCACGAAACCCGCGGCTGCCGACACCGACGCGATTTGGGCGAGATTGTCGGGCGTCGTGCCGAGGAGCCTCGCGACCTGCCCCCGGGATCGCTCCGCCGCCGCCTCGCAGGCCGAAAAGTCGAGCCCACGGGCCGTCCACTCGTTAACGGCCCGGTGCAACACTTCGGCGAGCGTCGTGCTGGCAAGCCCGACCGAGGCCGTGTTGAAGTACGCGAGGGACGCCGCCGCGGGGTAGAGCTCGCGCGCCTCGCGAACATCGGGACGCGCGCCGTGGGGCGCCGGGGAGGTCATGAACGGGAGCGTACTCGCGCGGCTCGATCGGCGAGCGAGTAGAGTTCGGCGCAACCCGCAAAGATCCGGAGGCTCCCCGTGAGCATGCTCGATGATCAGGTACAGGCCGAACAACGATGGCTCGACTTCTGGCATGTCGGCCCGCAGAATCTGCGATGGGATCACATCCCACTTCAGGTCGGTGATGCGGCGCCGGATCTCGAGCTCGATGACCACACCGGCGAACCGGTGCGATTGTCGCAATTCTGGGCGAATGGTCCGGCGCTCGTGCTGTTCTGGCGTCACTTCGGGTGCAGCTGCGGCATCGAGCGCGCCGCTCGGCTCCGCGCCGAGTATGCGGAATTCCTCCAGCACGGTGCCTCGGTGGTGGTCATCGGGCAGGCGAGTCCGGAGCGCTCGTCCGCCTACCGCACGCGCAACGTCCTCGAGTGCTCGATCCTGTCGGACCCGGATCGCACGGCGTACCGGGCTTTCGATCTGCTCGACGGTACTCCCGCCCAGATCCTGTTCGACGCTCCCGATCCCTTCCTGCGCTGCGACGCGGCGGCCGGCGAGGAGCTCGCCGCCTCGCGCCACGGCACCGATCGCGCGACGGTCGACAGCCGTGGCAGCTCCCCGGCGAATTCGTGATCGACGCCGCGGGCACGGTGCAACTCGCCTACCGCTACCAGCACTGCGAGGACTGGCCGGATCCGCGCGTGCTCACGGCGGCAATCCGTTTCGGCGGGGCCTGAGACGCCGAACGCGCGACCGCGACCGCGTCGTCAAGCGAGGTCGCGGCGCCGGAAGCCGGCGAATCCGATCGTGAGTAGCAGCAACCCCACGCCGTTGACGATCCACCAGCCGGTGAAATCGGCGTCCGCCGCGGTCACGATCGGCACGTGGTAGAACGGGCTGATCCCGAGGATCCAGTCCCACAGGTTGAAGATCGGGCCGAGGATGGTCAGGCCGAACGTCGCCACGGTGCCCATCCAGCCGGCGATGCGGCGTGAGGGTTCGGCGCCGACGACGGCGTGGGCGAGGGCGACCAGCACCCACATCGCCGGGATCGTGGCGAGCCCCTGGCGGATGATCTCCCCCGCCTCCAACTGGTCGGTGAGGCTCGCCGCGACCACGCCGATCACGACCACCCCGATCAGCAGCGCCAACCCCGAGGTCAGCAGGGCGACGACCGTGTTGCTGGCCTGGTACCGCGTGCGCGAGACGGCGGTGGCCAGGATCGGGTCGACCCGGCCGGCGACCTCGTCGGCGTAGCCGCGCATGATGACGCCGACCCCGCTGACCGCGGCGATGATGCCGGCGAGCGCGAGCAGCGTCGTCATGAACCGGAAGACGAGCTCGTCTTCGGAGGCGGCACCGACGGCGAGCAGCTGGGCGACGGTCGCGTCGGTCTCGATCAGGTCGGCGATCGAGATGCTCAAGTAGCCGAACACGAAGCCGAGGGCGACGAAGGCGATGAGCCACGAGACGATCGAGCCGGCGTTCAGGCGGATCGCGAGCCCCCACACGCTCGAGGTGAGCCCGCCGCGCGCGGGGCCGGGCCGCGGCGGGATCACGCCGGCACCGAAATCGCGGTGGGCGTGCAGGGCGAACGCGATGCCGAGGGTGACGATCGTGAACGCCAGCGCGATGAGGAACGGGGCGTAATTCTGCTCGGATGCGGGATCGGTCTGCTGCATCCACCCGATCGGGGTGACCCAGCTTGTCCACTCCTCCGCGCCGCTCGCCTCGAAGTATCCGCGCGCGACGAACAGCACCCCGAGCACGGTGACCGCGATCGCCGTGGCGGCCCGCGCCTCCGACGCCAGCTGCGCGGCGATCGCGGCGACGCCGGCAAACATGAACCCGCTCGCGGTGTAGGTGAGGCTCAGCACGGCGATCGCGGCGGGGTCGGCGCCGAAGGCGATGGTCGCCAGGAACGAGACGACGCCGAGACCGATCGAGGCGAGAAAAGCGAGCCCGACGGAGGCGGCCAGCCGCGCCTCGCGCCCCATCACCCCGGAGGCGAACAGTTCGGCCTGGCCGGAGTCTTCGCTGGCGCGACTGGTGCGCACCACGATGAAGATCGCCATCAGCGAGGCGAAGAAGCAGCCGAGCGCGAGCGAACGCCACGCGGTGAATCCTTCGTCGGTGAGCAGGTCGCCGGCGGTGCCGAAGATGAGGGCGAGGGCGGGGTTCAGCCCGACCGCCATCGCCAGCTCTGCGCGGGCGCTCTGCTCGGGGAAGATCCAGATGTACAGCGCGATCGACGAGGCCGGGAGTACCGAGACGAGTGCGATCCACGGCGCGAAGTTGCGGGCATCCTGTTTCAGGGATGCCGCGAGCAGCGGGCGAACGCCGGCGACCGGGCTGCTCACGCGCTCTCCTCGTACTTTTCGAGGAACAGGCTCTCAAGCGACGGCGGCGCAACCGTCAGGTCGGTGAAGCCGAAGGGGCCGAGGATGTCGAGCGCGCGGGCCAGATCGTGCCGTTCGACGCGGCAGCTGAAGACGTGCCCGTCGAGCCGGGCATCGGCGACAAAGTCGAGCGCGCTGAGGCTGTCGGGCAGGGTGGCGAGGGTGGCGGTGATGGTCGACGCGGTGTGCGCGCGCAGTTCGTCGATCGTGCCGACCTCGACGATTTCGCCTGCGCGGATGATGCTGATGCGGTCGGCGAGCGCCTCCGCTTCGCTCAGGATGTGGCTGGAGAGCAGGATGCTGCGGCCGTTCTCGCGCTCGCGGGTGATCTCGCTCTGGAACACCGCCTCCATGAGCGGGTCGAGGCCGCTCGTCGGCTCGTCGAGGATGAGCAGTTCGACGTCGGAGGCGAGGGCCGCGATGATCGCGACCTTCTGCCGGTTGCCTTTGGAGTACTGCCGGCCGCGCTTGCTCGGGTCGAGTTCGAAGCGCTCGATGAGCTCGGCGCGGCGCTGCTCGTTGAGCCCGCCGCGCAGCTTGCCGAGCAGGTCGATCGCCTGGCCACCGGTCATGGCGGGCCACAGCGACACGTCGCCCGGCACGTAGGCGAGCCGACGGTGGAGGGCGACGACGTCGCGCCACGGGTCGCCGCCGAGTAGTTCGACGCGCCCCGCATCCGCTTTCAGCAGGCCCAGCAGGATACGGATGGTGGTGGACTTGCCGGCCCCGTTGGGACCGAGGAACCCCATCACCTCGCCGCGGCGCACGGTGAGGTCGAGCCCGGTGAGCGCCGGGGACCTGCCGTAGGACTTGTGCAGGTTTTCGATGACGATGACGTCATCCTTTGGCGTGTCCATCGGCCACTCCTCGCCTTCCGCGGAACCGGGCGATCGCGAGAGTTCGGCCGTCTATCCGGCCTCAGGGTCGAGCACGATGCCCGATTCCTGGTTCTGCACAGCCCAACTGAACCACATCTCGAAATAGAACGGCAGGGACTGCCCCCCGGCGTCTCGCACGTCCAGCTCACCTCCCTCGACCCGAAGCGTCACCGACTCGCCCTCAACCTCCGCCTCGAACGTCCCGACCTCGCGCAAGGCCAGCCACGGCACGGCGACCCGTTGCTCGCCGACAAGGAACGCGACGACGATCATCTTGGCTGGGTATCGCCCATCCAGCGTCGACGGGGCGAAGTAGAAGACGTCGTTCTCGTCGTAGTCGCCATAGGGGTTGTTCTCGTAGTCACGGGCGTGGCCGGTATCGTCGCTCATCACGAGGGCACCGGGATGCGACGCCCGCACCTCCCCGAGGGTCAGAAGCTGGAAGGGATGCAGCGCCAACTCCGTGCCGACGTGCTCCCCCGCGAGCGCGCGCCCGGTGCTCTGCTGCCACAGCCCCTCGGTGGCGCGGTCGAACATGACCATGTTGCTCTCGATGAGCGCCCCGCTCACCCCGAAGGTGGTGTCGGTGCCGTCGGGCAGGGTGCGCTCGAACACGCTGGCACTGCCGCACAGCGGGCAGAAGGTCACCGCGACAGGCACTCCCCCGACCGTGTCGTTGACGATCTCGTGCCACACCAGCACGTTGTAGCTGTACACGCGCACGGCGTTGGTGCCGTCGTCGAGCACGATCGCCCGCACGTCATCGCCCCACGAGATGTCGGCGATCGGCACGAAGTCGGGGTTGTCGATTGCGGGGATTCCGTCGCGCCGCGGCCCGCCCGACACCGCGTCGAAGATCGCCGGATCGGCCGTCTCCCAGTCGATGCCGGGGAACTGCAGAGCGAGGAAGCCCGGCGGTTCCGCCGACCCGGTCGGCGCGGTCGAGTCCTCGCCGCGCGGCAGCATCGTGAGGGCCACGACCCCCGCGGCCACGAGTGCTGCCGTGACGCCGATTCCGATGCCGACTGCGAGCCGAGCCATGCGGTGCCTCTCTTCGTCGAGCGGGCTCCCCAATTCAAGGCTAGAGGTGGCGCTGGCGGCGCGCTGGCAGATGCCGGCTCACCGATGCCTCGCCCGCGTGCCCGGCCTCACGCCGCGATCACGACCGAGGGATAGCGACGTCAGGTGTGGCTACTGGGACGGCACTCGAATCGGGAGGCCGAGGCGTTACACCGCCCATCTAAGGGTGCTGAATCCGAGCACATCGAGCGTGCCCATCCCTCCGGATCAAAGGGCCGACACGGCTATCGGCGGAACAGAAAGGGCAGATTGTGGCAATGTACGAAGATGGCGAACGACCTGTCGAAATCGCACGAAGTCGGAACCAGCGAATGGGCAGTTCATCACCGCCTGAACCGAAACGAAATCAGGAAACGGCGCCCAAAGCCGAGTTAGTGGCTCTCATCACGGTTGATCCGACTCGGGTGCCCTCCAAGGCTGACATTATTCGGCCGAAGGGTCTGGTGCATGTCAAACTGCCGTCAGTGCCTGCACCGGACCCGTCAGCACCTGATCGACTCGGGCGTGACGGATGAGACTCGAGCGTGAAGGATGACCTGTCCGCGCGAATGGACGCGGCCTACCCGAACCTGGCGCAAATACCTTCCCAGGTCCCAAGTTCTGATGCGTTCCTGCGCGACCGGGCGTCGACTGCGATCGGATCACGCGGGAACACTCAGTTCGCGTATGAGGGTCGGCAGCGTGCGCTGCACGAAGGGCGACTCCTCGAATTGGCTCTCCGGGTTGCCGTCCAGCACCCATGCCTCGAAGGATCGCTCATAAGTGTCGATGATCACACGGACCGCGAGCGGCGGCGGCCAAGCAAACTTCCGGCCCAACACGACCATCAGGTCTTCGAACACCCCCGCGAGTTCGGCAGCGAATCGCCGGTCGCCCGCCACCGCAGTGTCTCCGTGGCGCCCGTCGCGGAGTGCTCGAAAGCGTCGTTCGGCGCGGATCGTCAGGCCGGCGCGGTCAAGTGGCCAGGACGCGGCGAGCGCTTCGGCAGCCTGGACGAACACCGCGTCGCCCGATTCGACCGGGCGAAATCGAGCGATGCCGGCCTTGAGCCGATCGGCGCACTCCGACACGAGGACTTCGTTCACCTCATCGAGGAGAGCGTCGTCCGTCGGAAACAAAGTGCGGAAGGCATGAGGGTGCAGTCCGATCTGCGCGCAGATATCGGCGATGAGCTCCGGCGATACGCCCCGGCCCACCGACAGCGCAGCGCGGGCCGCGTACACGACACGTTTGACCATACGATCACGATGTGCCGGTGCGCGGCGCGATGAGGCGCCTGTTGGACGAGACTTCTCGGAAATCTGCACGATTCACCTCTCTCGCGGTCGAATGGGGCCGCTGCGTCTAGGCTGCGCCAGGCACCCGCAGGCAGGGCCAGGCTTCTCATCACTGCGCAAGCCTCTCGACGCCACGATCGATGTTCGTCGCTCAATCCTTGCGTGTCCGGAGCTCCTTCCGGAGGATCTTGCCCGAAGTCGACTTGGGGACAGCGTCGATGAACTCCACGGCCCGGACCTTCTTGTACGGTGCAACGCGGTCGGCGACGTACTCGATGACCTCGATGTCGGTGAGCCCGCTGTCCGGCGCTGGCACGACGAACGCTTTGGGTACCTCTTCGCCGTCCTCATCGAGTATCCCAATCACGGCGGCATCCATCACCTTCGGGTGCGAGAGCAGCAATGCCTCGAGTTCGGCCGGGGCCACCTGATACCCCTTGTACTTGATCAGCTCCTTCGCCCGGTCGACAATCGCGAACCATCCCGCGTCGGAACGGACGGCGATGTCCCCGGTGCGCAAGAAGCCGGCCGCCGTGATGGTCTGCGCGGTCTCGTCGTCACGCCCTAGGTAGCCGAGCATGACGTTGGGTGCTTTCACCCACAACTCCCCCGGACGGGTCAGACCCTGCTCGTCCGTCGCGACAATCTCTTCCCCGGTCTCGACGTCGACCAGCATGCAAACGGTGTTGGGAACGGGCACGCCGATCGATGATCGCGGGATGTCGTCACGGTCATCCGGGATGACGTGTGACACTGGGCTGAGTTCGCTCATGCCGTATCCCTGGCGAACCCGAGCGCCGATCCTTGCGGCCGCGCGTTCGGCGGTAACAGCGTCAAGCGGCGCCGCGCCCGAGAAGATTGTCCGCAGGCTCGATATGTTGTACTCATCGACCATCGGGTGCTTCGCCAAGGCGACCATGATCGGGGGGGCGACGAAGACAAAGGTGCACGCGTGTTGCTGAATGAGTTCCAGGAATCGCATGAGTTCGAACCTGGGCATTGTCACGAGCGCTGCGCGCGCGCGCAACGCAAGATTCAGCAGGACGGTCATGCCGTAGATGTGGAAGAACGGCAGCACCGCCAATACCCGATCCTCAGCCGAGACGTCGATCACAGCTCGACACTGCTCGACGTTCGCGACCAGGTTTCGGTGCGTGAGCATAACTCCCTTGGGTGTTCCGGTCGTTCCTGAAGAGTAGGGCAACACAGCGACGTGGGTCGCGGGTTCGATGTCAACCCGCGGCGCAGTCCTGGCCTCGGCTAGCAGGTCAGAGAGGCCAGGGTAGCCCGGCGCTCCGTCCATCAGAATGAGCCGATCCGCGCCGATACCGACCGCCGCGGCCGCACCTTCTGCGTTGTCAAGAAGCGGTGCAACTGTGAACAGGACGGTCGCGCCGGCATCACGCAACTGCTTCTCGATTTCCGGCGCTGTGTAGAGCGCGTTGAGCGGGGTCACGGTACCCCCGGCGCGCAACACTGCGTGGAACACGGTGCCAAAAGCGGGGACGTTCGGACTCAGCAGACCGACCACGGTGCCCTCTCGGATCCCGCGCGCGGCGAGTGCGCCAGCCAGCGCATCGACATCGTCCCTCAGCTGACCGTAGCTGGTCGGTGCCCCGGAGTCAGGATCGATGAAAGCAACCCGTTTGAAGTCTTCCTCCGAAAGGCTCCCGAAGAGGTGGTCGTAGATGCTCACTTCGGGGATCTCAACGTCAGGGTACGGACTAGGAAACACGAGAAGCTCCTTCGCGGGCACTCTCAACAACGCTACGACGAATGAATTGCGCTGCCTTTTCACCAATGACCACGGACGGAGCATGTGTGTGCCCCCGGATGATCTCGGGCATGATCGACGCGTCGGCGACTCTCAGGCCGTGCACACCACGTACCCGTAGCTCCGGGTCGACGACCGATCCCTCGTCAGAACCCATGCGCGCCGTGGACGTCGGGTGATACAGCGTGTGCGAGAGCGTGCTAATCGCGACCTCCGCCCGCTGTTCCGGTTCGAGCGTCTCGCCGTTCTCGGGCTCGATGTAGTGGGCCCCAATGTGCCTACTCATGGCATCCGTGGCGAGAATGCGTTCGCAGACGCGTACACCCTCTAGCTGCCGAGCACGGTCCGCTCCACCCGGGTCGGTGAGATAGCCAGGGTCGATGAGCGGTGCGCTGAAGGGATCGGCGTCGGCGAGGGTCACCGAGCCTCGACTCTCCGGCAGCAGCAGGATGCTGCCGATCGAAAGACCGTGACCGGGGATGCCCTCGAGCCCTTCCTTTACGTATGCAGCCGGGGCGGCGAGGATCTCAATGTCCGCGTGCTCAAGACCCGGATCGGTCTTCACGAATCCGTACGACTCGGCGACGTTCGACGTGAGCATGCCCATCTGTTCTGTGCCGTACTTCTCGAGCTGTTCTGGTGTCATTGCATCGAACAGGGTGTCCTCGAAGGCCTCACGGGTGAGGAAGGTCACGAGATGATCGCGCATCTGCCGCCCGACGTCCTGCGAGTCGACCAGCACGGGGATGCCGAGCTTGTGGAGATCGTCTGCCGGGCCAATTCCGGAGCGCAGCAGGATGGTCGGCGTGTTCACCGCACCGGCGGAGAGGATGATTTCTGCATCGGCGACCGCCTCGCGCCAGTGTCCGTCCGTGTGGTATCGGACCCCGGTGGCGCGCCGCCCGTCAAAAAGCACCCGGTCGACATGGGCTTCGGAGAGAACGGAGAGGTTCTCGCGCCCCGCGGCGGCATCTAGATAGCCGCGCACGGAGTTCCAGCGCGCACCACCGCTCTGTGTGACCAGAGTCTGCGCGAACCCTCCAGGCTCGGGCTTGTTCGCCTCCTCGACCAGGTACCCAGCTTCCTCGAAAGCCCGCAGAAAGGCCGCTGTGTGGCTGCGTGGGTCACGTTGCGCAGACACGGTGATGCCGTTGTCCGCGAACAGCGGTGCCAGCGCTTCCCACGACCATTCGGGACCGGCCAGTTCGGCCCAGTGGTCGTAGTCGGCGGCGAAGCCGACCACCCACATCATGGCGTTCATTGACGAGGAGCCGCCGAGGACCTTGCCGCGAGGCCAGTAGATTCTGCGCCCGCCAAGATTCCTCTGCGGGGTGGTCTGATAGTTCCAGTCCGCATCCGACTTGAATAGTTGCGAGAAGGCGGCCGGAATCTGCACCTCTTGGCGCTGGTCGGTGCCACCGGCCTCCAGCAACAGCACCGTCGTCTCGGGATCCTCGCTCAGCCGGGCGGCGACGGCGCAGCCTGCGGAACCAGCGCCGACGACGACAAAGTCATAGCGCTCGGGGGTGGGATGAGTGGACATACGCGATCTCCTTCTTCGCAGTGCGTGTGTGAAGCTTCGTGACTCGGTGAGTGGGTGAACTGGTCGGACCGGGTCCGTCCGATCAGGCACGGAACGCGGCCAGGAAGATGCCTGGCAATTTCGCCCACGACGGATGAGCCGCGTACCCAGCCAGGAGACGCCCGGTGGTGTGCGCGGAGCGGGCGGTGGAGAACCACGGCGCCTTCGGGAACAGCGAGAACTCCCCGCCGGCGATCGACCGAGGGAAAGGCCGGAAGGCACCCTCGACCACTGTGCGTTCAACATCGTCCAGCAGCAGTGCGTTGTGAACGATCCCGGTCCCGCTCTGAATGTCGTCGATCGTGGCGCCCGGGTATGCTCCCCAACTGGCAGTGGCGGTGAGGAAGCCCAGACCCGTCCAGGTGTTGATCGCGACCGTGCCGTACCGCAGCTCGGCGATAAGGTCATCAAACGTTTTGCCGATGCGACGGCGGGTGCGCGGATCGATGAGGACATTGGCCCCGAGGGTGCCCGCGAGCTTCTCGTTCGCATACTCAACTGCGGCCCGGAGGAACTTAGAGCCCACTCCGGGCACGGAGACGACGCCGAGTACTGGCGCAAAGAACTCCGTCTGCTCGAGTGCGGTGGCGTCCTCACCGGCCGGGATATCGATCACTGCGCGACTGCCATCAGGCCCGACGCGCTGCATGCTGGGATACGCGTCGCACGCTTGTGCGAGCCGTTCCTCTCCTCGCGGGTACCAGACCGGACGAGGACGCAGCTCCGCCAGCACCCGCTCGACCTCAGCGACGAACTCGTCACGCTGGTTCCAATCGCTGCTCACGATCACCACCTGGCCAGCCACACAGTTGTGTCCCGAGTTATGCATCCGCATGGTCACCACATGCTCGGCCTGGAATCTCAGGTCCGCCTTGCTCCACCGGCCTGGAACGACGATCACCGGCGAAACCCCGCCCAACTCGCTCGTGATCGGCACGGTCAGCCGCGGTTCGCCACTCGCGCGGCGCCGCCCGGCCTCTTCCCCCGTACCCCAGACAATGGCATCGTGTGTGGCGGCGCTGCCCGTGATGTGAACGTGCGAAACACCCGCGTGCGCGGTCAGGTACTCACCGACCTCCGCCCCGCCGGTCACGATGCGCACGAAACCCTCCCGGATAAGCGGCGCAAGCGCCGCGCTCAGCACCGGTTCCAACCGCTCAAGCACTGGGTTCAGCTTCAGGATCACCGAACGGTTCGACGCGACCAGCTCGTAGAGCACATCGAGAGGAGCAATCGAGGTGATATTGCCCGCGCCCAGAACGACTCCCACACCCGCGCTGACGCCAGTGCGGTCCAGTGCACCAAGGCCAGCTCGCGCCTTTGCCAGCTCTGCAGTGATTCCCGGCCGAAGCCACACGCCAGCGGTGAAACCGTGCATCAGCGTCCATTGCTGCACCGAGCGAGGCAGTGCATTCACGACTATTCGGTCCCCAGCCGCCCGACCTAGGCGGTCGCGCCCAATCGGACTCTTACCCTGCGCCAACGCCGACAGCGTGTGAGCAAGCGTGCCCGCGCCTGCCGCTAGCGCATATGGTCCGGAGATCCACTCCTCACCGGCGTATGGATCCTCGAAGCGGATTCCCTTGATCTCGCACGCCAGACGCACCCATTGCTCCGCAACACCCTCAGCCGTCGCGTGCACCTCTGCTAGCAGCTCAGCTCGTCGCGTCAATGAGAGATACGCCCAGGCTTGAGCACCGGCTGCCAAGTCTGTGATCAACTCATCGATCCGCGCAGGATTGATTCCGTCTAGCAGCTGCAAGTCCGACATTCTTCTCTCCTTCGAGCACGAGCCGGTTTCTGACGCAATCCTGCTCTGGGCTAGTCAGCCTCGCCAGATGTCGCCGCCCAGTCTTCGCTCATCATGCTTATGCGTATGCACAAGGGTGATCGGCGAAAGGGCCGAGCTAGGGAGTACGCTCAAGCATGGACACAACGACGTCGGAGATTCGCCCAATCACACCCCAGGCGCACGCATTGTCGTTTCTCACACACATCGATGAACGACGGAGCACCCTGGTTGGCCGCATCGTGGAAGCGATCCTGCGAAATGAGCCGGTCTACCGCGATCCCGAACTTCAATACGATCTCAGTGACATTGTCGACCAGAACCTCAAAGAGATCATCAAGGAGTTGCGAGGCGGCCCACCGAGCCTGAGTCCCGCAAGGCGTGCGGGCCGCACCAAAGCCGAGAACGGCATTCCGATGGCAAGCCTCTTACACGCTTACCGGCTCGCGGGCATCACGCTCCTCCATGAGATCGACGAAGTCACGCAGAGTACCGGGGAGACTGACGCTGCCATGGCGGCCACCGCGAAGCTGTGGAAGGTCTTGGACCGATTCTCAACCGCTGCGGTTGAGGCCTACCGCGAAGTCATTGACGAGAGCGAACGCCGCAGCGAGCAAGCACGCCGCGTTCACCTGCTGGCCTTGCTCTCGGGAATGGCCCCCCACCCGACGGACTCCCTGCGGATCCTGGGACTGCCCGAAACAGGTTGGTACGCAGCACTCGCGTCGTCGCTCGGAGGAGACGGTGATGATCCGGAACCGCGTTACACGAGCGCACAAGAGTTCGCGGTGATCGTTTGGGCACAAGATGTCGGGATGCACATTGGCTTGGCGGGAGCTTCCACGCTCGAGAAACTCAAGGCAGGTCTCGCGGCCGTGACGGCCACCACTGTCGCGCCAACGGGCGCCAGCCATCCCTTCGGGAATGTCTCCGACCTCCCGCGCGCAGCTAATCAGGCACGCAGTGCGCTTCGCTGCCTAACTCCCGGCGAACACCGACTGAGTCTCTACGGTGAACGTCCGATAGAGCTGACGCTCGTCTCGAATCCCGACCCGGTTCGCAATCTCATCACGGAAGTCTTGGGAGGAGTGCTATCGCTAGATTCCAGCGGAGCGAACGCGCTGCTCGATACCCTGGACGCGTGGGTCGAGGCGGGCGGGTCCACCGGCGCGGCCGCGGCCGCACTCCATTGCCACAGGAACACCGTCCTCTACCGCATGCAACGTATTGCTCAGCTCACTGGACGCCGCATTTCCCATCCAGCCGAGTCGGCTGAACTCGTCATCGCCTTACGAGCTCTTCGCCTCCGGGGTCACGAATAAAGCCAGGGGGATGCTGACAGCTCTGGTGACTCCTTGACCTGCCCCAGGGTCTGATGCAACGGGTGGTGACAACTTGACCTGCCCCACGGATGGGACTGCTGCACGAGTAGGTGACATCTTGACCTGCCCCACGGAAATGGTTCCAGTTTCGCTGGCTAACTGGTGGCCTGATCCGGAAGGCTCATTCACATGCCACGCCCCTCTCCGCCGGAGTTTCGTGCTCGTGCTGTCGCGCTTGTGCGCGCTGGCAAACAGGCCAAGCAGACCGCCTTCGAACTCGGCATCCACCCTGTCACGCTCTCGAATTGGATCCGGCAGGACGACATCGACCATGGCCGCAGGCCCGGCGTCCCCTCATCGGAGTCGGCGGAGTTGCGGGCGGCGAATCAGGGATCTGTTTTGGTACGAGCATTTTGGTGCCCCTAGGTGCTACTGACCAAAACAAACACCGACAAGTGTTGCTTGCAGTCCGACAGCTTGAAGCTACGTCACCCGCCCGGCACGATCGCGAAGGCGCCGGCCGGAGGGTACTCACCCAAGCTCAGCATCGATTGACGTCGGCGGAGGTCGAGCAGATCACGGCTGAGTACCACGCAGGCGAGGCGCTGCGCAGCATCGCCGTACGCTGGGGCATCAATCGCGAGACGGCACGACTGGCGCTAAAGCGCGCTGGCGCGGCGACCCGCAAGCACGGCGAAATCGAACCTTCCGCTCTGAAAGAGGCGCGGCAGCTCCAGGATGAAGGCTGGTCGCTGAATCGACTTGGCGCGAAGTTCGGCATTGACCCAAAGACCATGAAGAAGCGCCTCTCCGGCGAACCGAAGATGGGGGCCGACACGCACACTACTCACGCCGGGCGTCGCGACTAGTAACGGTCGTCCTCTTCTTCACGATGGAGAACCTCGCGACGGCGAGCGGCAAGATTCTGGGCGAGACGTCGCGCCCAGGACTTGACCGCTGCGGACTGACCCGGCTCGTCCACCCATGACTCAACTTCGGAAATCTGGCGGGCAATCCGATCAGATTCATTGCCACTCCACATCCCGCTGTAGAACTGGCCGACGAGGTGTGAGGGGACGCGCTCATCCGTGCCGAACTCCTCGATAAGGAATCGTGCTGCGGGCGCCAAGGTCGACCCACCTGGCTTCGTGACATCAGCGAGGACGCGCGCACGGTCAACGCTGCCCCCGACCCAGTTCCTTGCCACTTCCAGCGGTACGGCGTCCCCAAGCCAATCGCGTACTGAGAACGAGAGGCGCCACTCGCCTCGTTCGAGACGGTTCATCAGGTCCACCCACACCGGCTCGCCGCCCACCTCGACAACGTCCTGCATCAGCTTCGCCTCTTCCGAGGACGAGTAGGCCGTGAGCGCGTCAGCCTCAATGAGGTCGGCGAGGAGGGCGCCAAGCCCGACCGCGTTGGTTGCGAGCTGCCGACGAGCAAGCATTGTCCAGTCCCATTCCTCCTGTCCTACGGCAGGGAACTCGCGGCGCCTAGAGACCAATTCCGCAACGACGGGGTCAAGTTCCTCAAGGGGCTCGTTCTCGCGAAACACTTGCATCGCTGCGTAGTCCACAAGCGCGTTGTAGTCGGCCTGGTCTCCCAGCCGAGTCGCCCACTCTCGCACGTACCGTGCACGCTCCGCCTCCGTCGCGTCACGCGTCCACGCAAACAGCAGGCGGGTTCCCTGAGCCACGGGCACTTCCTGAACTAGCCGCTGAACCCGCTCCTCGGCTTCCGAAGTCCTTGGCCCCCTCACCGATGCGCGCAGCGTCGACAGCGCCGGAAGATCCGCGCCATCGAGAAAGGTGTCGAAGGCTGATTCTTCTCCAGCCAGGACTCGACCGTGCAGGAACCCATAGAGCGCCTCGGAGTGAATGCTGTCGGCGAGCGGGCCAACGATTTCAATCCCAGCCTCGTACTCAATTCCGAGCGATACGAGCGCTCGGCCAATCGCGTAGGCGGCGGGGATCTCCGAATCTTGATCCAGAAGGTGTCGAAGTGGGTCGGCAGGCTCGAGCGCGTTCACCCTCCGCGCCAGAGCCGCAATTTCGGATGCAAGATCGTCGACCTGGCGATCCCATGAGTGGGTGTTGCAGATCACCTTCAGGCGTGCAGCGGGCGTCTCCTCCGGCAGTAGCGCTTCGAGGGACTCGAGCGCTGCCGGACGACCATCAGTGACATCAGCCCGATCGAAGAGTGATTTGAGACCCTCGATTTCAACACGAACACGCGAAATCGCGGTCTCGGGCAGCCCGGCGAGGACGCTTCCGAGGTGTTCCCTGTTCGAACGAATCTCAAGCAGACCGTGGATCGAGTCGACAAGCTCCTTTTGAGCCGCGTCGGCCACCTCCGCATCTCCGTCACGAGCAAGTTCAGCGAGGATGTCAATCGCCGAATTTCGGTACGCCCAGGCGTCACCGTAGGTCGCGGGGCGTCCGCGAGGCTCTACGACAACTCCCCCCTGCACCTCTCCTGAGACCATGATCGACTCCTGGATCTCGAGGGCTCGCCCGGCCGCTTTTGCAACCAACAACCGAACGCGCGAGCTAGGCGAAGTCGCTGAAGAAGAGAGGTAGGCGATCCGCGAATCTGGTGACGCGGCAGTTCCGGGGAGCATGGTCCCGAAGAACTCAACCCAGGTCCCGGTTGCATTGTTGCTGTAGGTCTCGTTTTCCTCCACCGCGAGAGCGAGGAGCGAGTCAGCTGCCTGGGCGAACGTCCGGGAGTGCCACGCCAGCTTTTCCAGGGCCCAGACGAGGTCGCGCCGAATTGCGCTCCTGCCGCGCAACTCGTCACCCGAGGCCTGACTGATGAGCTCCGACAACCGCTCCGAGACAGCTCCAGGCGCGAGAATCGCGAAGTGAATCAGTAGCGCTGAGTTCCGGTCCGCCGCGAGCGACTCGAGTGAAGCCAATGGGCCACTCGCCGCAAGGACGGCGGTGATCGCCGGGCTGTCGCTCTCAAGCTCCCCAATTTCGGCCGCGCGGCGAAACAGCCGTTCGGAAAGTTCGGGGTCCAGCATCGGCAGGAGAACCGCGACAATCTCGTGCCCAAGCTGTGCCCATGCCTGGGCGGCGAGATACAGCGCCAAGGGGTGAGGCGAGACGGCTCTGAATCGCCCCTGCTTGGAGAGAAGGCCCTGTCGCTGCAGAGCCGCTGCGGCACCCCTCAAATCGGCGGGTGCGAGACCGAGCCCGGCAGCGATCGTGTCAATCTCAGTCGAGACTTCGCCGTCGTGGCCAAAGCGAGTGAAGAGCGCCAGTGCGCAACTAGCTAAAAAAAGTTGCCCGTCCGGGAGTTGAGCTCGGAAGAACGCCCGGATGTCGTCGTCGGTGACGAGTGTCCCAGCCGACCCCGGTCCGCGCTCGAGCAGAGCCTGCGCCAGTTTCAACGCGTAGTCGATGTTGCCAGCGGCGACTTCGACGACCACGCGTTCCGCTTCTGGCCAAAGCTGCGGCCGGTTCGCCCGCAGAAGTTCCTTCATCGCTTCGTCGCCGAACGCTCCGAGATTGATCATCGGCGTTCGGGTTGCGATGCCTCCGGGTTCTCCAACTGTAATCAGCCGAATAGAAGACCCAGTTGCCAATGCGGAGGCGTAGATCTCATGTTGCTTGCCATCGCACTCATCGACCACAACGATCGCTGTCCGGCCTTGGGACTGAAGCTGGCTCAGCACGGTGACAGGGAAGCTATCGGCCGCGAGGGAATAGACGACGAGCGGTTCGCAGTCCTGGCCACGCAACGCCTCGAGTACCAATCGCGTTTTTCCGAGGCCACTCACCCCGTCAAGGTGCAAGTCCAACGGATCCGAGCCGGAAACCAGATTGCGGATCGCTTCGATCTTGTTGTCGCGGTCGTCGGACGACACCCATGAGGTTGCGTGGCGGTTGGAGCGGCTCCACTCGTCGAGGGTCTGTCCGATCACGCCGGTGCCGCGCAGGAGCGGGCTAACGGCAAGAGCCGGATACTCCTCGATCCAACCTGCGAGTCGGTCCGCGGCGACAATCTCGATCTTGGACTCAGGGTCAGCGATGCCGAGTTCGGTTGCGGCCTCGATCAACTTCGCCCGTCGAGCTGCGAGCTTCGCTGAGGTCAGACTCGCGCCGAGCACCAGGCGATACTTGCCGCCATTGCGGAGAATCTCGGCTGCCCACGTAGCACCCTTCAGCTCGGCTTTGCACTTCGCAGGGGTCAAGTCGCCTGCCTTGAACTGCCAAGCACTCTCGCCTGCGGGGATCCATCGCGTCGGGATCGCATGCCGAACGCCCGCATCGACTCCGCCATCTCCGACGTTCTCGAGGTAGGTCGTTTCGAGAGTCTCGCCGGCCATGCCGTGTGCGGCTACCTCAGTCGCGAGTAATCGGCTCACGAACTGGCCAAAGTTTGCTCCACCGAGTGCCGCTACTTGCGCTGGCTCAACGGAGAAGGGGCCGAAGTCGGGCATCTACGAATCCGCCTCTCCAGTCGCGAACAGCTCCGCCTGCTCGAGCACGAGCTCGACGGCCTTAGCCTCCCAGAGCGTCTGCTCGAGAGTCTTCTGCTGCTTGCTTGCGGGTCGTGCCATACCTGGGTCTCCTCCACACGAGGTGGTTACGTCTACTTGTCCGCAGAGGTCGCACTCAGGCTAGCGGCGCTGTCCGACATGACCCAGGCTCAACTGCGGCGAACAGGTTGTGTGATTCGCCCTGAGTTTCGTTCCGTCCTTTCCTTTTGGAGGATGGATTCATGGCAGGACCGTATCCGGACGAGTTTCGTCAGCGCGCACTGCGGATGCTGAGTGAGACTCGCCCCGATCACAAGACCGATCACGCCGCGATCAAGCACGTCGCCGCCAAGCTCGGCGTCAACCCCGAGACGCTGCGATTGTGGAAGAAACGCCTCGACGTCGACGAGGGCCGTCAGCCGGGGACCTCGAGCGAGGCGCAGGCGGAGATCAAGCGGTTGAGGAAGCAGGTTGCCGAGTTGGAGAAGGCGAACGAGATCCTCTGGTCTGCGAGCGTGTCTTTCGCGACCGAGCTCGGCCGCCCCTCGTCGCGATGATCGCGTTCGTCGACAAGATGCGTGATCGTTTCGGGGTCGAGCTCGTCTGCCGTGTGATGCGGCGAGCCGAGGTGGGCTTCCTCACCGCCTGCGGATATCGGGCCGCGAAAGCTCGTCCCGCATCAGCCCGGCAGCTGCGGGACGAGCTGCTGATCCCGGAGATCACGCGGTTGCATGCGGAGAACTACGGCGTCTACGGGGTCCGCAATATGCATGCGTTGCTGCGGCGGCAGGGCTGGGCGATCGGTCGGGATCGGACGGGCCGGCTGATGCGCCTGGGCGGTGTTCGCGGCGTGAAGCGGTCGAAGAAGGTCTTCACCACCAAGTCCGACCCAGCGAACGAGAAGCCGAGGGATCTCGTGCAACGCAGGTTCACCGCGGACGCGCCGCGCAGGCTCTGGGTCGCGGACGTGACCTATGTTGCGACGTGGTCCGGGTTCGCTCACGTCGCTTTCGTCACCGATGTGGTCTCCCGCCGCATCGTCGGATGGAACGTCGCCTCGACGCTCAAAGCCGACATCCTGCCGCTCCAAGCGCTGAACATGGCGGCGTGGGCTGCGGGCGGGAACCTCGACGGACTCGTCCATCACGCCGACCACGGGTCGAACTACTTTGCCGTGGTCTACACCGACCGCATCGAGGAGCTCGGCGCGACGCCGTCGACCGGAACCGTTGGGGACAGTTTCGACTGTCAGTCTGTTTCTGCCCGATCTCGCGAGGATGGGGTAGTCCTGGCTGGAGTGTTCTGACCCCTGCATACGATTGGCCCGCATGGTGCCTTGGCGTTGATCTGTCGAGCCTCCGGCCGGGCGCGCAGTAACCGCTGCCGCCGGATCGGGCGTGACCTGATAGGAGCCTGGAGCAGTCTCGACAACGCGTCCCCATGACAGTCCTGTCCACCCGCCGGCGACAGCGTGACACCACGCTAACCGGTGAAGGAGACAGCACACATGACCGAACTCGAGACCGCTCGTTCCGGGCACGTCGTGATCGGCGTCGACACGCATAAACACATCCACGTCGCTGCGGTGATGGACTCGATCGGCGGGATCCTCGCGACCCTGACGATCACGACCGACATGGCGGGGTTCCGGCAGTTGCTGGAATGGGCGGCAGGGTTTGGGAAGATCATCGCGTTCGGCATCGAGGGAACCGGGTCCTACGGGGCCGGGCTCACCTCGTTCGTCCGCCGCCACGGACACAAAGTCATCGAAGTCTCACGACCCGATCGGCGGTTGCGGAGGCTGAACGGGAAGTCTGACACCCTCGACGCCGAGAACGCCGCCCGGGCGGTCCTTGCCGGGTTCGCGACCGCGATCCCGAAGACCGCGGACGGAGTCGTGGAGATGATCCGGCAGCTGAAAGTCGCGCACGATACCGCAGTGAGAGACCGCACCGGAGCGATGATCACCCTCAAAGCGATGCTCGTCCACGCCACCGAGGACCTGCGGCGAGAGACGGCGAAGAAGACGCAGAAGATGATCGCCCGGCACTGCGCCGCGCTCCGTCCTCGGGGCTTGGAGACACCCGAGGACGCGAATCGTCACGCGCTCAGATCGATCGCGAGACGGTGGATCTCTCTCAACGACGAGATCAAGGAACTCGAAGCTCAGATCGAACAACTCGTTCTCCAGCGCGCCCCGCACTTGCTCGACGAGTTCGGCATCGGCGTCGACACCGCCGCTGAGATCCTCATCGTCGCCGGTGACAACCCCGAACGCATCCGGAGCGAGGCCGCGTTCGCGAAACTCGTCGGCATCAGCCCTGTTCCGACCGGTTCAGGGATGACCAGCGGGAAGCACCGCATCAACCACGGCGGTCACCGGCAGCTCAACGCGGCCATCTACCGGACCGTGATCGTCAGGATGAGATTTCACGAACCCACGATCGCCTACGTCGCCCGCCGCACCGCCGAGGGCAAGAGCAAACGCGACATCATCCGCTGCCTGAAACGCTACGTGATCCGCGAGGTCTATCACCTCATCAAAACCGACCCGAGAACCGGCGAAATCATGAGTTGACAACTATAGGAGCATCAACGCGATGGCCGAGGCCGTCAACGGGCTCTACAAGACCGAATTGATCCGCCGCCGTGGCCCGTGGCGCACGGTCGAGCAGGTCGAACTCGCGACGCTCGAATACGTCTGGTGGTGGAACAACCAGCGCCTCCACGGAGAGCTCGACATGCGCACTCCCGCCGAGGTGGAAGCCGACTACTACGCTGGCCCCGACACACCCTTGGGAACACCCGTCTCCTAAACCGCCCGATAGGAACGAAACCCAGGGCGAACCACGCGACCGCAGATGCTGGAGCCATTCGCGACCCTCACCAACCCGGCCAGGACACCGGCCGATGAAAAGAGCGGCACCTTCCGTCAGGGAAGCGCCGCTCAGAGAGTGGTCGAATCGTCGGAGCCCGACCAAGATCCCGGACTTCTTTCAGGGATCTGTTTTGGTAAGAGCACTTTGGTGCCCCTGGAGGTGTGTGGTTTCGGTACATCGTGGACACCTGTCTCACGTCATCGTGGACAGCAGGGTTGGTGAGGCCGTGATGTCTCACGTCATCGTGGACACCCTGGCCGCGGCAGTGTCAGCAGGTGAGCAAAGCCGAAGTGTTG
>NZ_CAJQNT010000029.1 GCF_905479755.1 uncultured Schumannella sp. | reverse complement strand
CCGAGGCGGGCGCGACGAGCATCGCCTACTCGGCGCTGCACCTGAAGCCCGGGGTGAAGGAGTGGTACCTGGCCTGGATCGAGCGGGCGCATCCGGAACTGCTTGAGCGCACGACGGCGCTGTATTCGGGTGGCACGTACGCGCCGAAGGAGTACCGGCGGTGGCTCGCCGACCGCATCCGCCCACTGATGCGGCAGTACGGCTTCGAACGCACCCGGCTCGCGCCGGGAACGGGCGTACCCGCGTCGGCTGCGCATCCGGCCGAATCGAGCACCGGGCCGAGGAAGGCTGCCGCGAGCTCGGGCGCGTCGCGCGTCGGCGGGGGAGCGCTGCTCGCCACCGAACTCTCGCCGCGGGCCGCCGCCGCCCTGCAGCCGACCCTGTTCTGACGCCGCGCCGCGAGGGCGACGTCCGCGCACCCGGCCAGCCGACGCGGCGTGGCTCTTGCCGTGGCGCGCGGCGGGCGGGATGCTCGGAACATGACATCTGAGGCTCTCGCCGAGGCGATCGACCAGTTCGGTGATCCGCGGGGATATCTCGCTGTCGCCTCGATCGGGCTCCCGCCGCAGCGCTCCGTCGACGCCATGATGGCCGACCTCGAGGCCTGGGCTTCCGCCGATCGCGACCCGCAAGGCTACGACCCGGTGATCGAGCGGACGCGCGCCTCCTACGCGCGCCTGGTGCGGGTTCCCGTCGACCAGGTTGCGATCGGGGGTGCGGTCTCGGTCATGACGTCGCTCATCGCCGAGTCGGTGCCGCCGGGCGCCGAAGTCCTCATCGCCGACCACGACTTCTCCTCGGTGCATTTCCCGTTCCTACAACGCCAGGGGGAGGGAGGCATCCGGGTTCGCGTCGTCGCGCTCGACGCCCTCGCCGACGAGATCCGCGACGACACCCACCTGGTCGCGTTCTCGCTCGTACAGTCGGCGACCGGGCAGGTGGCCGACGTCGCCGCGATCCGGGAGGCCGCCGCCCGCACCGGCGCCCTCACCTACTGCGATGTGACCCAGGCCGCGGGCGTGTACCCGGTGGATGCGTCGCTGTTCGATGTCACCTCCTGCCACACCTACAAGTGGCTGTGTTCACCGCGCGGCGTGGGCTTCATGACCGTTGGGGAGCGGATCGGGCCGGCACTGCGTCCGCTGCAGGCCGGCTGGTACGCGGGCGATGACGTGTGGAAGAGCACCTACGGGCCGGAAATGCACCTCGCGAGCAACGCGCGGCGTTTCGACGTGTCACCGGCCTGGCAGGCCTGGGTCGGCGCCGAGCACGCGATCGAGCTGTTCGCCGGGCTCGACATGACGGAGGTGTGGGAGCGCACCAGCGGACTCGGCGACGCGCTGTGCGAGGCGCTCGGGATCCCGCTTCAGCACCAGCCGATCATCACCTGGCCCGACACGAGCGGGCAGGACCTCCGCACGCTCATCGCGGCGGGCATCCGCGTCTCCGGTCGCGCGGGTCGACTGCGCGCCTCATTCCACATCTGGAACGACGAGTCCGACGTCCAGGCTGTCACCCAGGCACTCTGGGGGTCGTGACCGCCGGTAGGCTGGCTGGCAGCGTCCGGCGTTCGCCGGTGACGCATCCCGCGCACCATCGACCGCGCAGCCAGCGCGGCTGACCTCTGGAGTTTCTTCGTGGCCACGCCCAACCCGCTCGATTCGATCATCTCTCTCGCCAAGCGCCGAGGCTTCGTCTACCAGGCGGGTGAAATCTATGGCGGATCGCGCTCCGCCTGGGACTACGGCCCGCTCGGCACCGCGCTGAAAGAGAACATCAAGCGCGAGTGGTGGAAGTTCATGGTCCAGACGCGCGACGACATCGTCGGCATCGACTCCTCGGTGATCCTGCCGAAGAAGGTCTGGGAGGCCTCCGGTCACGTCGAGGTCTTCAGTGATCCGCTCGTCGAGTGCCAGAGCTGCCACAAGCGCTACCGCGAGGACCACCTGCTCGAGGAATTCGAGGAGAAGAAGGGCCGCGCGCCCGAGAACGGTCTCGCCGACATCGCCTGCGCCAACTGCGGCACCCGTGGCCAGTGGACGGAGCCCCGCGCCTTCAGCGGACTGCTGAAGACCTTCCTCGGACCGGTGGATGACGAGGCCGGCATGCACTACCTGCGTCCCGAAACCGCGCAGGGCATTTTCGTCAACTTCGCCAACGTCATGTCGAGTGCGCGCCAGAAGCCGCCGTTCGGCATCGCTCAGGTCGGCAAGAGCTTCCGCAACGAGATCACGCCCGGCAATTTCATCTTCCGCACCCGCGAGTTCGAGCAGATGGAGATGGAGTTCTTCGTCGAGCCCGGCACCGACGAAGAGTGGCACCAGTACTGGATCGACGCGTGCATGAAGTGGTATCGCGACCTCGGCATCCAGGAGGAGAACCTGCGGTTCTACGAGCACCCGAAAGACAAGCTCAGCCACTACTCGAAGCGCACCGTCGACGTCGAGTACCGTTTCCGCTTCGCCGGTTCGGAGTGGGGCGAGCTGATGGGTGTCGCCAACCGCACCGACTTCGACCTAAAGACGCACTCCGAGCACTCGGGCGTCGACCTGTCGTACTTCGATCAGACCAAGAACGAGCGCTGGATCCCGTATGTGATCGAGCCCGCGTTCGGTCTCACGCGCGCGCTCATGGCCTTCCTGGTGGACGCCTACAGCGAAGACGAGGCGCCCAACACGAAGGGCGGCGTCGACAAGCGCACCGTGCTGCGCCTTGACCGTCGTCTTGCGCCGGTCAAGGTCGCCGTGCTGCCGCTGTCGCGCAACGAGAAGCTCTCGCCGGTGGCGAAGGAGCTCGCCGACCGCCTGCGCCAGCACTGGATGATCGAGTTCGACGACGCGGGCGCAATCGGTCGTCGCTACCGTCGCCAGGACGAGATCGGCACGCCGTTCTGCGTCACCGTCGACTTCGACACCCTCGACGACAACGCGGTGACGGTGCGCGAGCGCGACACGATGAGCCAGGAGCGCATCCCGCTCGACGGTCTCGAGCGCTACCTCGCCGGCCACCTCCTCGGCGCCTAGCCCCCGTTCGGCGGGAATTTGCGCGGGGTGGGGGCGTTGGGGGTGAGGTGAGTAAATCCATCAAGGTCGACATCTGGTCAGACGTGCAGTGCCCCTGGTGCTACATCGGCAAGCGGAAGTTCGAGGCGGCGGTAGCCGAGTTCGACGGCGAGGTCGAGGTCGAGTACCACTCGTTCGAGCTGTCTCCCGACACCCCGATCGACTACGAGGGCACGACCGCGCAGTACCTGGCCGAGCGCAAGGGACTGCCGATGCCGCAGGTCGAGCAGATGATCCAGCGCGTCACCGATATCGCCGCGAGTGTCGGGCTCGCCTACGACTTCGATCACGTCCACCAGACCAACACGGTCAAGGCGCACGAGCTGCTGCACTTCGCCAAGGAACGCGGCCGCCAGGCGGAGATGAAGGAGGCGCTACTGAAGGCGTACTTCATTGACGGCGGACACGTGGGCCGCATCCCCGACCTCGCCGACGTTGCGGAGGGTCTCGGCTTCGATCGTGCAGAGGTGGTCGACGTGCTGGAAAGCGCGCGCTATCTGCCGGCGGTCAAAGCGGATGTCGCCCAGGCGGGCGCCTACGGAATCACGGGGGTGCCGTTCTTCGTCTTCGAAGAGCGCTACGGTGTGTCGGGGGCACAAGACACCACCGTGTTTGCCGACGTGCTTCGCCAGCTCAGCGCCGAGAAGGAGACCGCAGCATGACTCAGCCCACGACCCCGAGCCCGCTTGAGATCGTTGGAGACGCGAATGCGGATGCCTGCGAGGGCGACGCCTGCGTCGTCAACGCCCACCCCGAGCACGCGCTCGTGACGCGCGCCCTCGACGCCGACGCGGTCTGAGCGCCGCGTCGGCTAGTCGCGCGACGCGATCGGCTCGGTCAGATCCGCGACGGTCGCCTCGAACGAGCGGATGACCGCATCCGCCTCCGCGAACAGGCTCAGCCCGTGCTCCCCGGCTCCCATCGAGACGCGGCGGCCGGTCATCGTCTGATCGGCGAACACCGGCCAGGCGGTGGTGGAGCCGAAGGGCGTGATGGTGCCGCGCTCGTAGCCGGTTGCGCCCCGGGCGGCCTCCGCATCCGGGAGTTTCAGCCGGTTGACGCCGACGAGCGCGCGCAGCTTGGGCCAGGATATCTGGCGGTCGCCGGGCACGAGCGCGAACAGGAACGTGCCGTCGCTGCGCTTCACGACGAGGGTTTTGATGATCTCGGCCGGTGTGATGCCGAGAATCTCGGCGGCTTCCTCGAGGGACCGGGCGGAGGTGCGCTCGATGATCTCGATGGGGATTCCGCGCGCGGCGGCATCCGCCTCGACGCGTTCGCGTCCGTTCGTCACGTGCTCAGGCCCTTTCTGGGAGAATCGAGACGATGTCCATTCTCACCGTCACCGACCGCAACGCCGAGAGCCCGGCCCCGATTCCCGGCGCCGCGGCCCCTGCGTTGCGTATCGGGCCGATCGAACTCGACGTTCCGGTCGTGCTCGCGCCGATGGCGGGCATCACCAACACCGCGTTCCGGCGGCTCTGCCGCGAGTACGGCGCCGGGCTCTACGTCTCCGAGATGATCACGAGCCGGGCCCTCGTCGAGCGCACGCCGGCGAGCCTGCGTCTGATCCAGCACCACGAGTCGGAGACGCCGCGTTCGATCCAGCTCTACGGCGTCGATCCGAAGACGGTCGCCGAGGCGGTCACGATGCTGGTGGCCGAGGATCGTGCCGACCACATCGACTTGAACTTCGGATGCCCCGTCCCGAAGGTGACCCGCAAGGGCGGCGGGTCGGCGCTGCCGTGGAAGCTGGGGTTGTTCCGCGAGATCGTGGAGGGCGCCGTCAAGGCCGCGGGCGACATTCCGCTCACCGTGAAGATGCGCAAGGGCATCGACGCCGAGCATCTGACCTACCTGGAGGCCGCGAAGGCGGCCGAGGGCGCCGGCGTCGCGT
Organism: uncultured Schumannella sp.; assembly: GCF_905479755.1. Classification (GTDB taxonomy): domain Bacteria; phylum Actinomycetota; class Actinomycetes; order Actinomycetales; family Microbacteriaceae; genus DCRR01. The sequence continues at coordinate 61,064 of NZ_CAJQNT010000029.1, read as the reverse complement.
CGATCGCGCTGCACGCGCGCACGGCCGCGGAGTTCTACTCGGGCCATGCCGACTGGTCGGCGATCGCGAAGCTCAAGGAGACGATCCACAGCGTTCCGGTGCTCGGCAATGGCGACATCTGGAGCGCCGAGGATGCGCTGCGGATGGTGGCCGAGACCGGCTGCGATGGCGTGGTCGTGGGTCGCGGATGCCTGGGTCGCCCGTGGCTCTTCGGCGACCTCGCCGCCGCTTTCCAGGGCGGGCATCTGAAGGCGGAGCCGACGCTCGGCGAGGTCGCGACCGCGTTCCAGCGCCACGCCGAACTGCTCGTCGAGTTCTTCGACGACGAGGGCCGCGCCTGCCGCGACATCCGCAAGCACGTCGCCTGGTACTTCAAGGGCTACTCGGTGGGGGGCGAGCTGCGGGCCGCGCTCGCGCGCGCCTCCAGCCTTGACGAGATCGCCGAACTGCTCGCGCAGCTCGACCCCCACCAGCCCTACCCGGGCGCCGAGGCGGAGGGGCAGCGCGGTCGCGCCGGCACCCCGAAGGTGCCGACCCTGCCCTACGGCTGGCTCGACAGCCGCGAACTCGAGGGCGCGCAGCGCAGTGAGCTGACCGAGGGCGAAGGCGACACCAGCGGTGGCTGAGGCGCAGCCGCCGGTGGGGTACACCGAGCATGACGTCGAGCGCTGGCTTCCCGAGGATCACCACACCACTCCGCGCACCGATTTCGCGCGCGATCGGGCGCGCATCCTGCACTCCAGCGCTCTGCGACGGCTCGCCGTCAAGACGCAGGTGCTGAGCCCCACCGCGGGGCTCGATTTCGCGCGCAACCGGCTGACGCACTCCCTGGAGGTGGCGCAGATCGGGCGCGAGCTGGCGATGCGGTTGCGGCTCGACCCGGATGTGGTCGACGCGGCGTGCCTCGCCCACGACCTGGGGCATCCTCCGTTCGGGCACAACGGAGAGAAGGCGCTCAACGACTGGGCGGCGCCGTACGGCGGGTTCGAGGGCAACGCGCAGACGCTGCGGCTGCTGAGCAGGCTCGAGCCGAAGGTGTTCGGTCCCGACGGGCGCAGCTACGGCCTGAACCTCACCCGAGCGAGCCTCGACGCGAGCTGCAAGTATCCGTGGCCGCAGGCGCAGGGGATCCCCGACCCGAGCGGTCGCAGCAAGTTCGGTTTCTACGCGGACGACACCCCCGTCTTCGAGTGGATGCGCGCCGAGGCCCCCACGCGGGTGCGGTGCATCGAGGCGCAGGTGATGGACCTCTCCGATGACATCGCCTACTCGGTGCACGACTTCGAAGACGCGATCGTCAACGGCTACCTCGACGTGCCGGCGCTGAGCGCACGCGCCGATCACGAGGCGCTCGTCGATGCGATGTTCGTGTGGATCGGCGGCGAGATCTCCCGTGAGGACCTGCTGGCGGCCTTCGACCGGCTCGACGCGCTGCCGTGGTGGATCGACTCCTGGGATGGTTCGCGGCGTGACCTCGCCAAGCTCAAGAACCTCACGAGTCAGCTGATCGGGCGGTTCTCGCACGCGGCGATTCACGCCACCCGTGCCGCGCATCCGAAGGCCGCGCTGGCGCGGTTCGGCGGCGATGTGCTGGTGCCGTTGGAGACACAGGCCGAGATCGCGGTGCTGAAGGGCATCGTCGCGGCGAACGTGATGTCGACGAATTCGCGGCAGCCCTACTACGAGCGGCAGCGCGAGATTCTGACCGAGCTCGCGGATGCGCTGTGGGCGCATCCGGAGCACCTGGACACCGGCTTCTCCGCGGAGTGGGCCGAGGCGGCGGACGACACCGCGCGCCGCCGCGTCATCGTCGATCAGGTGGCCTCGCTCACCGATGTCTCGGCCAGCCAGCAGCACGACCGGTTGCACTAGACCGACGCGCGGACACGGCGCGCCGTAGAATCAGCGGCATGCCCGGGCTCATTCGTCGAAACGACATCGACGAAGTGCGAAGCCGGATCAACATCGCCGACATCGTGGGCGACTTCGTCACGCTGAAGAGCGGCGGCGTCGACTCGATGAAGGGCCTGTGCCCGTTCCACGAGGAGCGCAGCCCGAGCTTTCACGTGCGCCCGAGCGTCGGCCGCTACCACTGCTTCGGGTGCGGTGAGGACGGCGACGTCTTCAGTTTCCTGCAGAAGATGGATCACGTCACCTTCACCGAGGCGGTGGAGCGGATGGCGGCCCGGCTCGGCTACGAACTGCACTATGAGGGCGGCGGGGCGGCCCCCGATCACGGCAATCGTGCTCGTCTGATCGCCGCCAACGCGGCGGCGGAGGAGTTCTTCCGGGAGCAGCTGCGCACGCCGGCCGCGCAGGTCGGGCGCGACTTCCTCGGTTCGCGCGGCTTCGACGCGGCCGCCGCCGAGCGGTTCGGTGTCGGTTTCGCCCCGAAGTCGTTTTCGGCGCTCGGCGACCACCTGAAGTCTCGCGGTTTCACGCAGGACGAGCTGACCGCATCCGGGCTGCTCAGCACGGGGGAGCGCGGCAACGTCTACGACCGCTTCCGCGGGCGCCTGGTGTGGCCGATTCGCGACGTGACCGGGGCCACGGTCGGCTTCGGCGCGCGCAAGCTGCTCGACGACGATCAGGGCCCCAAGTACCTCAACACTCCCGAGACGCCGATCTACCACAAGAGTCAGGTGCTTTACGGGTTGGACCTCGCCCGCCGCGACATCGCCAAGGGCAAGCAGGTGGTGGTGGTGGAGGGCTACACCGACGTCATGGCCTGCCATCTCGCCGGCGTGACGACGGCGATCGCCACCTGCGGCACCTCGTTCGGCGTGGACCACATCAAGGTGCTGCGCCGCGTGCTCGGTGATGTCGACAACAGCAACACGCAGGGCACCGGCCAGGTGATCTTCACGTTCGACCCCGACGAGGCGGGGCAGAAGGCGGCGAGCCGTGCGTTCGCCGAGGAGCAGCGCTTCGCCGCACAGACTTTTGTCGCGGTGGCGCCTGACGGCCTCGACCCGTGCGATTTGCGCCTGCACCGCGGCGACGAGGCGGTGCGGTCGCTCATCGCGACGCGCAAGCCGATGTTCGAGTTCATGATCCGCCGACAGCTCGCCGGTCACGATCTGGAGACGGTGGAGGGCCGCGTTGCGGCACTGCGGGCGGCCGCGCCGGTCGTCGCCGGCATCCGCGACAGTGCCCTGGGGGTCGGATACGTGCGAAGCCTGGCCGGGTGGCTCGGCCTGGAGCCGCGGGAGGTGAGCCGCGCGGTGTCGGCGAGCCGCGGCGCATCGACTCGTGCCCCGGAGCGTTCGGCGCCGCCGCGCGCGGGCGAGACGGTCGAGCCGGAGGCACCGCCGGAGTTCCGGCTGATGGACATGCCGACCGATCCGCTGACCCGGGGGGAACGGGATGCGCTGATGGCGATCCTCCAGCACCCAGAGCACGTCGGTCGGGAGCTTCTCGATCGCGTCACCCAGGTACGCGTCGGGAATGCGGCTCTCGGGGTGGTGCGCGACGCGGTGGCGACGGCGCTGGCCGAGATTCCGGGAGAACCCGCCTCGGAGGACCGCTGGGTGGCGAAGGTCGCGGAGCAGGCTCCCGCCGGCTTTGCGAGCCTCGTCTCGCAACTGGCGATTGCGCCGATTCCGCAGCGGCCGGATCAGATTGCGGCGTACTGCCGCGACGTGGTGACCTCTCTCATCGATCGCGACTTGCTGCGGCTGAAGGCCGAGGTCTTGGGTGCGATGCAGCGCGCGCAGTCCGATGGCGATCAGGAACGGTGGGCGATTCTGGCCCGCGAATCGGCGTCGCTGGAGACGGAGCGTCGGCGTCTGCGCGAGAGTTGAGCCGGACTCGGGGCGCGCGGCCCAAGCTGGGTGTGTTATCAAGAGGGGGGCTCTCGACGCGGTGACACCGGTCCGAGCCCGACACCCCACCTGAAAGGCCCCGCGTGAATCAGCTGTTCGCTCTCCGGCGGAGAGGGTTCGTGGCGCTTGCCGCGGCCTCCGTCGCACTGTTGTTGGCCGGCTGCGCCGGTGCGGGCGCGCCGCGTCCGATCGTGGTGGGAACGACCGCGGACATCGTCTCTTTGGATCCGGCGGCGACTCGGGATGCGACGACCGTCTCGTTCCTTCACCAGCTGTACCCGCGTCTGCTCGAGCTTGTCGCCGACACGGGGGAGATCGAGCTTTCGCTCGCCGACAGTGCCGAGTTCACCGCCGATGCCGAGTACACGGTGACGCTGCCGGCGGGTTTGCGCTTCCCGAACGGGAACGAGTTGACGGCATCCGATGTTGTGTTCAGCTTTGAGCGGCAGCTCGCGATCGGTGACACGAGCGGCCCGGTGACGCTGTTGCGTGGCCTCGCGTCGGTGGCCGCGCTCGATGCGAACACGGTCGTGTTCACGTTGCGCGAGGACGACGACGTGACTTTTCCCTCCGTCCTGGCGGGGCCCGCGGGGGCCATCCTCGACGAGGAGATCTTCGCCGCTGACGCGATCACCGACGACGAGGTGATCATCGCGGGAGGCGCCTTCGCTGGCAAGTGGCAGATCGCGAACGTTGACGGAACGGTCTATACGGTCATCGGGTCGATGGATGACGTGGAGGAGCCGACCGGCACCGTCATCACGTTGGAGACCGAACTCGAAGCCGCCAGCCTCGCCGAGCGGGTCGAATCGGGCAGTGTCGATGTCGCGTACGGCAGCTTCACGACGGAGCAGCGGGAGGCGCTGATAGCGACGTCCGGACTCACGACGCGAGTGCAGCCCACGAACACGCTTCGGATGCTCGTGTTCGACTTCAGCACGATGCCGTTCGGCTCCGCCACGGAGGAGGCGAACGAGGGCGCCGCGCTCGCGGTGCGTCAGGCGATGTCCGACCTGGTCGATCGCGTGTCGCTCGCGGAACTTGCGCCCGCTTCGTGGTCGGCGGACTACGGCTACGTGCCCGCCGCATTGCGCATCGGTTCTCTCAAGGCCGGGACCGCGCCGGGGGAGCAGGGAGTGCTCGCGGTCTACGGGGATGCGCTCGGCGGTCCGGACATTGACCGTGCAACCGAACGGCTCGCGGCGGCGGGCGTCCAGACTCCGGTTTCGCTCGTGATCTCCTATGTCGCCGACGACGAGGACCCGCAAGGCGATGCGATCCGGGCTGAACTGGAGGCGCAGCTGGAAGGGGGCGAGCTCTTCAGTGTGCGGTTGGAGGAGGTCGACGGGCCGCTGACCCGTTCGACGCTGGGCGCGGAGCGATATCCGATCGTCGAGTATGTGTGGACGCCGGCGGGAGTCGATGTCGATGACGCGCTGACGCGTCTTTACGCCTCTGACCTCGGTCTGCCGACCGGCCTGGACGACAGCCGCACCGACGAACTGATCGCTGTGCAGGGGACGGCGGAGGACGCCGGTCAGCGCAACGCCGCGATCGCCGCGCTCGAAGAGCAGCTTGCATCACGGATTCCGACGCTCCCGCTGCTGGCCGGCCGACACACGATCTACCTCGCCCCGGGCGTGACGCTTGCGACCATCGCCGAGTTGGGTGAGGGGTGGCTCGGGGGCCTCACCCGGCGGTGACGTGGCGTAAGTTGTGAGCGTGAGTCACTCCGCTGTCACCGTTCGCGCGGACGATCTGACGCTCGGTTACGGCGTCCGCGAGGTCGCCGTAGACGGCGTCAATTTCGAGCTGTTCGCGGGCGAGATCCTGGGCATCGTGGGCGAGGCGGGCTCCGGCAAGAGCACCCTCGCGCGAGCCGTCGCCGCTCAGACGGTGGGGGGCGAGTCCGCCCCGCCGCGGATCTTCGGGGGCGGGCTGTCGGTGCTCGGAGTTCCGCTGCGCGACGCATCCGCTCGCCGCATCAGCCAGCTGGCCTGGCGCGTCGGCTACCTGCCGCAGGATGGCGGTTCGAGCCTCGAGCCGCGGATGACGATCGGCGAGAACGTGGCCTCGCCGCTGTTCGAACAGGATCGGCACACCGATCCGGAGCAGGCTGGTCGTCGCGCGGCCGCGCTGATCGACGCGGTGCGGCTTCCGCTCTCGGTGATGGAGAAGTTCCCGCATGAGCTCAGCCGCGGGCAGCGCCAGCGCATCGCGCTCGCCCGAGCCCTCGTGGTGGCGCCCGAGGTGCTGGTCGCCGACGACCCCACGATGGGCGTCGACGTTCTGATGCGCGGGCGAATCCTCGATGTGATCAAGGAGATGCAGAGCGAGCACGGTTTTTCGGCGATCGTCGTCGGCCACGACCTGCGCGAGCTGCGGACCATCACCGACCGGATCGCGGTCATGCACGCGGGGCACTTCGTCGGCTACGGCGCCGTCGATGAGGTCTTGGCGAACCCCCTGCACCCGTATGTCCGCACCTTGGCGACGCTGCAGCGATGACGGAGTTCGTGGTGGGCGGCTATGGGGCCGCCATGGGCGGCACGGCGCGCGGGATCGGTCGCGGTCGAAGCCATGCCGACGGGCGCTTCGAGTTCCTCGGTCTGGTCGCCGAGGCGGATTCGCCGTCGTGGCTGACGGTGGCGGCCGAGCACGTTTTCGCGGCGCTTGAGGCGGACTCCGCCGTGGCGGCATGGGAGCGCGGGGACGACGGATCGTTGCTCGCCCGCGGCGTACGTCCGAGCGGGGACGCCGCCGGCCCATGTCATCTTGCCGTTGTCCCGCGGCCCGGCGGCGACGCGCTCGTCGCGGCCCGCTACGGCGACGGGGTCGTCGCGGTACACGCCATTGATCCCGGCGATCCGTCGATCCTCGGACCGGCCGAGCAGGAGCTCCCGGCGACCGGGAGCGGGCCGCGAGCGGCACAGCGAACGCCGCACGCGCACTGCGTGCTCGTGCTCGATGACGGCCGTGTCGCGACGGCGGATCTGGGGGCGGATCGCGTCTACCTGCACCGTTGGGACGGCGCGCGTCTGCGTCGCGTGGCCGAGGTCCGGTTGCCGCCGGGCACGGGGCCGCGCGATCTCGTGGCGCTGCCCGACGGCGAGCTGGCGGTGCTGGGCGAGTGGGGTCTAACGGTGAGCGTGCTGCACCCGGCGGGCGACACCTTCGAGGTGCGGGGCTTCGTGGATCTCCCGGGGGTGAGCGGGCAGAGCCAGGCGGCCGGGCTCGCGCTGTCGTCCGACGGGCGTTTCGTGGTCGCGGGGGTGCGCGGCGCCAACCGACTCGCGGTGATCTCGTTCGATTCCGGCGCGGTGCGGTTGGTCGGCGATGTCGACTGCGGCGGCGACTGGCCGCGGCACCTCGTCGTGGATGGAGCGTTCGTGCACGTGGCGAACCAGCTGTCGAACTCGGTGGCGAGCTTTGCGCTCGATGCGGACGGGCGGCTCACCCCGGTCGGCGAGCCGGTCCACGTGCCGTCGCCGACGTGTCTCGCGGCGCTTTCGTGACGGGGCCCGGGGCGGACAGAATCGCTCCGCGGGTTTGCTAAGCTAGACCGGCTGTTCGCAGTAATCCTCGGTAGCTCAATTGGCAGAGCAATCGGCTGTTAACCGATAGGTTCTTGGTTCGAGTCCAAGCCGGGGAGCCACACGAGATCGGTCGTCGATCTCCGCCGCGACTACTCCCTCGGGAGTAGTCGCGGCGCGCCCTGGAGCCGACGCCCGCATCCCTGTGCCCGCGTACGATCGTGGCATGCCCGGCTCCGCGTCACGACCTGGGGCCCCCGGGCCCGCGTCCGATGGCGCGCCGAACACCGCGCTGTCCGGGGTCGACGCCCACGCGCATCCGCCGTGGATGCATCCGCCGCGCTGGGTGACCCTCTGGCTTCCGGTCGTTCTCACCTTCTTCGCGCAAGTCCCGATGGCACTCCTGCGGCTGCGTTCCGCACTGGATCCCGACAGCGTCCTGGGCGGTCTGTTCGATGCGCGACCGCGCGAGGCGCTGATCTCGTTGGTGCTGGCGGTGCTGGCGCCGCTCATCCTGGTGGGTGCGCGCCGGTACCCCGGCCCGGTCGTCGCGCTCATCGCGGTCGCGGCATCGGCCGATCTTCTGCTCGGCGACAGCTCCAGCCCGCCCTATGTGGCGCTCGCCTTCGCGGTCGTCGGCGCGGTCGTGCGGGGTGCGCGCGGTTGGGCCTGGGCATCGATTGCGGCCGCCTGGGTGGGCACGCTGAGCATCGCGCTCCTGCTCGGCTACAACGCCTGGACGCCGGGGCGGGTGGCGGCGACGACGCTCGGCATTCTCATTGTCATGGGGGTCGGCGAGGGCCTCCGCACCCGCGTCGAACGGGCCCGCGAGTACGAGCGCGAACAGCGCGAACGACGTCAGACCGAAGTGCAGGCCGAGCGCGTGCGCATCGCACGCGAACTGCACGACGTGCTCGCGCATTCGCTCAGCCAGATCAACGTGCAGGCGGGCGTCGGCTTGCACCTGATGGAGCGCCAGCCCGAGAAGGCGGCGGATGCGCTGGCCAGCATCAAAGAGACCAGCAAGTCCGCGCTCGATGAGGTGCGCGCGGTGCTGGGCGTGCTGCGCGCCGAGCGCGGCGCCGAGCTGGGTGTTCCCCTCGTGCCCGAGCCTGACCTGGAGCGGCTCGAGGCGCTGGCGGCGTCGGTCGCTGCTTCCGGACTGCGGGTGACCCTGGACGATCGGCTGTCGCACGAGGTCGTCCCGAAGCCGGTGCAGTTGGCGATCTATCGCGTGGTGCAGGAGTCGCTGACGAACGTGCAGAGGCACGCGCAGGGCGCGCGCAGCGTCACGGTCACCCTCGAGCGCCGCGGCGCACACATCCAGCTCCAGGTGGTCGATGACGGCGCCGCGGCGCCGGGACCGGCGAGCGAGTCGGGCGGGCGCGGCCTGCTCGGCATGCGCGAGCGTGCGGAACTTCTCGGCGGTCACCTGACCGCGGGGCCGGGCGCGCAGGGCGGCTTCCGCGTGCAGGCGGAGTTCCCGCTGCCGCCCGATACTCCGGAGGAATGATGACGATCCGTGTCGCCCTGGCCGATGACCAGCACCTGATCCGTGCGGGGTTCCGCAGCCTCCTGGAGGCGGAGCCCGACCTCGAGGTGGTGGGGGAAGCTGCCACGGGTCGAGACGCCGTGGCACTGGTGCGCCGTGAGCGGCCCGACGTCGTGCTGATGGACATTCGCATGCCCGACGGCGACGGGCTCTGGGCGACGGAACAGATCGTGGCCGATCCTGCGCTCGCCGGCACTCACGTCGTCGTGGTCACGACCTTCGAACTCGACGAGTACGTCGCGCAGGCGATCCGGGCCGGGGCGAGCGGGTTTCTCGTCAAGGACACCGAGCCGGTCGAGCTCCTGCGCGCCGTGCACGTCGTCGCAGCCGGGGAGGCGCTGCTGAGCCCGCGGGTCACGAAGCGCCTTCTCGAACAGGTCGCCACCGGTCTCACCTCGCCGCCGGACACCAGCCGGTTGGCGGTGCTCACCGATCGCGAGCGCGAGGTGCTGACCCTCGTCGGTCAGGGGATGACGAACGACGAGATCGGCCGTGAACTGTTCTTGAGCCCCCTGACGGCGAAGACGCACGTCTCGCGCATCATGTCGAAACTCCTCGCACGTGATCGGGTGCAGCTCGTCGTTGTCGCGTACGAGACGGGCCTCGTCACGCCCGGCCGCGCGGAGTAGTCGGCGCCACCGGCGTGCACCCGGGGGAGTAGAGAGAACGCTCCCGCCGGCAGATTCGGGGCCGACCCGAACCGGCGAGAGTGGAGTCATCAGGTTCCGTTGGAACCCCGAACTCAAGGAGCCCCCGTGCTGAATTCTCTTGCCCTTGCCGGATCCGTCGCCCACGTCGGCGGTCATGGCGCCTTCTGGCTGGCGCCGCTGTTCTTCCTGTTGTGGCTCGCGCCGATCATCGTGCTCATCGTCGTGCTCGCCCGTTCGCGTCGTCGTTTCGCCGGGGCTGCCTGGCACGCGGCCGCGCACGAAGGCGGTCGCGGTGCCGAGAAGACTCTCGCCGAGCGTTTCGCCAACGGCGACATCGATGAGGTCGAGTACCGTGCTCGTCTCGAGGTGCTGCGCGCGAACCGTCCCACGCCGCCGGTCGCATAACGCGACGCACGCGGCACACGCCGCCGGTAGTCTCTCCTTCGGGCCCGAACGCCCGAAGGAGAGACCCGCGTGAACGACTGGATTCAAGACAACTCGTTCGTCGTCATCGTCGGCTTGGCCGTGGCGACGGGCGTTTTTCTCTTTGCCGCGCTCGTGCTCGCGGTGCTCTGGCGGCGCGCGCGGCGCGGCGTCAGCCGGGACCTGCGCGACCGCGTCGCGCTCGAGCGCGAACGACTCGACCTCGAGCTCGAGCTGGCCGAGCAGGGGTCGCGCCTCACGATCGTGCGCGAGCTGCACGAGTTGATCGTGCACTCGGTCTCGGTCATCATCAGCCAGGCGGATGGCGCGCGCTACGCCGCGAGCGCCGACCCGCAGGTGGCGGCCCGCACCGCTGCGACGATCGCCGACACGGCGCGAACCACGCTCGGCGATCTGCGCCGCGTCATGGACGTCGTGCGCGCGGGTGAAGCGCAGGCCGGCCCGCAGCCGAGCCTCTCCTCGGTGCGCGAACTGCTCAAAGTGATGCGCGACGCGGGGCTCGTGATCGAATTCGTCGAGACCGGCACCCGGCTCGACCTCAAGCAGGGCACCGAACTGGCGATCTACCGCATCCTCCAGGAGGCGCTCGCCAATGCGCTCGGCCACGGCGGTGAGGGCACCGAGGTGCGGGTCAGCTTCAAGTGGACCGACCACGGCCTCGAGGTGCTCGTCGACGACGACGGGATTCGCGCGCACGCGCGCCGCGAGGGCCTCGACCCGAACGTGGAGGCGCAGCAGCGCGCGTACTCGCAAGAGGACGACCTCGCCGCCCTGACGCAGCGCCCGACCGGTCGCGGCATCTCTGACATGCGGCAGCGGGCGGAGCTGTTCGGTGGGGTCTTCAACGCGTTCGAGGTGCCCGGCGTCGGGTTCTCGGTCTCGGCGATCTTCCCGGGCATCCAACGTGCGCCCTCCGCGGAGCGCCGGTGAGCCCGAGGCGTTCCCCGGCACCGCCCATTCGGGTGCTCATCGTCGACGACTCGAGCCGGCAGCGCGAAGGCTGGGCGCTCCTGCTCGGATCGCAGCCCGAGTTCGAGGTGGTTGGGCAGGCGAGCGATGGGGCGGGTGCGCTCGCACTGACTCGCCGCACCCCGGTCGACGTGGTGCTGATGGACCTGCACATGCGGCGCGTCGGGGGAGCGGTCGCGGCCGCGCGCATCCGCAGCGATGAGCGGGTCGCTGAGCAGGGCACGCCGCCGCGGGTGATTCTGTTCGCCACGGTCGACCTGGATGCGCAACTGCCGGCCGCGGCCGAAGCGGGCGCCTACGCGGTGCTCTTCAAAGACGTCGAACCGGAGTCGCTGTTCGACACGATCCGCGCCGCCGCCGCGTACCGTCCGAGTTAGGGCAACGGTTGTCGAACGGCGTCCCTACGCGTCGAGGTCGTCGACGCCCGGCATCCACGACTTGCCCGGGGAGCCCCAGCTCTGCTTCTTGATCGCCTTCACGACGGCGCGGTTGTGCGGATAGGCGAGACGGTCGGCATAGAGCACCCCGTCGAGGTGGTCGTACTCGTGCTGGAAGATGCGCGCCAGCCACCCTTCGGCCTCGATCTCGAACGCGGCGCCCGAGGCATCCTGAGCGCGCAGCAGCGCCCGAGCGGAGCGCCGCAGCGGGAACCGTTCGCCGGGAATCGACAGGCAGCCCTCGGATTCGTCCTCCTCGTCGGGCTCGCCCGGCTCGGGGGGTGAGATCCACAGCTCCGGGTTGACCGCGGTGCCCTCGTGGTGCACGCCGTCCTCGTCGTCCCAGCGGTAGACGAAGACACGCAGCGGCACGCCGACCTGCGGGGCGGCGAGCCCGACGCCGGGTGCCGCATCCATCGTGTCGACCATGTCGCGCACCAGTTCGGCGAGCGTCGAGCCGAAGTCGGTGACCTCGGCGGCGGCGGTGTGGAGTACGGGATCTCCCGTGATGACGATAGGGAGAACGGCCATGGCTTCAGGATATCGCCGCGGATGCCGCTAGATTCGTTTGGTGCCTCCCGTCTTGAGCGATTTCGACGCCTCGAGCTTTGTGGGCGCGCTCCCGGTCGTCGGCATCGTGATCGCTCTGATCGGCGCGGTCTTTCTCTCGCTCGGCGCGCAGTTTCAGCATCGAGGCGTCGAGCAGGTCGAGGAGTCGCACGGTTCCGGCGCGAAGGCGGGGCTCAGCCTCAGCCAGCTGTTCCGCCTGCTGGCGCGGCCCTGGTGGGCTTTCGGCACGCTCATGCTCGGGCTCGCCATCGTTTTTCAGCTGACGAGCCTCACGTTCGCGCCGCTCATCGTGGTGCAGCCGCTCGGGGTCGTCGCCCTGGTGATCACGTCGATTCTCAACGCGCGACTGTCCGGGCACCAGCTCGAACATCGGGCGCGGAACGCGATCTTCATGTGCGTCGGCGGGATCGGCATCTTCGTGGCCATCGCGGCCGTGTACGCCAAGGAGCACGTCCTGGGGGATGCGCAGCTCATCATCGTGCTTTCGGCGTTGGCCGCGATCCTGATCGCGCTCGGGCTCGCGTTCGTGCGCTGGCGTAAAAGCGCGGGGGCGATCTTCTACATCCTCGCCGCCGGGGTGCTCTACGGCTTTGTCGCGACGCTCGCGAAGGCCGTCATCAACCGGCTCGGCAACGGCAACTTCGAGTGGCTCACCGTCGTCTGCCTCGTCGCGCTGCTGGCGGCCGCGGCGCTCGGCGGCTATTTCGTGCAGACCGCCTACTCGGTCGGTGCCCCCGACCTGGTGATCGCCGGGCTCACGGTCGTCGACCCGCTCGTCGCGGTCGTGATCGGGATCACCGTGTTCGGTGAGGCCTCCGAGGTTCCGCTCTGGGTGATCCTGACCTGGCTCGTCGTGGGAACGGTCGCCGTCATCGGCGTCTTCCAGTTGGCGCGCCACCACCCGCAGACTCACCGCTGAGCGGGGTCGGAGATCACCCCGCACTGGGGTACCTTGGAGCGTGCCCGACACTCGAGCGAAGGAATCCCCGCGTGCCTGACGCCTCCCCGGCCGCCGCGAGCGCGCCGCTGAGAATTCTTTTGGGGTGCGACACGTTCGCCCCCGACGTCAACGGTTCGGCGAGCTTCTCGCGCCAGCTCGCCGTCGGCATGGCCGCGCGCGGCCACCATGTCGAGATCATGGCGCCCGCGCCGAAGGGCGTGCGCGCCGGCACCTACCGCGAGATGCACGGCGGCGACGAGTTCACGGTGCACCGCATCTACAGCTGGCGTTGGATCTTTCACCCCTGGCTGCGGTTCGCGCTGCCGTGGCGGGCCGTCGCCAACTCGAGGCGCGTCCTCGCGCTCTCGAAGCCCGATGTGATCCACTTCCAGTCGCACTTCGTGCTCGGGCGCGGTCTCTCGATTGTGGCCAAGCAGCAGGGCATCCGGTTGGTCGGCACCAACCACACCATGCCCGAGAACATCGCCCAGCACGTACAGATCATGACCAAGCCGATGCTGGAGGCGCTCATCCGCGCCCAGTGGCGTGCCGCCGCGCGCGTGTTCGAGCGCTGCGATGCCGTCACGAGCCCGACGCGCCGCTCGGCCGACTACCTGGAAGAGAACACCGGACTCCGGGACACCTACGCGATCTCGAACGGGCTGCGCCTGGATGCCTACACCCCCAACTTCGCGCCGCGCGAACGCAACCGCATCGTCTTCCTCGGCCGCTCCGACGAGGAGAAGCACATCGAGGATCTGATCAACGCGGTCGCCAAGCTCGACCCCGCGCTCGACGTCGCGGTCGACATCCTCGGCGACGGGGATCAGCGCCAGAAGCTGATCGCGCTCGTGGCCGAGTTGGGGCTCGAGGATCGAATCCGGGTTCCCGGCAAGGTCAGCTACGACGAGCTGCGTTCGACGCTGCAGAAGGCCTCCGTGTTCGCGATGCCCTCGATCGCCGAACTGCAGAGCATCACCACAATGGAGGCGATGGCCTCGGGCCTGCCGATCGTCGCGGCCGACGCGATGGCCCTGCCGCACCTGGTGACGCACGGTGTCAACGGCTACCTCTACCCGCCGCGTGACGTGGATGCGCTGGCCGCCCGCCTGACCGACGTGCTGAGCGCGCCGGAGGCCGAGCGCGAGCGCATGGGCCGAGCGTCGCTCGAAGCCGTGCAGGCGCACGACCTCGACCGCACCATCGACGCTTTCGAGGCGATCTACCGCGGCGCCGACGTGCCCCAGCCCGTCTAGCCGTTCTCGCCGGTCGAGTAGCCGCTCCCGCCACTCTTGCCGGTCGAGTAGCGGCTCCTGCCGGTCTCGCCGGTCGAGTAGCAGCTCCTGCCGGTCTCGTCGGTCGAGTAGCGGCGAAGCCGCGTATCGAGACCAGCGCCCCCGCGCACCCCGCGCCGGTCGAGTAGCCGCGCCGCGGCGTATCGAGACCAGCGCTCCCGATAAACTCAACCCGCACGGGGCGGTAGCTCAGCTGGTTAGAGCAGCGGACTCATAATCCGTCGGTCACGGGTTCAAGTCCCGTCCGCCCTACTCTCACGCTTTGACTCCTGGCGCCGCGCTCGCGCATCCTTCGCCGCGTCGATTGCCTTCTTGGCGGTGGTATTGACCTTCGTGCTGAGTTTGCGGGCGCCGCGGAACTCCGTGGCGAGCACGCCGAGCCCGCCGATCGCGATCAGGGTGCCCGGGCCCGGCAGCGGCATGAGCACGAAGCCGACGACGATCGTGGCGCCGCCAACCACACCGACTCCCGCGCGATAGGCCCGGTCGGCGGCCGGGTTCTGCCGGATCCGCTCACGGCGGCTCAGCCGCACGTCGTCGCCGACGCCCGCGTCGGCGCGCGGCTCAGGCGATCCCTCAGACATGGCTCGAAGTTTAAAACCCCTGCCTGTCGATACCCTGACCTGATGCAGTGCTCCTACTTCGACGCCGGCGTGTGCCGCTCGTGCGAGTTCATGGGGCAGCCTTACGTGCAGCAGCTCGCGGGCAAGGTGGCGACCGCGCGCGCGGTGCTGGGGGAGGCATCCGGGGCGGATGCCGCCGAATGGCTGGCGCCGATGGCCAGCTCCGAGGACGGCTTCCGCAACAAGGCGAAGCTCGTCGTCGGAGGAACCGCCGACGCGCCCACGCTCGGCATCCTCGACGAACGCCAGCGCGGCGTCGACCTGCGCGAGTGCGGCATCCACGCGCCCGGCCTGCGTGCCGCCGTCCCCGCGATCGCCGACTTCATCGGCCTGGCGCGGCTGACCCCCTACGACGTGCCCGCGCGCACCGGCGAACTCAAGCACGCCCTCCTCACCGAGGCGCCGAGCGGGGCGCTGATGCTGCGCTTCATACTGCGGTCCACCGAGTCGGTGTCACGCATCCGCAAGCACCTGCCGAGCCTGCAGGCCGCGCTGCCGCGGCTCGAGGTCGTGAGCGTTAACCTGCAGCCCGAGCACAAGGCGGTACTCGAAGGGCCCGACGAGCAGCTTCTCACCGAGGCCGACAGCATCGGGATGCGCGTGGGCGCCCTCGAACTGCACCTGCGGCCGGGCGGCTTCTTCCAGACGAACACGGCGATCGCCGAAGGCATGTACACCCAGGCGCGCGAATGGGTCGACGAAGCCGGGCCCGCGAGCGTCTGGGATCTCTACTGCGGGGTCGGCGGCTTCGCGCTGCACGCCGCCGCGCCGGGCCGCGCGGTGCTCGGCATCGAGTCCAGCGAGCAGGCGGTGCTGAGCGCGCGGCGCACGGCCGCCGAGTCCGGCCTCGACGACGTCGAATTCGCGGTGATGGATGCGACGGCGTTCGCCGAGACGGCCGCCGCGCATCCGGAGCTCGTCATCGTCAACCCGCCGCGACGCGGGCTCGGCGAGCGGCTCACCACCTGGCTTGTCGCCTCAACGGTGCGCACCATCATCTATTCGAGCTGCAACGTGCACTCGCTCGAGCGTGACCTGCGCGCGCTGCCCGGGTTCGTGGCGCGTCGGGTGCGGGTGTTCGACATGTTCCCGCAGACCGCGCACAGCGAGGTGATGGTGCTGCTCGAGCGCCGGGGCGCCGACCTTTAGGGATGAACGGGGGCGGCCGTGTACGCCGCCGCCACCGCCGCGTCTCCCGCAAGCGTCAGCTGCGGAGTCGCCTCGAGGGTGACGCGGTCCCAGGCGAACGCGGCCAGCCATCCGGCGGGGCCGGCGACCGTGGTGGTGCCCGGGCGGGCCGACGACGCGCCATCGTTCTGCGCCACCTGCCAATCCTCGAGGATCGTCCAGCGCACTCCGGCATCCGTCGCGTGCAGGGCGAACGGTGCGGGGAGTCGATCGAGCTCCAGGCGTGAACGGTCGAGGAACACGCCGAGGTGCTCCGCGATCCCGTCGGCGAACACGGCAGCGCTCGCCTCGGCGGGCGGGGTGTAGCCCTCGCCGTCGGCGGTGCGCAGATCGCCCAGATGCATCGTCGTCTCGTGCACCATGCGTCGGCGCCAGAAGTTCGCCGTGCCGGGCTTGTCGTAGAGGGTCCAGCACGGGCGCGTCGGCTCGGTCTTTGTGAGGGCGTCGAGCAGTAGCGCGCGGGACTCGCGGAACCACACCTCCAACTCGTGCGGCTCCGGCTTCGTGTGGGCTCCGCGCTCGGCGCACTCGCCGCTGACCACGGTCGCCGCCACCCAGCGGAAGATGCCGCCGACGTGGTCGACCATCCGGGCGACGCTGCCCCACACCGGGTTGGAGACGGCGGCGTCGGGGTCGAGGCGTCCAGCGTCGAGTGCGAAGGCATCCGAGAGTTCGGCGATCACAACAAGCGGATCGGCGACGGCATCGAACGTGGAGTCGGTCACGCGACGACGCTAGCAGTGCGGCACGCACCCAGTCGCGGGAATGCGCCCGTGTCGGCGTGCGTTGCACCCCCCGAGCCGACAGGATGGAACCATGACCGAGCAGAGCACCGCCACCGCCCCGACGACCGCCGAGGAGGCGTTTGCGCTGTACCACGCGCGTCGCGAACTGGCGGTCGTGCAGCCGCTCGGCAGCCTCGCGCTCGTCAACACGCAGGTGGTCGACTCCGAGCAGCCGATCTGGGGGGTTCCGGGCCGGTGGGCGCCACTTGCGGCGGGGGAGTCGGGGCTGAAGGTGATCGCGGACGCGGCCGACGGCATCCGCGTCGACGGCGAGCTGGTCGACGGTGAGGCCATCGTGCGCGGCAAGGACCACGAGACGCCCGGGGATGTGGTGTTCAGCGACACCGTGCGCGGCGCCGTGATCGCGCAGGCGACCGGCGGCTACGCGCTGCGGGTGTGGGATGCCAACTCCGAGGGCATCCAGAACTTCGGCGGTATCGACGCCTTCGACTACAACCCCGACTGGGTGATCACCGCCCGCTGGGAAGAGAACCCTTCGGGAACGACGGTCGGCTTCGAGCACCTGAAAGACGATGGCGTCACGCGCGAACAGGTGGTGCCGGGGCGCATTATGTTCGAGCGCGACGGGCACGAGTTCGACCTGGCCGCGTTCAAGGCGGGTCGGGCGCTGCAGCTGGTGTTCGCCGACACCACCAACGGTGAGTCGACCTACAGCGTGGGGCGCTTCCTCTTCCTCGCGCCCAACGCCGACGGCACCATCACGCTCGACTTCAACCGCGCCGTGATTCCGCCCTGCGCGTTCAGCTACGCCTTCAACTGCCCGATGCCACCGAAGCAGAACCGGTTCCCGTTCGCGGTCGAGGCGGGCGAGAAGAACGTCGTCGGCAAGGACGGCCAGCCGCTGCACTGAGACTTCTGCCGGTGACGTCGCCGGCGGGTCTGCGCGCTGGGCAGGTGCGCCCTCGCGCGCTCGGCACCCGCCTGCCTCTTTTCACAAATGCAGGAGATCCGCCGGATTCCGGGGTCGGCCGCCTTGTAACCGCGGCATCCGCCTCGCGTCGTTCCTGCATTTCTGAACTGGGCGGCGTGGCGAGGCCCGTGCGCGGCCGGCAACGCCGGTGCGCGGGCCCCGCGAGGGTCCGGCTCCGCCGCTCCGCCGTCCCGCCGTCCCGCGGTCCCGTGGGGCCATTTCAGAAATGCAGGAGATCCGGCGGATTCCGGGGTCGGCGGCCTAGTAACCGCGGCATCCGCCTCGCGTCGTTCCTGCATTTCTGAACAGGGCGGCGGGGACGACCGGGGCGACGGGGACCGTGGCGGCGGGCGGTCGAGCGGGCGGCGCGGGCGGCGGGCGGGCGCGCGCGCGTCGGGGGGACGCGCGAAGATGAGGTGTGTACGTTGCGTTGAGGTCCATCGGCGACTCTGTCGTCGCGGTCGACCTCGATGACGACCTGACAGAACTCGCGCGCCGTGAGTTCCCGCGCTCCGACCTTGCTGCGTGGGTTGTTGACCGCGAGAGGGAGCACCCGCGCTGGGTGTGGGGCGATTCCTCGCACTGGCACGCCGAGTTGGTGGCAGGCGGCGTCCGTGTCGAGCGGGCGCACGACCTGCGGCTGTGCCGGCGGATTCTGCGGGGCTCGGTACACACCCGCGACACGGAGCTCGCCCGGGCCGCGCGCGACGTCTGGGATGAGCCCGCGGTGGCGCGCTCGCCCGAACGCCGCGACGGGTTGTTCGACCTCGAGCCCGCCGCACCCGCCGACCCCGACCCGGTCGAGGAGCTGCGCCGCCAACGCGCCGCGGTCGCCGCGTCCCGCGAGCCCGGTCGGCTGAACCTCTTGCTGGCCGCCGAGAGCGTCGGCTCGTTGATCGCGGCCGAGATGCGGTTCGCGGGCCTGCCCTGGAACGCCGAGCGCCACGACGAGCTCCTCACCGAAGTGCTCGGCCCGCGGCCTGCCGCGGGCGAGCGCCCCGAGCGGATGACCGCCAAGCTCGCGGAGCTCCGCGCGGCTCTCGGGGTCGCCGACGTCAATCCCGAGTCGCAACCCAGCCTGCTGCGCGCCCTGCAGAGCGCGGGCTTGCGCGTGCAGAGCACGAGCAAGTGGGAGCTGCGCGGCCTCGACCACCCCGCGGTCGGACCCCTGCTCGCCTACAAGTCGCTGCAACGCCTCTTCACCGCGAACGGCTGGAACTGGCTCGACGAGTGGGTGCACGACGGGCGCTTCCGTCCGGTCTATGTGCCGGCGGGCGTCGTGACCGGGCGTTGGGCGAGTGACGGCGGGGGAGCGCTGCAGCTGCCCAAGTCGGTGCGCGGGGCGGTGATCGCGGATCCGGGGTGGACGTTTGTGGTCGCCGACGCGGCCCAGTTGGAGCCGCGCGTGCTCGCCGCGATGTCGGGCGACCTCGCGATGGCCCGCGCGGGTCAGGCGCACGACATGTACGAAGGCATGGTGGCCACGGGCGCCGTCGCTTCGCGTGAGCAGGCGAAGTACGGCATGCTCGGCGCGATCTACGGCGGCACGACGGGGGAGAGCGGACGGATGCGCCCACGCATCGCTCGCGCCTTCCCACGCGCGATGGAGTACGTCGAGGCGGCCGCGCGCGCGGGTGAGCGCGGCGAGTCGGTCTCCACCTGGCTCGGCCGGAGTTCGCCGCCCGGCCGAGGCGCCGACTACGACGAGACGCGCACGGATGCGGAACGCCTGCGCGCCCGCACCGACTCCGCCGCGTGGGGCCGCTTCACACGCAATTTCATCGTGCAGGGAACGGCGGCCGAGTGGGCGCTGTGCTGGATGGGTGCCCTGCGCCGGCGCCTGTGGGAGCTCGGCGGGGGAGACGACTCCGCGGCGCCGCTCACCGCGCGCCCGCACCTGGTGTTCTTTCTCCACGACGAGGTGATCGTGCACACCCCGACCGAGTTGGCCGAGGAGGTGGAGCGCGCGGTGCGCGATTCCGCCGCCGAGGCGGGTCGTCTGCTGTTCGGTGAGGGGCCTGTGGAGTTCGCCGTGAGCGTCGCGGTCGCACGGAGTTACGCCGACGCGAAGTAATCACATGCTTGTGATTCCTGAGGTTTGTGCGCGATAATGGCGGCAACAACTGAATCCGATTGCAGATCGATGGGGAAGTCGCATCTGAGGATCGGAGGAGTTGTGACTGTTGTAGCCGGTGATGACACCGTTATTCGTCGCGCCTTCACGCGCGGCGTCGTCTACGTGCATTCGGCACCGCGTGCACTGTGCCCCCACGTCGAGTGGGCTGCCGGTCGTGCGCTCGGTCGTGCGGTCAACTTCGATTGGCGCCCCCAGCCGGTGCTCAAGGGTGCGCAGCGCACCGAGTACTACTGGGAGGGCCCCGTCGGGACGGGGGCCGAGCTCGCCTCCGCCCTGCGCGGCTGGGAGCACCTCCGTTATGAGGTGACGGAAGACCCGAGTGCCGCCTCCGACGGCGGGCGCTGGATGCACACCCCCGATCTCGGCATCTACTTCGCGCAGACCGACTCCGCCGGCAACACTGTCATCCCCGAGGACCGCGTGCGGTTTGCGATGGAATCGGCCGGTTCGGATGCGTTCGAGCTCCACCGCGAACTCCGACTCGCGCTGGGCCAGGCCTGGGATGACGAACTGGAAGTGTTCCGGCACGCGAGCGATGAGGCGCCCGTCGTCTGGCTGCACAAGGTGGGTTAGGAGCGATCATGCGAATTCTGCACCGGGAGTGGGACGACATTCTCGAAGGCATCGCGCCGCCGTTGCTTGATCTCGCCGAACTGGAGCGACTCGTCACGGCCGACGAGTTGAATCAACTCGACGACGACTGCGCCGAGCACGACGGGTGTCGGCCTATCCGCATCCGCTGACGCGCCGCGAGGAAGTCGCACCCGCGGTGCCGGCGCGTCGCAGGGAGTTAGCCGAGTAGCGTTCGCTCGAGGTTCTCGATCGGGGCGTACCACCCCTGCTCGAGCACGAAGGTCTGCGCCGCCTTGTCCAGCCCCGCGATCACGGCGATGCCGACGAGGATCATGATGATGCCGACGATGCGCCGGAACCAGCCGTCGGGTCGGTTGAGCCAGCCGAGCTTGCGCGCGAATGACTGCCCGAGTAGCGCCACCAGCAGCAGGGTGATCGCGAGCCCTAGCGCGTAGGCCACGATCGCGGCGAGCCCTTCGCCGAATGACGCCGGGAGCACGGCGGCGACGATGAGGGCGTAGGTCGGGCTGCAGCTGCTGAACGTGGGTCCGAGCGCGGCACCGAGGAGAAGATCTCCCGCGGGGCCGCCGACGCGCGTCGAGCGGTCGAGAGCGGCGCCGGAGCGCGCCTGAAGCCCGGTCACGAGCATCAGCCGCTCCCAAAGCTGCGGGAACACCAGGGTGATGCCGAACAGCACGACGATTCCCCCGGCGACGATCTGCCAGACGAACTGCGGGACGCCCAGCAGGGCCGTGGTGGCTTTCAGCAGGAGCGTGAAGGCGATGACCGACACGGCGAGTCCGGTGGCGATGAGGAGCGGTCGTCGCCAGGCTGCGGCGCTCTGAGCGCCTCCTGAGCCGCGCACGATCGAGCCGCCGACGATCACCGGCAGGAGCGGGAGCACGCAGGGTGCCGCGGTCGTGAGGACGCCCGCGACGAACGCGACGAGCAGCAGCGTGAGCACGAGTCGTGCCTAGAGCATCGCGGCGACGACGGCGGCGAGCGTGGGCTCGTCGTAGGCGACGTAGGTTTGCACCGCGTTCCCCGCGGCATCGACCTCGACGAGGGTCGTCTGGATGGTGACGCCGTACTCCGCGCGGAGGTCCTGGTAGTTGTCGTAGTCGACCTTGACGATTGTCACGCCGGCGGGAACGCCGCGCGCCAGGATGTCGCTTTCAAGACTGCGGCACTGCGGGCACCAGGAGGCGTGGAAGAACAGCAGGATGCGTCCGTCGGCGTTCGCGATCGCGTTCTCGCTGTAGTCGACGTAGCTGCCTGCGGCCGCGGACTCGCCCCCGTCGGCGTCGTCGCTCGCGGAGGGGGCCGCCTCCGTCGCCGGGGCGGAATTCGAGGTCTCCGGCGCCGTGTCGAGCACGGATCCGCCGTTCGAGCCTTGAATCGCGATGACCGCAATGACCGCGATCGCAATGATTCCGGCCAAGATTCCGATGACGACTCCGGGGCGCACCTTCATGGGTTCAGTGTGGCAGGGCATCACAAAGGGTGCCGGACTCGTCCGGCGCCCCCAGCGAATTCACAGACTGCGGATCAGCCCTCGTAGCTGCGGATCGCGACGACCGAGTTGTGGCCACCGAACCCGAAACTGTTGCTGATCGCGAGTTGCGGCTCGGCGCCGAGCTTCTGCACGCCTGCGCTGACGAGAAGCGGAATCTCGGGGTCCTGATCGACGAGCGTCGCGGTCGGCGGGGCCTGGCGCTCTTGCACGGCGAGAATCGTGAAGATCGCCTCGAGCGCGCCCGTGCCGCCGAGCAGGTGGCCGTGGGCTGCCTTCGTCGCCGAGACGGGGATGGACTTGACGCGCTCTCCGAAGATCGCGAACAGCGCCTTGTACTCCGCGATGTCGCCGACCGGCGTGCTCGTCGCGTGCGCGTTGATGTGCGTGACCTCGTCGGCGGTTGCGCCCGCCTGCTCGAGCGCCGCGAGCACCGCGCTGGCCGCGCCGCGACCCTCGGGGTCGGGGGCGGTGATGTGGTACGAGTCGCTCGTCACGCCGCCGCCGGCGATCTCGGCGTAGATCTTCGCGCCGCGCGCTTTGGCGTGCTCTTCGGTCTCCATGACGATGCTGGCGGCACCCTCACCCATGACGAAGCCGTCGCGGCTCACGTCGTAGGGGCGCGAGGCCGTCTCGGGGGAGTCGTTGCGCTTGGAGAGCGCCTGCATCGAGGCGAAGGCCGCGAGCGGGAGCGGGTGGATGCACGCCTCGGTGCCCCCGGCGATGATCACGTCGGCAAGGCCGGCCTGGAGGTGGTCGTAGGCGTTCGCGATGGCCTCGGTGCTGGAAGCGCAGGCCGAGACGTCGGTGCGGGCGAAGGCGCGCGCATCCAGGGCCATGCTGACCGCGGCGGAGGCGGCGTTCGGCATGAGCATCGGGACCGTCATCGGCAGGACGCGACGCGGGCCCTTCTCGCGCAGGGTGTCCCACGCATCCAGGAGAGTCCAGAGCCCACCGATGCCGGTCGAGAATTCGACACCGAGTCGCTCGGGGGCGAGGTCGGTGATACCCGCGTCGGCCCAGGCCTCGCGGGCGGATATCAGCGCGAACTGCGCCGAGGGGTCGAGCCGCTTGGTCTCTTGGCGCTCCAGCACCTCTTCGGGGCGAACGCGGGCCTGCGCGGCGAAGGTGACGGGCAGCTCGTGCTGGGCCACCCAGTCCTGGGTGAGCGGACGAACGCCGGTCTCGCCCGCGAGCAGCGCGTTCCAGCTGTCGCGTGCGGTGCCGCCGAGCGGCGATGTCGCACCGATTCCGGTGACAACGATCTTCTTGGTCATTCCAACTCCCGTAGATCCTCGGGCGCGCCGAGGTCGAACGACTGCGCCGGATGGCGTCGGTCGAGGACGCGCGCGCCGACGATGCGGCGCGCGCGTCGAGTCTCAGCCCTGGGCCGAAACGATGAAGCTGACGGCGTCGCCGACGGTCTTGAGGTTCTTGACCTCTTCGTCGGGGATCTTGACGTCGAACTTCTCTTCGGCGTTGACGACGATCGTCATCATCGAGATCGAGTCGATGTCGAGGTCGTCCGTGAACGACTTGTCCAACTCGACGGTGTCGGTGGCGATTCCGGTCTCGTCGTTGATGAGCTCGGCCAGGCCCGCGAGGACCTCTTCGGTGGACAGTGCCATGTCGTTTCTCTCCTTGTGTGGTGCGTGGTAGTCGGGTGTAGGGGTGACCGTGTCGATCCTAGGGCAGGCGCACGACCTGGGCGCCGTAGACGAGTCCGGCGCCGAATCCGATCTGAAGGGCGAGACCGCCGCTCAATTCGGGGTGTTCTTCGAGCAGTCGATGGGCGGCGAGCGGGATCGAGGCGGCGGAGGTGTTTCCGGTGGTCTCGATGTCGCGAGCGATCGCGACGTGCTCGGGAAGCTTCAGCTGCTTGGCAAGCTCATCGATGATGCGCATGTTGGCCTGGTGCGGAATGAACGCGGACAGATCGTTCGAGGTGATGCCGGCGGACTCGAGCGCCTTCTTCGCGACCTTGGCCATCTCCCACACGGCCCAACGGAACACCGTCTGGCCCTCTTGGCGCATCGTCGGCCACGGCTTCTCGCCGTCGAGGTACTCCTCGAAGGTGGCGTTCATGCCGACCGCATCCCATTTGGAGCCGTCCGACCCCCACACCGTGGCGGCGATTCCCGGCTCGTCGGCGGGGCCCACGACCACCGCGCCGGCGCCGTCGCCGAGCAGGAACGAGATCGAGCGGTCCTCGGGGTGCACGTACTGGGAGAGCTTCTCGGCGCCCACGACGAGCACGTATTCGGCGGCGCCGCTGCGGATGAGCGCATCCGCCTGGGCGATTCCGTAGGTGTAGCCCGCGCAGGCGGCACTGATGTCGTACGCGGGGGCCGGCGTCACGCCGAGCCGGTCGGCGAGCAACGAGGCCATCGACGGCGTGACGGCCACGTTGCTGATGGTCGAGACGAGCACCGCGCCGATCTTCTCGCGCGGCACGCCGGCCTTCTCGAGCGCCTCGTTCGCGGCGGTCTCCGCGAGGTCGACCGCGTTGAGGCCCTTGCTCGCGCGCTTGCGGGTGATGACGCCGGTGCGCTGACGAATCCACTCGTCGCTGGAGTCGATCGGCCCGATGAGGTCCTCATTGGGGACGACGAGGTCGCCGCGCGCGGCACCGAAGCTCAGGATCCGGGTGTACTTCGCGCCGGACGCCTGGGTGAGGGAAGGGGTGGTCATGCTGCTCCGTCGATGAGGGCCTGTGCGGCGGGGATGTCGTCGGGGGTCTTGACCGCGACGGTGGGAAGGCCCTTCAGGCCGCGCTTGGCGAGACCGACGAGCGCGCCCGCGGGGGCGAGTTCGACAATCCCGGTGACACCCGCCGCGGCGAAGGCCTCCATCGTGAGGTCCCAGCGCACCGGGTTGGCGACCTGCCCGACGAGGAGGTCGAGGAAGGTGGCGCCGCCCGTGACGGTGCTGCCGTCGCGGTTCGTCCAGATCGTGGTGGTCGGGTCGCCGACGGTGACATCCGCGGCGGCGGAGCGGAGCGTGTCGACCGCCGACGCCATGAAGTGGGTGTGGAACGCCCCCGCGACCTGCAGCGGGATGACCCGCGCCCCGGGCGGCGGGGTCTCCTTGAGGCGCTCCAGCGCCGGAAGCTCGCCCGCGACGACGATCTGGCCGCCCCCGTTGAAGTTGGCGGGGGCAAGACCCAGCGCGGCGAGTACGCCGAGCAGTTCGCCCTCGTCGGCGCCGATCACGGCGCTCATGCCGGTCGTGACCTCGGCAGCGGCGGAGGCCATCGCCCGACCGCGCAGCGCCACCAGGCGCATCGCGTCGGCTTCGCTCAGGATGCCGGCGCCGGCGGCCGCAGCGAACTCGCCGACCGAGTGGCCCGCGATGCCGGCAAGGCGTGCGGACCGACCGTCGTCGTCACCGAGGACGGCGCGCAGGGAGAGCAGCGAGGCGGCGACGATGAGCGGCTGCGCCACGGCGGTGTCGCGGATGGTGTCGGCATCCGATGTGGTGCCGTGCGCGACGAGATCAATGCCCGAGGCCTGCGCTAGTTCGCCGAGATGCGCGGCGATCGCGGGCTCGGCGAGCCAAGGCTCGAGGAATCCGGGGGTTTGGGAGCCCTGACCGGGCGCGACGATGACGACACTCACGCCCTCCAGTCTGTCAGTCGAAAACGGGAGGTGCGAAACACGCGCCACCAAGAATCGCCAGAAACACTGGAGAGTACCTACAGAGCCACTACTTCCGGTCGGCGTCGGAGATGCTGCCGACGACGAGCGCGACCTGCAGGATGAGCGCCTCGCGGGCGCCGGTCGCGTCCCAGCCAATGACCTCACTGATGCGCTTGAGTCGGTAGCGGACGGTGTTGGGGTGCACGAACAGTTCGCGCGCGGTCGCCTCGAGCGAGCGGCCGTTGTCGAGGTAGCACCACAGCGTGGTCAACAACTCGGTGGAGTGGTTCTGCAGCGGAACGTAGATCCGCTCGACGAGTGCCTTGCGCGCCAGCGGATCGCCCGCGAGGGCGCGCTCGGGCAGCAGATCGTCGGCGTGGGTCGGGCGCGGGGCGTTCCGCCATGCCTTCGCCACGGCGAAGCCAGCGAGCGCGGCACGTGCGGAACGCGCCGCCTCGACGAGCGAGGGGACGGTGTGTCCGAGCACAAGGTGACCCTCGCCGAAGCCCGGCTCGAGCTGGGCCGCGATCTCCAGGAAGGTCAGGCGTTCCCGGCTCTGGGTGCTGTCCTCCTCATCGACGGGGTTGGTGCGGCCGATGACGAGCACCAAACGACTGCCCTGCACGCCGATGAGGACGTCGGCGTCCAGGTGACGCGCGGTCCGGCGCAACTGGTCGACGTCGAGACTGCGCGGCGCGGTGCCGACCAGGACACTGACCTCGCCGTGCCCGTTCCACCCGAGCGCCGCGACACGACTCGGGAGTTCGCTGTCGTACTCGCCGGTGAGGATCGAGT
The DNA here is from genome assembly GCF_905479755.1 of uncultured Schumannella sp. Classification (GTDB taxonomy): domain Bacteria; phylum Actinomycetota; class Actinomycetes; order Actinomycetales; family Microbacteriaceae; genus DCRR01. The sequence goes on along the minus strand of NZ_CAJQNT010000029.1, from coordinate 34,667 downwards.
CGACCACGAGCGCCTCGAGTCGGGCATCCCAGAGACCGCGTGCCTCGGCGGCGCGCGCGTAGACATCGGCCGCAGCGAACGCGATCTCACGCGAATACAGCAGGATCGCCTCCCGCAGCACCTCGTCGTCGTCCTTGATGCGGTGTTCGACGACCTCGACCGTGACCCGGATGAGCTGCAGCGTCTGCTGCAGCGACACCGAACGAAGCAACTCGCGCGGCGCCGCGCCGAAGACGTCGGCCGCGATCCACGGCGTGGATTTCGGGTCGTCGAACCACGAAATGAACGACGTGATGCCCGCCTGGGCGACCAGGCCGACGGCGCTGCGCCGGCCCGGGGGCATGTCCCGGTACCAGGGCAGCGTGTCGTCGAGTCGCTTCAGCGTCGCCGTGGAGAGTTCACCGGTGAGCGTCCGAAGCCACGCAAGCGTCTGCTTCTTGGTGCGCTCGGCCACTTAGCTCTCGCCACCCGCCGATCCGGAGGTGCCGGCCGTCACGTCGTGCAGACGGTACTGCTCAATCGCGCGAGCCACCGTCGCCGGGTCCACGGCTCCGCGTCGCGCGAGCGACTGCAGGGTGCGCACCACCACGGAGGGGCCGTCGATCTTGAAGAAGCGGCGGGCCGCCGGTCGCGTGTCGCTGAAGCCGAAGTTGTCGGCGCCGAGCGTCGCGAAGTCGCCGGGCACGAACTGACGCACCTGGTCGGGGACCGCGTGCATGTAGTCGGTGACGGCCACGAACGGACCCTCGGCCCCGTTGAGCTTGTTCCAGAGGTAGGGAACCTGCGGCGGCTCCTCCGGGTGCAGGAAGTTGTGCTCGTCGGCGGCGAGGCCGTCGCGGCGCAGCTCCGTCCACGAGGTGACGCTCCAGATGTCGGCCGAGACGCCCCAATCGCGTGCCAGCAACTCCTGCGCCTCGATCGCCCACGCGAGCGCGACGCCGGACGCCATGATCTGCGCCTGGGGGCCGCTCGTCTCGGGTCCTTCGCTGACCTTGTGGATGCCCTTGAGGATCCCGTCGACATCCACGTTCTCCGGCTCGGCCGGCTGCACGATCGGCTCGTTGTACACCGTGAGGTAGTACATGACGTTCGGGTCCGGATGCGTGAGCCCGTTCTCGTCGGTGCCGTACATGCGCTGGAGGCCGGCCTTGACGATGTGGCCGATCTCGTAGCCGTAGGCGGGGTCGTAGCTGACGACGGCGGGGTTCGTCGAGGCGAGCAGCGGCGAGTGGCCGTCCGCGTGTTGCAGACCTTCACCGGTCAGCGTGGTGCGGCCGGCGGTCGCGCCGATGATGAACCCGCGCGCCATCTGGTCGCCCGCGGCCCACATGGCGTCGCCCGTGCGCTGGAAGCCGAACATCGAATAGAACACGTACACCGGGATGAGCGGCTGGCCGTGCGTCGAGTACGAGGTGCCGATCGCGGTGAAGGCCGCGAATGCGCCCGCCTCGTTGATGCCGACGTGCACGATCTGCCCCTGCGGGCTCTCCTTGTAGGCGAGCAGCAGGTCGCGGTCGACCGAGGTGTAGTGCTGACCGTTCGGGTTGTAGATCTTCGCCGTCGGGAAGTACGCATCCATGCCGAAGGTGCGCGCCTCGTCGGGGATGATCGGCACGATCCGCTGGCCCAGGTCGGGGGTGCGCAGCAGGTCCTTCAGCAGGCGGGCGAACGCCATCGTGGTGGCGACCTCCTGCTTGCCCGAGCCCTTCTTGACGACCTCGAACGCCTTGTCCTCCGGCAGCGTGACCGGCACATGCTTCGTGCGACGCTCGGGCAGGTACCCACCCAGTTCGCGACGGCGCTCGTGCAGGTACTCGATCGCCGGATTGTCGTTGCCCGGGTGGAAGTACGGCGGCAGGTACGGGTTCTCTTCGAGCTGGGCATCCGTGATCGGGATGCGCAGTTCGTCACGGAACTGCTTGAGGTTGTCGAGCGTGAGCTTCTTCATCTGGTGGGTCGCGTTGCGACCCTCGAAGCTCTTGCCGAGGCCGTAGCCCTTGATCGTCTTGGCGAGGATGACGGTCGGCTGGCCTTCGTGCTCGACGGCGGCCTTGAACGCCGCGTAGACCTTGCGGTAGTCGTGGCCTCCGCGACGCAGGCTCCAGACCTGATCGTCGGTCATGCCTTCGACGAGCTTCAGAGCCTCCGGGTCGCGGCCGAAGAAGTTCTCACGCACATAGGCGCCATCTTCGGTCTTGTAGGTCTGGTAGTCGCCGTCGGGGGTCTTGTTCATGAGGTTGACGAGTGCGCCGCTCTCGTCGCGCGAGAGCAGGTCGTCCCATTCGCGGCCCCAGATGACCTTGATGACGTTCCAGCCGGCACCCCGGAAGAAGCTCTCGAGCTCCTGGATGATCTTGCCGTTGCCGCGAACCGGGCCGTCCAGGCGCTGCAGGTTGCAGTTCACGACGAAGGTCAGGTTGTCGAGCTTTTCGTTGGCGGCCCACTGCAGGGCGCCGCGGCTTTCGACCTCGTCCATTTCGCCGTCGCCGAGGAACGCCCAGACGCGGCTGTCGGCGGCGTCGGTGATCCCGCGGTTGGTGAGGTACTTGTTGTTCTGCGCCTGCCAGATCGCATTGATCGGGCCGAGGCCCATCGACACGGTCGGGAACTGCCAGAACTCGGGCATGAGGCGCGGGTGCGGGTACGAGCTGAGCCCGCCGCCCGAGTGCGACTTCTCCTGACGGAAGCCGTCCAGCTGGTGCTCGGTGAGGCGGCCCTCGAGGTAGGCGCGGGCATACATGCCGGGGGAGGCGTGGCCCTGGTAGAAGATCTGGTCGCCACCGGAGGCGTGGTCCTGACCGCGGAAGAACCAGTTGTGTCCGACCTCGTAGAGCGACGAGCTCGACGCGTAGGTCGAGATGTGGCCGCCGACCGCGATGCCGGGGCGCTGCGCGCGGTGCACCGTGATGGCCGCGTTCCAGCGGATCCAGCGGCGGTACTCGCGCTCGAGCTCCTCGTCACCGGGGAACGGCGCCTCGTTCTCGGGGGCGATCGTGTTGATGTAATCCGTCGTCGGCACCATCGGGACTCCGAGGTGCAGATCCTTGGATCGCTTGAGCAGGCTCAGCATGACGTCGCGACCGCGGCCACGGCCCTTTTCCTCGACGAGGGCGTCGAGTGACTGCTGCCATTCGGAGGTTTCCTCCGGGTCCGGGTCAGTGTGGTTCACCGAATACGGGTCCTGGTCGTTGACCGTCACGTCTGACTTCTCCTTAGGAGTCGCGGCATGGCGGGTGGGCCATGCGGTGGCGTCCGCGCTCGACAACCCTCCGGGTTCTCGGTGGTGGGGAGCGGGGTATCGAAAGGCAGTCTAGTTGTGTGAAGGCCACAGTTCCGGACCGCTCGGCGCAATCTCCGTCTCGGGCGTAGGATCGGTCGCTGGACTTGCCGGGATTTCGCCCCGGCCGGAGAGGACACCCCCGAATCATGGCGCTGGAGAACGACACCCAAGCTCCCGACTTCGATCTCGCGAATCAGTTCGGTGAGCACGTGCGACTGAGCGACTTCCGCGGGCGGAAGCCCGTCGCGCTCGTCTTCTTCCCGCTCGCGTTCTCGAGCCGCTGCACGGGGGAGCTGTGCGAGCTGCGCGACAACCTCGCCCTGTTCCGCGATCACGGCGTCGAGCTGATCGGCATTTCGGTCGACTCCAAGGCGAGCCTGCGCGCGTGGGCGGAGCAGGAGGGCTACGACTTCACCCTGCTCGCCGACTTCTGGCCGCACGGTGCCGTCGCCCGCGAATACGGGGTGTTCCTGGAGGAGAAGGGCTTCGCCAACCGCGCGACCTTCGTGATCGATGTCGACGGGGTCATCCGCGCATCGTTCATCACTGCGCCCGGCGAGTCCCGCTCGCTCAGCGAGTACACGGCCGCGGTCGCCGAGGTCGCACCTGCGGACCTCGACGCCGCTTCGCGCTGATCGGCCGCTCGCCCGAGCGCGTCAGCCGAGCAACTCGTGGGCGAGGCCCACGAGTTGAGCCTGATAGTCGCCGATGTCGGCTCCGTCGGCGAACTTGTTGTAGTTGAGCTGGATCAGAAACTCGTCCTCGAGGCGGAGGACGAGGTTCTTGTCTTCGGGCAGGTTTCCCGAGTACACGGCCTCGGTGCCCAGGCCCTCGACCGGCACGAAGGTCTGCGTGAGATCGAATCCGGGAACCGGGAGGCCTTCGGTGAGCGCCTGGTCGAGCCGGTCGGTGTACTGCGTGGGGTTCACGTCGGCCGAGTCGTTCACATCGATCGCGAGGATGAACACCGAGAACGAGCCCGACTCGCGCAGTTCGTAACGACAGACCTTCTGATCGTCTTTGTCGCGGGTGTCTTCGAGCGAAACCTCCGCGCCGTCAAGGCCGAGGCCGCTCGCGACGGTGGCTCCGTCGAGGAAGTCGCACGCGGCGGTTCCGTCGACCGAGAATGCCGTTGCGCCGACGGATGCGGTGGGGTCGGTCGTCGCGCCGGACTCGCTGCCGCCCGGGGAGGCTTCGGTGCTCTCGGCTGCGGAGCAACCAGTCAGCGTCAGCGCGAGTGCGGTCAACAGGCCGGGAACGGCGGTCAGGCGCGGGGAGAGCATTCTGAACCTTTCGGAGAAACGGGGGCGCGGAATTGGCGCGAGCACGACTGTGCCATGCGCGATGCACGAGGGCACTGCGTAGTTTTTACTCGGGCCTCACGGGCGCGCGGCGTGGGGGCGTCGCTCCGCCGCGCGCTACCATCGACTCCGACCGGGCTCTTAGCTCAGCTGGTAGAGCGCCTCGTTTACACCGAGGATGTCGGGGGTTCGAGTCCCTCAGGGCCCACCGTGTGACGCCGGGGGCGTGCGTCGTCGAACCGAGAGGAGCCGTGGGTGAATCCGGGCGCCGTGCTTGCTCTCGTGCTGGCGTCCGCGCTGTGGGGAACGACCGGCACCGCGGCGAGCTTCTTCCCTGACGACGTCAGCCCCATCGCGGTCGGATCGGCCACGATGGGCATCGGCGGGATCGTTCTCTTCGCCCTCGCCGGGCGCCGGGCTGTTTCCGTGTTGCGGAGCCGAGTGCCGCGTCGATGGGTGGCGCTCGGGGCCCTCGGCGTCGTCGTGTACCCGCTCGCGTTCTACAGCGGGATGGACCTGGCGGGGGTTGCGGTCGGGAACGTGGTCGCGCTGGGCTCCGGGCCTGTCTTCTCCGCGCTCCTCGAGTGGCTCCTGGAGCGGCGGCCGCTGTCGCGGCGCTGGCTGATCGCGACCGCGCTCGCGGTCGTTGGCATCGCCGCGCTTGCGACCAGCCGGGCCCTCTTCGGCGACACGGAGTCGGGCGAGGGGCGCGCCGGAGATGCCCCCTTCGCGGGGATCGCGGTGGCGCTGGTCGCTGGCCTCGCGTACGCGCTGTACACCTACGCATCCGGTCGGGCGATCGCCGCGGGCGGAACCAGTCGCGGGGTGATGGCCGCGATGTTCGGGCTCGGCGGCGTTGCGCTCGTGCCTGTTCTCGCCGCGACCGGAGCTCCGTTGCTGCAGTCGCCCGACACCGTGGGCATCGCGGGCTACCTCGTGCTCGGCCCCATGGTGCTGGCCTACCTGCTGTTCGGGATCGGGGTGCGGGAGCTCCGCAGTTCACACGTTACGACGATCACGCTCCTGGAACCGGTGGTGGCGACACTGCTCGCGGTGGTTGTCGTCGGGGAGAGGCTCGCCCCTCTGGGGTGGGGCGGAGTCGCGCTGATCCTGCTCGGACTATCTGTTCTCGTGTCGGCTCGTCGTACCCCATTCGTGAGTGAGCGCATCTAGGCTTTCAGGCATGACCGACGCTCCATTCGGCACAGGTGACGCGGAGCCCGACTCCGTGGACGACGCCGAGCCGACAGGCAAGCGCCGTTCGACGTTCACTCCGTTGCCCCGGGAGACGTCGGGTGTCGCCTCGGCTTCCGACGTCGAGAACGAGCAACCGGAGCTCACCGACGACGATGCCATCGCGGATGCGCTCGCGGCGCAGTTCTCGACCTACACCGCTCCGATTCCTGTTGTGCCGTCGGCCGAGGTCGCTCCGGTTCTGCCGGACGACGATGACAACGACAACGACAACGACGACAACGACGACAACGACGAGTTCTTGCCGCTCCCGGACTTCGAGCCGGAATCCGATCAGCCCGAGCCCGAGCCCGAGCCCGCGCCGGAACCCGAGCCCGAGTATGTGGCGCCCGAGCCTGTGCCCGGGTCCTTGATCGAGGAGCCGGACTCGTTCTCGTCGGAGCCCGATTCGTTCGAGCCCGATTCGTTCGCGCCCGATTCGTTCGAGCCGGACGCGCAGGACGTCGACCCCGACCCGAACTCGTTTCACGACCTCCCGATTCCCCGGGAGCCGGTCGCGCTCGTCGAACCGGAGCCGAGTCCCGCTTCTGCGATCACCGGGGACGAGACCGACCTCGATTCGGTGATGGGCACGAGCTCGACTCTCGCGGCGATCGAGATCCTCGAACAGCAGCTGCGTCTCCGCGAGGAGGACCCGGAGGCTTTCCGCGCCTGGCAAGAGGCGCTCGCCACCGGAGCGGTCACGCTTCCGGGTGGTCCCAGGCTTCGCGCCGACGAAGCGCTCGAACCGGACGATCAGGCGAGCCCGCCCGATGCATCCGCACCTGTCGTGTCGCGTTTCGCCCCGGTCGACGACGGGCCACCGCTGCTCGTGGAGCCGCCGGCCTTCCCCGCCTCGGGGGAGGTGCCCACCGCGCGCCCGCCGATGCCACCGCCGGACCCGGAGGCAATCGTGCTCGACCCCGAGCTCGTCGAGCCGCCGCTGACGCCGCCGTCGGCTCCGATTGAGCCACCGATGCCGGCCCCGATGCCGACGGAACCCGCGGAGGACGTCGACGCCGACGATCTCGATGAGCTTCCGCCCGTGCTCGACTTCAGCTCGATGCCGCCACCGATCGGGATCGAGCCTGCCGACATTCCGCCCTATGTCCCGTCGAGCGAGGAGGTCGCCCCCGCCCCGGAGGCGACACCGAGCGAACCGCTCCCGGGGACGGTCGCACCGCTCCCGCAGGAGTTCGACGACCGCACGGTGCCCCGGGCCTTCGTGCCCCCGCCGTCTCCGATCGCGCAGGACGTCGATCTCGACGCCGAGAACGACGACGTCGTCGACGATGTCGACCGGTTGACGGGATCCGTTCCGATCGCGGTCGGCACGGCGGGCATCGCCGATGTGCTTGCGCCCCCGTCGGAGCCGATCGCCGTGCAGCGGGTCGCAGACGATGACCCCCTTCTCGCGGCGCAGGCGCGTCGCGTTCCGCGCGCCGGCGAGATCGAGGCGACCGGCATCGAGCCGACCCCCTTGGATCGCCGCGCCGGCCGCTCGGTGCGCCTGTTCTGGCTGTGGTTCGCGCCGAACGCGTCGGTCATCTCGATCGCCGTGGGAGCGATCCTCGCCGCCTCGGGAATGAGCCTGCGTCAGGCGATCGTGGCCGCGCTCACCGGCGTGGCGGTCTCCTGGATTCCGCTCGGATTCGGCACGCTCGCCGGCAAGTGGACGGGGCAGCCGGTCATGGTGGTCTCGCGTGCGGTCTTCGGGCACCTCGGCAACCTGGGCCCGGCCGTGCTCGCTCTGGCCACCCGCATCTTCTGGGGCGGGGCGCTGCTGTGGTTGTTTGCCGCCAGCGCCGCGCACATCGTCGAGCTCGCGGGAGTCGACCCCGGTCTCGGCGTCGAGTTGTGGACCTTCCTCGGCATCATCGTCGGCGTCATCGTGATCGCCACGGTGTCGGTCGTCGGCTACGGGCTGCTCGCGCTCGTCCACCTCGTGTCGACGATCGCCTCCGTCATCCTGATCGTCGGCGTGATCGCGCTCACCGCGCCGCGCCTGGACTTCGGCACCGCTCTGACGCTGGGGGACGGCTCCTGGTTGCTCGTGGTGCCCGGCGCCGCGCTCGTCTTCAGCGTGGTGGGCCTCGCCTGGGCGCAGTCGACCGGTGATCTCGCGCGCTATCAGCGTCCCGATGGCTGGGGTGGGGCGGCGATGCTCTCGAGTTCCTTCGGAGCGACGCTGCCCGCCTTCGCCCTGATCGCCTGGGGCGCGCTGCTCGCCGCCTCCGATCCGGCGCTCGGGGCGGCGCTGATCCTGGATCCGATCGGCGCCCTCGCGTCGCTCCTGCCGCTGTGGTACCCGATTCCTCTGGTGCTCGCCGTCGGCATCGGGTTGATCTCGGCGGCGACACTCGCCAGCTACTCGGGCGGCTTCGCGATCCAATCGCTCGGGATCCGCGCATCCCGCACCTCGACGACGGTGCTCGCGGTGGTGCTGGTCGCGCTCGTCGCGGCGGCGCTCGCGTTCCTGGCGGTGGAGCCGGGGGAGATCCTGTTCGATTTGATCATCACGATCGCCGTGCCCGTCTCGGCGTGGGTCGGGATTCTTGCGGCCGAGATGATGTTCCGCAGCACGCGCCTGGACGCCTCGTCGTTGCTGGAGCGCGGGCGGCACTACCCCGACGTGCGGTGGGGCAACCTCGCCATTCTTGTCTTGGCGACGGCTCTCGGCTGGGGGCTCACCTCGGCGGAGGTGTCGTGGCTGTCGTGGCAGGGCTTCCTGTTCGCTCCGCTCGGCATCGGGGCGGGCGAGCTCTGGGCAACGAGCAATGTCGGCGTCTTCGTGGCGCTTGCCCTCGGGCTGGTTGCCACCCTCGCGACGGCGCTGCCGTCCGTGCGTCGGCAAGAGCGCAGTGTCTCCGCGGACTCGGTGATCCACACGGGCGCGATCAGCACGCCGCGCGGCGGCGCCCCGGCCTGATCCTCCCTCGTAGACTGGGAGGATGCCTCCCACGCTCGCCGATGTCACGGATGCGGTCGAGTCGCTCTGGCCGATCGGCTCCGCCGAAGGCTGGGATGCTCCCGGACTCCTGGCCGGCGATCCGGCGACCGAGGTCACCCGGATCCTCCTCGCCGTCGATGCCGTCATCGAGACCGCCGACGAGGCCGTCGCGGGTGGGGCTCAGGTGCTGCTCGCACATCACCCGCTGTTCTTGCGCGGCGTCACCTCCGTCGCCGAAGACACGTACAAGGGTGCCGTCGTCTCCCGTCTGATTCGCGGCGGGTGCGCGCTGATCGCGGCCCACACGAACGCCGACATCGTGGCGAGCGGCACCTCGGCCGTTCTTGCCGAGCGTCTGGGTCTCGTCGAGGTGCGCCCGATCGTGCCTTCGGATGCCGACGCGGAGCTGGGGCTCGGACGTGTCGGGCGCCTGGCCGAGCCGACGACGCTCGGCGCTCTCGCGCGAGCTCTCGCCGACGTGCTGCCGGCGACGGCGCAGGGCGTTCGCGCCTCAGGGGAGTTCGATCAACCGGTTGCCACGGTCGCGCTGTGTGCGGGCTCGGGCGACTCGTTCCTGGCTCATCCGAGTGTCCGCTCGGCGGACGTCTACATCACGAGTGACTTGCGCCACCACCCTGCCTCCGAGGCGCGCGAAGCTGCGCGGCTTCGCGGCGGGCCTGCTTTGTTGGATGTCTCGCACTGGGCGAGCGAGTGGTTGTGGCTGGATACGGCGGCGGCGCAACTGCGCGCCGCGCTCCCGACGGTGGAGGTGCTCGTCAGCGACGTGCGCACCGACCCGTGGGACTTTGCGATCGTGTAATGAAGGAGAAATCATGGCGTTGACGGCAGCCCCCGAGGATCAGGCCCTGCTGCTTGATCTACAGGCGCTCGACACGAAGCTTCAGCAGCTGGCGCATCGCGCCTCGACCCTGCCGGAGGCGAGCGTCGTCACCGAACTCACCGCGGCACGTGAGGCGATCCAGCGGCGCGCCATCGAGCAGACCGGAGCGGCCGAGGACGCCAAGCTCGAGCTGCGACGAACCGAGTCCGATGTCGAGGTGGTCGATGCTCGGATCGCGCGCGACCGGGAACGTTTGCAGTCCAGCAGCTCGGTCAAAGACATTCAGGCCTTCGAGCAGGAGCTCGCGGCGCTCGCGAATCGCAAGTCCGACCTCGAGGACATCGAGCTCGCCGTGATGGAGGCAGCGGAGGCGCGCGACGCCGAACTGGCGGCCACCCGCGCCGAACTGGCCGAGCTCGACGAGCGCATCGCGACCGCGGTTGCCGCGAGGGATGCGGCTCTCGACGCCCTCGCCGCGGACCGGCGGCATGCGGAAGCCAACCGCGCGACCGTCGCGGGCAAGGTTCCGGCAGATCTGCTCGCCCTCTACGAGAAGCAGCGCGAACGCTACGGCGTCGGAGCGTCGCTGCTGCGCGGCGGCGTCTCGAGCGCGAGCGGGGTGGCGCTGAACTCCACCGATCTCGGCGCGGTTCGTGCGGCGGCCCCCGACGCGGTGCTGTTGTGCCCCGATTCGAACGCCGTGCTGATCCGCACGGCGGAGTCCGGGCTGTGACAACGAGCGGCGGCGTCCGTGAATTGATCGTCGAAGCGGATGGCGGATCGCGCGGCAACCCCGGGCAGGCCGGGAGCGGCGCGCTCGTCATCGATGCCGCAACGGGGGAGGTGCTCGCCGAGCTGGGACTCTACGTCGGCATCGCGAGCAACAACGTGGCCGAGTACAAGGGCATGATCGCGGGGGTGCGCGCCGCGATCGAGCTGGACCCGGAGGCGGTGCTGCGCGTTCGCATGGATTCGAAGCTCGTGGTGGAACAGATGTCCGGTCGGTGGAAGATCAAGCATCCCGACATGGCGGCGCTGGCGGCCGAAGCCCGCCAGGTGCTCACCGGCACACCGGTGGCGTTCGAGTGGATTCCGCGAGCCGAGAATTCGCGCGCCGACAAGCTCGCGAATGAGGTCATGGACTCGCGTCGCGACTTCCGTCGCTAGCGGTACCCTTGTCGAAGTGAACGGGCCGACCAGACGGTCGCGTCAGGCGTCTTTCGGGGCGACTGCCGAGGAACGTCCGGGCTCCACAGAGCAGGGCGGTGGGTAACACCCACCCGGAGCAATCCGCGAGAAAGTGCAACAGAAAGCAGACCGCCTCGGCTTCGGCCGCGGTAAGGGTGAAACGGTGGTGTAAGAGACCACCAGGAGCCCGAGTGATCGGGCTCGCTGGGTAAACCTCGCCTGGAGCAAGGTCAGACAGGGAACGTTGAGGCGGCTCGCCGAGTTCCCGGGTAGACCGCTAGAGATGTGCGGCAACGCACGTCCGAGATAGATGGCCGTCCGGAGCCCTTCGGGGCGACGACAGAACCCGGCGTATCGGTCGACCCGTTCACCTCAGGCGCCCGCTGTGGGCAAGCGAAAAGCGCCGCCCGGCGAACCGGGCGACGCTTTTCAGAGTGAGTGCGAGACTCAGGCCAGCTTGATGGCCGAGGCCTGGGGCCCCTTCGGGCCCTGAGCGACGTCGAATTCGACGCGCTGGCCCTCTTCGAGGCTGCGGTATCCCTTGGCCTCGATCGCGGAGTAGTGGGCGAACAGGTCCTGGCTGCCGTCATCGGGGGTAATGAACCCGAATCCCTTTTCGGCGTTGAACCACTTCACGGTGCCGGTGGGCATAGTGACTTCCTTCATGAACTGCCGGTCGCGTACTTCGCGTCCGTCCGTCGCGGTGTTCTTCTTCCGCGTTCATGAAGGCGGCACGGCACCGACGGCGCCTCACTGCCTGCACATCCTGCGCAACACAACAACTTCGTGAGCCACGCTAGTGCACGAACGTGCAGAGGGACAGTCACATTTCATGTCGGATTTATCACGGTGTCGTAAACGATTGGGGTTGCTCGCGCGATTCTCGGGGGATCGGCAGGTGGTCGCGATAGCATCAAGCATCTGAGAGCACACGCTCACCCCGGCGGCTGAGAAGTCGAAATTGACTTGCGAAGGCCAGCCATGACGGAAACCTCTACCCTCGGACCGGTGCGCTCAACGTCGCGTCGCGACCCGAACCGAGCTCACCCGACGAGCACCTACACCTCGCTTCTGGCGTCGATCCGTGAGGAGGGTCTGCTTCAGCGCAGTCGGGTGTTCTATATGAGCCTGCTCGCGACGCTCGTGCTCGCGCTCGGCGGCTGCATCGCGGGATTCATCCTCCTCGGCGACAGCTGGTTCCAGCTGTTGATCGCGGCGGCCCTCGGGATCGTGTTCACCCAGTTCGCCTTCCTCGGTCACGAGGCGTCGCACCGCCAGGTCTTCGAGTCGGGCAAGGCCAATGACCGCCTCGGTCGCATCCTCGCGAGCGGCGTCGCCGGCCTCAGCTACTCGTGGTGGATGACGAAGCACACCCGTCACCACGGCAACCCGAACCAGATCGGTCGCGACCCCGACATCGATCCCGACACCGTGTCGTTCTACGACGCGGATGCGGCCGCGACGCGCGGGTGGCGCGCCGCGATCGTGCGCCGCCAGGGCTACCTGTTCTTCCCGCTCCTCACGTTTGAGGGCGTCAACTTGCACGTGCACTCGATCGGCCACATCTTCGGCCGCGGCAAGGTCGACCGCCGCTGGCTCGAGATCACCCTCGTCGTCGCGCGCCTGGCCGTCGTCGTCGCCGCGGTGTTCCTGGTGTTGCCGCTCGGGATGGCGTTCGCGTTCCTCGGCGTTCAGCTCGCCGTCTTCGGCTTCTACATGGGTGCGGCGTTCGCCCCGAACCACATCGGCATGCCCGTGATTCCCGCCGGCACGAAGCTCGACTTCCTGCGCAAGCAGGTACTCACCTCGCGCAATATCATCGGCGGCACCTGGGCGACGGTCGTCTTCGGTGGGCTCAACCACCAGGTCGAGCACCACCTGTTCCCGAGCATGGCCCGCCCGCACCTGGCGCGCGCACGGGCGATGGTGCGCGAGCACTGCCGAATCGAGGGAATCGACTACACCGAGCAGACGGTCGGGCGTTCCTACATCAACGTCATCCAGTACATGAACCGGGTGGGTCTGCACGCGCGTGACCCGTTCAACTGCCCCGCGTTGGGCAACCTGCGCCGCGTCTAACCCAGGCGGTCGGAGTGCGACGAACCCCGGGCGCTACGCGCTCCGGGGTTTTGCCGCGAGCGCGGCGGCGCCGAGGATGCCGGCGTTATTGCGCAGCGTCGCCGGCACCAACGGTGTCGTGACCTTGATCAGCGGCAGGAACTCGGCGTGCTGCTTGCTCACGCCGCCCCCGACGATGAACAGGTCGGGGGAGAACAGTGACTCGACGTGTCCGTAGAAGCGTGTCAGGCGTTTCGACCAGGTCTTCCAGCTGAGCCGACGCTTCTCGCGCACCGCATTCGAGGCGCGCTTCTCGGCGACGCGTCCATCGATCTCGAGGTGCCCGAGTTCGGTGTTTGGAATGAGCTCGCCGTTGTACAGGAACGCGCTTCCGATGCCGGTTCCGAGGGTCGTGAGGATCACGAGTCCGGGGATGCCCCGGGCCGCCCCGTAGCGGGCCTCCGCGTAGCCGGCGGCGTCGGCGTCGTTGACGAAGTGGATGTCGCGCCCGAGAGCCTTTTCGAACAGCGCCTCGGCCTTCAGCCCCACCCACTCCTTCGACACGTTGGCCGCCGTCATCGTGCGGCCATCGCGGACGACCGCGGGGAACGTGACGCCGATCGGCACGCCGTCGGCGGAGGCGTCGAAGCGCGAGACTAGCTCGACGGTCGCGGCGAGAATGTCGTCGGGGCGGCCGCCCTGCGGCGTGGCGATCTTCTCGCGCGCACTCACCAGCTCGCCGGTCTCGACGTCGACGAGCGCGCCCTTGATGCCGGTACCGCCGATGTCGACGCCGATCGCGAGAGTGCTCATGAGGTCATCGCCTTTCTAGGGCAAGGTCAAGATGTCGGCACCGCGCTCGGTGACGACGAGGGTGTGTTCGAACTGCGCCGTCAGGGCGCGATCGCGAGTGACGACGGTCCAGCCGTCGTCCCATTCGTCCCACGCGATGCGGCCGGGCTGCTCCACGGTGCCGAGCGTGAGCATCGGCTCGATCGTGAAGACCATGCCCACCTCGATCTGCTGGTCGTGCGCGGGCGCGGCGTCATAGTGCGGGATCACGAGGCCGGAGTGGAACGCCGCGCCGACGCCGTGCCCCGTGAAGTCGCGGACCACGCCGTAGCCGAAACGCTTGGCGTAGCTCTCGATCGCGCGCCCAATCACGTTGACCGGGCGGCCGGGAGCGACCGCCTTGATGCCCCGGGCGAGTGCCTCGCGGGTCCGCTCGACGAGGTCGACGACGTCCGCAGCGGCGTTCCCGACAAGAAAAGTCTTGTTGAGGTCGCCGTGCATGCCGTCGTGGAACGCCGTGATATCGATGTTGATGAGGTCACCGTCGACGAGCACGGTGTCATCCGGAATCCCATGGCAGATCACCTCATTGAGGGAGGTGCAACAGGATTTCGGGAAGCCGCGGTAGCCGAGCGTCGAGGGGTAGGCGTCGTGCGCGATCAGGAACTCGTGCGCGACGACATCGAGTTCTTCGGTCGTGACGCCCGGCCGGATCGCCGCGCCGACGGCCTCGACCGCCTGGGCCGCGATGCGCCCGCTGGTGCGGATGCGTTCGACCTCGGCCGCGCTGTACACGTCCGAACCGGTGAAGGGGGCGGGGCCGGACTTGCCGACGTACTCCGGGCGCGAAATGTGGCGCGGCACGCGACGTTCGGGGGAGACCACCCCGGGAACGAGGTGTCCGGCGTTGTCCCGAGGCATGCCGCGAGTCTACCGGGCGCGATCGGCGTGCCCGTCGGCGCCGAAGGTGGCCGAGGCCTTCGCCGCGGCTCGAGCCGGGCGTAGGGTCGGGACATGACGGAGCACACGACGCAATGGTGGTACAACCACAAGACCGGCGAAGTCGAGGAGGGGCCGCAGTCGCTCGGATCCGATCGAGACGGGCCGTTCGGGAGCCGCGACGAGGCGGCGCGCGCGCCCGAAATCGCGCGGGAGCGCGCGCGGGCCTGGGCGGCCGAGGAGCGCGGCGAGGACGCCTAGTTACTCCTCGTACTCGTGCTCGGGGGCCGGGTAGGCGCCCGCCGTGACGTCCGCGACGAATGCGGTGGCGGCATCCGTCAGCACCTGGGCCACATTGGCGTACTGCTTGACGAACTTGGGGATGCGGCCGGTCGTGAGCCCCGCCCAATCGGTCCAGACCAGGAGCTGGCCGTCGGTGTGCGGACCGGCGCCGACGCTGATCGTCGGGATCGAGAGCTCCTTCGTGACGCGCGCGGCGACGGACGACGGCACCATCTCCAGCACTACGGCGAAGGCGCCCGCGGCCTCGACCGCGTGCGCGTCGGCGAGCAGCTGATCGGCGCGGTCGCCGCGCCCCTGGATCACGTGGCCGCCGAGTTGGTGCTCGCTCTGCGGGGTGAAGCCGATGTGCGCCATCACGGGGATGCCGGCCGAGACGATGCGGCGGATCTGCTCGGCACTGCGCTCACCGCCTTCGAGCTTGACGGCGTGGGCGCCGGTCTCCTTCATGAAGCGGAATGCCGTGTGCAGTGCTTCGTCGGGCCCAGTCTCGTAGGAGCCGAACGGCATGTCGGCGACGACGAAGGCGCGCTTGACGGCGCTCACCACACCGCGCGTCAACGGGATCAGCTCGTCGATCGTCACCGGAATGGTGGTGTCGTAGCCGAGCACCGTGTTGCCGGCGGAGTCGCCGACCAAGAGGAAGTCGATCCCGGCGCGGTCGAAGATCCCCGCCGTGAGCACGTCGTAGCTGGTGAGCCCGGTGATCTTGATTCCCTGTTCCTTGGCATTCTGGAAATGCCGAGTACGGACCTTCTTGACCACTGCGTCTGCCATGCCGTCAGTCTAGGGCGGGCGTTCCCCCGTTCGCCGGGGCGCCGCGTCGCTACCCGGCAGGCCGGGAGGTGATGGGCAGCCGGCGATCCCGGCCGAACGCCATGCCGGAGATCTTCGGACCGATCGCGCCCTGGCGCCGCTTCCACTCCGAACGGTCGACCAGGTTCGCGACGAAGTTCACCGTTTCGGCATCGAATCCGCGCGCGACGACGTCGCGCCGTCCCAGCCGTTCGCTCACGTACAGCTCGAGGATCGCGTCGAGCACCTCGTAGGGCGGCAGCGTGTCCTGGTCGGTCTGATCGGGGCGCAGCTCGGCGCTCGGCGGTTTTTCGATCGAGTTATTCGGAATCGGCTCGACCTCACCGATCGCGCGCGCGTGCTCGTTGCGCCAGCGCGCCAACTCCCAGACGAGGAGCTTCGGAACGTCTTTGATCGGGGCGAAGCCACCCGCGGAGTCGCCGTAGATCGTCGAATAGCCGACCGCGAGTTCCGTCTTGTTGCCGGTGGTCAACACGAGATGGCCGTGCATGTTCGACTCGGCCATCAAGATGATGCCCCGGATGCGCGCCTGCACGTTCTCGGCCGCCGTGCCGGTGAGTCCCAACTGCGTCTCAATCGGCTGGACGAGCTCCCCGATCGCTTCGACCGAGTAATGCAGCCCGATCCGCTCCGCGAGATCTTCGGCGTCGTCTTTCGAATGCTCCGAGCTGTAGCGACTGGGCATGCTGACGCCGAAGACGCGTTCGGCGCCGATCGCATCGGCGGCCAGCGCAGCGCACACACTCGAGTCGATGCCGCCCGACAGTCCCAGCACGACGGTGCGGAAGCCGTTCTTCTCGACGTAGTCCCGCAGGCCGAGCACGAGCGCGTTCCAGAGCTGCTCGTGGGCGTCGGGCAATTCGGCCACATCCGGGTCCAAGGGCGCGGGTGTGGTGTCCCGGGCCGTGAGTGCGATCCGTGCCACGTGATCCAGCTCGACGGGGTCGGTCGCGGCGTTCGGCTCGACATCGACGACGAGAAGATGCTCGCGGAACTGCGGAGCGCGCCCCAGAATCTCGCCGCGCTCGTCGACGATCACACTGTCGCCGTCGAAGACAAGGTCATCCTGACCGCCGACGATGTTGGCGTAGGCGACGATCGTTTCGGTCTCCACGGCCCGGCGCGTGACGAGGGGGAGTCGCACCTCGTTCTTGTCGCGCTCGAAAGGGCTCGCGTTGATCACCAGCAGCAGGCCGGCGTCGGCATCCAGGACGCGGCTGACCGGGCCGCCCTCACGCCACAGGTCTTCGCAGATGACGAGCGCCACATCGACGCCGCGGATGCGCATCACGAGCAGTTCGTCGCCGGGGATGAAGATCCGGTACTCGTCGAAAACCGAGTAGTTCGGCAGATGGTGCTTGACGTAGCGCGCCTGCGCCACGCCGTGCTGCAGCACGCTCGCGCAGTTCTGCGCGATCGCGGTGGGGGCGTTGGAGGTGCCGAGGCTCCGCGGCGCGTGCGGGCCGTCGGGATGACCGACGACGACGATCAGCTCGCCGAGGCCCTCCTCGACCAGCCGGCTCGCCAGCGTCTGCACGGCGGTGCTCGCCTCGCGCAGAAAACTCGGCTCCTGAGCCAGATCCTCGATCGGGTAGCCGCTGAGCGCCATCTCCCCGGTCACCAGGATGTCGGCGCCAGCGTCCCAGGCGCGTCGTGCGGCGTCGAGGATGTGCACGATGTTGCCGGAAAAGTCTCCGACAATCGGGTTGGTCTGGGCCAAGGCCAGTCGGAGGCGGGGCATACCGATAGCCTAGTGACGAGCAAGAAAGGGGCCTGCATGGACAAGCAGCGTGACTTCGTTCTCCGCACCATTGAAGAGCGGGGCGTCAAGTTTGTGAGGCTCTGGTTCACCGACGTCGTCGGGACCTTGAAGTCGGTCGCACTCGCACCCGCCGAGGTGGAGGGCGCCTTCAGTGAGGGCGTCGGATTCGATGGCTCCGCGATCGAAGGTCTCACGCGGTCCTACGAGGCCGACGTGCTGGCGCATCCCGACCCCACGACGTTCCAGATCCTGCCCTGGCGTGGCGAGGTCGACCCGACGGCGCGGATGTTCTGCGACATCCGCACACCGGATGGGCAACCGGCCGTCGCGGACCCCCGCAACGTGCTGAAGCGCACCCTGGCGACGGCGGCCGATCGCGGGTTCTCGTTCTACACCCACCCGGAGATCGAGTTCTACCTTCTGAAGTCGAACAAGCTGGAGAACGGTCAGCCCGTTCCGGTCGACTCGGCGGGCTACTTCGACAACGTTCCCGGCGGCACCGCGCACGACTTCCGACGCGCCTCCGTCCGGATGCTGGAAGACCTGGGCATCTCGGTCGAGTTCAGCCACCACGAGGCGGGCCCCGGCCAGAACGAAATCGACCTGCGGTACGCCGACGCGCTCACGATGGCCGATAACATCCAGACCTTCCGCACGGTGGTCAAGGAGGTCGCGATCGATCAGGGCGTCTACGCGACGTTCATGCCCAAGCCGCTCGTCGGGCATCCGGGATCCGGAATGCACACCCACATGTCGCTGTTCGAAGGCGACACGAATGCGTTCTTCGACCCGAGCGGGCAGTATCAGCTCTCCACGATCGGCCGGCAGTTCATCGCCGGTCTGCTCGCTCACGCCCCCGAGATCACGGCGGTGACCAACCAGTTCGTGAACTCGTACAAGCGGCTGTGGGGTGGCGACGAGGCCCCGAGCTACGTGACCTGGGGTCACAACAACCGCTCGGCGCTGGTCCGGGTGCCGATGTACAAGCCCGGAAAGGGTCAGAGCGCGCGCGTCGAGTATCGCGGCATCGACTCGGCGGCGAACCCCTACCTCGCCTACTCGCTGCTGTTGGCGGCGGGGCTCAAGGGCATCGAGCAGGGCTACGAGCTTCCCCCCGAGGCCGAGGGCGATGTCTGGAACATGACGAACACCGAGCGCCGTGCGCTCGGCTACGAGTCGCTCCCGGCGAGCCTCGATCACGCGGTGCGATTGATGGAGCGCAGCGAAC
Source organism: uncultured Schumannella sp. (assembly GCF_905479755.1). Taxonomy (GTDB): domain Bacteria; phylum Actinomycetota; class Actinomycetes; order Actinomycetales; family Microbacteriaceae; genus DCRR01. The sequence goes on along the minus strand of NZ_CAJQNT010000029.1, from coordinate 15,979 downwards.
TCGTGGCGGAGACGCTCGGCGAGCAGGTGTTCGAGTTCGTGCTGCTCAACAAGCGTCGCGATTGGGCCGGCTATCGCGCCCAGGTGACGCCCTACGAGCTGCAGAACAACCTCGAAATTCTCTAACGGTCGCCGCCCCGGGGCGGCGACGGAGTTGCCATGACGCGTGCCAGTCTGACTCTCACCCAACTCGCGCGACTCGGTTTCGTCGAGTTGGATTGGGCCCACGGCGCCCTCGAAGGTCTGCCGTCGGGTCTCGCGGACTCGTTTTCGGTCAGCGCGGATTCCGATCTGGCGTTGCGCGGCGTCCTGACACTGCATGAGCGCGCCCCGGAGCGCCTCGCGCGCGTGCTCGACGATGTCGGCGGGCGCCGGAGGCTGTTGCTCTTGGCGGGCGCATCGGAGGGGCTGTTCGAGTTCCTGGTGCGGCATCCCGAGCAGTTGGATGCCCTGCTCGACCCGTTGACCGAGGTTCTCAGCCCCGAGGAGGCGCGTCGCGCGATTGGCCAGGCGGTCGAAGGATTGGCGGGCGAGGACGGCTGGAACGCGCTTCGCGTCGCCTACCGCCGTGAACTGGTGCGGTTGGCCGCGTGGGATCTTGACCAGGCCGACGCGCTCACCGCCGTCGACCAGGTCGCGGCATCGTTGGCGGATCTCGCCGGTGCGGCGCTCGACGCGTCGCTCGCGGTGGCGCGGCGCACGTCACGATTCCCCGCCGACCAGATCGAGCTGACCCGCCTGGCGATCATCGGCATGGGCAAGTCGGGAGCCCGCGAGCTCAACTATTTGAGCGATGTCGACGTGATTTTCGTCGGGGAGAGCGTTGACTCCGAGCAGCTGCCGGATGGGCGGGCGATCGAGATCGCGACTTTCCTGGCGGCGGAGACGATGCGAGGAATCCAGGATCTGGCGCTCGAGCCGATGCTCTGGGAGGTCGACGCGAATTTGCGCCCCGAGGGCAAGGATGGCGCGCTCGTGCGCACGGTCGAGTCGCACCTGGCCTACTACGAGCGCTGGGCCAAGAACTGGGAGTTCCAGGCGCTGTTGAAGGCGCGCCCGCTCGCGGGCGACCCCGCGCTCGGAGAACGGTATCTCGGCAGCATCGGGCCGCTCGTCTGGACGAGCGCGGCGCGGGACGGCTTCGTCGAGTCGGTTCAGCGCATGCGCGAACGGGTGACCGCGCACATCCCGCGCGACGAGGTCGACATCCAGCTCAAGCTCGGCCCGGGCGGCCTGCGCGACATCGAGTTCACCGTGCAGCTCCTCCAACTGGTGCACGGGGCGAACGACGGCCTGGTGCGCGATCGGTCGACTCTGGGCGCGCTGCGGGGTCTGTCCGAGCGCGGATACATCGGACGCGCGGAGGCGGCCGAGTTCTCGCGCGACTATCGCTTCCTTCGGGTGGTTGAACACCGCATCCAGTTGTCTCGACTGCGTCGCACGCATCTGATGCCTCGGGATGAGGGAGTGCTGCGCGTGCTGGCCCGCTCGGCGGGGATCGGCACGTCGGCAAACGATCTGCTCGGCGAGTGGCAGAAGGTCAAGGCCTCGGTGAGGTCGCTTCACGAGCGACTCTTCTATCGTCCGCTCTTGGCGGCGGTGGCGGCGCTCCCCGAGGAGGGGACGTCCCTCACCAGCGCGCAGGCATCCGCCCGACTTGCCGCGATCGGTTTCGTCGACCCCGACGGGGCGCTGCGGCACATCGCGGCACTGAGCGGAGGGGTGTCGCGCCGCGCCGCGATCCAGCGCACGCTGCTGCCGGTCATGCTGCAGTGGTTCTCCGATGGCGCTGATCCCGACTACGGCCTGCTGACCTTCCGCAACCTCAGCGAGCAGCTGGGGGAGGCGTACTGGTACCTGCGCATGCTGCGCGACTCGTCCGGTGCCGCCGAGCGGCTCACCCACGCGCTGTCCAGCTCGCGGTTCATCGGCGGGCTGTTCGAACGCATCCCGGAGGCGGCGGCCTGGCTGGAGAAGGACGAGGAGCTGCGTCCGCGCTCCCGCGAGGCGCTGTTGGAGGAGACCGCGGCGATCAACTCGCGGCACCGCGACGACCCCGACGGGGCGAAGTCGGCGCTGCACATCGCTCGCCGCCGCGAGGTGCTGCGACTCGCGCTCGCGGGCGTGCTCGGGGTGATCTCCGTTCAGGAGCTCGGACGTGCGCTCAGTGACGTGACCGATGCCATCCTCACCGGCATGCTCGGCATTGCGCACCGCTATGGCGACGGCATCGAATTCGCCATCATCGCGATGGGGCGCTACGGGGGACAGGAGCTCGGCTTCAGCAGCGACGCCGACATCCTCTACGTCTACCGGCCCGCCGGCGTCGAGCCGGAGGAGGCGCAGAAGCGCGCCGAGGCGATCGTGCGCGAGCTGTCCCAGCTCAGCCAAGATTTGCGTCTTCCGCTGGATCTCGACATCGACCTGCGGCCCGAAGGCAAGAACGGCCCGCTCGTGCGATCGCTCGACTCCTACCGGGCGTACTACGAGCGCTGGTCGCTCACCTGGGAGGCGCAGGCGCTGCTGCGGGCGCGCGGCGCCGTCGGCGACGCTGGGCTGTTGGCCGAGTTCGAAGCCCTCGCCGACGAGGTGCGCTATCCGGAGCAGATCTCGGATGCGGATGTCCGCGAGGTGAAGCGCATCAAGGCGCGGGTGGAGTCGGAGCGGCTCCCACAGGGGGCCGACCCTGCGCGCCACCTGAAGCTCGGGCGCGGCTCCTTGAGCGACGTCGAGTGGTTCGTGCAGCTGCTGCAGTTGCAGCATGCCGCGGGCGTGCCGGAGCTCCGCACAACCTCGACGCTGGGGGCTCTGCAGGCCGCGGTTGATGCCGACCTGGTGTCCACCTCGGATGCCGCGCGTTTGCGCGATGCCTGGCTGATCGCGTCGCGGGCTCGGTCGGCGATGACGCTCTGGACCGCCAAGACGGCGGATGTGCTGCCGAGCGACCGTCGATCGCTCGAGGGCGTGGCGCGACTGATGGAGTATCCGCGCTACTCCGCGTCGCAACTGGAAGAGGACTATTTGCGCCTCACCCGCCTCGCGCGTCAGGTGTTCGAGCGCGGCTTCTACGGCATCCACTAGTGCTCTCGGCGTGTGCGCGCTCGTCCGTGTCGTCGGGTTCGCACGCGGCAACTCGGCGCGACCGCGCCCCATCCGCGCACGCACATTGCTAAAACATCACACGTATGATCTACTTGGCTTGCCCGTCCAACCGGGGCGGCGCGTCGTCAAAGAAGTCGACCAGAAAGGCCCGTGACATGGCCACACAGCAACGCACCCCCGTCCGTGCATCTCGTGCCCTCCTCGTGGGGGCAGCCGTAGCGAGCCTCGGCCTGCTCGCCGGGTGCGCCGGAACCGGCACCGGTGAGATCAACCCGGAGTACGGCTTCGCCACCGTCGAGCAGATCGCCGACAGCCCGATCACGATCTGGGTCGACGCGACGCGTCAGCCCGCCGTCGAGGCGTTCCAAGCGGCGCATCCGGAGATCGAGATCGACCTCGTCGTCGACGACGGTTCCGCCGGCGCCTCGGGCACCTTCCAGACCAAGATCGCCCTCGCCGACCAAGCGGGCGACGGATGGCCGGACGTGGTGTTCTCCTCGCAGGCCAACGACGCGTCGTGGGCGTCGCAGCCGAACGCGGGCCAGCAGGCCTTCGCGGCTCCGCTCAACCAGGGCTTCCTCGATGACGACTTCCTCGACGGCTTCACCGCCGGTGCGCTCGAGCCCGCCACCGTCGACGGAACCGTGTACGGCCTCCGCAACGACCTGGCGCCGGTGCTGTTCTGGTACAACGCCGCACTGTTCGCGGAGTTCGGCTACGAGGTTCCCACCACCTGGGAAGAGTACGAGGCCCTCGGCGAGATGCTCGCCGCCGAACACCCGGGGTACTTCCTCGGCTCGATCGGTGACTCGTTCGTCGGTCCCTACGTCTACTACTGGGCGGGCGAGGCGCCGATCTTCACGGTCGACGGTGACAGCTTCGGTTCCGACCTGTCGGACCCGAACTCGGTCAAGGTGACCACGATGCTCGACAACATGGTCGCGAATGGGACTCTCATTCAGGACAGCCTGTTCAGCGCGGAGTTCGTCACGCAGTCCGACAAGCTGCTCGCGATCCCGGGCGCCGCCTGGTACAGCGGTGCGCTCTTCCAGAATCCCGACAACGTGGGTGCCGAGCCCGGCGAGTGGGGCGCTGCTGCGCCGCTCGTCTGGGAAGACGGCGCCGAGGTCACCGGCAACATCGGTGGAGGCATGTGGTACGCCTCGAGTCACTCCGCCAACCTCGACGCGGTGAAGACGTTCATGCAGTTCATCGTCTCGGACGAGGAGACCGCGGGAACCGGCGGCCTTCCGGCCTACGACTCGGCGGCCGCGGCGTGGCTGTCGGGCCAGGCAGAGAGCGGCTTCTTCGCGGGCGACTTCGAGGGGGCGATGAGCACCGCTGCGGCGACCGTGTGGACCGGCTGGGGCTTCCCGAACTTCTCGCCGGAGACCGCCTACGCCAAGGTCATCGTTCCGGGCCTCGCCGAAGGAAAGACGATCGCTGAGCTCTCCGCTGACTGGGAGCAGGAGATGAAGAACGAGGCGCAGACCGTCGGCTACACGATCGGCTAAGTCCTCGCGTCATCCGCTCCACACCTGAAAGATGCTTTCATGAGCTCCACAACCGCCGCTGCCGCCTCCACTCGGGGGCGGCAGCGGGCCGGCTCGCGACCCGCGCCGGCCCGCGCCCAGGCTCGAATGGGCACCATCTTCTCGAGCGGGTACACGATCTTCCTCCTCGCGTTCGGCGTCGGCCCGGCCGTGTACGCGCTGTTCCTCGCCTTCACCAAGAACGGCGCCTTCGTCGGCTTCGACAACTTCGTCCGGGTGTTCGCCGACTACCGTTTCTTGCCCGCAGTTGGCCACGTGGCGCTCTTCGTGGTCGTGTGGCTCGCGTGCCTCATCGTCTTCGTCGTGCTGCTCGCGCTGATCGTGCATGCGATCCGCATCCGGTGGCTCTCGACGACGTCCCGATTCCTGTTCTACATCCCGGGTGCGCTCGCGGGTGCCTCCAGCGTGCTGCTCTGGCTGTTCGTGCTGGATCCCGCCGTGAGCCCCGTCTCGTTCATTCTCGAAGCGTTCGGCAAAGAGTCCTTCGTGCAGGTCGTGCAGACCGACACGCTCCACATCGTCCTCGCGATCATCGCGTTCTGGACGGGCGCCGGCGGCTGGATCGTCATCATGTACGGCGCGCTCAATAACATCAGCGACGAGGTGATGGAGGCAGCGCGCATAGACGGTGCTGGCCCCATCAATACGGCGTGGCACATCCAGATCCCGCTGCTGCGCAAGTGGATCTCGTACATGGCGATCCTGTCGCTCGCCGCCGGTACCCAGCTCTTCGTCGAGCCGCGTGTGCTCGCCCAAGCGAGCAAGGGCGTGGTCACGCAGGACTACTCGCTCAACCAGCTCGCCTTCCTCTACGCCTTCCGCCAGAACGACTTCAACGGCTCCGCAGCGATCTCGCTCGTGCTCCTCGTCGTTGCACTCGGCCTGAGCGTTTTCTTTGTCTTCCGAGGTGGTCTCTTTGAACGCGAATAACCGCACCCGGCAACTCGCTCGCGCGGGTCGCCTGCGTCCGATCACCCCGTCGGTGTTCCTCGGTCGCGCACTCGCGGCGGCCGTGGTCGTCTTCTTCTCGCTGTTCTTCATCGTCCCGATCGCATGGTTGCTCATCGCACCAAGCAAGGACGGTCGGCAGCTTCTGCTCGAGAACCCGTTCTCGGTGGGAACGCTCGACCAGTTCGCCGCGAACTGGGAGAGCTTGATGACCTACCAGAACGGCTTGGTCTGGACGTGGCTCGGCAACTCGGCCTTCTACGCCACCGCCGCCCTCGTGATCACCCTCGTGATCAGCATCCCTGCGGGCTACGCGCTCGCGTTGACCGAATTCCGTGGTCGGCATCTGCTGCTCGTGACGACTCTGGTCGTCATGCTCATTCCGAACACGGCGCTGGTGCTCCCGGTCTTCCTCGAGCTGTCGGCCGTACGACTCATCGGCTCCCCGCTCGCGGTGATCCTGCCGTTCTCGTTCTTCCCGTTCGGCGTCTATCTGACGTACATCTACTTCTCGACGACGATCTCACGAGACCTGCTCGATGCCGCGCGCATCGATGGAGCGAGTGAGTTGCGGGTGTTCGGGCAGGTTGCCCTTCCGCTCGCCACCCCGGTGGTTGCCCTGGTCGGGTTCTTCTCGTTCACCGGCAACTGGACGAACTACTTCCTCCCGTTCGTGACGGTGCCCGGGCGAGCCGCGCCCATTCAGGTGGGCATCGCGGAGCTCTTGGCGAACGTGCCGCAGTTCAATCCGACGAGCGCCGCATCGACCACGATCGACCTGCCCGTGCTGGCGCTGGCGACGCTGCTGTCGGTCGCACCGGTGCTGATCGTCTTCCTGTTCTCGCAGCGTTTCCTTGTGACGGGCATGACTGCAGGCGGCACGAAGGGCTGACCGCGACAAGGCGGGCGCCCGACGACCCGCCGGCGACGAGGTGCGACCGCGAAACCCGTTGGTTCAGCGGTTCAGCGGTTCAGGATGCGTCGTCGCGCCGGCTGGGAAGTCGGCGGCGACGCCAGGCGCGTTCGATGTGGTCTCGCATTGCACGATCGGCGCCGTCGGCGTCGCCGCGCTCGATTGCCTCGAACACCGCTCGGTGCTCGTCCAGCGTGACGGAGAGAGAATCGAGACGGGCCGCGCCGACGAAACGGTTGGTTTCCAGGGCGCGTGTGAACAGAATCCGCGTGATGTTGGCAGCGAGACGGTTCTCGGACTGCTCCATGACGACGTAGTGGAACGCGGCGTCGGCCTCGGCGAACGCTTCGATGTCGGACACCGTCTCGGCCATCCGAGCGAACGCCTGCGCCAGTTCCGCCGAGCGGTCAGGGGTGCGTCGCTCGGCCGCCGCGGCCGACATCGACCCCTCGAGCGCGCCGCGGACGATCGCGAGCTCGTCGAGCACGCCCAAGGTGTCGTCGTTTTCCAGGAGCGCTGCGAGCACTACCGGGTCGAGCACGTTCCACGAGGACGGCGGATTCACTCGCGTCCCGCGCCCCTGGGCGACGGTGAGCATTCCCTTTTCCTCGACGCGTTTGACCGACTCGCGGAGGACCGTGCGGCTGACGCCGAAGGTCTCACTGAGCACGGCCTCCGGGGGGAGGATCTCGCCGGGTTCGACCTGGCCCGTCACGATCGCCGTGACGAGGTCTTTCACGACGGCGACGCCGAGCCGGGCCGCCGGAACTCTCCGAGAGACCCCGCCGAGCGCGTTCGTCTGCGTCGCGGGTTCGGTCATGCTGTCAGTGTATTCGGCGCGGCCGAGGCGGTGCGGAGGCGGAGCCGGGTGCGACGCACCCGTGTGCTCGCCTCTAACGCGACCTCGGGGAGTCGGCCACGAGCGAGAGGCCTGCACGGCCCGACCTGATGTGCGGGCCGGTCGGCGTCTGCCACGTTCCGCCATTCGTGGTGAGGGCGATGATCGCCGCTTCGTCCACGCGAATGCCGGAGCCGGGCTCATCGCCGAGGACGATGCCGCCATCGGCGAACTCCTGGTCGAGGGAGATACCGATCGGCGTGCCCAGGTGCTGAACCTCGGCCGCCAGGTGGTTCGGGATCGCCGCCGCCGCGTGCGTGACGGCGGGGTTGGCGCTGAGTCCGACCGGGCTCATGGGGAGGTCGCGGCTGTGTGCCGCAGCGGAGACCCGCAAGAAGTGCGTAACGCCCCACACCGCGCCTGCCTGGACGACGTCGACGGCACCGGCATCCAAGAGGGGTCGGTACTGTTCGAGGCCGGTGAGGTTCTCACCGGTGGCGACGCCGGCGCGGATCGCACTCGACAAACGTGCATGTCCCGCCGCGTCCCAGCGGCTCAGTGGTTCTTCGATCCAGGTGAGCTCGATGCTCTCTTCGACAGTGTGTAGATAGCGGACGGCCTGCTTGACGTTCCAGGTCTCGTTGGCGTCGAGCATGAGCGCGGGGGAGGCGCTGTTCGCGCGAAGTTCGTCCGCGATGATCCGCAGCCGCCGGAGATCGGTCGCGACGTCCCGCCCGCCCTTCAGCTTGCCGCTGCTGAATCCGCGTTCCGCGAGCGAGCGGTAGAAGGCCGCGAGTTCGTCGTCGTTGAGCGCGATGTCGAGCCCCGAAGCGTAGCCGGCCACGTAGCGATCGTGTGCGCCGAGGAGTCGCCAGAGGGGCTCCTGGGCGATCTTCGCCTTGAGATCCCACAGCGCCGTGTCGAGGGTGCCGAGCCCGCCGAAGGTTGCGCCGCCGTGTCCGGACTTGAACAGACGGCCGAGCATCCGGTCGTAGAGGCCGACGACCCCCCGCGGGTCCTGACCCTCGAGTGCCGGGAAAATCCGGTCAATGTCGTGGACGGAGCCGGTCGCGTATCCGCTGACGCCTTCGTCGGTCTCCAGCACGACGATCGGCACCTCGGTGATGCCGGACTCGATGACGCCATTGGCGTCGCCGATCGGCCGCTCCCAGTCCTGGTAGCTGGTGAGGGTGTGGAATCCCGTGATCTTCATCATCGCCCTTGACGTTCAGGCGAGCGTCGCTCGCGCTAAACAGCATACATCATATGTTCGAGTGCGACGGGGCGCGGAAACGCGGAACGGGCCGCCCTCCCGAAGGAGAACGGCCCGTTGCCGGTGTTGCGAGAGATCAGACCCCGAAGTACAGCTCGTACTCGTACGGGTGCGGACGCTGCGCGAAGGGGAGCAGCTCCTTCTCGCGCTTGTAGTCGATCCAGGTCTCGATGAGGTCCTTCGTGAACACGCCACCCTCGAGGAGGAAGTCGTGGTCGGCCTCGAGCGCCGCGAGGGCCTCCTCGAGCGAGCCGGGCATCTTCGGGATGCCCGCCGCCTCCTCGGGCGGAAGCTCGTAGAGGTCCTTGTCGACGGGCTCGTGCGGCTCGATCTTGTTCTTGATGCCGTCGATGCCGGCCATGAGCTGCGCCGCGAAGGCCAGGTACGGGTTGCCCGAGGCGTCCGGCGCGCGGAACTCGATGCGCTTGGCCTTCGGGTTGGTGCCCGTGATCGGGATGCGCACCGACGCGGAGCGGTTACCGGCCGAGTACACCAGGTTGACCGGGGCCTCGAAGCCCGGGATCAGGCGGTGGTACGAGTTCACCGTCGGGTTGGTGAACGCGGCGATCGCCGAACCGTGCTTGAGGATGCCGCCGATGTACCAGCGCGCGATGTCCGACAGTCCGCCGTAGCCCTGCTCGTCGTAGAACAGCGGCTTGCCGTCGTTCCACAGCGACTGGTGGGTGTGCATCCCCGAACCGTTGTCGCCCATGAGCGGCTTGGGCATGAAGGTCGCGACCTTGCCCCACTCGAGCGCCGTGTTCTTGACGATGTACTTGAACTTCAGGATGTCGTCACCGGCGTGAACCATGGTGTCGAACTTGTAGTTGATCTCACCCTGGCCGGCGGTGCCGACCTCGTGGTGGCCGCGCTCGACCTCGAAGCCCGTCTCGATGAGCTTGAGCATGATGTCGTCGCGAAGGTCGGCGTGCTTGTCGACCGGCGAGACGGGGAAGTAGCCCGCCTTGTACGGGGTCTTGTTGGCGAGGTTGCCGCCCTCTTCTTCGCGGCCGGTGTTCCAGGCAGCTTCGTCGGAGTCGACCTCGTAGAAGCTCTTGTTCTGCTTCACCTCGTAGCGCACGTCGTCGAAGATGTAGAACTCCGCCTCGGGCGCGAAGTACGCGGTGTCGGCGATGCCGGTCGAGGCGATGTACTTCTCGGCCTTCTTGGCAACCTGACGCGGGTCACGGCTGTAGATCTCGCCGTTGCGCGGGTTGTAGATGTCGAAAACGATGATGAGCGTGCGCGCGACGCGGAAGGGGTCGATGTACGCGGTCGAGATGTCGGGAACGAGCTGGAGGTCCGACTCGTGGATCGACTGGAATCCGCGGATCGACGAACCGTCGAACATCTGACCGACGGTGAAGAAGTCTTCGTCGACGGTGTCTGCGGGAATGGTCAGGTGCTGCTGGATGCCCGGAAGGTCGGTGAACCGGATGTCGATGAACTTGACATCCGTGTCCTTGATGAACTTCAGGACCTCAGACGAGTCGCTGAACAGAGGGCTGGACATAGGGAATGACTCCAAGGGCCGTGGAACGGTTGAGACTGCAGCTGCAGCCTGCCTCCGACCCTAGGCCGAAGGGGTTTCTCTACCATGACACAATTGTTTCCGGCATGTTACGGCGGCGCTGACGCGTAGGCTCGAGGAGTGAGTACAGGAGCCGCCGAGAACTGGCCAGGACGAGCGCTGGGGTTGCCCGAAACGGGTCGCCGATCGGTGGCCCGATTGGGGCGCCGTGCCGCGGCGCTCGCGATCGACTGGGCACTCGCGACGCTATTGTCGCTCGCGTTCTTCTCGCCCGGCGACTGGCAGACCGATCCCTTCGTGACGCTCGGAATCTTCGCGGTGCTGCAGATCGTGTTCCAGATCTTCTTCGGTGGTGGCCTCGGTCATCTGATGCTCGGGATGCGCGTCGTTCCGATCGCCGGGGGAGCGCTCGGAGTGTGGCGACCGCTCGTGCGCACGCTCCTGCTGTGTCTCGCGATCCCGGCGCTGATCTGGGACAAGAACCAGCGCGGGATGCACGACGTCGCCGCCGGCACCCTCCTCGTCCGCACCTAACCCCCGCCCCAGCGCCCCGGCGCGCGGAGGCGCGGGGGTGCGGGAGTGCGGGGGCGCGGGCGGGTTAGCGCGGGCGGGGGGCGCGGACCTTGGTCGGATCCATGCCCTTGGGAATCGGCAGCGAGTTGCGGCTCAGCGAGGCGAGGCGGTTCGAGACCGCGGTGACCTCGTCGCGACGCAGCACGCGCTTGAGGCGCGAGAGGCTCGGCACGATCTTGTGCAACGGCGTCGACTCCGGGTCGGGCCCGACATACATGAGCGTCACGGTGACGTTGGGGAGGATGCGTGCGACGTTGGCGCGCTCCTTGTCGAGCATCGGCTGGGTGCGCGAGCGCGGCCCCTCGCCGATCAGCACGACGCCGCCCTTGCCGACGGCACGGTAGACGGCATCCTGGGTGCGCGGGCTGACGTTGATCGGCATCTCGCTGCCGATCCAGCTGCGTCGCAGCGAACTCTTGAGCACGGCACCCACGGCACCGGCCTGACCCTCGATCTGTGAGAACGCGGCCCGTTCGGCGCGTCGCCCCAGCACGATCAGGACCAGCAGCACACCGCCGAGCACACCGGAGATGTTGTACAAGATGATGCCGATGATGTTGTCGCTCGAGAACAGGATCGAGATGACGATCGCGGCGCCGATCGGCGCGATCAGCGCGAGGATCAGCATCCAGACGATGTTGCCGTCGTAGCGGCGGGTCATCTTGAACACCTGCCACATCTGCTTGAGGCGACCGGGTTCTTTCGCGGGGCTGGAGGTACGGGCCATGAAATCTAGGATACGGGCCTTGGCGGGTGCTTCGAACAACGTGGTCGCGATGCGCAGGTTCGTCGGGGCGCGCGGGAGCGCCTTTCGATACACGACGTCGTCGCTACTCAAGACGCAAGGCGTCGGCAGCGGAGCGACTCAGGACACCGCCTGGGCGAAGCCGGATTCGGTGGCGGCGGCATCCGCGAGGTGCTGCAGCTGCGCCGGCACCTCCCAGCCTTTCGCCTTCATCGACCGCGCCCACAGGCGTCCGGCGCGATAGCTGGAGCGCACGAGCGGCCCGGCGAGCACCCCCAGGAACCCGATCTCTTCGGCCTGGGTCTTGAACTCGACGAACTCATCCGGCTTGACCCAGCGGGCGACCGGAAGGTGCCGAGGCGTGGGCCGCAGATACTGGGTGATGGTGATGATGTCGCAGCCGGCGTCGTGCAGGTCCCGAAGCGCCTCGGTCACCTCGTGCGGCTCCTCACCCATCCCGAGAATGAGGTTCGACTTGGTGATGAGTCCCGCCCGACGCGCTTGGCTGATGACGTCGAGCGAGCGCTCGTAGCGGAATGCGGGACGGATGCGCTTGAAGATCCGAGGCACCGTCTCGACGTTGTGGGCGAAGACTTCGGGCCTCGACGAGAAGACTTCGCCGAGAAGATCCGGGTTGCCCGAGAAGTCGGTCGCCAGGATCTCGACCCCGGTGCCGGGGTTGGCGGCGTGGATCGCGCGCACCGTCTCGGCGTGCAACCACGCGCCCTCGTCGGGAAGATCATCGCGGGCGACGCCCGTCACGGTGGCGTAGCGCAGGCCCATCTTGACGACTGACTCGGCCACGCGGCGCGGCTCATCGGTGTCATAGTCGGCGGGCTTGCCGGTGTCGATCTGACAGAAGTCGCACCGGCGTGTGCACTGGCTGCCGCCGATGAGGAAGGTCGCTTCCCGGTCTTCCCAGCACTCGTAGATGTTGGGGCATCCGGCTTCCTGGCACACGGTGTGCAGGTCTTCGTCTTTGACGAGGCTCTGCAACGCCGTGTATTCGGGGCCCATCTTGGCCCGGGTCTTGATCCATTCGGGTTTGCGTTCGATCGGAACGGAGGCGTTTCGCACCTCGAGACGCAGCATTTTGCGGCCCGCGGGCTCGGTGGCGTGAGTGTCGCTGAGGGTCATGCGGTCACCGTTTCGGTCGAGGTGAGGCTGTCGGCGAGATGCGATTCGAAGATCCGTGTGACGATCGGCACGACATCCTCGGGGGTCACGGCGCGCCCGAGTTCGCGCGAGATGCTCGTCACGCCGGCCTCGCGAATGCCGCACGCGATGATCGAGCGGTACGCGTCGAAGGAGTTGCTGCAGTTGAGGGCGAAGCCGTGCATGGTGACGCCGTCGGCGACACGGATGCCGATCGCGGCGATCTTGTCGGCGCCGCGGAGCCAGACACCGCTCCGTCCGTCGACGCGTTCTCCGGCGATTCCGAGTTCGGCCAGCACCGCGATGAGCATGCCTTCGAGACGTCGCACGTAGGCGACCACGTCGATCGGATCGCGGAGTCGCAGAATCGGGTAGCCGACCAGCTGACCCGGGCCGTGCCAGGTGATCTTGCCGCCGCGGTCGACGTCGATGACCGGGGTGCCGTCGGTGGGGCGTTCGTGGGGTTCGGTGCGTTTCCCGGCGGTGTAGACGCTGGGATGCTCGAGAAGGAGAACGGTGTCCGGCGCCCGACCACTCGCGACGTCAGCGTGCAGGGCACGTTGACGTTCGAGGGCCGTCGAATACGACACGGAGTTGGCGCTTAGCCCCGCGTCGACAAAGTCGACCATGCGCCCAGTCTACGCAGAGCGCCCCGTCCACGCCGACGGGGCGAGGCACGCGTCCTCCGCCGAGGCTCCGGCCGGGCGCCCTCCACGAGATCGCTTTCGGTGGCTCGCGGCGCGCGCCGCGCGCCTCACACTTCTGACGTGACAGTCGTGGAACCGGATGTGATCGCGGGCTTTCGAGTGACGCGCACGCTTGCGCGCCGCGGTCGGGTCACGCTCGCGCTCGGCCACCAGGACGAGACCGGTGTGGTGGTCTTGAAGGTCCGCTCCGGCACCGACGCGATCGAGCGGACGGTGCGGGAGGCATCCGCGCTGCACAGCGCCGCCGGACCGCACGTGGTTCGTCTCCTGGATGCGGCGACCACCGCCTCGGAATCGGACGGCGACCGGGGATGCCTGGTGCTCGAGCGCTGCCACGGCGGCACGCTCGCCGAACTGCTTCGACGTCGTGCGCGACTCGACGCGGGGGAGGTGGTGACGCTGTTGGCCCCGGTGATCGCGACAGTGGCGCGGCTCCACGACGCCGGGCTCGCCCACGGGGCGATCGGAGACGATCACATCGCGCTCAGCGCGAGCGGGGAGCCGCGGCTCATCGGGTGGGGTGCGGCGACGATGTTTGAGGCGAACGCGGCGGAGGTGGCCCGGGAGCGCGAGCCCGGGGTGCACGCCGATCGACGTGCCGTGCGGGCGCTGGTCTCGCGCGTGGCTCGGCTGACCGATCCCGAACTGGCGCGGGCGCGGGATCAGCTGTGGGCTCGGATCGACGCGTGCGCCGACGAGGACCTGTTCGAGGTTTGCGAGAGCGAGCTCTTCGATTTCGCCGCTGCTGCGCCACTGCGCCGGGAGGATCCCGTTGCGCCGTCCGACTCGCTCGATGCCGTTCGAGGGCGGTCCGATCGTGACGGGCGTTCACCGTCAGCGCGGCAGCTGGTGCCCGCGCGTGGCAGTGAGGTGGACGGGTCGGCTGGTCAGGTCGGGGACGCCTCAGCGCCGAGCCCCGTCTGGTCGCTCGTGGTGGGAGTTCTCCCGGATCGCGTGCGCGAGTTGCTCGACCGTCACGGCCTCGAGGCCACGTTGCCGAACGGATGGCGCGGCGTCGTCGACGCGTCTCGCGCGCATCCCTTCGGGGACGCTCTCGCGCGTGCGGCACGTTCGTGGCAGAGCCGCAGCCCGCGCAGCCGACGCACGGTGGTGGCCCTCGCCGCAGCCGGGCTGGTCGTCACGGTCGGCGTGTTCGGGGTTCCCGCCGGCGGCGCGGAGCCCGCACCGGAGCTGAGCGACGCCCGTGAGGTACCGGGGGCCACCGCGACGGCGCACGACGACGCGGGCGCGGACTCGGATGCGGCGGCCGCATCCGTGCTCGACGGGGACGACCCGGTCGCCGCCGCGAGCGCGTTGGTCACCGCTCGAGAGCGATGCCTTGCCGAGCTGTCGATTCTCTGCCTCGACCAAGTGTTTCAACCAGGGTCAGCGGCGATGGAGCACGACCGGGCGGCGATCCGGGCGATCCAGTCTGGCGGCGAGGCCACGTCGGCGGCGTGGCAGCACAGCTCCGACGTCGCGGCGTGGGTCGTGGTGGAACGGCTCGGCGGGACGGCGCTTGTCCGACTCGGGGCCGACAACACCGCGGCCTCGCTCCTTCTGATGAAGGGCGAGGCCGGGTGGCGGGTTCGCGAGTATCTCGCGACGAGTCCGGACTAGACGCCGAGGACTCCCGCGAAGTTGCCGCCTTCGAGGCGCTTCTTGACCGTGGTCAGGAAGCGCGCCGCGTCGGCGCCGTCGACGATCCGGTGATCGTAGGAGAGCGCGAGGTACACGGTCGAACGGATCGAGATCGCGTCGAGACCGTTGTCGCTGACGACGACGGGCTTCTTGACGACGATGCCGGTTCCGAGGATCGCGACCTGCGGCAGGAACACGACCGGGGTGTCGAACAGCGCGCCGCGCGAGCCCGTGTTCGTGACGGTGAACGTGCCGCCCGCCAGCTCGTCGGGCTTCAGCTTGTTGTCGCGGGTGCGCTCGGCGAGATCGGCGATCTCCTGGGCGAGCTGCGCGAGCGTCAGTTCACTCGCGTTGCGCACCACCGGGGTCAGCAGTCCGCGTTCGGTGTCGACCGCGATGCTGATGTTTTCGTGGTCCGGGTACACGATGCTGTCGCCCTCGACCGTCGCGTTGATGATCGGGAACGCCTTGAGCGCCTCCGCCGCCGCGAGAGTGAAGAACGGCAGGAAGCTCAGCTTCACCCCGGTCTTCGACAGGAAGTCGGCCTTCACCTGGTCGCGGTAGGCGGCGACGCGCGTGACGTCGACCTCGACGACGGTGGTGAGCTGCGCCATCGACTGCATCGACAGCACGGCGCGTTCGGCAACGACCTTGCGAAGTCGCGACATCGGCACCGTG
The DNA here is from genome assembly GCF_905479755.1 of uncultured Schumannella sp. GTDB lineage: Bacteria > Actinomycetota > Actinomycetes > Actinomycetales > Microbacteriaceae > DCRR01. The sequence continues at coordinate 323 of NZ_CAJQNT010000029.1, read as the reverse complement.
GTGCCGCGCAGCGGCGAAACCTCGAGCACCTCGACCGGTGCCGGGGTTCCCGCCGGTGCCGCGGCGGGCGTGGCCGGGGTCGCGTCGAGGATGTCCTGCTTGCGGATGCGTCCGCCGACGCCCGTTCCGGAGACGGTCGACAGGTCGACGCCACGCTCGTTCGCGAGCTTGCGCACGATCGGCGTCACGTAGCCGGCGTGGCTGGCTGCCGCGGCGGGAGCGGCCGCCGGAGCAGCGGGGGCCGCGGCAGGCGCCGGAGCGGCGGCCGGAGCCGGAGCAGTGGCGGCAGGCGCGGGAGCGGCCGGTGCCGGAGCGGCGGCCGG
>NZ_CAJQNT010000028.1 GCF_905479755.1 uncultured Schumannella sp. | reverse complement strand
CGGCGCGCGGGCGCGGCGGCCGCAGCCTCGGCCGCGGGCGCGGCGGCGTCGGCCGGAGCGGCGTCAGCCGGAGCGTCGGAGGCCGGAGCCGCCGCGTCGCTCGACTCCGCGGCCGCGGGGGCCTGCTCCGTCACCGCGGGGGCGTCGGCGTTCGTGTCGACGGCAGCGCCGTCGTCGTTTTGGGCGAGGATGTCCACGAGTTCTCCCTTTCGGAGCTTGGCAGCACCGGTGATCCCCCGCTCGGCCGCGAGAGCCTGGAGTTCGGGGAGGCGCTTGAGCGCGAGCTCAGCGCGGGCATCCGCGGCAGGGGCGGAGGCGTTGACGTCAGTCACGGTGCAGGGTTCCTTTCGGCCCGGGCACAGAACATCCCGGGGTTCAGCGCCGTCGGCTGCGGAGTCGGATGCACGAATAATGCGGAAACCGCGGTCGGCGAGTGCCGGTGAGATCGCACCCTGTCGCGGGTTCGCGTCGCTGAGCTCTAGGCCACAGCTTCGATCGGGTGCGAGACCACTGTAGCACCACGGAAGTCGACGGCGAGCACCAGGCAGTCCCAGGTGGTCGTTGCGTTCTTCTCGATGAGATCCGTGGCGAGCAGGCGCTGGGCAGGATCGCTGCCGAGCACCAGGATCGAGGGACCGGCGCCGGAGACCACCGCGGCGAGGCCTTCGGCCCGCAGCATGCGGATCAGCGCATCGGTCTCGGGCATCGCGCTCGCCCGATAGCTCTGGTGGAGCTTGTCCTCAGTGGCTTCGAGGAGAAGTTCCGGACTCTGAATGAGCGCGGCGATCAGCAGCGCCGAGCGCGAGACGTTGAAGATCGCGTCCTCGTGCGGAACCGACACGGGCTGAAGGCTTCGCGCGAGCGCGGTCGACATCGTCGTCTCGTTCGGCACGGCAACCAGTGGCGACACGCCGCGGTGCACGATGAGCTTCTTGTGCCGAGGACCCTGCGGGGTCATCCAGGCGATCGTGAGGCCGCCGAACAGCGCGGGGGCGACGTTGTCGGGGTGGCCCTCGAGTTCGGTCGCGAGCGCCAGCAGCTGCTGCGAGTCGAACTCGACGACGCCCTCGAGCAGACCCTTGGCCGCCATGATGCCGGAGACGATCGCGGCACCACTGGAGCCCATCCCCCGACCATGCGGAATCGCGTTGCGCGCCACGAGGTCGAGACCGGGAAGCTCGTGGCCGACGGAGGCGAAGGCGTGCGCGATGGAGCGCACCACGAGATTCGACTCGTCGGTCGGGACCTCGCCCGCGCCGACGCCCTCGACGCGCACGCGCGCACCGGGCTCGGCGCTCGCGGTCACCTCGAGCTCGTCATACACCGAGAGCGCGAGGCCCAGGGTGTCGAAGCCCGGTCCGAGGTTCGCCGTGGTCGCCGGCACCTTGACCGTGACCGTGCGGCCCACGAGCGGGCCCGCGGTCGAGGTCACGACGACGCCGAATCGGCGGGGTTCTTGGCGAGCCCGAGGACCTCGGCGATGCTCGCCGTGTCGACGGGAACGCTCGTCGGCTGGATCTCAGCACCATCCGGCGTGCGCAGGGCCCACTGCGGGTCCTTCAGTCCGTGCCCCGTGACCGTCAAGACGACGGTGGCATCCTTCGGGATCGCGCCCGCGGCCGAGCGCTCCAGAAGACCGGCCACGCTGATCGCCGAGGCGGGCTCGACGAAGATGCCGACCTCGGCCGACAGGATGCGGTGCGCCTCGAGGATCGTGTCGTCGTCGATCGCCCCGAAATAACCGCTCGTGAGGTCGCGCGCTTCCAGCGCCAGCTCCCACGATGCCGGGTTGCCGATCCGGATCGCGCTCGCGATCGTCTCGGGGTGCTTGACGACCTCGCCGCGCACGATCGGCGCGCTGCCCGAGGCCTGGAAGCCGAACATCCGCGGAAGCTTCGTCGTGACTCCGCGATCGAGTTCCTCGCGGTAGCCGCGCGTGTACGCGGTGTAGTTGCCGGCGTTGCCGACCGGGATGAGGTGGAAGTCGGGGGCGTCGCCCAGCACCTCGACGACCTCGAACGCGGCCGTCTTCTGGCCCTCGATGCGGTCGTTGTTGACCGAGTTCACGAGGTGCACCGGGTAGTTCGCGGCCAACTCGCGCGCGATGTCGAGGCAGTCGTCGAAGTTCCCCTGCACCTGCAGCAGCTCGGCGCCGTGCGCGATCGCCTGGGCGAGCTTGCCCATCGCGATCTTGCCCTCGGGCACGAGCACGGCAGCGGTGATGCCGGCGTGCGTGGCGAAGGCCGCGGCCGACGCCGAGGTGTTGCCGGTCGAGGCGCAGATGACGGCCTTCGCGCCGTGCTCGACGGCCTTCGAGACGGCCATCGTCATCCCGCGGTCCTTGAACGAGCCGGTGGGGTTCATCCCCTCGAACTTGACCCAGACACGCGCACCGGTGCGCGCCGACAGCGCGGGCGCCGGGATGAGCGGGGTCCCGCCCTCTCCGAGCGTGATGATGGGCGTCGCGTCGGTCACGTCGAGCCGATCGCGGTACTCGTGCAGCACTCCGCGCCACTGTGCCATGTCGTTAAAGTCCCTCTACTCGCAGAACGCTCGTCACCTCGGCGACGACCTCGCTCGCCTTCAGGGCGGCGACAGTGTCGGCCAGAGCGGCCTCGGTGGCCTCGTGCGTTCCGATGACCAGGGTAGCGGTCGGCGCTGGGGCCTCGGTGCCAGCCTCGTGGACGTGCTCCGGTTCGGTGGCGACCGACTGCTGCACCGCTTCGACCGAGACCTCATGGGTGCTGAACACGGAGGCGATCTCGGCGAGCACGCCGGGGCGGTCGAGCACCTGCAGGGTGATTTGGTAGCGCGTGGTCACACTCGCGATCGGCAACACGGCGAGGTTGGCGTGGGTCGACTCCGCCACCCCCGGACCGCCGATGACGTGGCGGCGCGCGGCCGAGACGACGTCGCCGAGAACGGCGGATGCCGTTTGGATGCCGCCGGCACCCGCGCCATAGAACATCAGGCTGCCGGCCGCTTCGGCCTCGAGGAAGACGGCGTTGTTGGCGCCGTGCACCGCCGCGAGCGGGTGCGTCGCGGGGATCAGGGCGGGATGCACGCGGGCGCTCACGCCCTCGACTCCCGTGACCGGATCCACGAGCCGCTCGCACACGGCCAGGAGCTTCACGACGAAGCCGGACTTCTTGGCGGCCACCACCTGGTCGCGCGTGACTCCGAGGATGCCTTCGCGGTGCACGGCATCCAGCGGAACCGTGGTGTGGAAGGCGAGGCTCGCGAGGATCGCGGCCTTCTGCGCGGCGTCGTAACCTTCGACGTCCGCCGTCGGGTCCGCCTCCGCGTAGCCGAGCTCCTGCGCGGTCGCGAGGGCGTCCTCGAGACTCGATCCTTCGGTGTCCATCCGATCGAGGATGTAGTTCGTCGTGCCGTTGACGATTCCGAGAATCCGGTGCACGCGGTCGCCCGCGAGGCTGTCGCGCAGCGGTCGGATGATCGGGATGGCGCCGCCGACGGCGGCCTCGTAGTACAGCTGCGCACCGACCTGGCTGGCGAGTTCGAACAGCTCGGGCCCGTGGGTGGCCAGCAGCGCCTTGTTCGCGGTGATGACATCCGCACCGGAGGTGAGCGCGAGCGTCAGGTACTCGCGGGCGGGCTCGAGTCCCCCGATGAGCTCGACGACGATGTCGGCACCGAGAATGAGCGAGTGCGCATCCGTCGTCAGCAGTTCGCGCGGGATGTCGATGTCGCGCGGGGCGTCGACGTCGCGCACGGCGACTCCGACGAGCTCCAGGCCGGCGCCGACGCGCGCGGCGAGCTCGTCGCCGTGTTCCAGCAGCAGACTCGCCACTTGCGAGCCGACCGAGCCGGCGCCCAGCAGGGCGATACGAAGGTTGCGGTATTCCATCATGCGCGGACTGCTCCCTGGGGTTGCGCGCCGAGATCACGGCGGAGAAGGTCGTCCTCGGTCTCGCGGCGAACGAGCAGGCGCGAACGCCCGTCCCGCACCGCCACGACCGCGGGTCGGGTGAGGTAGTTGTAGTTGCTGGCGAGTGAGAAGCAGTAGGCCCCGGTGGCGGGCACCGCGAGCAGGTCCTCGGGCGCGACATCGCCCGGCAGGTAGTCGTCACGCACAACGATGTCGCCGGACTCGCAGTGCTTGCCGGCGATGCGCACGAGCACGGGGGCCGCGTGCGAGGCGCGGCTCGCCAGGCGCACCGTGTAGTCGGCCTCGTAGAGGGCCGGGCGGGCGTTGTCACTCATCCCGCCGTCAACGCTCACGTAGAGGCGCGTCGCACTTGCCCCGCCGTCGAGGCTGACCTCAACGGGCTTCGTCGTTCCGACCTCGTAGAGGGTGACACCGGGCGTTCCGATGATGGCGCGACCGGGTTCGATCGCGAGATCCGGAACGGGGATGCCGAGCCTCGCGCACTCCGACCGGATGACCTGCGCGAAGTCAGCCGCGATCTCGGCGAGCGGGGTGACCTGGTCGACGCTCGTGTAGGCGATGCCGAATCCGCCTCCGAGGTTGAGTTCCGGAACGGGGCCGGACTCGAGGAGTTCGGCGTGCACCGCGAGGAGCCGCCGCGCCGCCTCGGCGAATCCGTCGGACTCGAAGATCTGCGAGCCGATGTGCGAGTGCAGTCCGAGGAAGGCGAGGCTGGCGTGTGAGCGGATGCGCGCCACCGCGGCCACGGCATCCGCGAGCGGGATGCCGAACTTCTGGTCTTCGCGCGCCGTCGCCAGGTACTCATGCGTGGAGGCGTGAACGCCCGAGTTGATGCGCAGCCGCACCGGCTGCACGCGCCCGGCGGCGTTCGCGGCCTCGGCGACCCGGTCGATCTCGATCAGACTGTCGACGACGATCGTGCCGATCCCGACGCCGACGGCGCGGTCGATCTCGGCGATGCTCTTGTTGTTGCCGTGGAACCCCAGCTCGGCCGGCTCGACGCCCGCGGCGAGCGCGACGGCGAGTTCCCCGCCGCTCGCGACGTCGATGCGCAGGCCCGCCTCCGACATCCACCGGGCGATCTCGGTCGACAAGAAGGCCTTGCCCGCGTAGTAGACGTGCACGGCCGCGCCGAGCGGTGCGAACGCCGCCGAGAACGAATCGCGTACGAGCGCGGCGCGGTCCCGGGCATCCTGCTCATCGAAGACGTAGAGCGGGGTACCGTACTCCGCAGCGAGCGCCGCGGCGCCCACGCCGGCGATGCGCAACTCGCCGGAGTCATCGCGCTCGGCGTGCGCGGGCCAGACCGCCGGGGCGAGCGCGTTCGCATCGACCGGGGGGCTGAGCCACTCGGGTGCCAACGGATTTGAAGTCACAACCTGCCTCACGAGGACGTCGGAACGAAGGGTGAGGCGAGCGAACCCGGATTGGTCCCTGAAGCCGTCAGACAGTCTACCGGGGGCGCGCGACCTCGCGAATCGCTAGTCGGTGCAGCTTCCGAGTTTGCGCAGCTCGGCGTCGGTGAACAGCTGTTTGTCGGCGCTGATCACGATGATGAGCTCCTCCCCCACGACGCTGACCCGATCGACGGCGAGCGCAACGGGCAGCCACCGCGCGATACACACGTCGCGAGTCTGAAAGACGGAGTCAACCAGCGGACCGTACTGCGCGCTCAACTCGGCAACGGTCGTCCGCGATCCGTTCAGATCAACCGTCGTCGGAGTGAAGCCGAGCTGGCCGTCGCGCGCGAAGGGCTCGATTCCGACCCCGAGATCGAATTGTGCGCCGAGCAGATTGAAACCTGTGCCGAGTTGAATCAGCCCCTCGTCCAGCTCGACACTGTTCACGGTCGCCAGCGTGAGCGAACTTGCGATCTGTCGCACCGAGTCCTCGCCCACGGTGAACGCGATCTGCACCCGGTCGATCGGCTCATCGATCTCCAGAGGGTTGCTGAGATCGATCGGGATGCCGGAAGCATCCAGCCGAACGCCGCCGGCGAGGTCACCGATCCGCACGTTGTCGACGCCTGCCGACACGCCCTCCAGACGCCCGGTCAGCACTTGCGCGATAACGGAGACTCCTGCGATGTCGATCTCGACGGGCTGGTCGCTGTCGAGACTGAGCACCTCTTCGATTTTCGAGGAGGCGATGTCGGCGACCTGACCGCGCACCCAATTATCGAGCCAGAAGAATCCACCGACCCCGACGGCAACCACGGCGAGAATGCTCCACAGCACGGGTCGCTTCGGCGCGCGCTCAGCTTGCTCACTCATCCGCTGGGCCACACGTTCCCCGCTCACCGGTCGCGCCGAGGGCGATGTCGCTCGCGCTGAAGGCCACCCGCAGCGAGTCGCCGACCACCTCGACGTCGTCGAGCACAATCGCGGCGGGCAGCATCTCGGCCAAGCAGATCGGCTCCTGCTGCAGGAACAGCCGTGCCAGGCTCGCGAACACCGGGTTGCTGGTCAGCTCCTCGGCGGTGAGCGACTCGTCGCCGAGTCGGAAGCTCGTCGGGCTGAACACGAGCGCCCCGTCGTCGATACCGGGTTCGACGCCGAGACCCACGCTGAACTCGAAACCGAACAGCTCGAGAGTGGTGGTGACGACGATCTCGGGGGCATCGAGCGTGATGCTCTCCGGCTCCAGCCCGCTCAACTGCGCCGCGACCGCCAACAGCGCGCCCGCGTCGATCGTGAAGCGCCCGGTGATGAGCCCGGTCGGCGCCGTCTCGTCCAGCGGCACCGACTCGGCGTGCACGTCGAGCGACCCGGTGAGATCGCCAAGGGTGAACTCCGCGATTTCGACATCGATCTCGTCAAGGCGCCCGGCGATGAGCTGCGGGATGACGGGCGAGCTTCCGAGCTCGACCTCGACGTCGTCGGCCGAGTCGAGGTCGAACTCGGTCGCGATGCGCTCGGCCACCGTGTCGGCGACGATGCCGCGCGCCATGCCTTCCGCCACGAGCGCGGCGACGGCGAGAGCCAGCACCACGACGCCGGCGAGCACCCACGGCCAGACGCGCCGCCGCTTCGGCACGCGCGTGATCGCGGTCGACGAGACGACCATCGTCTCGGAGGAACGCGGCTGAGGTGTCTCGGGCGCCGTGCTCACGGCTACATCTTCGCGGGCGCGCTGACCCCGAGCAAGGCGAGTCCGTTGCGAAGCACCTGACTCGTGGCCTCATTGAGCATCAACCGGGATGCGTGCACCGGCTCGATCGGCGCCTCGCCGAGCGGGATCACGCGGCACGCCGCATACCAGGTGTGGTACGCCCCGGCGAGCTCTTCGAGGTAGCGCGCGATGCGGTGCGGTTCGCGCAATTCGGCGGCCTGACGCACGATGCGCGGGAACTCCGCCAGCTGCCCGAGCAGCGCGCTCTCGGTGTCGTGGTCGAGGGTCGCCGCGTCGAAGGCCTCGGTCGTGACGCCCGCCTCGGCCGCGTTTCGCGCGACGGCGCGCGTTCGAGCGTGGGCGTACTGCACGTAGAACACCGGGTTGTCGTTGGTCTTCTTGGTGAGCAGGTCGAGGTCGATGTCGAGCTGGCTGTCGGCGGAGCTTCGCACCAGGGCGTAGCGCGCGGCGTCGACGCCCACCGCCTCGACGAGGTCTTCCATCGTGACGACGGTGCCCGCGCGCTTCGACATCCGCACCGGTTCCCCGTTGCGCACCAGGTTGACCATCTGGCCGATCAGGATCTCGAGGTTGACGTACGGCTCGTCGCCGAACGCGGCCGTCATCGCCATGAGCCGCTTGACGTAGCCGTGGTGGTCGGCCCCCAGCATGATCAGGTTGCGCTCGAAGCCGCGCTCGCGCTTGTTGAGGTAGTAGGCCAGGTCACCCGAGATGTAGGCGCCCTCGCCGTCGCTCTTGATGACGACGCGGTCCTTGTCGTCGCCGAATTCGGTGGTGCGAAGCCAGGTCGCCCCCTCCGACTCGAAGATGTGGCCCAGCTGGCGCAACCGCTCGACGGCGTGCTCGACGGCACCGGATTCGTGCAGCGAGTCCTCGTGGAAGTAGACGTCGAAGTCCACCCCGAAGTCGTGCAGGCTCTGCCGGATCTCGCCGAACATCATCTCGACCCCGAGGGCGCGGAAGTGCTCGGTCTGCGCCGCGCGATCGAGCCCGGCCAGGTCGATCTCGCTGGCGGCCACCACGCGTGAGGCGATGTCGTGAATGTACTGCCCGCCGTAGCCGTCCTCGGGCGCGGCCTCGCCGAGATACGAGGCCACGAGGGACCGGGCGAAGCGGTCGATCTGGGCGCCGTGGTCGTTGAAGTAGTACTCGCGCGTGACGAGGCCGCCCTCGGCCTCGAAGACGCGCGCCAAGGAATCGCCGACGGCGGCCCAGCGGGTGCCGCCGATGTGGATCGGCCCGGTCGGGTTGGCCGAGACGAACTCGAGATTGATCGTGACGCCCGCGTAGAGGTCACCGCGGCCGTACGACTCGCCCGCCTCGACGATGCGCGCCGCGGCGACGCCGGCGGCGGCGGCATCGAGCGAGATGTTGACGAAGCCAGGTCCTGCCACGGAGGCATCCGCGATGCCCTCCACCTTGGCGAGCGCGGCAACCAGGTCGGCAGCGAAGTCGCGGGGCACCCGGTCTAGACGCTTGCCGAGCTTCATCGCGACATTCGACGCCCAGTCGCCATGCTCGCGGTTACGCGGGCGCTCGAGCGTCACATCGGCGTCGGAGATCTCGCCCGCGCGCTCCCCCGCGACCTCTCGGGCGGCGTGGAGGACGACAGCAGTCAATTCGGCGGGATTCACGAGGGACGATCCTATCTGCCGGGCGTGGCGTGCACGGGCACGCGTCGACAACCGCACAATGGTCGGGTGCTGAATCGAGTCCCTCGTCATCGTCTCGCTCTGACCGCCGCCGTCGGCTGCCTGCTCGCTCTGACCGGCTGCGCCGTGGCCCCCGCCCCGCTCCCGGGCGCGAGCGCGTCGAGCGCGACGAGCAGCCCCGCGCCGAGCACGACGACGAGTGCGACCCCGTCGCCGACACCCGACTCCCCCGACTCGATCCCGCTCGTCGTCGCGTGCTCCGAGCTCATCTCGGCCGAGACGATGTTCGAGTTCAACCCCAACTTCGCGGCGCTTGCCGCGTGGACGCCCGAAGCCGGCACCCCGGGTGCGACCGCGCTGGCCGCCGACGGGGTCGCCTGCCGCTGGGTGCGAGAGTCCGGAGGTGCGAGCGTCGATCTCGCCGCCTCCCTCCTCGGCGACGCGGCCCTCGCCGCCGCGATCGACGCGCAAACCGGCACCGCCGTCGCGTTCGGCGATCAGGCCTTCTTCTCCTCCGGCGCCAACGACCGCGGAACGCTCGTGGTGTTCTCCGGTTCGGCCCGCCTGGTGCTTTCCAGCGAGTACTTCGGTGAGGCGGGCGATGCGACCTCGCTCGTCGAGTCCGCGCTCCGCGCGCTCAACTGAGTTCGACGAGCTCCGTCGGGTCGTCCGGCTCGAGCCCGGGCACCGACGCGTCCACCCGCAGCTCGGTGAGGTCGATGTCCGCGAGAGTGTTGGTCAAGAAGGCGGTGTCGGCCGCATCGCGTCCCGTCGCGATGCGTACCATCGCCCGGCGCGGGGCAAGGCGCGTCGCATCCACGAGCAGCCAGCGGTCGTCGACGAGCGCCTCGACCACGGCGTGGAAGTCCATCGGGACGAGGCCCGGCGCGTACACCGCCACGAAACGCGCCGGGACATCGAGCGCCCGCAGCAGCGCCAGCACGACGTGCGCGAAGTCACGACAGACGCCGACGCCGGAGGCGAGAGTCGCCTCCGCTCCCCCGCGCCAGGCCGAGTCGGTGGGTGCGTAGCGCAACCGCTCGTGCACCCAACGCTCCACGGCGAACACGAGCTCGACTCCCGACAGCCCGGAGAACTGCTCGCGCGCGAAGGCGGTGAGCGCGTCGGCTTCGACGTAACGACTCGGGCGCGCGTAGGTGATCGCATCGAGCGGGTCGACCGGGGTGGGCGAGGCGCGACCCACGCTCGCACGGTAGCTGACGCGGAGTTCGCCGGCCTCGGCCGCTCCGACGTGCACCCGCGTCCCGTGCGGGCCGACGATCTCACGCACGGGGATCTCGTGGCCGTCGACCGTCACCGAGAGGGACTCGACGACCCCGGCGTGCGCCTCGGCGACCGCGACCGAAAGCACGAATTCGGTGTAGGCGACCACCGTCGCAGCGAACTCGGCGCGAACGACGCGGTCAGGGTCGAACGGGGCCATACTGCTAATCTAGTTCCGCATCCGCCCTCGTAGCTCAGTGGATAGAGCGCTTCCCTCCGGAGGAAGAAGTCGCACGTTCGAATCGTGTCGAGGGCACCACCACCCCACCGCGGATCACTGCCCCGCGTGCGCTTCGAGGAACTCGTACAGTTCGCGGTCGTCGACCCCGGGAAAGGTTCCCGCCGGGAGCGGCGAGAAGATGTGCGCGTGCACCTTGGCGCTCGACCAGGCTCGGCCCGACCAGCGCTCGGACAGCTCGCTCGCCGGCCGCTTGCAGCAGCTGAGTTCGGGGCAGGTGGAGCGGTAACGCACCTTCGTCTCACGCCCGCGGAACCATTTGGACTCGGCGAAGGGCACGCCGAGCGTGATCGAGAACTCTTCGGCCGCCGCGGAGCCGGTCTGCGTCGACTCGAAGTAGGTGCCCGCGGGGGTATCGGTGTACTGGTAGTACTCGGTCGTCCGGTTGGTGCGTTCGAAGGCCTCGCGCGCGCTCCACTGCCGGCAGACGATCTCGCCCTCGATCGAGCCGGTGGCATCCACCGGGAGGGGAAGGTCGTCGTTCTCGTAGGCCTTCGAGATCGACCCGTCGCCCCCGACGCGCAAGAAGTGCAAGGTGATTCCGAGGTGTTCGGTGGCGAGGTTGGTGAAGCGCAGCGCGGCGGCCTCGTGCGTGACGCCGAAGGCATCCCGGAAGTCTTCGATCGCGATGTTGCGGTCGTTCTTGGCGTCTCGCAGGAACTCGAGCGATTGGGTCAGCGGCATCAGGCACGCCGCCGCGTAGTAGTTGATCTCGAGGCGCTGCCGCAGGAATTCGGCGTAGCTCGTCGGCGCCGCATGGCCGAGCAGCCGGTGGGCCATCGCCTGGAGCGCCATTGAGCGCAGGCCGTGACCGCCGGGAATCGACGCGGGGGGAAGGTAGATGCGGCCGTTCTCGAGGTCGGTCACGGACCGCGCCGAGTGCGGCAGATCGTCGACGTGGACGAGTTCGAAGCCGAGCCGCTCCGCCATGCGACTGACGGATCGGTGTGTCAGCGCCCCCGTGGAGTGCCCGACCGCGCGCAGTTCCTCCTCGGCGAGCACCTCGATGTCGGGCAGATAGTTGTTGCGGGTGCGCATGAGCGCCCGCAGCTCGGTGTTGGCGCGACGGGCCTCCTCGGGCGTCGCCACCGCTTCGCGCGCCCGTCGCTCGATTTCGCGGTGCAGACCGACGATCGCGCGCAGCACGTCGTCGGTCATCGCTTTCGAGGCGCGAAGCGGCGGGAGCCCGAGTTCGCGATAGGTCGAGGCGGTCTGCGCGCGTTCCAGTTCGATCTCGAGCGCCGCCCGCTCACTCGGCGGTGCCGATTCGAGAAGCGTGCCCACGGGGATCCCCAACTCGTCGGCGACCGCCGAGAGCAGCGAGAGGCGCGGCTCGCGGCGACCGTTCTCCATCAGGGAGAGCTGGCTGGCGGCGACGCCGACCGCGGCCCCCAGCTGATCGAGGGTGAGTCCCGCTTCGGTGCGGAAGTGCCGGATGCGCTGGCCAAGCGTCGCAAGATCCTTCATGTCTCCACAATAGCGAAAGATTTGGCGATCTTTTGCCGCACAATTCCCGCCTATCCCCGAAATGTCGGGCGAAAGTGGAGACAAGAAGAGATCTTGCCACCGGATCACGACACTACGGAGGAACGATGACCGTTCTCGACCGCCCCACCGCTCCCGTCTCGCACGACCGCGTCACCCCCGTGCCGTCGCCCGTTCCCACAGTCTCACCGCAGGCCGCATCGGCGCCGGTCGGAACGAACCCCAGGATCGTGTCGTGGGTCAACGACATGGCCGGTCTCGCCCAGCCGGACTCGATCGTCTGGTGCGACGGCTCACGCGGCGAGCGCGACCAGCTCCTGCGGACTCTCGTCGACAACGGCACCATCGAGCGACTCAACGCCGAGCTGCGTCCCTACAGCTTCCTCGCACGCAGCGATCCGAGCGACGTCGCGCGCGTCGAGTCGCGCACCTACATCTGCTCCGAGCGCGAAGAGGATGCCGGCCCCACCAACAACTGGGTCGATCCGGACGAGATGCGCATCACGCTCGCCGAGAAGTTCGCCGGCACCATGCGCGGGCGCACCATGTACGTCGTGCCGTTCTCCATGGGTCCGATCGGAAGCCCGCTCTCGCGCTACGGCATCCAGCTCACCGATTCGCCGTATGTCGTAGTGAGCATGGGCACGATGACCCGCATGGGGTCCGCCGCGCTCGAGCAGATGACCGAGAACACCTCCTGGGTGCCCGCGATGCACTCCGTCGGAGCGCCGCTGGCGCCGGGCGAGGACGATGTCGCCTGGCCGTGCAACTCGGAGAAGTACATCAGTCACTTCCCCGAGACGCGCGAGATCTGGTCGTACGGTTCGGCTTACGGCGGCAACGCGATCCTGGCGAAGAAGTCCTTTGCCCTGCGCATCGCCTCGGCCATCGCCCGCGACGAGGGTTGGCTCGCCGAGCACATGCTGCTGCTCAAGGTGACGAACCCGCGGGGTCGGGTCTTCCACGTCGCCGCGGCCTTCCCGAGCGCGTGCGGGAAGACGAACTTCGCGATGCTGAAGCCCAGCATCCCCGGCTGGAGCGTCGAGACGATCGGCGACGACATCGCGTGGCTTGCGCCCGGTGACGACGGCCGACTGCGCGCGATCAACCCCGAGGCGGGATTCTTCGGCGTCGCGCCGGGCACCGGCGTCGACACCAACAAGACCGCGATCGACACCCTCTGGGGGAACACGATCTTCACGAACGTGGCGCGCACCGACGACGGCGATGTCTGGTGGGAAGGGCTCTCCAAGACCCCTCCCGCCCACCTCACCGACTGGCAGGGCCGGGACTGGACTCCCGACTCCGGTCGACCCGCCGCGCACGCCAATTCCCGTTTCACCGTGGCTGCCGAACAGTGCCCGATCATCTCGGACGACTGGCAGGATCCGCGGGGCGTCGTCATCGACGCACTCATCTTCGGCGGCCGCCGAGCAAGCAACGTGCCTCTGGTGGCGGAGGCACGCGACTGGGAGCACGGCGTCTTCGTGGGCGCCACTCTCGCATCCGAGCAGACGGCGGCCGCCGAAGGCACTGTCGGCGAACTGCGCCGCGACCCCTTCGCGATGCTCCCGTTCTGCGGCTACCACATGGCCGACTACTGGCAGCACTGGCTCGACGTCGGTGCGCAGTTGCGCCGCACCGGCACCGTGCCGCGGGTGTTCCAGGTGAACTGGTTCCGCAAAGACGAGAAGGGTCGCTGGCTCTGGCCCGGGTTCTCCGAGAACAGCCGCGTCCTGGCGTGGATCCTCGACCGGGTCGACGGCCGCGCGCCAGCGATCGCCAGCCCGGCCGGCTGGATCCCCGCCGAGGGAGCGATCGACTACCGCGCCGCCGGGGTCAGCGATGACGACTGGGCCGCCCTGTTCGACATCGACCCGCAGGCGTGGCTCGCCGAGGCCGACGACACCGAGTCGTTCCTGGATGGCTTCGGCGACCGTGTGCCGGCCGCTGTGCGCGCCCAGCTCGCCGAGCTCCGCGCCCGACTGAACGCCGCGTCCTAGGCGCCCGCCGAGAAACCCGGCCGCACCCCAACGTTTCGCCGCACCTCGTCGTCTGACAGGGTGAAGGCAAGAAACGGGAGGTGGGTGTGCGCCGGGTTCCGGAATGGGAGCAGACGGTCGCGCGACTCGTGGACGAGCGCGGCGACGCGTTGCTGCGCTACGCGCAGCTGCTCTGCGGCGATCGCGAGGATGCCGCCGATCTCGTCCAGGACGCGCTCGTGCGCACCTTCGGTCGCCTGCGCAACGGGTTCTCGATCGAGAGCGCGGAATCCTACGTGCGACGAGCCATCCTGAACGGGGCCGTCGATCGAAGCCGCCGCCGGTCGAGGTGGCGCCGCATCGCCCCCCTCGAGTACCGACCCGATGAACAGGAACCCGACTCGCTGGCGAGCGAGACGCGCCTCGACTTGCACGACGAACTACGCAAGCTGAGCCCGCGCGAACGCGCCTGCATCGTGCTGCGCTACTACGACGATCTCAAGGTCGACGACATCGCCGCCGAACTCGGCATCAGCGCCGGCACCGTCAAGCGCTACCTGAGCGACGGTCTGGCCAAGATGGCGATCACCCTCGCCGACGATGGCACTCGCGCCGACCGTCTGGGCCCCGCGGGAGCGATGCCGCCGCCGGCGTCGCGCTCGCTGACCGACCGTGGAGGACTCCGTGGCAACTGAATCCGACCTTCGCCACCGTTTCCGCGACCCCGACGCTCCGGCCGGCACGGTCGACGTCGAGGCCGTGATCCGTCGGGCCCGCGCCCGGCGCCGCCCGCGCGCGATCGCGGCGGCGGGCGCCTCGACGCTGGCCGCCGTGGCGATCGTCGTCCCGCTCACGCTCGTCGGCATCGGCTCCCTCACCCCGACGGAACCGGACGCGACGCTCGCGGGCGGCGCGGCCGACTCGGCCCTCGGGACCGACGAAGTGCAAGAACGCGCGCCCGTGTCCCGCATCAATCTGTGCGAGGGCACCATCGCCGAGGCCGCCCCGTTCGACAGCGGACTCGCTCTCGCGCTGCCGACCACGGCCGTCGAGGCGGGGGGCGATCCGGTCATGATCGATGTCACGCTCATCAACACGAGCGATGCCGAGATCCGCGGGACCGTCCTCGGCGAGCCCGCCCTCACCCTGAGTGACGAGGGCATCGTCGTCTGGCACAGCAACGGTCCGAGCACCGCCACCGGCGAGGCGCGGCCGTTCGCGCTCGAGCCGGGCGAATCGGCGACCTTTGCGGCGCGCCTCGACCTCGTGCAGTGCTCCATCGAGGACGACGAGGGCGAGGAGTTCCGACCGGATCTCCCGGCGCTGCCGGGGGGCGACTACGCCCTCACCGCACTGCTGGAGATCGACCTCGGCGACGGCGCGGGGCCGATCCTGGTCGGGGCGCCTGCCACAGCGATCCGCGTCGAATGATCGGTCGCGGCCGCCCGGAGTCGCCGAAGAACACGCGTCGAAACGTCACCTTTTCTCGATAGGATTCCTCCCACATGCCATCGGGAGGAGCCCGGATGCTCGGCCGCACCAGCGCTGTCCTTGCCGCCGCGGGAATTATTGTGGCGAGTCCGCTCGCCGCCGCGGCCGCCCCACTGACCGATCCGGTGGATCTGGGCGGAGCCTATGTGTACGACTCCACCGGGGTCGTCGGCACCGACAACGCGGCCGTGACCGCGGCGCTCGACGAGCTTTACGAGTCCACCGAGTCGCAATTGTTCGTCGTCGTGGTCGACACGTTCACCGGCGCCGACGACGCCCAGACCTGGGCCGACGAGACGGCCGCCGTGAGCGGACTCGGCGACGCCGACGCCCTGCTCGCGATCGCCGTCGACGATCGCACGTTCCGCTGGTCGGTCAGCGAGAGTTACCCGGTCAGCGACGCCGCGCTCGACCAGATCGCGAGCGAGCGCCTCATCCCCGAATTGCGCGACGATCGCTGGACCGAGGGCATCATCGCCTTCGCCGAAGGGCTCTCCGACGAGATGACCAGCGGCCCCTCGCTGCTCCTCCCGGTCGTCGGCGGCATCGCGGTGCTCGGCATCGGCACCGCCGTCGTCGTCGGCGTGCGTCGGCGCCGTCGCGGCAGCGCACGGGCACCCGAGGAGCAGAGCCAGGCGCAACTCGATCGCACCGCCGGAAGTCTGCTCGTCGAACTCGACGATGCGCTGCGCGAGAGCGACGAGGAGCTCGGCTTCGCCGAAGCCCAGTTCGGCGCGGCCGCGACCGCCGAGTTCCGTGCCGCGCTGCAGTCGGCGCGCGAGCAGGTGCAGCGCGCCTTCGCGATCCGCCAACGACTCGATGACGCCGAGGCCGAAACCGCCGAGGAGCGCCGCGCCCTGACCGTCGAGCTGATCGAGCTGTGCACCGCGGCGGATGCCGCGCTCGACGCGCACGCGGACGCCTTCGAACAGCTGCGCGACCTGGAGGCGAACGCCGCCGCGGTCGTGACCGACCTCACCGCGGCCCACGCGGCGCTGCCCGCCCGACTCGCCGCGGCCGAGACCACGCGGAGCAGGCTCGCCGAGCGCTTCGGCGACGGCGCCGTCGCCACCGTCGCGAGCGCGGTCGAGCAGGCCCGCGAACTCGAGGCCTTCGCGGCGACATCCCTCGCCGCCGCCCGCGACCAGCTCGCGGCCGGAAGTTCCAGCGAGTCCGCACTCTCGGTGCGCGCGGCGCAGCAGTCGATTGCCCAGGCTGAGCAACTCGCCCAGAGCGTCGAGACCCTCGATGCCGAGCTTCCGAAGATTGTCGAGCGGCGCGACGCCGCGGCGACGGAGCTGCGCACCGACCTGGCCGAGGCGCGGACGCTCGCGGCTGGCAGCAGCGGCTCGGCCGATGCCTCGGCACTCGCGGCCGCGGTCGCCGACGCCGAATCGGCATTGGACGCCGTCGACGACCACGACCCGTCGAGCGCTCTCGCCGCCCTGGACGCGGCGGATGCGGCGCTCACCGCCGCGCTCGCGACGGTACGGGAGCGGCACGAGCGCCAGGCTCGCGCGCAGCAACAACTCGGACGCACGCGCGAGACCGCCCTCGAACAGCTCGCGGCAGCGCAGTCGTTCATCTCGACCAGGCGCGGCGGCATCGGCGCCGCGGCCCGCACGCGCGTCGCGGAGGCCGAACGTCACCTCGATCGCGCCGCGAGCCTCGAGGCCGACGACCCCGAGGCCGCCCTCGCCGAAGCGCGACTCGCGGCCGACAACGCGCGCGAGGCGCTCCGTGTGGCGCGCTCCGACGTTGCCGGATTCACCGGGGCGAGCGGCTCGAGCGCCGCACCCCAGCTCGCCACCGCGGTGCTCGGCGGGCTCCTCGGCGGCAGCCTCTCCGGCTCGGGCGGCGGACGGCGACCGAGTAGTGCGCGCGGCACCTCGCGCGGGGGATTCGGCGGCACGTCCCGACGCGCCTCCGGCTCGACGCCGCGGCGCTCCACCCCGCGTGCCCGCAGTTCCTCCCGCCGCGGAGGCGGCGGCCGTTTCTAGACCCCATCCATCCACTCAGGAAGGCACACCATGGCAAAGCAATCGATTCTGGGCCGCATCTCGCAGCTCATGCGCGCCAACATCCACGCACTGCTGGACCAGGCCGAAGACCCCGAACTCATGCTCGATCAGCTCGTGCGCGACTACACGAACTCCATCGCCGAGGCAGAAAGCGCGGTGGCGCAGACGATCGGCAACCTGCGTCTGATGGAGCAGGACCACGCGGAAGACGTCGCTGCTGCCACCGATTGGGGCCGCAAGGCTCTCGCGGCGAGCACCAAGGCGGACGAGCTGCGCGCGGCCGGCGACACCGGCGACGCCGACAAGTTCGACAAGCTCGCGAAGATCGCCCTCGGCAAGCAGCTGGCGGCGGAGAACGAAGCGAAGTCGGCCGAGCCGACGATCGCCTCGCAGAACGAGGTCGTGGCCAAGCTCAAGGACGGCCTCGACGGCATGCGGTCGCGCCTGGGTGAGCTCACGGCCAAGCGCAACGAACTGGTGGCGCGATCCAAGACGGCGGCCGCGCAGAGCCAGGTCCACGACGCGATCAAGAGCATCGACGTGCTCGACCCGACCAGCGAGCTGGGGCGGTTCGAAGAGAAGGTCCGGCGCGAGGAGGCGAAGGTCCTCGGCCAGCAGGAACTTGCGGCCTCGAGCCTGGATGCGCAGTTCGAAAGCCTCGAGGATCTCGACAAGCAGACCGAGATCGAGGCCCGACTCGCGGCGCTCAAGTCGGGTGGCGCGCTCGAGTCGTAGCAGGATCGAGACGGAGCATGCCGTGACGGCGCACATCCTCGGGGCCCGGCCAGGGTCCCGACGTAGAGTGACGGGGTGAGCGTGCGCTATCTCGTCGTGCCGCAGTGGCAAGGGTCGCCGTCGGATCGAGCAATGACGCTCATCGACGGCGCCCGGGCCATCGCGAACGACCTCCCCTCGTCCGTGACGACGACCCTCGACGTGCCGCTGGAGGCGGGCGACGCCGAGGGCACCGGAATCCATCGCCACAGTTCCCTTCGCCTCGTGCAGGAGCGCTTCGCCCGGGCGCTGCATGACGAGCACTCCCCCGTGATCGTGATCGGCGGCGACTGTGCGGTGAGCTACCCGGCGGTGCGGCACGCCGCTGCGACCGGGGATGCGGGCGACCTCGCCCTCGTCTGGTTCGACGCCCACGGGGATTCGAACTCCGTCGAGTCGTCGGGCTCGAAGGCCTTCGCCGGGATGACGGTCCGCGCGCTCGCCGACGACGGCATCGTCGGAGGCTCCCGCATCGTGCTCGCGGGCACTCGCGCCTGGGACGACGCCGAGCGGGCGTGGGTCGCCGAGGCAGGCGTGAGCGCGATCCAGGCCGACGCGATCGCTGGGACAGGTCCGCTCCTCGATGCCGTCGCCGCGAGCGGGGCTGCGCGCCTGTATCTGCACATCGATGTGGATGTTCTCGACCCCTCCGAAATCACGTCGACGGCCTGGGCCGAACCCTTCGGCGCCAGCCTCGAGGGGCTCCTCGCCGCCGTGCGCGCCCTACGCGAACGCTACGCGCTGGCCGGGGCCACGATCGCGGGATTCTCTCCGCGCGATCCGGAGTCGACCGCGGGCGATCTCGCCACCGTGCTGCGCCTGCTCGGCGCGCTCACCGCGCGCGGAGGTCAGCCAACGGGAACCACCGAGGGCTAGCTTCGACAGATGACAACGCGAGAATTCGACGTCATCGTGATCGGGGCGGGCGCGATCGGTGAGAACGTCGCCGATCGCACCGTGCAGGGGGGCCTTCGCACGGCCATCGTGGAGGCCGAACTCGTCGGCGGCGAGTGCTCGTACTGGGCCTGCATGCCCTCGAAAGCGCTACTGCGCGCGGGAGCGGTCCTGCGCGCCGCGCGCGCCGTGGAGGGCGCGAGCGCCGCCGTCACGGGTGCGCTCGATCCGCGCGGCATTCTGGCGCGCCGCGACCGGATCGTGCACGAGTGGAACGACGACTCCCAGGTGGCCTGGCTGAACGGGGCCGGGATCGAGCTCGTGCGCGGCCACGCCCGACTGACCGGCGAACGCACGGTGGCGGTCACGGCGGCCGACGGCACCGTGACCGAGCTCACGGCTCGCCACGCGGTGGCGATCAGCACGGGCAGCGCCGCGGTGCTGCCGGAGATCCCCGGCCTCGCGGATGCCTCGCCCTGGACGAGTCGCGAGGCGACGAGCGCGAAAAGCGTTCCCGAGCGGCTCGCAATCATCGGCGGCGGTGTCGTCGCCGCGGAGCTCGCGACCGCGTACGTCGATCTCGGTTCGACGGTCACCCTGCTCGCGCGCAGCACGCTGTTGAGCGATCAGGAACCGTTCGCCGGCGACGCGGTCGCCGACGCTCTCCGCGCGCGCGGCGCGACCGTCTCGCTCGGGACCGTGCCGGTCTCGGTCTCGCGCGACGAGGCGGGCGTCCACCTGGAGCTCGATGACGGATCAGTTCTCGACGTCGATGAGGTGATCGTCGCGACTGGCCGCGTGGCGCGCACCGAGGACCTCGGGCTCGAGGCCGTCGGTCTCGCCCCGGGCGACTGGCTCGAGGTCGACGACACGTTGCGCGTGCGCGACTTCGACTGGCTCTACGGCGTCGGCGACGTGAACCACCGTGCGCTGCTGACGCATCAGGGCAAGTATCAGGCCCGTGCGGCCGGGGACGTGATCGTCGCGCGCGCGACGGGCGCCGACGTCGACGACGCCCCGTGGGGCCGCCACGTGGCGACGGCGGATGCCCGGGTCGTGCCCCAGGTGACGTTCACCGATCCGGAGGTGGCCTCGGTCGGGCTGACGGCCGCCGCCGCCGAGCAGGCCGGGATCCGCATCCGCGTTGTCGACTACGACCTCTCCTGGGTGGCCGGCGCCACCGCGCAGTCGGACGACTACCAGGGCCACGCGCGGGCGGTCATCGACGAGGACCGTCAGGTGCTGGTGGGCGTGACCTTCGTCGGGCCCGGCGTGGGCGAGATGCTGCACGCGGCAACGATCGCCATCGCGGCGGAGGTTCCGCTCGAGCGGCTCTGGCACGCGGTTCCGGCGTATCCCACCGTGAGCGAAGTCTGGTTGCGGTTTCTGGAAACCTATGGCCGCTGACGGGCGCCTTCGCCGCGCGGCGCGGGCGGTCGTGTGCTGGCCGCCGATCGCCCTCGCGGGGTTCGCGGTCGCGACGGTGCTCGCCTTCTCGTGGGGGTGTCTGTGGCTCGGGCACTACCAGCACCGCGCCGGAGTGCACTTCTTTCAGAACCTGCCGCGTTGGGCGTTCGGCCGCGGCGGCACCACGATCGGTGCGGTCTACCTGACGCGCACCAACACGAGCGACCGTGTGCTGGAGCATGAGCGCGTGCACGTCGAGCAGTGGCGGCGCTACGGACTCGCGTTCGTCCCGCTCTACCTCGCGGCGGGGCGCGAGGCGACGCGCAATCGATTCGAGATCGAGGCGGGGCTGGAACTCGGCGGCTATCGGCCGCGGCGCGCTACTGGTTCGTGAGGGTGCGGGCCGCGCGGTCGCCGGAGAACCAGGCGTAGACGCGATGGGTGCGCTCGACGTCGGTGGGTAGCATTTCGGCGAGCCAGGCCTCCGCCGCCGCCGCCGCGGTCTGCCCGCGATCGGCGTCGAGCCAGGTCACGCACACCCGACCGGGAGCCCGGAGCGCACGCGGATCGGCGCCCCCGTTGGCCTGCACGAAGACCCGGCCGCGGCTGCGCGGCGGCAACGTCGCGAGCACCGTCTCGACCAGCTCGAGGTCGTCGGCCGTCGCGGCGAGCAACACGACATCGCCGGGAGCGGGGTTCCAGGCGATCGTGGCGGGCAGCAGGTCCGAAAGCAGCATCGCCCTCAGTATAGGTAAGGCTTGGCTAACTTGTCTGGCAGGTGACCGTGACCGCCGCGGGAGTGCCGCCGAGGGATCACCACGGTAGTCACCACTGCGGCGGATGCACGCGGTGCCAGCCGAGCCGGCGCTCCAGTTGCGCACCGATCGCAAGCAGCACATCCTCGCCGCCGGGTCGTCCGATCAGCTGAACCCCCATCGGAATCCCCGCAGCGGTGCGGTGCACGGGAAGGGCGAGAGCAGGAAGGCCCGCCACGTTGACCATGCTCGTGAAGGGACTGACCCGGACCTGCTGGGCGAAGTTGCGCTCGGCATCCGCCGCGTCATACCAGCCGAGTTCGGGAGGCACGACCGCGAGCACCGGCGTGAGCACGGCATCGTACCCGGAGAGCTGGGTGATCAGACGGCGCTCGAACGCGACGGCGAACTGCAGCGCCTCGCCGAGCTGGCGCGCGCTCAGCTCGCGCCCGCGGGCGATCAGCCAGCGGGTGAGAGTCTCCGCGAGCCCCACGGCGTCGCCCTCGAGCGGGACGCCGGCCGCCGCCGCCTGCCACAACCGCAGGAACATCCGCGGATAGTCCGGCTCCGGCTCGAGCCCGAACTCCTCGACGCCGTGCCCGAGCGCGGCGAGTTCGGTCGTCGCGAACGCGAGCGCCGCGCGCGCCTCGGGCTGGAGTCCCACCTCGAATTCCGTCGCCCAGGGCGAATCGGCGGTGACGCCCACCTGGAACCGGCCCTCGCCGCGCACGGCGGCGTTGAGGAACGCTCCCCCCTCCCACGACGGGGCGGCCGTGGCGTGACGATACGGGGCCGCCCCGACGAGCGCGTCGAGCACGAGCGCCGCATCGCCGACGGTGCGAGCGAGCGGGCCGTGCGTGACGAGCCCGCCGAGGGAGGCGAATCCTGCCGCGCTCGGGATGCGTCCGCGTGAGGGCTTGAGTCCGACGAGACCCGTGGCGGCGGCAGGGATGCGGATCGACCCGCCGCCATCGGATCCGGGCGCGAACGGCAGCAGCCCGGCGGCGACCGCGGCCGCCGCTCCCCCGCTCGAGCCGCCCACGCCGAGCGCGAGATCGTAGGGATTCCGCACCGGCCGGCCCGCGAGCGGCTCGGTGTAGCCACTGAGGCCGAACTCGGGGGTCGCGGTCTTGCCGAGACTTACCGCTCCGGCCGCGTCGAAGGCGAGGGCGATCTCGTCGGAGGCCTCGGGCACGACGTCGGCCATCGCGCGCGATCCGAAGCGCGTCGGAACCCCGGCGCGCGCGACGAGATCCTTGTCGGCGAAGGGCAACGCCCACAACGCCGACGCGCGTGAGACCGGCGAGCTCACGCTCTGAAGCCACGCCGCGCGCTCGAGCGCGCGATCCGCCGTCACCTCGACGAAGGCACCGATCTCGGGATCGAGACGGGCGATGCGCTCGAGATAGTGCGCGGTGAGTTCGCCTGGCGTCCAGTCTCCGCGGCGCACGCCGTCGAGTTGCTCGTTCGCGGTGAGGTGATGCAATTCGAACACGGGTCGAGCCTAGGTCGCCGACCGCACCGCCGCCGCACGATGCCCGCACTTGACATCTCCGCGCCAGCCTGATTGGTTAGTTACATGACTAATGAACCCGTGGAGCCTGGGCGCCACGGATCCCGCCGAAGGGAGGGCGCCGATGGATGAAGGCCGACCGATCTTCCTGCAGATCGCTGAGCAGATCGAGAACGACATCATCGCGCGGGCGCTCCCCGAAGAATCACAGGTCCCCTCGACGAACGAACTCGCCGCGTTCTTGCGCATCAACCCGGCCACCGCCGGGAAGGGCGTCAACCTGCTCGTCGACGCCGGGATCCTCTACAAGAAGAGAGGGATCGGCATGTTCGTCGCATCCGGCGCCCGCACTCGGCTCATCGCCGAACGGCGTGAGCGGTTCCGCGACCAGTACCTCGTCCCGCTGTTGGCCGAGGCCGCCAAGCTCGACATTTCGGCCGAGCAGCTCGCGAGCATGATCCGCGACACCCCTCCGACCCCCTGATCCGCACAAAGGACACACCACGATGACCACCATCGCCCGGGTGACGAACGTCACCAAGCGGTTCCGCCACGTCACGGCGGTCGACGACGTGAGCTTCTCCCTCGACGAGGGGAAGATCTACGGCCTGCTCGGTCGCAACGGCGCCGGCAAGACGACGCTCATGTCGCTGCTCACCGGCCAGGAGTTCGCCAGCTCCGGCTCGATCGAGCTCTACGGCGCCTCGCCCGTCGAGAACGCTCGCGTGCTCGAACACATCTCGTTCATCAAGGAGAGCCAGCGCTACCCCGACGACTTCAAGGTCAAGCACGTCTTGCGCAGCGCCCCCTGGTTCTTCACCAACTGGGATGCCGAGTACGCCCGCAGTCTGGCGCACGACTTCCGCGTCCCGGTCGATCGCAGGATCAAGAAGCTCTCCCGCGGACAGCTCTCGGCGGTCGGCGTGATCGTCGGACTCGCGTCGCGCGCTCCCCTCACCTTCTTCGATGAGCCCTACCTCGGGCTCGACGCCGTTGCGCGGCAGCTGTTCTACGACCGCCTGCTCGCCGATGTGGGTGAGCACCCGCGCACCGTCGTGCTGTCGACGCACCTGATCGACGAGGTGAGCGAACTGCTCGAACACGTGCTCGTGATTGACGAGGGCCGCATCCTGATCGATGAAAGCGCCGAGGACCTGCGCGGCTCGGCGACGACCCTCGTCGGCGCTGCCACGGTGGTCGACGGCTTCACGGCGGGCCGCGACGTGATCCACCGCGAGGGCATCGGCGGCCTGGCCTCGGCCACCGTCGGCCGCTTGACGGAGGCCGAGCGCGCCGAGGCGCGCACCGTCGGCCTCGAGCTGGCCCCCGTGTCGCTCCAACAGCTCATCGTCCGCCTCACCAACTCCAGCGAGAAGGAGTACCTCGCATCATGACCGCCCTAGATACCTCGAGCCCGCTCCGCCCGGCGCCGACCGCGCTCCGTCGACTCTGGAACGTGGTGAAACTGCACGTCGCGAATCCGGCAACGGTGATCGTGCTGCCGCTCATCATCCTGGCGACGATCTTCGTGCTCAACATGCTGATCTGGTGGCTGCTTCGCGCGACGCTGCCGGAGGGAGGCGAGCTGGCCGCGACCGACGGCACCGAGTGGAGTGGCGCGAGCTCCTTCGTGTTCGTCTACATGCTCATCGTGGCCGTGCAGGCGATGAATGCGACCTTCCCGCTCGCGCTCGGCTATGGCGCCACGCGACGGGACTTCTACCTCGGCAGCTCCCTGGCCTTCGTCCTGCTCTCGGCCGGCTGGGCCCTGCTCCTCGGCCTCCTCGCGTTCGTCGAGGACGCCACGAACGGCTGGGGCCTCGGCGGAACGATGTTCACGAGCGTCTACTTCGGCGACGGCGGAGCGCTGGAGCGGACGTGGATCTTCTTCGTCCTGCTGGTGTTCTTCTTCTTCACGGGAGCCGCGGTGGCAGCCCTCTACGTCCGATGGAAGCAATACGGGCTGATCGGCTATTTCGTGACCCTTGCCTTCGGTCTTGTCGGAGTGATCGCCCTGATCGTGGTGACGGACAGCGGCGATGCCCTCGTCGAGAGCCTCGTCTCGCTCGGATTCGCGGGGGCCTACGCGCTCTTGCTCGTCCCGACGGCGCTCTCGGCGCTCGCCGGGTTCGCGCTGCTTCGCGGGGCGACTCCGCGCGGCTGATCACCGTTCGCCCGCCGGTTCTCGTCGGCGGGCGAACGACGTAAAACGACTGAAATTCAGTTTCTCCTGGTAGATTCTCCCGCGAAGGGAGACCGATGTCAGCTGTTCGCCTGCGTCGAGCCGCGGTCGCGGTCGCGTTGTCGCTGGCTCTCGGCGGATGCGCGACCGCGCCGGTCTCCGTCGCCGCCCCCGCCTCCCCGATCGCCACCACGACACCGGTCGTTGCCGCGCCGCCCTCGTCGCCGCCCCCGCCGGGCTTCACCCAGCCCCGCGAGTGCGCGGCGATGCTCGCGCCGCAACGGCTCGACGAGTTCGATCGCGACGGTCGTGAGCTCCTCGGCGGTCCCGGCGGTCGCTACGAGGGCGACTATCTGATCGACGAGACCCCCGAAGAGCAGGCGGGCGGCATCACCTGCATCTGGGGTGACGAGAGCGATCCCGCCACCACCATCACGATCTCGGTCGCACCGCTCGGCGCCGACACCCGCCCCGGAGTCGTCGCCGACCTGCGCGCGCAAGGGCTCAACGAGCAGACCCTCGATGACTTCGTGCGCTTCGGCCAGCTCGGCGACACGGTGAGTTCACCCGCGATCCTCAACGTGCTCCGCGAGGACAGCTGGATCTCCATCATCGACGCGCGAGGCGGTGAAACCGTGTTCGACCGTGTCGTCACGATCGCCGACGAGGTCGCCCGTGTCGTCTACGGCGCGTCCTGATCGCCCGGGAGCTCCTCGAAGACCGTCACCTGCATCCCTCCGGGCGCCTCAACGCGAGCGTTGAGGGAGTTCCACGGCGTTCGAGTCGGCGGCGCGACCGGCTCAGCCCCGCCCGCCACGAGCCGCGCGGCGGCCTCCTGCGCATCCGGCACCTCGAATGCCACCCGCACCGTGAGCGGGTACGGATGCGCGACATCCCGCCCGACCTCCACCTCGTCGATGTAGCGGACCTGCGCGGGGTTCGCGAGCTCGAGGGTGGCGGTCGGGATCCCGAGGATCACGACCCGCGCACCACCGTCCGCGTCGTAGGCCTCCAGTTCGGGGAGTCCAACGACGTCGCGATAGAAGGCGAGAGCGGCATCCAGGTCCTCGGTCTCCAGGACCAGGCGGAGTTGTGCGACGGTCATACCCCGAGCCTAGAACTCGGGAACCCACGAGCGCTGGGGTCTACTTGAGGCTCTTCTGCATCAAGACGGTGCCGAGCCAGCGACCGAACTTGAAACCGACCTTGCCCATGTGGCCGATCTCCTTGAACCCGTACGCCTCGTGCAGGCGAATCGAGGCGTCGGCGCCGCGATCCGCGATCACCGCCACGATCTCCTTGATGCCGGCCGCCTTCGAGCGCTCGAGCAGTTCGGCCATCAGTGCCGACCCGAGCCCTTTGCCGGTCGACGCCGGCCCCAGGTAGATCGAGTTCTCGACGGTGAAGCGGTAGGCAGCCTTGGCCTTCCACGGCGAAACCATCGCGTAGCCGAGGATCTCGCCGCGCGGGCTCTCGGCAACGATCCACGGAAAGCCGAGCTTCGAGACGAGTCGGAACTTGGCACGCATCTCCTTGAGCGTCTGCGGGTCCTCGTCGAAGGTCACGGTGGAGTTCGCGACGTAGTGGTTGTAGATCTCCAGCAGGTAGGGGATGTCGCGCTCGGTCGCGTCGCGCAAGGCGTACGCGAACTCCGCGATCGGGGCCTCCCGGCGCTTCTTGGCCCGGCGCAGCGCGACGCGCGGGTTGTACTCCTCGGGGATCATCGCGCCGATCCTACGCCGCGTCGTGCGGACTTGTCAGATCCCAGGCGATCGGCTCGGCCCCCGCAGCCTCGAGGAGCGCATTGGCTCGGCTGAACGGCTGGGACCCGAAGAAACCGCGGCGCGCCGAGAGCGGGCTCGGGTGCGCCGACTCGATGATCGCCCGCTCCGCGAGGAGGGGACGCACCGTCGCCGCATCGCGCCCCCACAGGATCGCGACGAGCGGAGCGTCGCGCCCCGCGAGCGCCCGAATCGCGCACGCCGTGACCGCCTCCCAGCCGCGGCCGCGATGCGAGCCCGGCGATCCGGCCTGCACGGTGAGCACACGGTTCAGCAGCAGGACGCCGCGCTCGGCCCAGCCGCTCAGATCACCGTCCGACAAGCCCGCCCCGACGTCGTCGTGGAGTTCGCGCGCGATGTTCTGCAGACTGCGCGGAAGCGGGCGCACCGAGGCCTCGGTCGAGAAGGCGAGCCCCACCGCATGGCCGGGGGTCGGGTACGGGTCCTGGCCGACGATGAGCACGCGCACCGCCTCGAAGGGCGTCTGAAAGGCACGCAGGATGCGCGGCGCCTCGGGAAGACACGGCCGGCCGGCCTCGGTCTCGGTGCGCGCGAACGCGAGGAGTCGAAGGACGTCATCGGCGACCGGCGCGAGCGCGTCGGCCCAGCCGGGCTCGACCAGCCCGCGCAGCGTCGCGACCGCGCTCATGCCTCGGGGTAGCTGACCGGACCTTCGGAGCTCCAGGGGAACATGATCCACTTGTCGGTGTGGCGCCAGGTGTAGTACGGCTCTTCGACCGTGCCCGGCTTCGCATACAGGCACACCGTGCGCACCTCGCCGCCGCCGGCCTGCAGCAGGCGCACGACGAGCGCGAGCGTGCGACCCGAGTCGGCGACGTCGTCCACCAGCAGAATGCTCTTGCCCTGTAGCGACTCCTGGTCGAGGGTCGGCGGCAACACGACCGGGGTGTCGAGGGTCGTGCCCACCCCGGTGTAGAACTCGACGTTGAGCGAGCCGAGCATCTTGACATCGAGCGCGTAGCCGAGCGCCCCCGCGAGGGTCAGGCCACCACGGGCGATGCCGACGATCGCGTCCGGCCGGAAGCCGTCGTCGGCGATCGTCTGGGCGAGCTCGCGGGCCGCCACGCCGAACAATTCATAGCTGAGAATCTCGCGCGCATCGGTCTCGGTCACCCTCATAACGTAGTCGTTCGCCGCGCCCTCGATCATCACCTCTCACGCCCGCTAGCATGCGGTGATGACCGCAGCGCAGACTCCCGGCACCGCCCGCTCGTTCGGAGCCATCACGGTGTCCCTCGTGGGCTTCCTGTTCATGGTGGAGATCACGAGCGGGATCCTGCAGGGGTTCTACATCCCGCTGATCTCCGACCTCGTCGTCCACCTCGGAATCCGGGATGCGGACTTCAACTGGTTCGAGGCCGCACAGCTGATGCTCTCGGCGCTCGCGGTGCCGCTGCTGGCGAAACTCGGCGACATGGTCGGTCACAAGAAGATCCTGTTGATCTCGACCATCCTGACGGCGGGCGCGAGTTGGTGGCTCGCCTTCGCGGGCGACTTCACGAGCTTCCTGATCGCGTGGGCCCTGCAGGGCTTCTACGTCGTCTGGCTGCCGCTCGAGGTGGCGCTGATCTTCGACCGCGGCCGCCGCAGCAACACCGGCGCCTCACAGACGCGTCGCGCCGCGGGCCTCCTCGTCGTCGGACTCGAGGCCGGCGCGATCATCGGAGCGCTCAGCTCGAGCCTGTTCTTCTCCGCGCTCGGCGAGAACGTCACCCTCACCCTCATGGTGCCGGCCGCGTGCGTCACCGCGGTGTTCTTCGTGATCCTGTTCGGAGTGCCCGAATCCGAGCCGCTGCCGGGCCGCTCCCTCGACCTGATGGGCTTCACGCTCCTCGCGGTTGGACTCCTGCTGATCACCTCGAGCCTGACCTTCCTGCGCATCAACGGCCCCGAGACCTGGTGGGTCTGGGCGCTGCTGGCGGCGGGCATCCTGACCTTCATCCCGTTCGGCCGGTTCGAGCTCCGCCAGAAAGATCCGGCGATCGATCTGCGCGTCATGCGACGCCCCGAGATGTGGCCGGTGCTACTCACCGCCGGACTGTTCGGCATCGCCGTGCTCGGTGCCCAGGCCCCGCTGTCGACCTACGCCGGCACCGATCCGGCGCTCGGCTACGGTCTGGGGCTCGCCGCCGGGATGCGCTCGGTGCTGATCGGCGTCTACCTGATCGCGATGATCGTCGGCGCCCTGCTGTTCCCGCTGCTGGCGCGCCGGACGACGCCGCGAATCTCGCTCATCACCGCCGCCTTCGTGGTCGCCCTCGGCTATCTGCTGTTCCTGCCCTTCCACCTGGAGACCTGGCAGGTCATGACCAACATGGTCATCGCGGGGCTCGGTTCGGGAGCGCTCGTCGCCGCGCTCCCCGCCGCCGCCGCGGCCGCGGCTCCGCGCGGTCAGACCGGCATCGCCGCGGGCCTCACCAACACGACCAAGACGATCGGCGGATCCTTCGCCTCGGCCGTGTTCGGAATCGTGCTCCTCACCGGCGTCACCAGCGCGGTGGGCACGGCCGCGAGCCTCAGCGGCTACATGACCGTCTGGGCGATCTGCGGCGGCGGCGCGCTCGTCGCGGGCTTCATTCTGTTCCTGGTGCCCGCCTCGGCGTTCGGCGACGCGCCCGCCGAGATCGAGGACATCCTCGTCCCGGGCACCGAGCCGAACTAGCTCGCGGCGCCCGAAGGCTTCGGGCTCAGCTCGCCCCGGATGACCTTGTGCGGGGCGGCCTGCGCGACCGGTTTGATCGTCACGAGGTCGAGATTGACGTGCCCGGGGAGCTCGATCGCGTGCACGATCGCCTCGGCGATGTCGTCGGCCACGAGCGGCGCCGCGACGTTCTCGTACACGGCATCGGCCTTCGCTTCGTCGCCCTTGAAGCGCACGAGCGAGAACTCCTCCGTGCGCACCATCCCCGGCGCGACCTCGAGAACACGAATCGGCTCGCCCGCCAGTTCCAGCCGCAGCACCGCCATCAGCGCGTGCGCGGCGAACTTGGCCGCGTTGTAGCCCGCGCCGCGCTCGTACACGGTGTGGCCCGCGATCGACGTGATCGTCAAAATGTCGGCGACCCCCGCATCCCGGGCGCCGTCGCGCAAGAGTGGCAGTAGCTTCTGGATCATCTGCTGCACGGCGACCACGTTGATCTCGAACATCGCGCGCCAGTCGGCCGGGTCGCCGTCCTCGACGGTCGCCATGTCGAAGGCGCCGCCCGCGTTGTTGACCAACGCGTGAATCGGGCCAAGCACCTCGAGCTCGGCGCGCACGCGTTCGACGTCCTCGGCACGCGTCAGATCGGCGACGATGACCTCGGCGCCCGTGTCGGCGGCGAGCGCCTCAAGACGGTCGGCTCGCCGGGCGATCCCGACGACCTGCCAGCCGTGCGCGGCGAACCGCCGGGCGGTCGCCTCCCCGATTCCTGAACTTGCACCTGTCACCACGACGCGCTTCACCATTCCCCCAGTATTGCCGGATTAGATTTCATGCCGATGACACGAGTTCCTCTCTGGGACAACGCCCGGGTTGCGATCATCGCGCTCGTGGTGGTTGGGCACGCGATCCAGCGCCAGACCTACGATTCCAACAACGCCCTCGGCGTGTACTTGGCGATCTATGCGTTCCACATGCCCGCGTTCATGCTGGTGAGCGGCTACTTCTCGCGGTCGGGCCCGCTGGACGCCCGGCGGATGCGCGGCATCGTGGCGGACCTGATCGTGCCGTACCTGATCTTCCAGAGCATCTGGACGATCGTGCAGTGGCTCGTCGAAGGAGCCGACTCGTTCAACCCGACCGCCCCGAAGTGGACGCTGTGGTTCCTGCTCACGCTCGCGATCTTCCGGGTCGCGCTCCCCTATCTCGCGCTCGTGCGCTGGCCGCTCGTGTGGGCGATCGCCGGCTCGGTCGCGGTCGGGTACTGGGGCAATGTGGACTCGACGTTCTCGCTCTCGCGCACCATGGGCATCCTGCCGTTCTTCCTCCTCGGCTGGATGCTCGCCCAGACCCACATCGTCGACCGCTGGCGCCACGCGCCGCGCGCCGTCGTGCTGGGGGCGCGGGCGGCCTCCCTCGGGGTCTGGGGCGCGTGGATCGCCGTCGTGGCGCTCAACATCCAGCTGTTCCGGGAGATGGATCTGCGCCTCTGGTTCTTCTACGACGAGTCCTACCGCGACCTGGACACCTCGGGCCCGCAGGCGGCGCTGCTGCGCCTCGCGATCATGGCGCTGGCGATCGTGCTGACGGCGGCGTTCCTCGTGCTCATCCCGCGGCGCGAGACGGTGGTGTCGCACCTCGGCCGCGCGACCATCTACGTGTACCTGCTGCACAGCTTCGTGCTCTACCCGATCCGCGAGTCGGGAATCCTGCGCGACGAGCACTCCTCCGCGACCTGGCTGCTCGCGATGATCGCGGTCTCGCTGCTGATCACCCTCATCCTGTCGAGTTCGTGGGTGCAGCGCCTGTTCCGGCCGCTCGTGCAACCGCGCGCACGCTGGCTGTTCCGAGAGGCCGACCCCGCACCGAGCCTGCCGCCGCGCCGCTGAGTCGCACGGGCGCCGCGTTACGTCAGATTGCGCCGTGGCTTGAGGCATTCGGCGAGCCCGCCTACTGTCGTCGCGAGCGGCCGAATTGTCGCCGCCCGCAGATGTCACTGAAGGAGCCCTCATGTCGGACTGGAAGTTCGAGACCAAGCAGATCCACTCCGGTGCGGCCCCCGACCCGGTCACCAACGCCCGCGCCACGCCGATCTACAAGACAACGGCCTACGTCTTCAACAACGCCGACCACGCCAAGAACCTCTTCGCGCTGGCCGAATTCGGCAACATTTACACGCGCATCATGAACCCGACTCAGGCGGTCATGGAAGAGCGCATCGCCGCGCTCGAGGGCGGCACGGCGGCCCTCGCGACCGCCTCGGGCATGAGCGCGATCACCTACGCGATCCTCAACCTCGCGAACGCGGGCGACCACGTCGTGTCGAGCTCGTCGATCTATGGCGGCACCTACAACCTCTTCAAGTACACCCTCGCCAAGCTCGGCATCGAGGTCACGTTCGTCGAGAACCAGGACGACGCGGAGGAGTGGCGGGCCGCCATCCGCCCCAACACGAAGGCGTTGTTCGCCGAGTCGGTCGGAAACCCGCGCATCAACGTGCTCGACATCGAGCTCGTCGCCGATGTCGCGCACGAGAACGCGCTCCCGCTCATCGTGGACAACACGATCGCGACGCCGTTCCTCATCCGCCCGATCGAGCACGGCGCCGACATCGTCGTGCACTCGGCGACGAAGTTCCTCGGCGGACACGGCACCGTCGTCGCGGGCGTCATCGTCGACGGCGGAAAGTTCCCCTGGAGCCAGCACGTCGACAAGTTCCCCGGCCTCACCGAGCCGGACCCGTCGTACCACGGTGCGAGCTACACCACCGCGCTCGGCGACGCGATCGCCTACATCATCAAGGCGCGCGTGACGCTGCTGCGCGACACGGGCGCTGCCATTGCCCCGGACACCGCGTTCGCGATCATCCAGGGCGTTGAAACGCTGTCGCTGCGTATCGAGCGTCACGTCGAAAACGCCCAGAAGATCGCCGAATGGCTCGAGGGGCACTCCGACGTGGCGAGCGTCAGCTACGCCGGTCTTCCGTCGAGCCCCTGGCACGCCGCCGGGCAGAAGTACGCGCCGCTCGGGGTCGGCGCGGTGCTGAGCTTCGAGCTCAAGGGCGGGGTCGACGCGGGCCGCGCGCTCGTCGAAAACGTGGCGTTGTTCAGCCACCTCGCCAACATCGGTGACGTGCGCAGCCTCATCATCCACCCCGCGTCGACGACGCACTCGCAGCTCACGCCCGAGCAACAGCTCACCACGGGTGTCACGCCCGGCCTGGTGCGTTTGTCCGTCGGCCTGGAGAACATCGATGACCTCATCGCGGACCTCGAACTCGGCTTCGCCGCCGCACGCAAGGTGAACGCGGCGATCAGCGCGTAACCCGCATCTCCCGCGCGCGACGAAGCCCGGTGGCGTAATACGGCCACCGGGCTTCGTCGTGTACGGAACAATGGGGAACGATGGACTGGCAGACACCGGAAGATGCGGTGCCGTCGGCGTTCGTCACCGAGTCCCACCGACGTGCCTTGTCGGCGAAGCCTCCCGCCTCGGGAGCCTGGCGGGTCGGCGATGATCCCGGGCACCGCCAATTCGCGGCGATCGGGGATCTCACCCTCGAGCGCGGCGGCGTGCTGCCCTCGACCGTCATCGCCTTCGAGACCTGGGGCGAGCTCAACGCCGATGCGAGCAACGCGATTCTCGTCCTGCACGCTCTCACCGGCGACAGTCACGTGGTCGGCCATGCCGGGCCGGGGCACGCCACGGCGGGCTGGTGGTCGGGACTGCTCGGCAGCGAGAAGGCCCTCGACCCCGCGAAGTGGTTCATCGTCGCTCCGAACCTCGTCGGCGGCTGCCAAGGCAGCACCGGCCCCGCCTCGTTCGCCCCCGATGGCGTCGAGTGGGGTGCCCGTTTCCCGTACCTCACGATCCGCGATCAGGCCGCGGCGCAAGCGCGTCTGGCGGACGAACTCGGCATCGCGCGCTTCGCGGCCGTGATCGGCGGTTCGATGGGCGGCATGCACGCCCTCGAGTGGGGAGCCATGTTCCCCGACCGCGTCGACCGCATCGCCGTGCTCGCCGCGCCTCCCGCCGCGAGCGCCGACCAGATCGCGCTCAACTCGGTGCAAAGCGAAGCGATCCGCATGGACCCGGCCTTCGCCGGGGGCGACTACTACGACGCGCCCGACGGCGAGGGACCGCACCGCGGTCTCGCGCTGGCGCGCCGCATCGCCCTGCTCAACTACCGCTCCCCGACCGAGCTCGACGAACGCTTCGAACGGAGCTGGCAGAGCGGGCTCAGCCCGCTCGGCGGCGGCGGCGTGTTCGCCGTGGAGAGCTACCTGGGCTTTCACGGCAACAAGTTCACCCGGCGGTTCGACGCCAACAGCTACCTCGTGCTGATCGATGCGATGAGCTCGCACGATGTGGGGCGCGATCGCGGCGGCGTGGCGGCGGCGCTCGGACGCATCCGCGCGACCGCGCTCGTCCTCGGGATCGAGAGCGACCGGCTGTTCCCGATCTCGGGGCAGGAGACCATCGCGCGGCACCTGCCGAACAACATTGACGGCGACCGACCGCACGTCATCTCTTCGCCCTACGGGCATGATGCCTTCCTGATCGAAGACGACCTCGTCGATGCGCAGCTGCGCCGGCTGTTGTCGACCCCGAGTGCAACCGCGCCCGCGGCTCCGGCGGGTGGATCCGGCACCGAGGTCTCGTGACGGCGACCGCGGCGAAATCGTGGCGCGGAGCTCCCGTCGTCCGGATCGCCGGTGTCGTGCTCGGTGCCACCTGCCTGGCGGCGGCCGTCGCCGGGTGCGCCCCGGATGCGCCCCTCAGCGACCCCGAGGGCGTTTCCGTCGCGCTGTACCAGACGCGGTCCGATGTGGCGGCGGGCGTGCTCGAGATCCAGGTCGTCAACGACGGCCCGACACCGCTCGTGGTGACCCGGGCGGCGTACCGCGGCCCCGAGTTCGTCGAGGTGCTGATCTGGCAGGGCACCGGCTCGACCGTGCATGCCGGGCATCGACTCGATCTCCCGGTGGCGCTCGTCGACGTCTCCTGCGATGAGCGTTCGACGCACGCCGCCACCGTGGAGCTTACGATCGTCCGCGACGGGCGCGAGCACACGGTCACCCGCACGCCGAGCGACCCGTTCGGGCAGGTCGAACGCCTTCGCGAGGAGGGCTGCTTCGCGGCGTCGCTCGCGGAACTCGGCGAACTCCGGATCACGCGGCTCGACCCGCCCGACGCGGCCGGCGACGCCGCCCACCTCGTGTTCGAGGCGGATCCCACCGGCGAATCGGGCTACACGGTCACCGCGGCGCGCAGCACGACGCTCGTTTCTCCCGCGGTCGACGGCGTCGGCCGCGACGAAGCGCCTCTCGCGTGGCGCGTGGCCGCCGGCGCGAACCAGTGGGCGCTGCCGATCGTGCCGACCCGCTGCGATCCTCACGCCGTGCTGGAAGACAAGCAGGGAACGCTCATCCCGCTGAGCGTCGAGCGCGATGACGGCGTCACGGGACGACTCGTCGTGGCCGCCTCCGCCGAGATTCGCGCCCAGATCCTCGACTACGTGGCGAGCTCGTGCGGGTTCTCGTCCTGAGACCGGAGGCGGAACGGGGAAGGGGCCGTGATGTTGTCACGGCCCCCTCGACCCCCCGGTCACCCTCGGGCTCTGCCCCAGGGCAGTGATCACACGGACTGCGATCACCTCGCCGATCGACCGATTTCGCGACCGTTTCGACGGAAATTGTGGCTGTGGCGCTCGCCCGCCTACCCCTCTGTAGGGATGACTGTACCCCGATTTCCCGATGCGCCACCCCGCGTGGCACCCCCAGTTCGCGTGCCACCTTGTGCCACGATCGGTCCGAGCACTCGCCCACCGTTCGAAAGCCCGCACGCCCATGGATCTCATCACTCGCGATCGCGATCGGCTCCTGCAACGCGCCGCCCGGGTCTACGGGCTCAGCTTCACCGTGGTTTCGGCACTGTGTCTCGCGGTCCCGGGCGTCGTCTCGCCGACGACGCTCGCGTGGTCGGCTCCCCTGTATCTGCTGCTCGCGATCGCGCAGTGGCGGTTGGGGGTCTCCGACGCGATCGGCTGGGTCTTGCTCTCACTCGTCGCCGGAACCGCGATCCTCGTCGTCGTGGTCACGCTCGACTCGGCAACCGGCGCCGCGGCCCTGCCCGCGCTGCTGCACATCAGCGCCGCATCCCTCGCCTCGGTCGGCCTCGTGCTCACCCGTTCGGCGCACCGCATCGCGCTCCTCGTGCTCTCGTTCTTGCTGATCACCGTCACGACGGTGCTGTTGACCGCGACCTACCAGGAGCCGCTGCGCACCGCGATCGTGCTGCTGCTGGGCTGGATTCTCGCCGCGATCATCGGGGTGTGGATCGGTGCCAGCGTCCCGCAGGTCGCCAAGCGCATCGCGAGCATCGGCCGCGCGCACCGCGCCGAACGGCAGGCGAGCGAGTTGGAGGCCCAGCGCCGCCAGTCCGCCCGACTGCTCCATGACACCGTCTTGGCCACGTTGACGCTCTTGGCGCACTCCGGCGTCGGGGTCAGCACGGATGCGCTCCGCGCACAGGCCGCCGACGACGCGCGCCTGCTGCGTCAGTTGCGCCTCGGCACGGTCGGCGGCACCGCCGAGCAGGCGAGTTCTCCGGTCGCCACCGATGAGACGGTGCTCGGGACCACCCTCGAGTCGGTCAAGCAGCGCTTCGGGCGGATCGGCCTCGAGGTGAGTTGGCACGGCACCGGCCAGGTGCTCCTGCCCAGCGACGTGCTCGACGCCTTCCTGCTCGCCCTCGCGGAGTGTCTGGAGAACGTTCGACGGCACTCCGGCGTCACGCAGGCCCACGTCACGATCACGGAAGACACCACCACGGTGCGAGCGCTGGTGACCGACTCCGGGGTCGGCTTCGACATTGCCGACATCGACGAGGCCAAGCTCGGGTTCACCGAGTCGGTGGTCGCGCGTCTGCGGGACGTCGGCGGAAACGCGCGACTGTTTTCGGCGCCCGGAGCCGGCACGACGGTGGCATTGGAGGTCCCGCGGTGAGCTTCCTGCAACTGGAAGAGAACACGCTCGGCGTCATCGTCGGGCACGCCAAGCGCGCCGCGAGCTCCACGGCGCGCTGGATGGGGCGCTCGAGCGCGGCACATCACGCCAGTCTCGGCACCGCGTTCCTCGGCCTCGGCGCCGCCATCATCGTCGGTCTGCGTGCGGTCTACGGCTTCAGCTGGTTCGTCGCTCTCTGGAACAGCTACCCGCTGGCGATCGTGAGCCTGCTGGCCTGGATTCTGCTTGCCGCGACGCTCGCCGCGACGATCCTCAGCACGCGCGTCGCGGGCGATCGACTGCGCGACTGGATGTTCGTCGTGTTCCTGCTCGGGATCGCGGGAACCGTCGCGCTCGACGTCGTCGCCGTGTGGGAGCTCCACGATCTCGGCCGGGACGCGACCGCGGCGCTGGTGACCGGCATGGCGCTGCTCGTGGTGGTCACCTTCCGCGACAAGTGGGAGGTGCTGGGCGCCGCGGGCGTTCTCGGCGTGTCCTTCACGATCCTGGTCTTCTTGAACCTCGAGCCGGGGGCGGAGTTGGATCCGCGTTGGGTGGCGGCCCAACTGACCGCGATCGCCCTGCTGGTGCTGCCCGCCCTCATCGGCGTGGTGATTGTCGAGTCCTTCCGCCGCCTGGTGCAGGTGGAGCTCGATCGGGTGCTCGTGCAGAGCACGGTTTCGGCCCCGCGATTCGCCGTCGGCATGCTCGCCTCCGAAGAACTGGCGCGCCTCGACTTCGCCGCCGAGGAGCTCCTCGACTCGATCGCGACGGGCACGACTCCCCTGCCGCTGACCCCGAAGACCGCCTCGGTGGCCGCATCGCTGGCAACCGAACTACGGCTGCACCTCATCGAGGGCCGTCGCGAGACCTGGCTGTACCACGCCGTGAGCGAGTCCGAAATGCTCGGTCGCTCGGTCACGCTCGTCGACAAGTCGAGCCTGGCGGGCCTCCTCGACCCCACGCAGCGCGACGGCCTCCTGGCGACGGCGTGGCTGCTGTTGAGTGACACGGCGAAGGCGAACGCGCACCGGTCCATGACGCTGCAGGTCGGTCCGCTCGACCCGGCGGCCACCGGGGTGCCCGAGCGCAAGATCCTCGTCCCGATCTCGATCACGACGACGGGCGCCCCGCGCAACCGGGTCGACCCCGCCGTCTGGGATGCGATCGAACGCGTCGGAAAGTACACCGACACCACCCAGGATTCCAGCCTGCGCATCGACATCGAGTGCCTCGTCGACAACCCGGCGGACACATGACATTCCCACCCGACCTCACCCCCACCCAGAAAGGATCGTGCAGGTGACGCCCTCCCCGATTCGCCTCGCTCTCGTTGACGACCACCGGATGCTGCTCGGCGCCCTGACCGAATGGATCCGCAACGCCGCCGACGACATCTCGATGGTCGCGGCGGTCGCCTCGTGGCCCGAGCTCACGCTGCATCCCGAGTTCCCGGTCGACGTCGTCCTGCTCGACCTCGATCTGAAAGACAACATCCCGGTCGCCCTGAAGATCAACACCCTGCGCTCCGCCGGAGTGCGCGTCGTGCTGATGAGCACCTACTCCGAACCCAACGTGGTCCGCGAAGCACTCGCCTCCGGAGCGCTCGGCTACCTCGTCAAGAGCGAGGACGCTGAGATGATCGTCGAGGCCATTCGTGCCGCCTCGAAGGGGGAAAGCTTCATCTCGGCCGAGCTCGACCTCGCGCTCAACGCCTCCGACATCGGCGGGGCGCCCAAGCTCTCCGCCCAAGAGCGCCGCGTGATGGCGCTGTACGGCGGCGGCGAGCCGGTCAAGAGCGTCGCCTACGAACTCGGCATCTCCGAGGAGACCGCCAAGAGCTATCTCAAGCGGATTCGCGAGAAGTACCGCGTGGCCGGCATCGACGTCGGCACCAAGGTGGCGCTACGACGTCGCGCCATCCAGGACGGAATCCTCATCCAGGACGGGCCCGCCGGAAGCTTCTGAGCCGCGCGGGCTGTGACCGCTGATCGGGCGCGCGCCCGGTCGACGGTCGGCGGCGGCCCCGGCGAGCGCGAACGCGATCCCCGGCACGCACAGCGCCAACCCCACCCAGACCGGGGCGACGTATCCCCACTGCGCGGCGATCACGACGCCGCCGAGGGCGGCGCCGAGGCTGTTGCCGAGGTTGAGCGAGGCGTGGTTGCCGGCGGCGGCGAGCGTCTGGCTCTCGCCCGCCACATCCATCAACCGGGTCTGGATCGCCGGCGAGAGCGCCGCCGCCGAGGCGGTCACCAGGAACATCCCGCCGAACAGCCCGAGCGGGCTCGCGGCCGTGAGCGCGAGCAGGACGAGGGAGGCGGTGAAGGCGCCGAAGCACCAGTAGATCGCCCGCAACGGCCCATGGTCGGCGAGACGGCCGCCCGCCAGATTGCCGATCGTCATGCCGACGCCCGCCACTACGAGCACCCACGGCACCGCCGAGGCATCCAGCCCGGTGACCTCCGTCGAGAGCGGCGCCACGTAGGTGTACACCGCGAAGAACCCGCCGAAGCCGATCGCGCCGGTCATCAGCGCCAGCCACACGCGACCGCGCGCGAAGCCGGAGAGCTCACGCCGCACCGTCGCGTGCGCATCGCCCGCCTGCGCCGGCACGACGAGACGAATCGCGACGACGGTGACCGCGAAGATCGCCCCGACCGCGAGGTAGGCGATCCGCCAGCCCGCCGCCTGGCCGAGGGCCGTGATGAGCGGCACGCCGACGACGTTGGCCACGGTGAGTCCCGAGAGCACGAGCGCGACGCCGCGCCCGCGGTTGCCGGGCCCCATCAGCGAGGCGGCGACGAGCGCCGCGACGCCGAAGTAGGCGCCGTGCGGCAGCGCCGCGACGAACCGGGCGGCGACGACGAGTTCGAAGGTGGGTGCGAAGGCCGAGGCGAACGTTCCGGCGGTGAACGCCACCGCGAGCCCCACCAGCAGCCCGCGCCGCGGCAGCCGCGCCGCGAAGACCGCGATCGTCGGGGCGCCGAGCACGACGCCCGCCGCGTAGGCCGAGATCAGCAGACCGGCTTGACCGATCGCGTCCTCCGGCGAGGCGGCGTACACCGCGGGCAAGAGATCGCGCGCGAGCTCGGGCAAGAGGCCCATCGCGACGAACTCGGTCGCACCGATCCCGAACCCCCCGAGCGCGAGCGCGAGCAGCGCGAGGTTGGTGCGAGCGCGAGAGAGCTGAGGCATGGCGAGCGACCGATCTGAGAAGACAACGAAACGACGGCTCGCCGTTGAGCCGCATTCAGCCTAGAGCGCGCGGGGCGACTCGCGCTCGGAACGCTCCAGCGCCGCCTCGAGACGCTCCACCTTGCCGGTCAGCTCGCCCGTGCGTCCCGGGCGGATGTCGGCCTTCAGCACGAGCGACACGCGAGTACCGTAGGCGGCGACCGCCTCGGTCGCGCGCTTGACGACATCGAAGACCTCGTCCCACTCCCCCTCGATCTCGGTGAACATCGAACTCGTGTGATTCGGCAACCCCGACTCGCGGACGACGCGCACCGCCGCCGCGACCGCATCGTGCACGGAGTCGGCTTCGGTTCCGGCGGGGCCGCCGCTCGGGGCGACGGAAAAGGCGACGATCATGACGACCATCCTGCCGTGTTCGCACTTCTCGCGTCGGCGCGCGGCGCCCGGACCGCGGTCACCAGGCCCGCCAAGGTCCACACCGCCCAGCCGAACAGCACCAGATAGAGCAGATTGCGGGCTGTGAGGACGACGAGCGGCACGACGCCGAGCGCGACCAGGTCGTCGTAGAGGAACGGATAGATCGCCTGCGTCAGCACCGCGATCAGCAGCGTCAGCACGGCCGGCACCCGAAAGCTCGACCCCTCACCGCGAACCGCGGAGACCAGCCCCCAGATCACCGGAACCGCGAGCCAGGAGACGAATTGCGGGGAGCCGACCTTGTTGAACACGATGAGCGCCGTCGTGATCGCCAGGGCGAGCACCGGCAGCAGCTCCGCGCTCGCCACCCCGCGCCGCAGGGCGACGACGGCGGCCACGAGCAGCACCGCAACGGCCACGGCGAGCAGCGGGGTCGCGATCGCCGCCGCCGCGGCGACCCCGTCCCCGCGCAGCTGAAAGGTGAGAATCGACGTGTCGTAGTACACGGCACTCGCTCCCGCGGGATGGATGGCGGCATCCCACATCCACGCCGTCGCGCTGATCGCCTCGATCTGCAGGCCGCGCCCGGTCTGCTCGGTGATGAAGCTGAAGACGGTGCCGCCGGCGCCGGCGGCGAGCGCCACCGCGAGCACCACCACGGTCGTGGCCGCCGCCGCCACCGCCACCCGGATGCGTGACCGATCGACGAGCACGATCGCGGCCACCAGCGCCGCGGGCCACACCTTGATCCACGCGGCGACCGTCAGCAGGATCCCGGCGGCGCGCGGCGCGAGCTGGAGCACCACGACGCCGGCGAGCGCGACCGCGACCGTCACGGTGTCGATGCGCCCGAGCGCGACCGGGCCCAGCAGCACGAGGAACGCGATCCACCACCAGGCGACCGGCGCGATGCGCCGTGCGCCGTGGGGCCTCGCCCCGAGCGACAGCAGCACCGCGAACGCCGCCGCATTGACGAGCATCATGAGGCTCAACCAGGTGCTGACGTAGAGGTCGAGGCCGAGCACCGTCGCCGCCAGCATCGGGACGAGCGCGAGGATCGGATAGACCCAGACGGTGTCGATGCCGACCCACTGCCCGGTCGTCTGGCCGTACTCCATCCAGAACCGGTAGACGAATCCGACATCGCCCAGCGGGTTCCCCGGCGCGTAGAGGCCGAGCATCCCGAGCCAGAGATGCGCGAGGACGAAACCCAGCCACAGCGCGATCGGGTGGGAGGCGGCGTCACGGATCCGACGGCCACGCGTGGCAGGCGGCATGCGCCCAGCGTAATCGCGCGCGCGTCACGAAACGCAACACCGCACCACGGCAGCCGTGCGCACACCCGAGAATGGGACCACAGCACCACGGTTCGCCCGTCTCCCCACGACCTGGAGGTCTTTTCGATGCCCCGTTCCGCCCCGCCGCGTCGCACCGCGCGCGCACTCGCGCTGCTCGCCGCAGCCTCGCTTACCGTCGGCCTGAGCGCCTGCCAAAGCACCGAGGCGACGTCCGACTACGTCACCGAAGGCAAGCTCACGATCGGCACCGGCGAGCCCGCCTACTACCCGTACGTGATCGACGACGCGCCCGAGTCCGGCGACGGCTTCGAGGCCGCCATCGCCTACGCCATCGCGGCCGAACTCGGCTTCGACGCGGCCGATGTCGTCTGGGTGCGCACGACCTTCGAGGAAGCCATCGCGCCGGGCCCGAAGGACTTCGACTTCAACCTTCAGCAGTACACGATCACGAGCGATCGCGCCGAGAACGTCGACTTCTCGTCCCCGTACTACGCGACGCCGCAGGCGGTCGTGACGGTGGACGGAACCGCGTACGCCGGGGCGACCACCGTCGCGGAACTGTCCGACGCGCTCGTCGGCGCCGCATCCGGCACGACGAGCCTCGCGGCCGCCGAGAGCGCGATCGCGCCGACCGCCGGCGTGCAGGTGTTCAACAGCAACGACGACGCCGTGCTCGCGCTGCAGACCGGCCAGATCGACGCGCTCGTCGTCGACCTGCCGACCGCGTTCTACCTCGTCGGGGTCGTGCTCGAGGGCGGAGTCCTGCTCGGACAACTGCCGGCCGACGACGGCGTCAGCGACGAGTGGGGTCTCGTGCTGCCGAAGGGCAGCGCGCTGACCGCCGAGGTGACCGCCGCCGTGGATGCGCTGCGCGACGCCGGAACCCTCGATGAGATCGCGGCGACCTGGCTCGGCGAGGACGCGGGCGCCCCCGTCCTGCAGTAGCGGGAACGCCTCGACGAATCGCTCCCGTAGGCTTTCGTCGTGACTGACACGAAGGCCCGGCACCCCAGCTCGATCGAGCTGGAGCGCCGGGCCTTCCGTCGTCAGCAATCGGTGCGGTCGGTGCTGATCGCCGCGATCTCGACCATCGCGTTCGCCGTGGTGGTCTGGCTCACGATCATCAACACCCCCGGCTGGTCGGTCGTGCAGCAGAGCTTCTTCGATCCCGAAAGCTGGGTGGCCGCCTGGCCGCGGGTGTTCGACGGCTTCCTGCTCAACCTGCGCGTGCTCGCCGTCGCCGCGATCGCCGTCGCGATCCTCGGCACGCTCATCGCCGCGATCCGTACCCTGCGCGGCCCGGTGTTCTTCCCTCTCCGCGCGCTCGCCGCCGGATACACGGATCTGTTCCGCGGTCTTCCACTGATCATCGTGCTCTACCTGGTCGGCTTCGGGGTGCCCGGGCTCGGACTGACCGCCGAGCGCATCCCCGCCGAAGTGCTCGGAACGGTCGCCCTCACGCTGACCTATTCGGCGTACGTCTCGGAGGTGATCCGGGCCGGCATTGAGGCGGTGCACCCCTCGCAGCGGCTCGCCGCGCGCGCCCTGGGCCTGTCCAACGCCCGCACGATGCGGCTCGTGGTGCTGCCCCAGGCCTTCCGCAAGGTCACCCCGGCGCTCATGAACGATTTCGTCGCCATGCAGAAGGACGTCGGGCTAATTTCGGTGCTCGGCGCCGTGGACGCGGTGCGCGCGGCGCAGATCGAGACCGCGAAGGCCTTCGACTTCACCCCGTACGTGGTTGCGGGGGTGCTGTTCGTGCTGCTGGCGCTCCCGATGATCCGCCTCACCGACTGGTACACCGCCCGTGTGCGGCAGCGCGAGCAGGCGGGAGCGATCGTATGAGCGCCGTGTTGCGGGCGCGCGGCCTGCACAAGTCCTTCGACGACACTCCGGTGCTCCGAGGAATCGACCTCGATCTCGCCGAACACGAGGTCGTCGCCCTCATCGGCGCGAGCGGGT
This sequence comes from uncultured Schumannella sp., assembly GCF_905479755.1. Classification (GTDB taxonomy): domain Bacteria; phylum Actinomycetota; class Actinomycetes; order Actinomycetales; family Microbacteriaceae; genus DCRR01. The sequence continues at coordinate 26,732 of NZ_CAJQNT010000028.1, read as the reverse complement.
CCGGCAAGTCGACGCTGTTGCGCTGCCTCAACCTGTTGGAGCGGGTCGACGACGGACAGATCTGGCTCGGCGACACCGACATCAGCGACCCGCGCATCCGACCCGACGCCGTGCGCGCCCGGTTCGGCGTGGTGTTCCAGAGCTACAACCTGTTTCCGCACCTCTCGGTGCTCGACAACGTCACGCTCGCCGCACGCCACGTCCACGGCGCCCGCCGCGCCGACGCGGAGGCCGTCGGGATGCGACTCCTGGAGCGCATCGGCCTCGCCGAGAAGGCGCACGCCCACCCCGATCGACTCTCCGGCGGTCAACAGCAGCGCGCCGCGATCGCGCGGGCGCTCGCGACCGACCCCGAGGTGCTGCTGCTCGACGAGATCACGAGCGCCCTCGACCCCGAACTCGTCGGCGAAGTGCTCGAACTGGTGCGGGAACTGGGCCGCGACGGCGCGACGATCCTGATGGCGACGCATGAGATGGCGTTCGCCCGCGACGTCGCCGACCGGGTGTTGTTCCTCGACGGGGGCGTCGTCGTCGAGGAGGGTCCGCCCGCGCAGGTGTTCGGCGCGCCGCGCGAGGCGCGCACGCGCGAGTTCCTCGCCCGCTTGGCCCCCTGACCCCGGACGCGCGGAGACGTCTCAGCCGTAGACGAGCAGCGCCCGCACGACGTGCGGGATCTCGGCGCACAGATCCAGGATCGTGAACGGGCCGCCGGCGCTGGCCCGCTCGGCGGCGAGACCGTGGATGACCGCCGCGGTCGCCGCGAGCGGAAGGAGGGCACGCGCATCCGAGGCGAGTCGCTCGTGGTGCGTCGCGATGAGCGCCCCGAGCACGCCCGCGAGGGCGTCGCCCGCGCCGGCGGTCGCAAGCCAGGTGGGCGCCGAGCGCACGCGCAGCAGTTGGCCACCCGGATCCGCGACGTGCGTCGTGTGGCCCTTGAGCAGCACGACCGCGCCGACTCGGTCGGCGGCCGAGACCGTGGCGGCGGCCGGGGCGGCGAGAATCGTGTCGACGCTCTCCCCCGTCAGGCGCGCCAGCTCTCGAGCATGCGGGGTGAGCACGAGCGGACCGCGGGCCCGGCCGGAAAGATCGAGGGCGCCGCCGTCAAGCACGGTCGGCAGCCCCTGTTCGATCGCGTCACGCAGGCGCTGCGCCTCCGCCTCGTCGCGTGCCTGCGCGTCCTGCCCCGACCCGAGCACCCAGGCCTGCACGCGCCCGAGGTCGGCCACGGCCTCGGGACGCCGCGCGAGGACGAGCCCCGCCACGGCATCCGGACCGACGAAGCGCGCCATCCCGACGCCCGTGCGCAACGCCGCCTCGATGCCGAGCACCGCGGCCCCCGGGTATCGTGTCGACCCGGTGACGAAGCCGACCACGCCGCGCGAGTACTTGTCGTCGGCGACCTCGGGCACCGCGACCCAGGAGGCGGCATCCGCCGCACCGAACAGCTCCTCGCTCACACCCCCACGCTAGCGGGCGGCGTCGATCCGGGGCGGATGCGCGGAATTCGGAATCTTTGCCCGCTCGCACGAGTTGTCCCCAATATCCGATCCGAAAGGACCCCATGGCCGCGCTGTTCGACCCGATCTCGCTCCGAGGACTCACCGCCCGCAACCGCATCTGGGTTGCCCCGATGTGCCAGTACTCGGCCGAGGACGGAGTGCCGAACGACTGGCACCTCGTGCACTTGGGGGCGCTGGCCCGCGGCGGAGCGGGGGTCGTGATCGCCGAGGCATCGGCGGTCGTGCCGGAGGGCCGAATCACCCCCGCCGACACCGGGATCTGGAACGACGAGCAGGTCCACGCCTGGAGGCGCGTCACCGATTTCGTGCGCTCCCAGGGCGCACTCTCCGGAATCCAGCTCGCCCACGCGGGCCGCAAGGCCTCGACGTTTCGCCCCTTCGACCCCGAACACGGCTCGGTACCGATGACTCGCGGCGGCTGGCAGACGGTCGCCCCGTCGGCAATCGCGTTCCCCGACCATGCCGAGCCGCGCGCGCTCGAGGCCTCCGAACTCCCTGCCCTCGTGCAAGCCTTCGCCGACGGTGCCCGACGCGCCATCGACGCCGGTTTCGACCTCGTCGAGGTGCACGCCGCGCACGGCTACCTCCTGCACCAGTTCCTCTCGCCGCTCACGAACCACCGCGACGACGAGTTCGGGGGCTCCCTGGAGAATCGCGCGCGCCTGACCCTCGAGGTCATCCGCGCGGTGCGCGAGGCGATCGGCGACCGCCCCCTGCTGGTGCGGTTCTCGGCCACCGACTACGCCGACGGCGGCTGGGACCTCGAGCAGACCGTGACGGTCGCGGACTGGGCGGCGAACGCCGGAGCCGACTTCGTCGATGTCTCCAGCGGCGGGCTCATCACGGGCGTGACGATCCCGGTCGGCCCGGGATATCAGGTTCCCTTCGCCGAGCGCGTCAAGCGGTCGACCGGTATGCCGACCTCGGCCGTGGGCCTCATCACGGAGCCCGCACAGGCCGCCGGAATCGTCGAGAGCGGCCAGGCCGATGTCGTCATGCTGGGGCGCGAAGTGCTGCGCGACCCGCACTTCCCGCTTCGCGCCGCGCGCGAACTCGGGGTCGAGCTCGACTACTGGCCCGCGCCGTACGCGCGCGCGAAGCTCTAGTCGGTCGCCACGCGGCGCACCCGGCTAGATGTACTGACCTCGACCGTTGTTGATTCGGTCGATGGGGGTTTTGCCTCCGATGCCGAGGTGGCGCCTGTCTAGGTTGTAGTAGTCGATCCAGGCCGTCAAACCGGCAGCGCGGTCGTCGTTGGATGTCCAGGGGTGGGCGTAGGCCCATTCGGTTGCGAGGGTGCGGTTCAGGCGTTCGACTTTCCCGTTTGTCCAGGGGCAGTGCGGGCGGATGAACTTCTGGCTGATGCCGTGCGTGTCGATCACGTGCCTGAAGGCGGCCGAGTGCCGGTAGGCGAACGCGTTGTCGCTGATGACGCGTTCGACCCTGACCCCGAGCGTCGCGTAGAAGCCGATGGCCCGCTCAAGGACGCCGGCCGCTGTCGCGCCGTTCTCGTCGTCGTGGATCTCCGCGTAGGCGACCCTGGAGTGGTCGTCGATGACGGTGTGGACGTAGTCGTATCCCGGGCCCCGCTTGCGGTTCGGGCGTTCGCCGCGACCGTGCAGACGCCACCCGCCGCCGTCTGGGATGCGACCGAGTTTCTTTACGTCGATGTGAATCAGCGAACCCGGATGCTCGTGCTCGTAGCGTCTCGCGGACCGGCGGGTCGCGCGGATCACCGTGCCGGTGACCGGATCCAGCTCTCGCAGCAGCGGAACCCCGTGCCGACGCAGCACACGCCCCACGGTCGAAGCCTGCAGGCCGAGCTTGTCGGCGATGAACACCGGGCCGCGGCGGGTGAGGTGACGCATGATCCGTACCCGCGTCTCCACGCACGCCGCCGTCCGGCGAGGGTGCAAGCGGGCAACGCTCGAGCGATCGACGAGGCCAGCAGGGCCATGTTCGCGGAACCGGCGCCACCACCGCCACGCCGTCGTGCGCGAAATGCCCATCTCCGCCGCAACATGCGCAACCGCACGCCCCGATCCGATGCGCTGAACCATGATCAACCTGCCAGCGGGCGTCAGCCGGGCATTAGCGTGAGACACGAGAGACCTCCGTGGACTCGAGGGAACCTAGACAGCTCCAACTCGACCCCGGAGGTCTCTCCTACGTCAACAACGATCCGGGTCAGTACAGCTAGATCCGCCGGGTCGCGTCGCGCACCTCACCGACGAGCACCTCGATGATGTCTTCGAGGAACAGCACGCCCGAGATCTCCCCCGACTCGTCGAAGGAGCGCGCGAGGTGCACGCCGGAACGGCGCATCATCGCGAGCGCGTCCTCGAGTTCGCTGTCCCGGAACACCGAGATGAGCTGTCGGATGCGCTTCGGCGGCACCGGATCGGCGCGCTCGTCCTCGTTGAGGTCGATCACGTCCTTGAGGTGCAGGTATCCGGTCGGCTGGCCGGCCTCGTCGAGCAGCACGTAGCGACTGAAGCCGTGCTGCGCGACCGCGCGCTCCAGGTCGTCGGCGGAGGCATCCTCGGGCAGCGTGACGAGCCCGGACATCGGAATCGCGACGTCACGCACCCGCTTCTCGGTGAACTCGAACGTGTTGCCGAGCGTCCCCGTCGTGTCAGCGAGCAGACCTTCGCGCGTCGAGGTGCGGATGATGGTCTGCACCTCCTCGAGCGTGAACGCACTCGTCGCCTCGTTCTTCGGTTCGACGCCGAACAGCCGCAGCACACCGTTGGCCACCGCGTTGAGCGACACGATCACCGGACGGAACACCGTCGCCACGGCCACGAGCGGCGGGGCGAGAAGCAGCACGGCGCGCTCGGGCAGCGAGAACGAAATGTTCTTGGGAACCATCTCGCCGAGCACCACGTGCAGATACGAGACGACGACGAGCGCGACTCCGAACGCGACCCCGTAGACGACTTCCTCACTCCAGCCGGTGAGCGCGAGCGGCACCTCGAGGAGGTGATGGATCGACGGTTCGGAGACGTTCAGGATCAACAGGGAACACACCGTGATGCCCAATTGACTGGTCGCGAGCATGAGCGTGGCGTGCTCCATCGCCCACAGCGCCGTCTTGGCGGCGCGCGACCCGGCCTCGGCGCGCGGCTCGATCTGCGAACGGCGCGCCGAAATGACGGCGAACTCCGCCCCGACGAAGAAGGCGTTGAACCCCAGGAGGACGACGAGCCAGACGATGCCCCACCAATCGGAACTCATCGTTCGACCTCCTCGGTCACGGGCGCGGGCGTGAATCGGATGCGGTCGATGCGCCGCCCGTCCATCCGCTCGACCCGGAACACGCCCGCCTCGGTCTCGACCGTGTCGCCCGTGTGCGCGAGGGTTCCGCGCACGCTCAAGAACCACCCGGCCACGGTCTCGTAGGGGCCGTCGTTCGGCACGACGACGGCGGCGCGCTCGTGCAACTCGTCGGGTCGAAGAGCCCCGGGGAAGGTCACCCAGTCGCGGCTGCGCACCACGTCGGCGCGCGAACGGTCGTGTTCGTCGGTGACTTCGCCGACGATCTCTTCGACGAGATCTTCGAGCGTGGCCACCCCGGCGGTGCCGCCGTACTCGTCGACGATGACCGCCATCTGGTAGCCGCGGGCGCGCAGCTCACCGAGCAGCACGTCGAGGTGCATGGTCTCGGGAACCCGCAGCGCTTCGGTCTGGATCGCCGACACGGGGACGTCGGCGCGGCGTTCACGGGGCACCGCGACCGCCTGCTTGACGTGCACGACCCCGACGATGTCGTCGAGATCGTCGCCGATGACGGGGAAGCGCGAGAAGCCGGTGGACCGGGCGAGCGTGATGACGGCGCTCGCGTTCTCGGTGCGCGAGATGGCCGCGACCCGCGGCCTGGGCGTCATGACCTCGGTCGCATCGCGATCCGCGAAGGCGAGCGTGCGCGCGAGCAGGGTCGCCGTGTCGTGGTCGAGGGAGCCTTCGCTCGCCGATCGTCGCACCAGGCTGCGCAGCTCCTCCGCCGTGCGAGCCGAGCTGATCTCTTCCTTGGGCTCGACACCGACGCTGCGCAGGATCGCGTTGGCGGTGCCGTTGAGCACCGAAATGAAGGGGCGGAACACCGCCGTGAACCCCGCCTGGAACGGGATCACGATTTTCGCCGTCTGGCGCGGCAGCGCGAGCGCGAAGTTCTTGGGCACGAGCTCGCCGACGATCATCGAGAGCAGCGTCGCGAGCACGATCGCCGTGATCGTCGCGACGATCGGGATCGCGCCCTCGGGCAGCCCGATCGCCACGAGTCCGGGCGAGAGGTAGGTGCTGAGCGCCGGCTCGAGGGTGAACCCGGCGAGCAGCGTGGTGAGCGTGATGCCGAGTTGCGCGCTCGACAGGTGCGTCGAGGTGATCTTGAGCGCACGAATGGTCGGGCCGAGCATCGTCTCGCCGCGCTCCTGGCGCGCCTCGAGCTCGGCACGATCGAGGTTGACGAGCGCGAACTCGCTCGCCACGAAGAGGCCGGTGCCGATCGTCAGGACGAGGCCGATGAGGAGGAACAGAAGCTCTTGGCTCATGATGTCTCACCGCCTCGAAAACCGGTCACCGGCGAGGGTCTATGAGAAGGCTCCGAGTCGGTGGGCGACGCGGGTGTGCACGACGGAGGGTCATCCATGGTCGGATGAGTATATCCCGGCGTACGGGCAGGAATGCTGACCATCACCAGCTGACCGGAAGCGCCTTGCCTTCCTCGTATCCGGCGGCGCTCTGCAAGCCCACGACCGCGCGGTCGCGGAAGCTCGCCAGATCGCTCGCGCCCGCGTAGGTGAAGGAGCTGCGCACCCCCGCGGTGATCATGTCGATCAGATCCTCGACCGAGGGGCGCAGCGGGTCGAGGTAGATCGACGAGCTCGAGATCCCCTCGGCGAACAGTTCCTTGCGGGCGAGATCGTAGGCATCCATGCGGCCGAAACGCGCGTGCACCGCCTTGGTGGATGCCATCCCCCAGCTCTGCTTGAACAGGCGGCCGTTCTCGTCGGTCTCGAGTTCGCCCGGGGCCTCGAGCGTTCCCGCGAACCACGAGCCGATCATCACCGACGAAGCTCCGGCCGCGAGCGCCAGCGCCACGTCACGCGGGTAGCGCACCCCGCCGTCCGCCCAGACCGAGGCTCCGATCTCGCGCGCCGCCTGCGCCGTCTCGAGCACCGCGGAGAACTGCGGGCGACCCACGGCGGTCATCATGCGCGTCGTGCACATCGCTCCCGGTCCGACGCCGACCTTGAGGATGCCGGCCCCCGCCTCCACGAGATCGCGCACCCCGTCGGGCGTGACGATGTTGCCGGCGACCAGCGGGATGCCGAGCCGGAGCGCCGCGACCGTGCGCAGCGCCTCGAGCATGCCCTCCTGATGACCGTGCGCCGTGTCGAGGACGAGCACATCGACCCCGGCCTCGGCCAGCGCCTTCGCCTTCGCGGCGACATCGCCGTTGATGCCGACGGCGGCGGCGACGCGCAGGCGCCCCTCGCCATCGAGCGCGGGCGAGTAGAGCGTCCCGCGGAGCGCGCTCTTGCGGCTCACGGTGCCGACCAGGTGCCCGTGGTGACGGACCAGCGCGAAGTCGAGCTCGGCGTCGGCGAGCACGTCGAAGGCGCCGCGCGGGCCGTCGACATCGTCGGCGTCGATCGAGGTGATCGGCTCGTGCACGAGGTCGCCGAGCCGCGCGTCGGGGAGAGCATGGGCCAGACGGGTCGCGAGCAGGCAGCCCGCTTCGTCCCCGTTGGCGTCGCGCAGCACGATGCCGTGACCGGGGAGGGCGGGGGTGAGGCGCAGCGCGTCGGCGGCCGTCGCATCCGCCGACAGTTCGAGGGGCGCATCCCAAATGACGGGCTGTGACTTCACCTGGCGCACCGCCGCGGCGAGTTCCTGCAGCGGCAGGTCCTGAGGCAGAACCCCGAGACCGCCGCGCCGCGCGAGCGTTGACGCGAGGCGCGGCCCGGTGACCGAGTTCATGTTCGCCGCCACGAGCGGAAGCGTCGCACCGGTGCCGTCGATCGGGGCGAGGTCGACGTCGAGGCGGCTCGTCACCGCCGAACGGCTCGGCACCAGGAACACATCGGAGTAGGTCAGATCGTGGCTCGGCAGCGTGCCCAAGAATCGCATGATTCAACGCTACGGCTATTCGCCCAGGTTTTTCCGAGCCAGTTCGGCCGTCGGGGTCGGTATCTCGACGCCGAAGCACTTAAGATTGGTGGTGTGCGGCCGAGGATGCCGTGCGTTCGGATCCTTGAGTGAGAGTGGGCGGTCGGCCGTGTCAAGCCCCGTGACCGGAGTGACTCCCGAGGGCTTTGCCTCGGGCGAGTTCGGAGCCAACGAATGGCTCGTCGACGAAATGTACGAGCGTTATCGCGTCGACAAGCACTCGGTCGACAAGAGCTGGTGGCCGATCCTCGAGAATTACCAGCCCGGAGCGAGCGACACCGTCGCCGCGCCTGCGGCCGACGCCCCGGCCACCGAGACCCCGGCAGCACCCGCTCCGGCGGCACCGGCTCCGGCAGCACCGGCTCCGGCAGCACCGTCCGCCGAGACTCCCGCCCCCGCCGCCCCCGCCGCCGGCAATGGCACGACGCCGGTCGCGCGCACCACCGGGGTTCCCGCGAAGCCGCAGCCGATTCCCGCCGAGGCGCCGACGACGGCCAGCGTTCCGGTCGTCAAGGACGCCGACATCGATCCGCCGGACGACGTCGTAACGCCGTTGCGCGGAATGAGCAAGGCGCTCGCGACCAACATGGACCAGAGCCTCTCGGTTCCGACCGCGACGAGCGTGCGCACCGTTCCGGCGAAGCTCATGATCGACAACCGCATCGTGATCAACAACCACATGCGTCGCGCCCGGGGTGGCAAGGTCTCCTTCACGCACCTGATCGGCTGGGCGCTCGTCCAGACGCTCAAGGACTTCCCGAGCCAGAACGTCTCCTACGACGAGGTCGACGGCAAGCCGAGCATCATCGCCCACGCCCACGTCAACCTCGGCATCGCGATCGATCTGCCGAAGCCCGACGGCACGCGTTCGCTCCTGGTGCCGAACATCAAGCGCGTCGACACCATGACCTTCGCCGAGTACCTCGCGGCGTACGAAGACATCGTCGCGCGCGCCCGCGGCAATAAGCTCACCGCCGAAGACTTCGCCGGCACCACGATCTCGCTGACGAATCCCGGCGGCATCGGCACCGAGCACTCCGTGCCGCGCCTCATGCGCGGCCAGGGATCGATCATCGGCGCGGGCGCGCTCGAGTACCCCGCCGCCTTCCAGGGCTCGTCGCCGCGCACGCTGCACGAGCTCGGCATCGGCAAGACGATCACCCTCACGAGCACCTACGACCACCGCGTCATTCAGGGCGCCGGCTCGGGTGAGTTCCTCAAGAAGGTCCACGAGCTGCTGATCGGCGAGCGCGGCTTCTACGAAGGCATCTTCGCCGCGCTGCGCATCCCCTACGACCCGATCCACTGGGCCGAGGACATCAACGTCGACCTCTCCGAGCGCATCAGCAAGACCTCGCGCGTGCAGGAGCTCATCAACGCCTTCCGCGTCCGCGGTCACCTGATGGCCGACATCGACCCGCTCGAGTACGTCCAACGCTCGCACCCCGACCTCGACCTCTCCAGCCACGGCCTCACGTTCTGGGATCTCGACCGCGAGTTCGTGCTCGGCGGCTTCGCGGGTCGTCGGGCGGCACTGCTGCGCGACGTGCTCGGCGTGCTGCGCGATTCGTACTGCCGCACCGTCGGCGTCGAGTACATGCACATCCAGGATCCGGCGCAGCGCGCGTGGTTCCAGGAGCGCCTGGAGCGCCCCTACGAGAAGCCGACCCATGACGACCAGCTGCGCATCATGGCGAAGCTCAACGAGGCGGAGGCCTTCGAGACCTTCCTGCAGACCAAGTACGTCGGCCAGAAGCGCTTCAGCCTGGAGGGCGGCGAGTCGGTCATCGCGCTGCTCGACGAGATCCTGCAGGGCGCCGCGGAGGAGGAGCTCTCCGAGGTCGCCATCGGCATGGCGCACCGCGGTCGCCTCAACGTGCTGACCAACATCGCGGGCAAGACCTACGGCCAGATCTTCCGCGAGTTCGAGGGAACGCAGGACCCGCGCACCGTGCAGGGCTCGGGTGATGTGAAGTACCACCTGGGCACCGAGGGCAGCTTCACGAGCGCCTCCGGCAAGGAGGTCCCCGTCTACCTCGCGGCCAACCCCTCGCACCTGGAAGCCGTCAACGGCGTCCTGGAGGGCATCACGCGCGCCAAGCAGGACCGCACGGGCGATGGCCTGTTCTCGACCCTGCCGATCCTGGTGCACGGTGACGCCTCGATGGCCGGTCAGGGCGTCGTCGTCGAGACCCTGCAGATGTCGCAGCTGCGCGCCTACAAGACCGGCGGCACCATCCACGTCGTCATCAACAACCAGGTCGGTTTCACGACGCCGCCGAGCGAGGCGCGCACCTCGGTGTACTCCACCGACGTCGCCAAGACCATCCAGGCGCCGATCTTCCACGTCAACGGCGATGACCCCGAAGCGGTCGTCCGCGTCGCGCAGCACGCCTTCGCCTACCGGCAGGAATTCAAGTCGGATGTCGTCATCGACCTGGTCTGCTACCGGCGGCGCGGCCACAATGAGGGCGACGATCCCTCGATGACCCAGCCGCTCATGTACAACCTGATCGAGGCCAAGCGCAGCGTCCGCACGCTCTACACCGAGGCGCTCGTCGGTCGTGGCGACATCACGCCCGAAGAGTTCGAGGCCGCGCAGCGCGACTTCCAGGAGCGCCTGGAGCGCGCCTTCGCCGAGACGCACGCGGCGCAGACCGGCGCGATGCCGGTCGTCTCGGCCGACGCGGCCGCGGCGGCGGACGTGGCGCGCGATACGAGCGCGGGCGAGCCCGAGTCCACCTCGGTGACCGAGAGCGTCCTCACCCTCATCGGTGACGCGCACGACAACCCCCCCGAGGGATTCACGGTTCACCCGAAGCTGCAGCAGTTGCTCAAGAAGCGCGTCGAGATGAGCCGCAAGGGCTCGATCGACTGGGGCTTCGGCGAACTCATCGCGCTCGGCTCGCTGCTAGTCGAGGGCACGCCGGTGCGCGTCGTCGGTCAGGACGCGCGCCGCGGCACCTTCGTGTCACGGCACGCCGTGTTCCACGACCGTGAGAACGGGCAGGAGTGGTTGCCGCTCGCGAACCTGTCGGATTCGCAGGCGCGCTTCCAGATCTTCGATTCGCTGCTGTCCGAATACGCCGCACTCGCCTTCGAGTACGGTTACTCGGTCGAGCGCCCGGACGCCCTCGTGCTCTGGGAAGCCCAGTTCGGCGACTTCGCCAACGGCGCACAGACCGTCATCGACGAGTTCATCTCGAGCGCCGAGCAGAAGTGGGGTCAGCGCTCCAGCGTTGTCATGCTGCTGCCGCACGGCTACGAGGGCCAGGGGCCGGACCATTCCTCGGCACGCATCGAGCGCTTCCTGCAGCTCGCGGCGGAAGACAACATGACGATCGCGCGGCCGTCCACGCCCGCCTCGTACTTCCACCTGCTGCGCCGCCAGGCCTACGCCCGCCCGCGCCGACCGCTCATCGTCTTCACCCCGAAGTCGATGCTGCGTCTGCGCGGCGCGACGAGCGAGGTCGCCGACTTCACCACCGGCAAGTTCGAGCCGGTGCTCGACGACGCCCGCATCACCGACCCGACGAGCGTCAAGCGCGTGCTGCTGCACGCGGGCAAGCTGCACTACGACCTGAAGAACGAGCTCGACAAGCGCGAGGACGCCACGTCTTTCGCCCTGGTGCGGCTCGAGCAGTACCACCCGCTGCCGACGGCGCAGCTGGACGCGGTGTTCGAGCGCTACCCGAACGCCGAACTCATGTGGGTGCAGGAGGAGCCGGCGAACCAGGGAGCCTGGCCGTTCCTCAGCATCGAGCTGGGCCGACACCTGGGCGAGCGACCGCTGCTCGTCTCCTCGCGCACCGCATCCGCGTCGCCCGCGACCGGCTCGACCAAGCGCAGCAACCAGGAGCAGGCCGACCTGATCTCGGCGGCACTCCACCTCGGCTAACGGGCGTCGCCGCGGCGTCTAGTGCGTCGCGGCGCCGTCCAGTCGGTCCAGGATCGCCTGCCGCAACGAGTCGGGCGCCTTCTCCTGGCAGGAGCGCTGCAGTTTCTGGAGCAGGGTCAGCCCCACCAGGTGCTCGCCGTTGCAGTCGGGGCAGTTCTCCAGGTGATCGGAGACGTCGCGGAAGTCTTCATCGCTCAATTCGCGATGCAGATACTCCTCGAGTTCGGCCTTGGCTTTCTCGCAGCCGCAATCGGTCATGAGGTGCTCCCGGTGTTCGTAGTGGTGTAGCCGCGCTCGGCGGCGTAGTCGGCGAGGCGCTCGCGCAGGAGTCGGCGGCCGCGATGCAGTCGACTCATGACGGTCCCCACCGGGGTCTTCATGATGTCGGCGACCTCCTGGTAGGAGAAGCCTTCGACATCGGCGAGGTAGACGGCGAGCCGGAAGTCCTCGGGGATCGAGCCCAAGGCCTCCTTCACGTCGCTGTCGGGCAGGTGATCGATCGCCTCCGCCTCGGCCGAACGCGTGACCCGCCCCTGGGTGAGCGACTCGGCGGAGCCGAGCTGCCAGTCCTCGAGCTCGTCGATCGCCCCCTGATAGGGCGTGCGCTGGTTCTTGCGGTAGGTGTTGATGAAGGTGTTGGTGAGGATGCGGTACAGCCACGCCTTCAGGTTCGTGCCCTGTTCGAAGCGCGCGAACGCGGAGTAAGCCTTCACGAAGGTCTCCTGCACGAGGTCGCTCGCATCCGCGGGGTTGCGCGTCATCCGCAGCGCGGCAGCGTAGAGCTGATCCATGAAGGGGATGGCCTGATCTTCGAACTGGGACCGCAGCTCGGCCGAGGCGTCGTCGTCACTCATCGGGGCCGAGTCTACGTCCGTCAGATCCGACGGGGCTTCAAGAACTGTCACCGCCGCCTCCGTTCTGCTCGCGAGCGATACTCTTGTCAACCAATGGGATTCATCAGCTATTCCGGCCGCGACGAGCAACTTTCCCCGGTGACGGACTCCGCCCCGGGGCCCTGGGGCGCGCCGCTCGCCGACGGCCCCCTCGACGTCACGCTCACCCTGCCGGGCTCCAAGAGCCTCACCAATCGCGAATTGGTGCTGGCGGCCCTCGCCGACGGCCCGTCGCTGCTGCGCCGCCCGCTGCATTCGCGCGACTCGGCGCTCATGATCGAGGCGCTGCGCCAGCTCGGCGTCGGCATCGAGGAGCGACCGGGCGAGGGCGAGTTCGGTCCCGATCTGCTGGTCACCCCCGCAGAGCTGCGCGGCGCGATCGCGATCGACTGCGGCCTGGCCGGCACCGTGATGCGCTTCGTGCCGCCGCTTGCGGCCCTCGCGCTCGGACCGGTATCGCTCGACGGCGACCCGCACGCCCGCGCACGCCCGATGCGCACCACCATTCAGGCCCTGCGCGATCTCGGCGTCGAGGTCAGCGATGACGGGCGCGGCTCACTCCCCTTCACGATCCACGCGACCGGACGCGCCACGGGCGGCGAACTCGCGATCGACGCCTCGGCGTCGAGCCAGTTCGTCTCGGGACTGCTGCTGGCCGCCCCGCGGTTCGATGCCGGCCTCACGCTCCGGCACACCGGCGAGCGGCTGCCGAGCATGCCGCACATCGAGATGACGATTCACACGCTCGCCGAGCGTGGCGTCGCCGTCGACTCCCCCGAACCGGGAGTCTGGGTGGTCCCGCCGGGCCCCATCGCGGCGCGCGACGTCACCATCGAACCGGACCTCTCGAACGCCGGGCCGTTTCTGGCCGCCGCGCTGGTCGCGGGCGGCCGCGTCGCGATCGCCGGGTGGCCCCGCCAGACGACGCAGGTCGGCGACGAATTGCCGCGGCTCCTCGCCGGGTTCGGGGCGACGATCTCGCGCGAGAGCGACGGAATCCCCGACGCCGAGGGCGGCACGGACACCGTGACCGTCGACGGCGGCGCGGGGGTGCGCGGGGGCGCCGCCCTCACGGCGAGCGACCTCGATCTCACCATCGGCGGCGAGCTGGCGCCCACGGTCGCGGGCCTCGCCGCCCTCGCCGACGCCCCGATGGAGCTGAGCGGCATCGGGCACCTTCGCGGGCACGAGACCGATCGTCTCGCCGCCCTCGCCGACGACCTCACCGCGCTCGGCGGCGCGGTCACCGTGCTCGAGGACGGGCTTCGGATCACGCCGCAGCCGATGCACGCGGGGCCGTGGCGCGCCTTCGCCGATCACCGCATGGCGACGACCGGAGCGCTCCTCGGGCTCGTCATCGACGGGGTCGAGGTCGACGACATCGCCTCGACCGCGAAGACCCTGCCCGAGTTCCCCGAGTTGTGGGCGAAGCTGGTCGCGAGTTCCCGGGGCGCCACGGCATGAGCTGGCTGCCCCCGGACGACGACGACGAAGACGACTGGGACGAGCACGCCTTCCGCGCCAGGCCCAACCCGAAGGCGAACCGCCCCCGCACCAAGACGCGCCCCGACCATGACGATGCCGTCGTCGCGCGGGTGCTCTCGGTCGACCGCGGACGCTACACCGTCCTCGTCGACGAGAACGCGGGCGACGACCGCGTCGTCACCGCCACCCGCGCGCGCGAGCTGCGCGATCAGGCGATCGTGACGGGCGACCTCGTCGACGTCGTCGGCGACACCACCGGCGACGAGGGCACCCTCGCCCGCATCGTGCGCATCCGCGAGCGCGAGACGTTGCTGCGCCGCAGCGCCGACGACACCGACGCGGTCGAACGCATCATCGTCGCCAACGCCGACCAGCTGCTCATCGTCGTCGCGGCCGCCAACCCCGAACCCCGTCCCCGACTCGTCGACCGCTACCTGGTCGCCGCCTACGACGCGGGCATCGCGCCGCTCATGGTCATCACCAAGACCGACCTGGCCGACCCGGAGCCGTTCCTGGCACTGTTCGAGGGGCTCGGCATCCCCGTCTTCCGCAGCGCCGAGGGCCACTTCCCGATCGACGAGCTCTCCCCCGTGCTCGCCGGGCACCGCACGGTCGCGGTCGGACACTCGGGGGTCGGCAAATCGACCCTTGTCAACGCCCTCGTCCCGGGAACCGACCGGGCCACCGGCATCGTCAACGCGGTGACCGGGCGCGGGCGGCACACCTCCAGCTCGACCGTGTCGCTGCGGGTGCCGACCGGCGGGTGGATCATCGACACCCCCGGCGTGCGCTCCTTCGGACTCGGCCACGTCAACCCCGACAACATCGCACGCTCCTTCGCCGACCTCGGCCGAATCGTCGCCGAGTGTCCGCGCGGCTGCACCCACCTCGAGGGCGCCCCCGACTGCGCGCTCGACGACGCCATCGAGGCGGGCACGGCGAGCGCTGCGCGCGTGGACTCGCTCCGCCGGCTCCTCGCTACGCTGGGAACGTGACCGACTACTCGCTCGCCGACGATCTCGCCCTCGCCCTCACCCTCGCGGGCGAAGCCGACCTGATCGCGCTCGACCGCTACCGCGCCCAAGACCTCGACGTTCAGCTGAAGCCCGACCGCAGCCAGGTCACCGACGCCGACACCCGCGTCGAACAGCTCGTGCGCGAACACATCGAGTCGGCGCGGCCGGACGACGCGATCCTCGGCGAAGAGTTCGGCACCAGCGGCACCGGTTCGCGCACCTGGATCATCGACCCGATCGACGGCACCTCCAACTTCGTTCGCGGCGTGCCCAACTGGGGGCTCCTGCTCGCCCTCGTGGTCGACGGAGTGCCCGAGGTCGGCGTCGTCAGCGCCCCCGCCCTCGGCCGGCGCTGGTGGGCCGCCACCGGCCACGGCGCCTGGATGCAGGAGGACGGTGGCGAGGCGCGCCGCATCCACGTCAGCGGCATCGACGAGCTCTCCGCCGCGAGCCTCAGCTACAACAGCCTGAAAGGCTGGGACGAGGCGGGCCGCCTCGACCAGCTCATCGAACTCAGCCGCGCCGTCGAGCGCACCCGCGCCTACGGCGACCTGTGGTCGTACATGCTCGTCGCCGAGGGCGCCGTGGATGCGGCGGGCGAATTCGACGTCAAGCCCTGGGACGTCGCGCCGATGTTTCCGATCGTCCGGGAGGCCGGCGGCACGGTCACGACGATCGACGGCGGGACCGACCTCGACGCGCGTAGCCTGCTCGTCAGCAACGGTCTGATTCATGAGGATCTGCTCAGGATTCTCGCAACTCGCTAGGCTGGGCGCGTCGGAGGTGAACCGAGACGACCTCCGGCTCCCAACCCGAATGTGAGGCCCCCATGAGCACCACGACATCCCGCGCGCTCCGCATCCTTGCCGGAGCCACGATCCTCGCCGCGGGCCTTGCGCTCAGCGGCTGCAGCATCCTCGACACGCTGACCGGCGGTGTGCAGCGCGACGACGACGGTAATGTCACGCAAGGCAACGACAACGCCGACGTCTTCTCGATCGCGGTCGGCGACTGCCTGAACGACGCCGACGTCAGCGGCGAGGTCCAGACCGTGCCGATCGTCTCCTGCGACGAGCCGCACGACAGCGAGGCCTACTACAGCTACATCGTGGCCGACGGCGCATTCCCCGGCGACGACGCCATCGCGGACGAAGCGGGCTTCGCGTGCGTCTCGGCCTTCGACACCTTCGTCGGGGTGCTGTACGAGGATTCGGAGCTGGACGCGACCTACTACTCGCCGACGGCGGAGAGCTGGGCGGGCGGCGACCGTGAGATCCTGTGCATCATCTACGACCCCGCCGGTCCGGTCACCGGCTCGCTGGAGGGCGCTCAGCGCTAACCGGCTACTCGTTCGTCCCGCGGCGGGGACCTTCTTCGGGAGGTTCCCGCCGCGTTTGTCGTGCGGCATCCGAAAATGCCGGTTGTCCGCATCGTCACACTCCCGTAATCCGCCCGAGACAATCGCGGCTTAGCGTCAGGACATGATCGATCGTGTCGATCCGTTCATCGGAACCGAGGTAACGGCGCTTCCACCCCAGAGCGGGCTCGCCGCGACCTGGTGGTGGCCGAAACCACAGGTCGGCAACACGCACCCGGGCGCCACCTACCCGCTCGGCATGGTGTCCACGTGCGCCTACTCCGGCGCCTACCCCACCGGCTACGGCCGCTACGACCTCAACACGGAGGGCGTGCCGACCACGATCCACGATGAGGCGGTCGTCTCCGGCTTCACCCACTTCCAGCAGTCCGGCACCGGCGCGATCCGCAAGTACTACAACTACTTCCGGGTGACGCCGATGCTCGAACCGCTCGACGTGCTCGGTCGGCACTGGAACCTCTCCGACGAGGAGGCCTCGCCCGGCTACTACGCCGCCACACTCGACTCGGGGATCCGCGCCGAACTCACCGTCGGGCCCAAGAGCGCGGTGCACCGCTACCGGTTCCCGAAGCACGCCACGGCGCGCCTGGTCGTCGACCTCTCGCTCGGTGGTCTCGCCATCCCGCACTCGGCCACGACACCGCTGCGCGCACACCTGGAGCTCGTCAGCCCGGGCGTGGCGCAGGGCACGATCGTCGTCGAGGGGGCACCGCTGTCGATCTACGTCGAGTGCGATGCCGACAGCTGGCGGCAGATGCTCTGGTACGACCGGCGACTCATGCCGGGCGGCACCCGGCTCGACTTCGACCACATCCGCCCCACCACGCTGCGCCCCTTCGGCCTGATGTGGGCCGGGGCGAGCACCGAAGACCAGACCGTCGAGCTGCGGATCGGATTCTCGCTGCGCGGCGTCGAACAGGCCAAGCGCAACCTGCACACCGACTGCGGCACCAGTACCGGGCGCTTCGGCTCCCGCCGCGAGCGCACCCAGAAGGCGTGGCAACGGCACCTCGACGCGATCACGATCGAGACGCCGAGCGCCGAACGCGAGACGGTGTTCGCCACCGCGCTGTACCACTCCCTCATCAAGCCCTGCCTCGCGCCCGGCGAGAGCCCGTTCTGGCCGAGCGACGGCCCCTTCGTCTTCGACATCAGCACGATGTGGGACATCTACCGCACCCAGCTTCCGCTCCTGGGCGCGCTCTACCCCGAGCGCGCCGTCGAACTCGCGAACGCACTGCTGACCATCGCCGAAGAGGAAGGCAACTTCCCGATCGGCTACCGGATGGCCGTCGGCAGCGACCGGTTCTCGCGGCAGGGCAGCGCCCTGGCGCACACCTTCCTCGCGGACCTGTGCCAGCGCGGCGTGACCGGCATCGACTGGGAGTGGGCGCTCGTCCACATGCACAACGACCTGCGGCGCACCTACGGTGAGGATTTCCTCCTGCGCGGGGAAGCACATCCGATCAGTCACACCCTCGACATTGCCTTCGCCTACTGGTGCACCGCGAAGGTCGCGCGCGTGGTCGGCGATGAGGCGCTCGTCGAGGAGTTCACCCGACTCGCCGAACGCTGGTCGAACGCCTACGACGCCGAGACCGGGCTGCTGCGCGACTCGACCTTCTACGAAGGCAGCAAGCACAACTACTCGTTCCGCGTGCAGCACGACATGGCCGGCCGCATCGCGCTCGCGGGGGGCGATGCGGGCTACCTCGCCCTCGCGGATGCCTTCTTCGGCTACGGCGCCGAGCCCGTCACGCAGCCGGGCGTCTCCCCCGGCGCCGAGGAGCTGGAGGCCGGCTACGCGCTCGGGCGCTTCGAAGGGCTCAACAACGAGCCCGACATGGAGGCGCCGTGGACCTACCACTACGCCGGGCGCCCCGACCGAACCGCCGAGATCGTCCACCACGTCGTCCACCAGCAGTTCGGCACCGGGCGCGGCGGGCTACCCGGCAACGACGACTCCGGGGGCCTCAGCTCTTGGTACGTCTGGGCCTCGCTCGGCGTCTTCCCGGCGGCCGGGCAGAACCTGTTCTTCGTCAACGCCCCGTCCTTCCGGCGCTCCGAGCTGGCCGTGTCCGGCGGACGTTTCGTCATCGAGACCGAGAACTTCCGCGAACCCGAACCGGGCGGCCCGGTGCAGTACGTGCGCTCGGCGGAGCTCAACGGGCATCCGCTCGAACGGAGCTGGATCACGGGAGAGGAGTTCCACCGCGGTGGCGAACTGCTCCTGCGGCTCGGTGCCGAACCCTCCGACTGGGGCCGCCAGGATCGTCCCCCCTCCCACCCGATCGCCTGACCCGAACGACGCGCCCGCTCCGACCCACACGCACCCGGCTCATACGCACCGTCTCGCACAAAGGAACCGCTCATGGATACGAAACCTCGCAACCGCCTCGTCATCGTCAACCGGGCCGACCCGGTCATCTGCGGTCACTCCGTCGAAGGGCGCAATCTCGCCGAGGCCGCCCTCACGCGCGGTTTCGATGAGGTGCGCATCGTCACCTGGCCGCTGGACCGGCTCGAGACGAGCGGGCTGCCGTTGAAGCCGCTCGACAGCGTCCTGCCCTACAGCCCCGGCATCCACGTCGAACGCCCCGACCCGGTGGGCGACTACAAGGTGCCGGACGGCCGCTACCTCGCCGGCATCACCGGGCGCCTCGTCGAACTGTTCACCGACGGCGTGCCGACCACCGCCCTCTCGCTGTACCTCAGCCCCCACACGCTCGCCGTCTCGGATGCGGTGCGCATCGCCGAGGCGACCGGGCTTCCCGTCGACGTGACCACGATCGCCGAGGCGGTCGGCAGCGACATCACCAACGTGGTGCGCTCGAGCCTCGACCAGGATGCCTACGGGGCCGCCGCACAGATCTTCAGCGCCTACCTCAGCCAAGATCGCTGCGTCGCCGTCTCGGAGTACACGCGCGAGATGATCGTCGAGGCGGCCGCCGAGCTCGATGTGCGCCACGGCACGCGCTTCGCCGAGCAGTGCCGCGAGCGCATCACCATCTCCTACCCGGCGATCGACGCCTCCGCCTACCTCGACCTCGACCCGGCGGAGACCGACGCGGTGCTCGGCCGTCGCGGGCTGCGCCGCAACCGCTACGTGCTCTTCCTCTCGCGGTTGCAGGCGGCCAAGGGCGTCGACGACCTGATCGAGGGCTTCGAGCGCGCGGGCCTCGACGACGACATCGAGTTGATCATCGCCGGCCGCGGGCCGGACGCCGAGCGCCTGCACGGGCTGGCCGCGGCCTCGCCGCTCGCCGACCGCATCCGGTTCCTGGACGATGTCGGCGACGCGGAGAAGCCGCACCTGATGGAGGCGTGCGCCGTCTATGCGCTGCCAAGCAAGCCGAGCCCCGACTTCGTGGAGACCTTCGGGATCGCGCTCGCCGAGAAGATGCTCGCGGGCGGCGGACCCGTGATCACGACCCTCGCCGGCGGCATCGGCGAAGCGGTCGGCGATCACGCCATGATCGTGCCCGTTGAGGACCCGGGCGCGATCGCCGCCGCGCTCGGCGCCGCGCTCGCCCTCGGCCCCGACGAGCTCGCCGCCAACGCCGCGGCCGCGCGCGCCTACGCGCTCCAGTTCGACCGCACCGCCGTGTTCGACAACCTCTTCACCCCCCATCCCGTCCCCGCCTGACCCGCCCGCCGGCGGCGCGGGGCGGTTAGGCGAGGCCGGGGGTGGTGGCGAGCTCGCCGGTGTGCTGAGACTCGCTCGTGGAGCTCGCCACCGGGGCGACGGGGCTCGTCACCGACTCGCGGATGATCTCCAGCGGCTCGCAGTGCTCCCCGTGGCCGAACTGCGACCAATAGCGTGCGCTCGCGAGCACGAAGTCCGGTGCGAGGTACGTGGGCCGCGCGCCGCGGGACGCGAAGTGCGAGAGCATCTCCAGTTTGCGCTCCATCACGGCATCCACCGGCACGAACCGTGTGGGTTTGAATGACGTGGTTCCGGTCGTGCCCTGGAAGCACGCGACCGTCGCGATCTCTTCACTCGCCGCGACAGCGGCCTCGTGAACGAGGCGGTGATCCTGGCGGCGGTCCTGCTTGCTGTGGGTGTACACGATCGTCGGATTCCGAGCCGCCACATGCGGCGTGATCGCAGCGAGCAGGGCGCTGAAGTTCATTTCGCGGTCTTCGAACAGGAGCTCGGCACCGATGACCGCAGCGGAGGATGACGCCTCCGTCCACGCCAACTCGACGCCGCCCTCGCGACGCCCCTTCGACAGGGTGAGGATCGTCACGGAGTCTCCCGCCGCACGGTGCGCGGCGAGAATTCCCCCGACACCCGCCTCGACGTCATCGGGGTGCGCGCCGATCGCGAGAACGCGTTGCGCCGCGCGGGCACGCGCCGCATCCGCGCGGTGGTCTTCGGCGAGTCGGCGCAGGTGCGCGGCGAATTCGGAGAACGTGATGCGCGCATCCAACAGGTCGTGGGCGCCGAAGCGCATCGCGCGAAGCGCCTCAGAGAGCGTCGGCTCCGGGGAGAGCACGGCGACGCGAACGGAGGGCGACGCCGCGCGCAGTCCGACCGCGGATTCGAGCGTGAGCGCGTCGACGACGACCACTTCGGCGCGTGCCGACGCGGCGGTCGAAATCAGGGCGGACGCCGAGGACAGCGTGACGGTGGCGGAGAGCTCGACCTGAAGCGACCGGGCGCGCGCGTGCGCGGCGGACGGGTCGGAGAGTGCGATGACGACGCGGTAGGACTCGGGCACAACAAACCTCCATGGACGGATGGAGCAGGGGTGGGCAACCAGCACCGTCGGTGGTTTCCCACAATGTAGGGCCCCGGGTTCGCGAGTCGCGCTCCCCAGTACTGGGGGGCGGCGCGCAATCTGGCGGAAACGCACCGGCAATGCCCGCGACCCCGCACGCGGGAATACTGGGGCGGTGCTTCTTGTCACTCGCGCTCGCCTCATTCCCATTGCCGCCTCGGGCCCCGATCTTCTCGATGACGCCTGGATGCTCGTCGGCGACGACGGGCGCATCGCCTCGATCGGCACCGGCACCCCGCCCGCCGTCGCCCCCGGCACCGAGGTACTCGACGTCGCCGGCGCGTTCGTCGCCCCCGGCTTCGTCTCGGCGCACTCGCACCTGTTCACCGGCCCCACCCGCGGCCTCGGCGTCGACCAGACCCTCTACGGCTGGTGCGATTCGATGCTCGGCTTCTTCAGCCACATGCCGCCCGAGCTCATGTACTGGTGCACCCTGCATGGCTCGCTCGACTTCCTCAGCAACGGCGTCACGACCGCGTTCGACTTCTGCGACCCGCGTCTGCCGTGGGAGCCGATGATCGAGGGGGCGCGTAGCGGCGCGGGCGAGCTGCGACCGGTCGAGTACCTGACGCGCCAGTCCGATGCCAAGGCGGATGCGGGCATCCGCTTCGTCAACGCCGTCGGCATGGACGTGACGGTCGGCTCCGATGACGAGATCTTCGGGCGGCTCGCCGAGGCCGTCGCCCACGACGACACCCTCGACCCGGCGCTGCGGCTGGGCAGTGCGGTCTTCGGCGCCGTCCAGTGGTCGCCGCGTCGCGACGCGGCCGAGCTCGAGCTGGAGGCGATGCGGCGCTTCGGCCTCATCAACCAGGCGCACTTCCTCGAGACCCGCGCCGAGGTGGAGCTGCAGCGCTCCAAGTTCGAGTGGTACGCCGAGGCCGGCGCGCTGGGGCCCGACCTGATCTTCGGCCACTTCATTCAGACCACCCCCGAGATCATCGATCGCGCGGCGGCCGCGGGCTCCGGCATGAGCTGGCAGCCGGCCTCCAACGGGCGCTTGGCGAGCGGGATCGCGGACCTTCAGCGGATGCGCGAACGCGGCATGACGATCGGCGTCGGTCTCGATGACCAGGCCTGCACCGATGTCAGCGACCCATGGCAGAACATGCGGATCGGCATCTTCCAGCAGCGCGCGGCCACCGGAGACCCGCGCAGCATGATGCCCGCCGAGATGCTGCGCCTGCACACCCGCGGCTCGGCCGAGGTGCTCGGCATCGCCGACCGCGTCGGATCACTGGAGCCCGGCAAGTTCGCGGACTTCCTCGTTGTCGACCCGCGCTCCCCCGACATCGGGCCGCTCTGGCATCCGATCGACAACTATGTGCTGTCGATGACGACCCGCAACCTGAAGGCCGTCTACACCGGCGGCAGGCTCGCGAGCGCCGAGGGGGTCTCCACCAACCCGCTCGCGGCCGAGGCGAGCGCCAAGGTTCATGAGGCGCTCCCCCGGCTCGCGGCGGAGAACGGCTGGCCTGCCTAGGCGTACTGCGTGAGGCAGATGAAGTTGCCTTCGCTGTCGCGGAACCAGGCCGTCATCGACCCGTCGTCCATGGTCGCGATGCCGTCCTTCGTCATCATTCCGGGGACGTCGTACTCCTCGAACACGACGCCATGGTCGCGGAGTTCGCGGACATCCGTGGCGAGATCGTCGGTGACCCAGCACATCTGCGTGTTCTTGGCCGACCCGGCGTTCTCGGTTTCATAGATGTCGAAGCTCGACCCGCCCGCCGAGTAGCTGAGCATTCCCTCATGCTCTTCGGCAGGATCGAGACCGAGCTTGTCGTGGTAGAACGTCCGCGCCCGCGTCAGGTCTTTCGCGGGCAGGACCGTGTGTATTTGCTTCAGCATGCGTCCACTTCCTTGTCTCTTCGGAAACGGCGCGGGAGGCGACGGCGAGACGGCGGGTGGCTGAGTCACGGCGCGAGACTCGGGGTGGATCCCTCGCGTGAGGGCGAGCGTACGCCTCCGACCCTCGGGCGCGCTGGGAGTTCGCGCGGCGGCGAGCTCGAGACGGGCAACAATCCCACGACGCGCGACAACGACACGACATCGATGACGAGCACCGATGTTGCTGGTGGAGATGGGGGGAATTGAACCCCCGTCCATCGCTGAGGACCTGCGCCTTCTCCGGGCGCAGTCTGTGGAGACGTTCTACTCGGCTCCGACCTTTGTCACAGACACCTAGGTCGACGAGCCCAGTTCCAGTGCAAGTCCCGCGTGACCCTGAAACGCAATCACGCAGCAAGCCCTCTAGATGACGCCAGGGTCCGGGGCGAAGGCGAACCCGGTCTGACGGACTTCCTTACTCTGCCTTAGGCGGCGAGAGCGAAGTCGGTGCGCTTGGAATCGGCACCTATGGTTTGCGGAGGGCGTTAACGAGATAACCCCGCATCCTCGGCCCGCTTCTCGCAGCTTCACAGACGATGTCGAAACCGATCATCCCCATACTGCGCCCTCGAGATCGAGGGCGGGTCGTTGTCGCGCGCTGTGGAGTTGCCAAACCGCATCGGAATCCGACGCAGCACACCAGAATACAACACCACGGAGCTCCCGGCTATGCCCCGGCGCGCGGAACCGCCGGCGAACGCTCAGTCGTGGATGACCGCATCCAGCTCAATCTCGACCAGCAGGTCGGGCGCGGCGAGCGCCCCGACCTCGACCGCGGTCGCCGCGGGCCGGATGTCACCGAAGAACTCGCCGTGCACGCGACCGACGGCGTCGAAGTCGGCCATCGAGGTCAGGTAGATGCGGCTGCGCACCACGTGGTCGAGTCGCGCACCGGCCTGCTCGAGCACGGCGACGAGTCGGGTCAGGATTTCACGCGTCTGCTCGGCGGCCGTCTCCCCCACCGCGCCGTCGGGCGAACTCGCCGTCGTCCCCGCGATGAACACCTGTGCGCCGACGCGCACCGCGCGCGAATACCCGACGACGGGCTCCCAGACCGAGCCGGACGAGAACAGCTGACGCGAAGTCGACATGGTGCTCCTTGGTGACGGGCAGGCCAGAATATCGGTCACCAGTGCGATGATGGCGCCATGAGCGAGACCGTCATCACGGTCCGCGGCGAGCACACCGCGGAATTCACCCCCGAGCACGCGATCGTCTCGTCGACGGTCGCCTTCGACGGTCGCGAACGCGACCACGTATTCGCCCGCGCGAGCGAGGTCGCGTCATTGCTCGAGAGCCAGTTGGCCGAACTGCACGATCCCACGCAGGGGCCCGTCACGCGCTGGTCGGCCGAGCGCGCGCGGGTCTGGTCGCAGCGCCCGTGGAACGACCAAGGACGGCAACTGCCCGCCGTGTTCCACGCCCAACTGCAGGTGAGCGCCACGTTCGTCGACACGGAGGCGCTCGCGCGCTGGGTGGAACACCTCGCCACCACCGACGGGGTCAACGTCGACGGCATCGCGTGGGGGCTCTCGGATGCGCGCGAGAAGGCGGCGCTCGTCGAGGTGCGCCGCGGCGCCGTCACCGACGCGGTCGAGCGGGCGCAAGCCTTCGCCGCGGCCCTCGGACTCAGCGGCCTGACCCCGATCGCCCTCGCCGATCCCGGGATGCTCGGAGATCAGCCGGGAGGGGCCGAGAGCAGCATGATCGAGGTCGCCTCGATGCGTGCCATGAAGGATGCCGGGGGCGAGCTCGCCTTCACCCCGCGCGACATCGAACTGAGCGCCGCGGTCGACGCACGGTTCGTGGCGAGCGCGTAACGCGTCCGCGCGTCGGCGCCGGGTCCCGCATCCGCGGCCCGCAGCGGGCCGTTACTCGCCGAGGTGTCGACGACTCGAGATGGCGCGATCGGCCTCGCGCTTGTCCTGGCGCTCGCGGAGGGTCTGACGCTTGTCGTACTCGCGCTTGCCCTTCGCGACCGCGATCTCGACCTTGGCGCGCCCCTCGGTGAAATAAATCTGCAGGGGGACGAGCGTGTAGCCGCCCTCCTTGGTCTTGTGCGAGATCTTCACGATCTGCGCCTTGTGCAGCAGCAGCTTGCGCTTGCGTCGAGGCGAGTGGTTGTTCCAGGTGCCTTCGGTGTACTCGGGGATGTGCACGGCGTCGAGCCAGGCCTCCCCCTTCTCGATGAAGGCGTAGCCATCGACCAGGCTCGCGCGACCCTCGCGCAGCGACTTCACCTCGGTGCCGGTGAGCACGAGGCCCGCCTCGTAGGTGTCCTCGATGAGGTAGTCGTGCCGCGCCTTGCGGTTGGTCGCGACGACCCCGCTTCCACGTTCCTTCTTCGCCATGATCGTCACTCCTCTCGCTGATCGGCGTCGGCCGGCGCACGCGCACCGGCCAGCCGTTCAGCATACCTGAGCGGGTCAGAACCTGGGCGCGTCAGATCTTGAGGTACCGGCGGATCGCAAAGCTCGCCGAGAGCGCCGCCAGCAGCCCGCCCACCGCCAGCAGGATCGGGGCGACGAGCAACGCATCCTCGACTCCCACGAAGTTCGTGGTCGGGAACGAGGCGGCAAGGTAGCCGCCGACGAAGAAGTGCACGATCGCGGTGATCGCGCCGCCGGCGAGCGCGGCGCCGATCGCGGCGGCGAGCACACCCTCGAGCACGAACGGGGTCTCGATGAACCGGTTGGATGCCCCCACCAGCCGCATGATGCCGAGCTCGCGCCGACGCGAGAAGGCGCTCAACCGGATCGTGGTCGCAATCAGCAGCACCGCGGCGACGAGCATGAGCGCAGCGATTCCGATCGCGGTGTAGGAGGCCGCGTTCATGATCGCGAAGATCGGTTCGAGCACGGCCCGCTGATCCTCGACGTTCTCGACGCCGGGGGCGCCACTCAACTGGTCGACGATGATCTCCGCCTGATCGGGGTCGATCATGTTGACGTAGAACGTCTCGCCGAAGAACTCCGGGTCGGCGATGTCGGCGAAGGCGGTGCCCTCCCACTGCGCGACGAAGTTGTCGTAGGCCTGCTGCTTGGTCTCGAATTCGACGCGCTCGATGTACGGCGCGAGCGTCGAGCCTTCGAGCTCGGCGCGCACCGCCTCGACCTGCTCAGGGCTCGCGTCGCTCGCGTTGCAGCCGGGCACCGGCGAGATCTCGGTGCACAGATACACCGCCACCTCGGCCCGGTCGTACCAGTAGCCCTTCAGCTCGCCGATCTGCATCTGCAGCAAAATCGCGGCGCCGAAAAAGGTGAGTGAGATGAAGGTGACGAGGATCACCGACACCACCATCGAGAGGTTGCGCCGGAAGCCCTGGCCGACCTCCGACATGATCAGTCCGAAGTTCACCGACGGACCTCCGGCTCATTCAGCGGCGGCGGCGAACCCGGGTCGCTCGGCGGCGGCGAGGGAATCAACGGCGGCGCGGATCCCAGCGGATCGGCTTCCTCGGGCGCCGTCGGTGGCGCGGTTTCGGAGGCATCCGCCCCCTCATCGCGCGCCTCGGCTCTGCTGCCGCTCCCGGTCGTGCTCCCGGCCCCGGCCGCGCTCGCGGCCCCGGCCCCGGCCCCGGCGCCGACTCCGGCACCGGGCCGTTTTTCACCAAATGCAGGAGATTCTGCCGACGTGGCGTTCGCCGACCCCGCGGATGCGGGAGAGGCCGTGCGATCCTCCTGCATTTCGTGAGTCG
>NZ_CAJQNT010000027.1 GCF_905479755.1 uncultured Schumannella sp. | reverse complement strand
CGGTTCGCGTCGCGCCTCCGCGTCGAGCGCCGAAGCGGCCAGCCTCGCCGCCGAACTCACCTCCAAGGTCACGGCCGAGCCCGTGCGCGCGACCGGTGGTCACGTCGCGGCCGCCGAGCTCGGTGTCGAGCTCGAGAAGCTCCTGCCGGAGAAGACCTACGGCAGCACCGAGAAGGGCGGCGCACGCCGCTCGTCGTCGAAGGCGGGCGCGGCCAAGGACGCCGCCGGCTCCGCGGCGACCGACGACCAGAAGACCTCGGACACCTCCGCCGCCGAGAAGGACCAAGCCTCGACCGAGCCGTCCGACAACGCCGAGGGCGGATCGTCGAACCGCGGTCGCGGTCGCGGTCGTGGCCGCAACGGCGGCAACCGCTCCGGGGGCGACAACGCCGCCGAGGGTGGCAGCAACGCCGCCGAGTCGAACGACGGCGGCAAGCAGGGCGGCCAGGGCGGCCAGGGCGGCCAGGGCGGTCAGGGCGGTCAGAACAACCAGGACGGATCGCAGGCGGACGGCGAAGGCCGTGGCCGCGGACGCTACCGCGACCGCAAGCGCGGACGCGGCGGCCAGAACGACATCGACGAGCCCGAGATCAGCGACGACGACGTGCTCATCCCCGTCGCCGGCATCCTCGACGTGCTCGACAACTACGCCTTCGTGCGCACCACTGGCTACCTCCCGGGCCCGAACGACGTCTACGTCTCGCTCGGCCAGGTCAAGAAGTACAACCTGCGCAAGGGCGACGCCGTCGTCGGCGCCATCCGCCAGCCGCGCGACGGCGACCAGCAGGGCGGGCGCCAGAAGTACAACGCGATCGTCAAGATCGACTCGGTCAACGGGCTGACCGTCGAGTCGGCGGCCGACCGCGTCGAGTTCGGCAAGCTCACCCCGATCTACCCGAACGAGCGCCTGCGCCTCGAGACCACGCCCGAGAAGCTCTCGACGCGCATCGTCGACCTGATCGCGCCGATCGGCAAGGGTCAGCGCGGCCTCATCGTCGCCCCGCCGAAGGCGGGCAAGACGCTCATCCTGCAGGCCATCGCCAAGGCCATCGCGGTGAACAACCCCGAGGTGCACATCATGGTGGTGCTCGTGGACGAGCGCCCCGAAGAGGTCACCGACATGCAGCGTTCGGTCAAGGGCGAGGTCATCGCCTCGACCTTCGACCGCCCCGCGGAAGACCACACCACCGTCGCCGAGCTCGCGATCGAGCGCGCCAAGCGTCTCGTCGAGCTCGACAACGATGTCGTCGTGCTGCTCGACTCGATCACGCGACTGGGTCGTGCCTACAACCTGGCCGCGCCGGCCTCCGGACGCATCCTCTCCGGCGGCGTCGACGCCAGCGCGCTCTACCCGCCGAAGCGCTTCTTCGGCGCGGCGCGCAACATCGAGGGCGGCGGCTCGCTCACCATCCTTGCGACGGCGCTCGTGGAGACCGGATCCAAGATGGACGAGGTCATCTTCGAAGAGTTCAAGGGCACCGGCAACATGGAGCTGCGCCTCTCGCGTCAGCTCGCCGATAAGCGCATCTTCCCGGCGGTCGACATCTACGCGTCGAGTACCCGCCGCGAGGAGGAACTGCTCTCGGCCGAAGAGGTCAAGATCACCTGGCGCCTGCGCCGCGCGCTCGCCGGTCTCGAACTGCAGCAGCAGCTCGAGGTCGTGCTGGGCAAGCTCAAGGAGACGCAGTCGAACACCGAGTTCCTCGTGCAGATCCAGAAGTCGCTGCCGAACGGCACCAACGGCCACAAGGAGTAACCGGTGTTCGAGTCCGTCGCGGGGCTCCTCGCCGAGCACGAGGACCTGCAGCAGCAGCTCTCCGACCCGGCGCTCCACGCCGATCCGGCGCGCTCCAAGAAGGTCAACCGGCGCTACGCCGAGTTGAGCCGGATCGTGGCGGCGCACACGGAGTGGCAGACGCTCAGCGACGACCTCGACGCGGCGCGCGAACTCGCGGCCGAGGATGCGACCTTTGCCGAGGAGATCCCGGCCCTCGAAGAGGCGCTACCGGTCGCGGCCGAGAAGCTGCGCCGGCTGCTGATCCCGCGCGACCCCGACGACGGTCGCGATGTGATCATGGAGATCAAGGGCGGCGAGGGCGGAGAAGAGTCGGCCCTGTTCGCGGCCGATCTCGTGCGCATGTACGTGCACTACGCCGAGAGCAAGGGCTGGAAGACCGAACTGCTGGAGCGCACCGAGTCCGATCTCGGCGGCTACAAGGATGTTCAACTCGCCATCAAGGGCAGCTCGAGCGATCCCGCGCAGGGCGTGTGGGCGCACCTGAAGTACGAGGGCGGGGTGCACCGCGTCCAGCGCGTGCCCGCGACCGAGTCGCAGGGCCGCATCCACACCTCGACGACGGGCGTGCTCGTCTTCCCCGAAGTCGACGAGCCCGAAGAGGTCGAGATCAACCCCAACGATCTCAAAATCGACGTCTTCCGCTCCTCGGGCCCCGGCGGCCAGAGCGTCAACACGACCGACTCGGCGGTGCGCATCACGCACGTGCCGACCGGAATCGTCGTGAGCATGCAGAACGAGAAAAGCCAGTTGCAGAACCGCGAAGCGGGAATGCGCGTGCTTCGCGCTCGTCTGCTCGCGAAGCAGCAGGAGGAGCTCGACGCGATCGCGAGCGACGCGCGGCGCAGCCAGATCCGCGGGATGGATCGCTCCGAACGCATCCGCACCTACAACTTCCCCGAGAACCGCATCGCCGATCACCGCACCGGCTACAAGGCCTACAACCTCGACGCCGTGCTGAACGGGGCGCTTGAGCCGGTGGTCGAGTCGTGCATCCGCGCCGACGAAGAGGCCCGACTGGCCGCTCTCGGCGACGAGTCGTAGTCGTGCCGACCTCGGTGAGGAGCGAACCCGTGGCATCGTCCGGCACGGCGCCGACGCGCGCCGTCGACGCCGTGCGCGACTGGGCCGTCGGCACCCTCGCCGCGGCGGGCGTGCCGAATCCCGAGGTCGACGCTGAGCTGCTGATCGGGCACGTCATGTCGATCTCGCGGGGTCAGGTGCAGGCCCGTGCGATCGGCGGGGCCGTGCTGGGCCTCGAGGATTACCTTGCGGTCGCGACGGCGGTCGAGCGCCGCGCCGCTCGCGAACCGCTGCAGCACATCACCGGCCGGGCACCGTTCCGTCATCTCGAACTCGCCGTCGGTCCGGGCGTGTTCGTGCCGCGGCCCGAGACCGAACTGGCCGCGCAGCTCGCGATCGACGCGCTTCTGGAAGTGCCGCATCCCGCGCCGCGCGCGCTGGATCTCGGCACCGGCAGCGGAGCGATCGCGATCGCCGTGGCAACCGAAGTTCCGTACGCGAGTGTCGTGGCCGTGGAGGCGTCACCGGCCGCGTTCATCTGGGCCAAACAGAACGCACGCGAGTTGGCGGGCGACAACCTCCGGCTCGTCTTCGGCGACCTCGCCGACGTGCTGCCGGAGGCATCCGAGGCATTCGACCTTGTCGTGTCGAACCCGCCGTACATCCCGCAGGGCGCGATTCCGCGCGACCCCGAGGTGCGTCTGCACGACCCGGAGATGGCGTTGTTCGGGGGAGCGGACGGGCTCGACCTTGTGCGGGTCATCTCGCGGCGCGCGTTCGTGTGGCTTCGCCCCGGTGGTGCGCTCGTGCTGGAGCACGCCGAGCAGCAGGGCCCCGCCGTGCGCGCACTGTTGGAGGCCGACGGCTGGCGCACGACGATGACGCACCGCGACCTGCTGGGGCGCGATCGCGCCACCACCGCCACGCGCTAGCCCGGCGGCGCCCCGCCCCACTCGCGCAAAGTCGGAGATTCCGCGAGTTCAGCCACGACTCGTGGATGTCGTTGTCGATCGTCCGAACTAGCGTTCGGAGACCGAGATGCCAGCCGCCCCTCCCGGCGAGCGACCTGCTGGGGCGCGATCGCGCCACCACCGCCACGCGCTAGCCCGGCGGCGGGTCAGCCGCGAGAGCGGGCGAAGTCGTCGATCGCGGCGCGGAGCCCCGCGGGATGCGTGAACTGGTGCGCCGTGATCCCGAGACCCGCGGCGCTCGCGACGTTCTCCGGAAGATCATCGGTGAAGAACACGTTCCGCGGGTCGGCGCCGTAGCTGTCGAGCATCCGCTCGAACACGACCGGATCGGGTTTCCGCGCACCGTAGAAGCTCGAGGTGCGCAGGTCGTCCGGCTCGAAGAGCTCGACCAGCTCGTGCGCGAGCGTGGCAAGGTGCGCGTGCGCGAGTGGACCGTTGTTGGTGAGCAGGCTCACCGCGCCGAGTTCGCGCGCCCGGGCCACGGCGGCGAAGGAGTCGGGGAAGGGCGTCATCGCGCTGCGGCGATTGGCGATCCAGTCCTCGACGCTGACCTCGGCGCCGAACGCCGCGAGGGCCGCGCGATGGTAGGCGTCGGCGTCCGCGAACCCGCCGGCCTCGGCCGCGAATTCCCCGTCCTCGTGCCACCAGCGGCGACGCAGCTCCGCGAAGGGCACCCCGGTGAGCTCGACGAGACCCTCCATTCGGCGTCGCCAGTCGTAGTCGTAGAGGACGTCGTCCATGTCGAAGACAAAGAGAAGGGTCATGGCTCTCCCATCCTCTCGCACCTCGCCTTCGGCCGCGCGCCGATAACATGGACCCGACATGGCGCGCTACGACACTTCGGTCCCGTCCAAACTGCTGACGGGGATGCGGCTTTCTCGGGCGGCGCTCGGGCGAGGCGAACTCGTTGTCATCCCCACCGACACCGTCTACGGGGTGGCGGCGGATGCCTTCTCACCCGACGCGGTCGAGGCGCTGCTGGAGGCGAAGGGGCGCGATCGCACCTCACCGCCGCCCGTGCTGGTGCCGGGCATTCCGACCCTCGATGCGCTGGCCGAGGTCGTGCCGACCGAGGTGCGCCGGCTCGTCGAAGAATTCTGGCCCGGGGGGCTCACGGTGATCCTGCGGGCGCGCGCGAGCCTCGACTGGGATCTCGGTGAGACGCGCGGCACCGTGGCACTGCGCCAGCCCAGCGACCCGATCGCCCTCGAACTGCTCTCGGAGACGGGGCCGCTCGCCGTGTCGAGTGCGAACCTGACCGGGGAGCCCGCCGCGACGACCGCCGAGGAGGCGGAGCGGATGCTGGGGGAGCGCGTCGCGGTGTACCTCGACGCGGGCCCCGTCGGCTCTGCGTACCCCAGCGCCGACCCGCGCTCGGGGTCGACGATCGTCGATGCCACCGCGCTCGAGCACCCCGAGGGCAAGCTGCGCATTGTGCGACATGGGGTCATTCCCGACGCCGAGATCATTCGGGTGGTCGGGGCCGAACGATGCGCATAATCTTCTACGTCGCGGTCGCCCTGATCGCGGCGATCGTGACCTTCGTGCTGGCGATCGCCATCTATCGGCTGAGCCTCAAGCACCGGCTCTACCCGAAGGTCCGTGAGCGGGACGTGCACACCCGCCCGACGCCACGGCTCGGCGGAATCGCCATGTTCCTCGGGGTCGTGATCGCGTTCGGAATCGGCGCGTTGCTTCCGCCGCTCTCGCTCGTCTACGCCGAGCCCGGCAAGATCCTCGCGGTCATCGGTGCGGCGTCGATCATCGTCGTGCTCGGTGTCGCGGACGATGTCTGGGATCTGGACTGGCTCACCAAGCTCGCCGGGCAGTTCATCGCCGCCTTCGTGCTCGCCTGGCAGGGCGTTCAGCTCGGGGCCATCCCGATCCCCGGCGGCACGCTCGCCCTCATCTCGCCGACGATGTCGCTCGTCATCAGCGTCTTCACGGTCGTGCTGGTCATGAACGCGGTCAACTTCGTGGACGGTCTCGATGGTCTCGTCGCCGGGGTCGCGATCATCGCCAACGGCGTCTTCTTCATCTACACCTACGTCATCACCTACGGGCCGACGGAGCAGAGCGACTACTTCAACCTCGCCTCGCTCGTCAGCGCCGTTCTGATCGGCGCGTGCCTGGGATTCCTGCCACTGAACTGGCATCCGGCGAAGATGTTCATGGGCGACGCCGGTTCCATGCTCGTGGGGCTCTTGATGGCGACCTCCGCGTTGGCCGTCACCGGCACGATCGACCCGGCACGGATCACCGGCCAGGGAGCCGTCGACAGCAACCAGTTGCTCGGCGCGAGCGGGCTGCTGCCCGCCTTCATCCCGATCCTCCTGCCGTTCGCGGTGCTCGTGATCCCCTTGCTCGACTTCGGCCTCGCGGTGATCCGCCGGCTTCGCGCGGGGAAGTCGCCCTTCTCGGCCGACCGTCAGCACCTGCATCATCGGCTGCTCGACATGGGGCACTCGCACTTCCACGCCGTCCTGATCCTGTACGGCTGGACCGCATCCGCCTCGGTCGGCTGCTTCCTGTTCCTGGTGATCGCCGACTGGTGGTGGCCGCTGATCTTCACGCTCGCGGCGCTCGCGATCTGCACTCTTGTGACGCTGGCCCCTCTCAGCCGTCGCAAACGACTTGAGGCCGCGGCGCAGCTCGCGGAGGACGGCCCCGACACCGACCCCCTCGACCGCTTCGACCCGCTGGATGCGGCCGCCGAAGACGCGCCCGAAGACATTGCCGACGACCCCGAGGCGCTCGACGCCTACCGTCGGCTCCACCGAGAGGAATCCTGATGAGCGTTGCCCCGATTTTGACCCGTGCCCTGCGCTACGGCGCGATCCTTGCGATCGCGGTGGCGGTGCTGGGAGGAACGATCGGCCTGCTGGTGTTCGGCATGCCGGGGCTCTGGGGAGGCGTGCTCGGGGCGGCGCTCGCAGCGCTGTTCATGGGTGTCACCGCGGCGAGTATTCTGCTCGCCGCGCGCCTGACCACCGGGGATCCGGGCAGCCCGCTGTTCTTCGGCGTGGTGCTCGGCGCCTGGGTTCTCAAGCTCGTGGCGTTCCTGATCGCGGCGATCTGGCTCCGCACCCAGGACTGGCTCGACCCGTACGTGTTCTTCGGCAGCGTCATCGTCGCGGTGTTGGGGTCGCTGGTCGTCGACGTGCTCGCCTTCCAGCGTTCGCGTGTTCCGTACGTGAGCGACGTGGTCCTGCCGGGCGAGGGCGACGACGAGCGTCCGTGACCTGTCCAAAATGTTGATAAGGTAAATCGAACCTTCCCCCTAATTCGCCCGCGTCACCGCACGCCCCGAAGCAGGAGAAAGCACTGCTAGCTTCCGCCCTCGCCTCCCTCCTCCCGTTCGCCACTGATGACGAAACGGGTGACGGTGGTTTCCACGGTCCGACCCTCGCGGATTTCTTCCCCGACGCGGTCCTCTTCGCCGGCACGCCTTTTGAGCTGAACCGGATCATGATCATCCGGCTGCTCGTCGTGGCCGTTCTCATGCTTCTGTTCTGGCTTGGCACTCGCAAGATGAGCGTCGTCCCCGGTCGCGGCCAGGTCGCCACCGAGATGGCGATCGGCTTCGTGCGTCAGAACATCGTGATCGAGACGCTCGGCGAGAAGGACGGCAAGCGTTTCATGCCGATCCTGATGGCGATGTTCTTCCTGATCCTGGGTCTGAACCTCACCGGCATCATCCCCGGCCTCAACATCGCCGGGTCCTCGGTCATCGGCCTCCCGCTCGTGCTCGCGGTCATCGCCTACGTGATGTTCATCTACGCGGGCATCAAGAAGCACGGCCTCAACTTCTTCAAGAGCGCGCTGTTCCCGGCGGGCGTTCCCGCCATCGTGCTGCCGCTCGTGGCGATCATGGAGTTCTTGTCGACCTTCATCCTGCGCCCGGTGACGCTCACCTTGCGTCTTATGATGAACATGGTCGCGGGCCACATGCTGCTCGTGCTCTGCTTCTCGGCGACGCACTTCTTCTTCTTCACCGTCCTCGCCGAGGGCAACCTCCTCGGCTTCCTCGGCATCGGCACCCTCGCGTTCGGCTTCATCTTCACGCTGTTCGAGATCCTCGTCGCCGTCCTCCAGGCCTACGTCTTCACCTTCCTCGCCGCCGTCTACATCCAGCTCTCGCTGGCCGACGAGCACTAATCGTTCCGGCACCCGCCGAGAACACTCTCCACCGAAAGGAAAAACCGTGAACCTCGCTGAAGTTACTGGTCAAATCGCCCCGCTCGCCTTCGGCGTCGCGACCATCGGCCCGGCCATCGGCGTCGGCATCGTCGTCGGCAAGACCGTCGAGTCGGTCGCGCGTCAGCCCGAACTCCAGGGCCGTCTGACCGGTCTGATGTTCCTCGGTATCGCATTCACCGAGGCGCTCGCCTTCGTCGCGATCGCCGTCGGCTTCATCCCGTTCCCGTAGTCACCCCGAAACCTAAGGAGGCGGAATGCTGAACGCATTCCTGGCCGCCGAAGAGGAAACCGAGACCGAGTTCTCGCTCCTCTTCCCGGAGTTCTACGACGTCTTCTGGTCGCTCGTCGTCTTCGTTGTTCTGCTGGCGTTCTTCTTCTGGAAGGTGCTGCCGGCGGTCAACAAGACGCTCGACGAGCGCAAGGACGCGATCGAGGGCGGCATCAAGCGCGCCGAGGAGGCCCAGGCCAGCGCCTCGGCCGCACTCGACGAGTACAACGCGCAGCTTGCTGAAGCCCGTGCCGAGGCCGCGCAGATCCGCGACAAGGCGCGTGCCGAAGGCGCGCAGATCCTCGCGGAGCTCAAGGAGCAGGCGAGCGCCGAGGCCGCGCGCATCACCGCCAACGCGCAGGTGCAGATCGAGGCCGAGCGTCAGTCGGCTCTCGTCTCGCTGCGCGCCGAGGTCGGCTCGCTCGCACTGGACCTCGCGTCCGGTGTCATCGGCGAGAACCTCAGCGACGACAAGAAGTCGGCCGGCGTCGTCGACCGCTTCCTGGCTGACCTCGAGAAGGCGAGCAAGTAATGGGCTCGGCGACTCGGACCGCCCTCGAGGCGGCGAAGCAGGACCTCGCCGCGCGGAAGGGCGTCACCCTCACCAGCGGAGAGCAGCTGCTCTCCGCGGGGCGTGCGATCGAGAGCTCGGCGCAGCTGCGCGCCGTGCTCGCCGATCCCGCCGTGGAGGCGTCCGAGAAGTCGGCCTTGATCGCGTCGATCTTCGGAGCGCTCGATGCCACCGCATCGTCGCTGCTGGCGGCGCTCGCGAGCTCGCGCTGGTCGAACCGCGCCGAGTTCCTCGACGGTGTCGAAGAGATCGGCATCCGGGCGATCGCTCACGCGGCGGGCGCGAAGGTCTCGGTCGAGCGTGAGCTCTTCGAGGTCGAGCGGGCGGTGTCGAGCGACGCCGAACTCGAGTTGGCGATCGGCAGCACGCTCGGCGACACGACGCAGAAGGCGACGCTCGTCGACCGTCTTCTCGGCGCCTCGGTCAGCCCGGCAACCGCCGCGATCGTGCGACACCTGGTGCAGAGCCCGCGCGGTCGCCGGATCGGCGAACTGCTGCGCTCCGCCGCCGATCTCGTCGCCGACGCCAACGGTCGCCTCGTCGCCACGGTGACCTCGGCGGCACCGTTGAGCGCGGCGCACGAAAAGAAGCTCGTTCAGACGCTGACGGCCCGCTACCACCGCGAGCCGATCCTCAACGTCGTGATCGACGACCGAGTCCTCGGCGGGCTCCGCGTGCAGGTCGGCGACGAGGTCGTCGACGGCACCATCGCATCCCGCCTCGCGGACCTCCGACTCCAGCTTGCCGGCTGACCCGGCCTCAGATACAGCGGCACTAGCCCACTCACACGAATAGGCATTCACATGGCAGACATCACCATCAGCCCCGATGAGATCCGCGACGCGCTCAAAGATTTCGTCGCGGGATACCAGCCGGCCGCCTCGGCCACGACTGAGGTCGGCACGGTCATCGACGCGGGCGATGGCATCGCGCACGTCGAGGGCCTCCCCGGCGCGATGGCGAACGAGCTTCTCCGCTTCGCGGACGGCACCCTCGGGCTCGCGCTGAACCTCGACGAGAGCGAAATCGGTGTCATCGTGCTCGGTGAGTTCACCGGCATCGTCGAAGGCATGGAGGTCACCCGCACGGGTGAGGTCCTCTCGGTCCCGGTGGGCGACGCCTTCCTCGGCCGCGTGGTCGACCCGCTCGGCGCCCCGATCGACGGCCTCGGCGACATCAAGGCCGACGGTCGTCGTGCCCTCGAGCTTCAGGCACCCGGCGTCATGCAGCGCAAGAGCGTGCACGAGCCGATGCAGACCGGCATCAAGGCGATCGATGCCATGATCCCGATCGGCCGCGGCCAGCGCCAGCTCATCATCGGCGACCGCCAGACCGGTAAGACCGCGATCGCGATCGACACGATCATCAACCAGAAGGCCAACTGGGATTCGGGCGACGAGAACAAGCAGGTCCGCTGCATCTACGTCGCCATCGGCCAGAAGGGTTCCACGATCGCCGCCGTCAAGGGCGCGCTCGAGGACGCGGGCGCGATGGAGTACACCACGATCGTCGCGGCTCCGGCCTCCGACGCCGCGGGCTTCAAGTACCTCGCCCCCTACACCGGTTCGGCGATCGGTCAGCACAGGATGTACGGCGGCAAGCACGTCCTGATCATCTTCGACGACCTGTCGAAGCAGGCCGAGGCCTACCGCGCCGTCTCGCTGCTGCTGCGTCGTCCGCCGGGACGCGAGGCCTACCCGGGCGACGTCTTCTACCTGCACTCGCGTCTGCTCGAGCGTTGCGCGAAGCTCTCGGACGAGCTCGGCGCCGGCTCGATGACCGGTCTGCCGATCATCGAGACTAAGGCGAATGACGTTTCGGCCTACATTCCGACCAACGTGATCTCGATCACCGACGGCCAGATCTTCCTGCAGTCCGATCTCTTCAACTCGAACCAGCGACCGGCCGTTGACGTCGGTATCTCGGTCTCGCGTGTCGGTGGTGACGCGCAGGTCAAGAGCATCAAGAAGGTCTCGGGAACGCTGAAGCTCGAGCTCGCGCAGTACCGCTCGCTCGAGGCGTTCGCGATGTTCGCCTCCGACCTGGATGCGGCCAGCCGTCGCCAGCTCGACCGCGGTGCGCGTCTGACCGAGCTGCTGCGTCAGCCGCAGTACTCGCCGTACCCGGTGGAGGAGCAGGTCGTCTCGATCTGGGCCGGCACCAACGGCAAGCTCGACAAGGTGCCCGTCGAAGATGTGCTCCGTTTCGAGAGCGAACTGCTCGACCACCTCAAGCGCAACACCAAGGTGCTCGACACGCTGCGCGAGACGAACGTGCTCGACGACGAGACGCTGGCGACCCTCGAGAAGGAGGTCGACGCGTTCTCGCTCGGCTTCCAGACCGGTGACGGCCGCACGCTGAGCTCGCCCGGCCACGAGGAGTTCGAGGCGATCGAGGTCGAAGACGTCAACCAGGAGAAGATCGTCAAGTCGAAGCGCTGAGCTGTGACCGACGATTCTCACACGATCACCATTGACGAGTAGGAAGTAACGACATGGGAGCCCAACTTCGGGTCTACCGGCAGAAGATTCGTTCTGCCCAGACGACCAAGAAGATCACCCGTGCCATGGAGCTGATTGCGGCCAGCCGCATTCAGAAGGCGCAGCAGCGGGTGGCCGCCTCGGCACCGTATGCGCGCGCCGTGACGCGCGCCGTCTCGGCCGTGGCGACCTACTCGAACGTGGATCACGTCCTCACCACCGAGCCGGAGAAGATCGAGCGCGCCGCCATCGTCGTGTTCGCCTCCGACCGCGGACTCGCCGGCGCGTTCAACGCGAACGTCCTGCGCGAAGCGGAAGAGCTGACGTCGCTCCTGCGCGAGCAGGGCAAGGAGGTCGTCTACTACATCGTCGGCCGCCGTGCCGTCGGGTACTTCAAGTTCCGCAAGCGCGCCTTCGAACGCGAGTGGATCGGTGACACCGACAGCCCGAGCTTTGCGACCGCGCAAGAGATCGGTGCGGCGATCGTCGAGAAGTTCGTTCAGCCGTCCGCGGAGGGCGGGGTGGACGAGATCCACATTGTCTACAACCGCTTCGTCTCGATGCTGACGCAGACCCCCGAGGTCGTGCGTCTGCTCCCGCTCGAGGTCGTCGAAGGCGTCGAAGAGCCGGAGACCGAGGTGCTCCCGCTCTACGAGTTCGAGCCCGAGGCCGACACTGTGCTCGACGCGCTCCTGCCCGTCTACATCGAGAGCCGCATCTTCAACGCGCTCCTGCAATCCGCGGCCAGCAAGCACGCGGCGACGCAGAAGGCGATGAAGTCCGCGTCCGACAACGCGGACAAGCTCATCCGCGACTACACCCGGCTGGCGAACAACGCGCGTCAGGCCGAGATCACCCAACAGATCTCCGAGATCGTCGGCGGCGCCGACGCTTTGAGCTCGGCGAAGTAATTCCCCACGAGAGAAGACAGAAGAGATGACTCCTCCCACTGCAACCGCCAAGAAGTCCCAGGCTGAGGCCTCGGCTCCCGCCGGAATCGGGCGCGTCGCACGCGTCACCGGCCCGGTCGTTGACATCGAGTTCCCGCACGACGCGATCCCGGGGATCTACAACGCCCTCAAGACCGAGATCACCATCGACGGGGTGACGACGGTGTTGAACCTCGAGGTCGCGCAGCACCTCGGCGACGACCTGGTGCGCGCGATCGCGCTCAAGCCGACTGACGGCGTCGTCCGCGGTCAGGCGGTTGCCGACACCGGCGCGCCGATCTCGGTGCCCGTCGGTGACGTCACCAAGGGCAAGGTCTTCAACGTGATGGGTGAGGTGCTCAACGCCGAACCCGGCGAGAAGCTCGAGATCACCGAACGCTGGCCGATCCACCGCAAGCCCCCGGCATTCGACCAGCTCGAGTCGAAGACGCAGCTGTTCGAGACCGGCATCAAGGTCATCGACCTCCTCACCCCGTACGTTCAGGGTGGAAAGATCGGCCTCTTCGGTGGAGCCGGTGTCGGCAAGACCGTTCTCATCCAGGAGATGATCCAGCGCGTCGCGCAGGACCACGGTGGTGTGTCGGTGTTCGCCGGTGTCGGTGAGCGCACCCGTGAGGGCAACGACCTCATCCACGAGATGGAGGAGGCGGGCGTCTTCGACAAGACGGCGCTCGTGTTCGGCCAGATGGACGAGCCGCCGGGAACGCGTCTCCGGGTCGCGCTGTCGGCGCTCACGATGGCGGAGTACTTCCGTGACGTGCAGAAGCAGGACGTGCTGCTGTTCATCGACAACATCTTCCGCTTCACGCAGGCCGGTTCCGAGGTCTCGACGCTGCTCGGCCGCATGCCGAGCGCGGTCGGCTACCAGCCGAACCTCGCCGACGAGATGGGTATCCTCCAGGAGCGCATCACCTCGACGCGTGGTCACTCGATCACCTCGCTGCAGGCGATCTACGTCCCCGCCGACGACTACACCGACCCGGCGCCGGCCACCACCTTCGCGCACCTCGACGCGACGACCGAGCTCAGCCGTGAGATCGCGTCGAAGGGCCTGTACCCGGCCGTCGACCCGTTGTCGTCGTCCAGCCGCATCATGGACCCGCGCTACTTGGGCGAGGACCACTACCGCGTCGCGACGAGCGTCAAGGCGATTCTGCAGAAGAACAAGGAACTCCAGGAGATCATCGCGATCCTGGGTGTGGACGAGCTGAGCGAAGAAGACAAGATCACCGTCTCGCGCGCCCGCCGCATCCAGCAGTTCCTCTCGCAGAACACCTACATGGCGAAGAAGTTCACCGGTGTCGAGGGTTCGACCGTCCCGCTCAAGGAGACCATCGAGTCCTTCGATGCGATCGTCCGCGGTGACTTCGACCACGTCGCCGAGCAGGCCTTCTTCAACGTCGGCGGCATCTCGGACGTCGAAGCCAACTGGGCCAAGATCCAGAAGGAGAACGGCTAACATGCCGCTCAACGTCAGCGTCGTTTCGGCGGATCGCGCCCTCTGGACGGGCGAGGCGACTCAGATCATCGCCCGCACGACCGAGGGGGAGATCGGCATCCTCGCCGGGCACGAGCCGATTCTGGCCGTGCTCGCCGAGGGCGAGGTGCGCGTTACGACGACGGGCGGCGAGACGGTCACGGCGCGAGCCGACGACGGCTTCCTATCGGTGCAGAACGACACGGTCACGATCGTGGCCGGTGCGGCCGAGCTCGTCTAACGGGCAGGAGCACGGCGTGCTCCGCCTCCGTCGGTAACGGGATGTTCATCGTGATGGCCGGGCTCCCCGGCACGGGGAAGTCGACGATCGCGGAGCAGCTGGGACGCCAGCTGGGGCTCGCCGTCGTCTCGGTGGACCCGATCGAATCGGCGATCCTCTCGGCGGGAATCGACGCCGGTCAACCGACGGGCCTCGCTGCCTACCTGGTCGCCGAGCGCATCGCCGACTCCGTGCTCGGCTCGCCGGCGGCGGGCGTGATCATCGATGCGGTGAACGCGGTGGAACCGGCGCGACTGCAGTGGGTGCGCCTCGCCGAGCGCCACGGCGAACGTCGCACGCGCTTCATCGAGGTGTTCTGCTCGGACCCCGAGGTTCACCGTGAGCGTCTCGAGACGCGCAATCGTGAACTCGCCCACCTGGCCGAACCGAGTTGGCACGCGGTCGAGCAGAGCCTCGACGAGTGGGAGCCGTGGGCCGGGCCGAGCGCCGAGGTCCCGAGGCTCCGGCTCGACTCGGTGCAGCCGCTCGAGGTGAATGTCGCTGCCGCGCTCCGGTTCGCGGTGGGGTGACGGGGCGTGATTCTCCTTCTCCCTCCCTCCGAGACTAAGCGCCCGGGGGGTGTCGTGGGGACGCGGCTCGAGCTCGACGGTCTGAGCTTCCCGAGCCTCGGCGCTCCTCGTCGGGCGGCGCTTTCGGCGCTGCGCGAGCTCTGCGCCGACGACGCTGCCGCGCGCCGGGCGCTCAAGCTGGGCGCGACGCAGCTGGCGCTCATCGAGGTGAACCGCGATGTGGAGCGCTCGGCGACGATGCCGGCACTCGACCGATTCGACGGCGTGCTCTTCGACGCGCTCGACGCCGCGACGCTCTCCGCGGAGGCCCGCCGTCGGGCGGGGGAGTCGGTGCTGATCGGCTCCGCGCTGTTCGGGCTGGTCGGCGCCCTGGATGCGATCCCGGCATATCGGCTTTCGGCCGACTCGAAGCTGCCGGGCCTCGCGCTCCGACGGCATTGGGCGGATGAGGCGGCTGCCGCGCTCGCGGAACGTGCGGCCGGCGGTTTCGTGCTGGATGCCCGTTCCGAGGCCTACGCGGCGCTCGGTCCGGCGCCCGCGGGCTCACGTTTTCTGCGCGTGGTCGCGGAAGGCGAGGACGGCCGTCGCCGTGCCCTCAACCACTTCAATAAGGCGGGCAAGGGCGCACTCGCCCGGGCACTGCTGGCTGGCCCCTCGTGGCCGGAGGACGAGAGCGATCTGCTGGACTGGGCGCGTGACGCGGGCGTTCGGCTTGAGGCGGGCGATGCGGGCGAACTGGTGCTGATCGCCGAGCACCGCGCGGCGGCCTAGCTGTGGGCCGTCGGGCGTGCGGCCCGCCAGCAGCCGTCGACGTGGTCGTCGACGAGTCCCGCTGACTGCATGAGAGCGTAGAGCGTCGTCGGCCCGACGAATCGGAGGCCGAGCTTCTTGAGCGCCCGACTTGCCGCGACCGACTCAGGCGTTGTCGCGGGAACCTCGTCGAGCGCAGAGCGGCGCGGCGAGGACTCCGGGGCGAAGCTCCAGATGAGTCGGTCGAGTGCGCCGGGGTCGGACGCGGTGAGCTCGGCGACGATTTTCGCGTTGGAGATGGTTGCCTCGATCTTGGCGCGATTGCGGATGATGCCGGTGTCGGCCATGAGTCGTTCGACGTCGGCGGCGTCGAATGCCGCGACGGCGTCGATCTCAAAACCCGCGAACGCCGCGCGGAAGGTGGGGCGGCGGCGCAGGATGGTGATCCAGGACAGCCCCGCCTGAAACCCTTCGAGGCTGAGCTTTTCGAACAGCGGGCGGTCGCCGTGCAGCGGCACGCCCCACTCCTCGTCGTGATACCGCGCGTACTCGGCATCGGTGCCGACCCACGCGCACCGTGCGAGACCGTCGGCGCCGACCCGCAGCGCTGTCACGGGAGGCGACTCGCGGGCAGCGAGTACGGGATGCCTTCGTGCTCCAAGAGCCAGGACTTCGTCGGCACGCCGTCGCCGCCGCTGTAGCCGGTGATCTTGCCGCTGCCGGCGAGCACGCGGTGGCACGGCACGATGATCGGCACCGGATTGGCGCCCACCGCGCCGCCGACGGCGCGGCCCGCGGTGGCGCGGCCGGTGGCCTGACCAAGCTCTCCGTAGGAGATGACTTCACCCCACTCGAGCGCGACGAGCTGTTCCCAGACGGCGCGCTGGAACTCGGTGCCCGCCAGCGACACGGGGACATCGAAGGCGTGGCGGGTTCCGGCGAAGTACTCGGCGAGTTGCGTCGCGGCACGGTCGAGGACGGCGTCGCTCGACTCCGGAAGGTCGTCGTGCGGCAGTGCGCCGCGGCACTCGATCGACAACGAGGTGACGGCGGCACCGTCGCCGAGGAGTTCGATGCGACCGAGCGGCGAATCGAGGCGTCGCAGTGAGTGCGGGAGGGCATCCGTGGCTGACATGGTTCGAGCGTAGCCAGCGATCCCGGCCGCAACGCGCGGAAATCGGACACCGTGTGGCCGGGACTCCTGCGCGGGCGGGGGAGGAGGCGTCGCCGTAGGCTTCCGCTATGGAATCTCGTCGACTCGGTACCCGCGGCCCCCTCGTTTCCACGATTGGTCTCGGCTGCAACAACCTCGGCCGCGCCGGAACCCGCACCGCGACGCTCGACGGCGTGCGCGCGGTCATCGATGCCGCGATCGGTGCCGGGGTGACGCTGTTCGACACCGCCGACATCTACGGTGCCGAGTTCGGATTGAGCGAAACGCTGCTCGGCCAGGCGCTCGCCGGGCGCGAGGGCGAGCTCGTGATCGCGAGCAAGTTCGGGCATGCGCAGTTCGCCCCCGCCCTCGCGGGCGACAGCGCACCGGGATCGCGCAGCTACCTGCGCGCCGCCGTGGAGGGATCGCTCACCCGGCTCGGGATCGAACGCATCGATCTGTACCAGCAGCACACGCCCGACCCGTCAACGCCGATCGAGGAGACGATCGCGGCGCTCGATGAACTCGTCACGGAGGGTAAGATCGCCGCCTTCGGGCACTCGAACTTCGACGCGACGCAGATCAGGGCGGCGGCGGACGCCGCGACACGCCTCGGCGTCGCGCCGTTCGTCAGCGCCCAGAACGAGTACAACCTGTTGGCGCGCGAGGTCGAGCGCGAGGTGCTTCCCGCGAGTGAGGACGTCGGTATCGGATTCCTGCCCTTCTTTCCGCTCGCCAACGGCCTGTTCACGGGCAAGTTCACGCGCACCGAGCGGCCCGCCGACACGCGCATCTCGCGTCAGCGCCCGCACATCGCCGACGAGGCGCCCTGGGACGCGATCGAGGCGTTCGAGCGCTTCGCGGCCGAGCGCGAGATCTCGCTGCTGGA
The DNA here is from genome assembly GCF_905479755.1 of uncultured Schumannella sp. Lineage (GTDB taxonomy): Bacteria > Actinomycetota > Actinomycetes > Actinomycetales > Microbacteriaceae > DCRR01. The sequence goes on along the minus strand of NZ_CAJQNT010000027.1, from coordinate 62,816 downwards.
GGCGACGTTCGGCTGGTTCCTCGGTCGTGGGGTCGTCTCGAGCGTCATCGCCGGCGCGACGTCGCCCGAGCAGATCCGCACCAATGCGGCGGCCGGATCGGGGTGGCGGGCGAGCGAGGCCGAGCTCGCCGAGATCGGCGCGCTCTTCCCGCTCGGGGATGCCGCGGCTCGCGGCGAGTAGGACTGGCGGCGGCTACGAGTTCAACACCGCGAGACCCGCGTTGAGCGTGGTCGCGTACAGCGCCCAGAGCGCGTAGGGCACGAGGGCGGCGGCGGCCAGCCGCGACAGCGGAGCGAATCGCACGATCGTGGCGATCACGAGCACGTCGAGCACGACGATGATGACGAGCGCGATCCACAGCGCCGGCGCGCCGAGGAACGGTTCCAGCCCAAAGAACACGGGCGTCCAGATTGCGTTGACGGCCAACTGTGCGACATAGAGCCGCAGCGCGCGGCCGCGTGCTGCGGAGTCGGGGGTGCGCCAGACGAGCCAGGCGGCGACCGACATGAGCGTGTAGAGCACCGTCCAGACCGGCCCGAACACGACATTCGGGGGAGTCCACGCGGGCTGCGCCGCCTCCGCGTACCAGCCGTCGACGTTGCCCGCGGTGGACAGCCCGCCGAAGGCGGCGACGGCGAAGGAGATCACCAAGAACAGGATGAGCGCGAGCACCGAGCGTCCGCGCGTCCGGACGGTCGAGTCGGTCTCAGGAGTCGAAGCCATGCTTCACGCTAACGCGTGCGTCGGCCGTGCGGTCGACTCCCAGGGAACGTGGAGCGGGGATGCCTCCCCGCCCCACGTGAGCGCTACGGCTGACGCACGACCTGGAGCTCGATCGTGATCGCGACGTCGTCGCCGAGGGTGAGGCCGCCGGCTTCGAGCGCGGCGTTCCAGTTGACGCCGAAGTCGTGACGGTTGATCGTGGTGGTGGCGCTCGCGCCCGCCTTGGTCTGGCCGTAGCCGTCGGTCAGGACGCCTCCGAATTCGCCGGCGAGCACGATCTGCTTCGTGACTCCGCGCAGCGTGAGGTCGCCCGTGAGGGTGAAGTTGTCGCCGTCCGCCTCGAGGGAGGTCGAGACGAAGGTCGCCGTGGGGTGCTCGGCGACGAGGAAGAAGTCACTGGACTGCAGGTGCGCGTCGCGCTGGGGCTGTCCGGTGTTGACGGAGGCGATGTCGATGGTCGCCTCGATGCGGCTGTCGTTCGGGTCGTCGGCCGTGGTGACGGTCACGTCGAAGGTGTCGAAGGTGCCGCGCACCTTGCTGATGGCGAGATGCTTCACGCTGAAGCTGATCGTCGAGTGGGTCGGGTCGAGGGTCCAGGTGCCCACGCGGTACTGCGGGTGGGCGGCAAGAGTAGTTGTCATGTCACCTAAAACAACAGGACGACAGGGATATTCCCGAGCCCAGAAAAAAATCAGTGACCGACGAGCGGGCCCATCGCGCGCGCGATGATCGAGCGCCGCTGCGTGAGCCGTTCCTCGGCATCGGCGGCCTGCATCGCCAGCAGGCCCGCGTTGGCGCCCAGAAAGCGCCACGGCTCCGGCTCCCAGTCGCGCGCAGTGTGCCCCACCCACGGCAGGCGCGTGAGTTCGGACGCGTGCCCGGTGAGCAGATCGGCGAGCGTGCGCCCGGCCAGGTTGGTCGTCGAGAGTCCGTCGCCGACGTAGCCGCCGGCGCTTGCGAGACCGGTCGCCGGTGAGAAGTTCACGCGCGCGTGCCAATCGCGCGGAACCCCGAGCGGACCACCCCAGCGATGCGTGATCCGGGTGCCCTCGAGCACGGGGAACAGGTCGACGAGGGCGCGTCGCAGGTGCTCGAAGACGTGCGGAACCCGATCGTAGTCGGGGCGGATCGCGCTGCCGAAGTGATACCGCGCGCCCCGGCCGCCGAACGCGATCCGATCGTCGGCCGTGCGCTGGCCGTAGATCAGCAGGTGGCGGTAGTCGCTGAAGGTCTGGCCGTGCGCGAGGCCGATCTCCTCCCACACATCCGCCGCCAGCGGCTCGGTCGCCACCATCAACGAATACAGCGGCAGGATCCGTCGGTGCGTCGACGCCAACCCCGCCCCGTATCCTTCCGTCGCCTGAACGACACGCTCGGCGCGCACCGTTCCGTGCGCGGTCGTGACGCGACCCGGCGCGATCTCGAGCACCTCGGTGTGCTCGGCGAGCTGCGCCCCTCGGCTCTCCACGGCGCGCGCGAGACCGCGCACCAGCTTCGCCGGATGCAGCCGAGCGCACGCCGGATCGTACGACGCTCCGAGGGCGCCGGCGGCGCGCACGCGGGAGGGTCCCCACAGCTCCAGTTGGTCGACACCGAACGCGCGGGCCTCGTCGACCTCGGCGCGGGCCGCGTCGAGTTGCACGGCCGAACGGGCGAAGGCGACCGTGCCGCCGCGCCGGAAGTCGCACGCGATTCCGGCGCGCTCGGTGACCTCGCCGACCTCGTCGATCGTGTCGATCATGGCGCGTCGCATCGCCAGTGCGGCCTCGCGACCGTGCGTGCGCTCGAGCGACGCCGTCGAGCGCGGGAACAGGGCGCTGCACCAGCCGCCATTGCGCCCGCTCGCGCCGAAGCCGGCGATCTCCTTCTCCAGGATCGTGATCCGAAGCCCCGGATCGCGATCCAGCAGATACCAGGCCGTCCAGAGTCCGGTGAGCCCGGCCCCGACGATCGCCACATCGACCTCGGCGTCGCCCGGAAGCGACGCGCGCGCGACGAGGTCATCGTCGTCAAGCGAATCGTGCCAGAACGACAGCTCGCGGTACGCGGTCACGACGACGTCGCGGTGTTACAGGTGCGAGGTGGCTTCGGTCAGCACCGAGCGCAGGATCTGTTCGATCTCGTCGAACTCGGCGGGTCCGATCGTCAGCGGCGGCGCGAGTTGGATCACCGGGTCGCCGCGGTCATCGGCGCGGCAGTAGAGCCCCGCCTCGAACAGCGCCTTCGACAAGAACCCGCGCAGCAGCCGTTCGGACTCCGCGTCGTTGAAGGTCTCGCGCGTGGCCTTGTCCTTGACGAGTTCGATCCCGAAGAAGTACCCGTCGCCGCGCACGTCGCCGACGAGCGGAAGGTCGAGCAGCTTCTCGAGCGTGGCGCGGAACACCGGCGAGTTCTCGCGCACGTTCTCGATGAGCTTCTCCTCCTCGAAGATGGCGAGGTTCTCCAGGGCGACCGCGGCCGAGACCGGGTGCCCGCCGAAGGTGTAGCCGTGATAGAACGCCGTCGTGCCGTGGCGGAAGGGCTCGTAGAGGCGATCCGAGACGATCGTCGCGCCGATCGGCGAGTAGCCGCTTGTCATGCCCTTGGCGCAGGTGATCATGTCGGGCTGGAATCCGTAGTGGGTGGAGGCGAACATTGACCCGATTCGCCCGAAGCCCGTGATGACCTCGTCGGCGACGAGCAGCACGTCGTAGCGGTCGCAGATCTCCCGAACGCGCTGGAAGTATCCGGGCGGCGGCGGGAAGCATCCGCCGGAGTTCTGCACCGGTTCCAAGAAGACCGCGGCGACCGTTTCCGGCCCCTCGAACTGAATCATCTCCTCGATGCGGTCGGCGGCCCAGATGCCGAACTTCTCCAGGTCGTCGGCCGGGGCGCCCATCTCGGCGGCCCGGTAGAAGTTCGTGTTGGGCACGCGGAAGCCCCCCGGCGTGACGGGTTCGAACATCTCCTTCATCGCCGGGATGCCGGTGATCGCGAGCGCCCCCTGCGGGGTGCCGTGGTAGGCGACGGCGCGCGAAATGACCTTGTGCTTGGTGGGGCGGCCCTGCAGCTTCCAGTAGTACTTGGCGAGCTTGAAGGCGGTTTCGACGGCCTCACCGCCGCCGGTGGAGAAGAAGACGCGGTTGAGGTCGCCGGGCGCGTGGTCGGCGAGACGATCGGCGAGTTCGATGGCCGCCGGATGCGCGTAGGACCAGATCGGGAAGAAGGCCAGCTCTTCCGCCTGGCGCGCCGCGGTCTCGGCGAGACGACGGCGACCGTGCCCCGCGTTGACGACGAACAACCCGGAGAGACCGTCGAAGTAGCGGCGGCCGTGGCTGTCGAAGATGTGGTGCCCTTCACCCTTCACGATGATGGGCGCGCCGTGCTCTTCGAGCACCGACTGGCGCGAGAAGTGCATCCAGAGGTGGTCTTTCGCCTTCTGCTGCAGCGCCGCATCATCGATCGCGGTCGGGGTGGGAATGGTCGTGCTCATGAGAGCCTCTTTCTAGCGGGTGCCCCAGTTGTAGTGCTGCTTGTGCAGCTTGAGATAGACGAAGGTCTCGGTCGACAACACCCCGGGGATGTTGCGGATGCGCTGGTTGAGAATCGTGATGAGCGTGTCGTCGTCCTCGCAGACGAGTTCGGCCAGCACGTCGAAGCTGCCGGCCGTCAACACGACGTAGTCGATCTCCGGAATCTCCCCGAGCGCGTCGGCGACGACCGTGGTGTCGCCGGTCACCCGCACGCCGATCATGGCCTGGCGGGCGAAGCCGAGCTGCATCGGGTCGGTGACCGCGACGACCTGCATCACGCCGGCATCGCTGAGCTTCTGCACGCGCTGGCGCACGGCGGCCTCGCTGAGTCCGACAGCCTTGCCGATCTCGGCGTAGGACCGGCGACCGTCCTCCTGAAGCTGTTCGATGATGCCCTTCGAGACGGCGTCAAGCGCGGGGGGCTTCTGGCGGGCGGACATGCGTCGATTCTCTCAGTGCCGGGCGACCTTCACAAGCGAATCCGTAGATATCCAGCCGCGAAAGTGCTGAAATCCGCAGTATCCTACGAATACATCTCGAAGTAAGGTGAGGGCATGGCTGAGCGGACTCTGAAGAACTTCATCAACGGCGAGTACGTCGACGCGACGGGAGACAGCAGCTTCGACGTGATCGATCCGGCGACCGGTAGCGGCTATGCGCAGTCGCCCGTCTCGGACGCCGCCGCCGTCGATGCGGCTTTCGCCGCCGCGGCGACCGCGTTCGACGAGTGGGGCGAGTCGACCCCCGGTGAGCGTCAGCTCGCGCTCTTCCGAATCGCCGACGCGATGGAGCAGCGCGCGGAGGAGTTCGCCGATCTGGAGAGCCAGGACACCGGCAAGCCGCGCGCCAGCCTCGTCGAAGACGAGATCCTGCTCTCGGTCGACCAGCTCCGTTTCTTCGCGGGGGCGGCGCGCAACCTCGAGGGCCGCGCGAGCGCCGAGTACATGAAGGACCACACCAGCTGGATTCGCCGCGAGCCGATCGGGGTGATCGGCCAGGTCACGCCGTGGAACTACCCGCTCAACATGGCCGTCTGGAAGGTCGCGCCCGCGATCGCCGCCGGCAACACCACCGTGTTGAAGCCCTCCGACACCACCCCGCAGTCGACCCTCCTGTTCGCCGAGGTCGCGGCCGAGTTCCTCCCGGCTGGTGTCTTCAACGTCATCACCGGCGACCGCACGACCGGCGCGCGCATGATCGAGCACCCGACACCGCAGATGGTGTCGATCACCGGCTCCGTGCGAGCGGGCATGGAGGTGGCCAAGGCCGCGTCCTCCGACCTCAAGCGCGTTCACCTGGAACTCGGCGGCAAGGCCCCCGTGATCGTCTTCGACGACGCCGACATCGACAAGGCGGTCGAGGGAATCGCGATCGCCGGCTACTTCAACGCGGGCCAGGACTGCACGGCGGCCACCCGCGTCCTCGTTCACGAGAAGGTGCACGACGCCTTCGTCGCGGCGATGGTCGCCTACGTCAAGGAGAACGTCGCGACCGGGATGCCGTCGGACGCCTCCACCTTCTACGGGCCGGTCAACAATGCGACGCAGTTGGAGCGCGTCATGGGGATGATCTCGGCTCTGCCCTCGCACGCGCAGGTGGAGACCGGCGGAACGCGCCAGGACTCGGCGGGGTACTTCATCGAGCCGACCGTGGTCTCGAACCTCCGCCAGAAGGACGACGTGATCCAGACGGAGATCTTCGGCCCGGTCATCACGGTGCAGAAGTTCACCGACGAGGCGCAGGCGCTCGGCTGGGCCAACGACGTGCAGTACGGGCTCGCCTCGAGCGTGTGGACGCGCGACCACGCGCGCGCGATGCGCTTCGCGAAGCACCTCGACTTCGGTTGCGTGTGGATCAACACCCACATTCCGCTGGTCGCCGAGATGCCGCACGGAGGGTTCAAGCACTCCGGATATGGCAAGGATCTCTCGATGTATGGCTTCGAGGACTACACCCGCATCAAGCACGTGATGTCGTTTATCGGCGAGTAACGCCGACGCGCCGCGCGGCGTCGGCGAGCGGGTCGGAACGCGAGACAATGGGGGAGTGACCTCCGACTCGATCGACGACACCGTTGCCGTGCCGCCGCGCGAGTTGAGTCCCGCTGAACTCACCGAGCGCGAGCGGCTCGACGACACGGTGGCGGTCTCCGGGCCGGTGGCATCGTGGGCGGGCGCGTCGCCGGGAGGGTTGAGCGCCGATCTCGCGCGCGAGGTCAGCCGTGACCGCGAGCCGCATCCCGCGGTGTTGCAGCTGGTGCTTCCCACCGGGGCCGAGGTCGCGCTGGATACGACGGTCATCCTCGGTCGGCGCCCGAGCACGCCGCGAATCTACGTGGGCCCGGTCCCGCGGCTGGTCCCGCTTCATTCGCCGACGCGCGAAGTCTCGTCGACGCACCTGGAGTTCCGTCGGATCGGCAACACGGTCGTGGTGAGTGATCTGCGCTCGACCAACGGCACGACGGTCGTTCCGCCGGGGGCCGCTCCGCAGGTGCTCCTCGGTGGCGACTCGGCGGTCGTGGTGCCGGGCACGATCATCGATGTCGGCGACGGCAACCTGTTGCGCGTCGTGGCGGGGCCGCACGCCGGCACTCCGGCCGCGTCGAACGGAGCGGGCTCATGATCCAGCGCGGATCGGATGCGGTCGAGCGCCGCTTCACCGTTCCCGGTCGGTCGGGATCGCCGTTCGTGCTGTCCTGGGCCGCGCGCACCGACATCGGCCACCGCCGCCAGCTCAACGAGGACTCGGTGCTCGCCGAACCGCCGGTGTTCGCCGTCGCGGACGGAATGGGCGGACACTCGGCCGGGGACCGCGCGAGCGCGGCAGCCGTGTCGCGCCTGGCCGAAGCGACGTCGAACACCTTCCTCGAGGTCAGTGAACTGGATGCCGCGCTTCGGCTCGCCGTCTCCGACATCGATGTGATCGCCGAGGAGTACACCGCGGGCGCGGGCACGACCGTGACGGGCGTCGCGCTCGCGCTGTTCGAGGAGACCCCGGGACTGCTGGTGTTCAACATCGGAGACAGCCGGGTTTACGCCTTCGCGGAGGACCGGATGGAGCGCATCACGGTCGACCACAGCGTCGTGCAAGAGCTCGTCGACGCGGGGATGATCGACGCCGCGTCCGCCGAGAGCCACCCCGAAAGCAACGTCATCACGCGCGCGCTCGGCTTTCACGAAACCCCGCGTCCCGACCTCTGGGGCGTACCGCTGCGAAACGGCTTGCGCATCCTGATCTGCTCCGACGGACTCACCCGCGAGGTCGACGATGAGCGGCTCGCGCAGGTCCTGGCTGAGCGGGCGGCACCCGCCGAAACGGCGGAGACGCTCGTTGCTCTCGCCCTTCAGGCGGGGGGTCGCGACAACGTCACCGTGATCGTGCTCGATGTGGTGAAGAGCCCCGCGCGGGGTCGCCGGCAGGCGCGGAAGCCCAGTACCACTTCGCGCCCCAGTTCGGGGGCTGAACAGGGGTGACGCGCGACGAGCGACCCTAGAATGAACCGACCATTCGACAGCCGAGGGGGGTGACCGTGGCACGACGACTGCCTTCACCGCCTCCGATCCTGCCCGGATTCTCCTACCTTCACGTGCTCGGGTCGGGCGGCTTCGCCGATGTGTTCCTGTATGAGCAGAATATGCCGCGTCGGCAAGTCGCCGTCAAGGTCATGCTGCGCGAAATCGTCAACGACCAGGTCCGACAGATGTTCCAGGCCGAGGCGAACCTGATGGCGCGGCTGAGCGCGCATCCGGCGATCCTGACCGTGTACGAGGCGAGCGTGTCGGCGGATGGGCGACCGTACCTCGTGATGGAGCTGTGTTCGCCGAGTCTGGCGACCCGCTACCGCAGCGAGAGCATCCCGGTCGCCGAGGTGCTTCGCGTCGCGATCAAGATCGGCAGTGCGATCGAGACCGCCCACCGGGCGGGTGTCCTGCATCGCGACATCAAGCCCTCCAACATCCTGACGACCGCGTACGGGCATCCGGTGCTGTCGGACTTCGGGATCGCCTCGACGCTCGCCGGCGCGCGACAGGAGGAGTCCGTCGGTCTGTCGATTCCCTGGTCGGCGCCCGAGGTGCTGCTCGACGAGGTGCCCGGTTCGGTCGCCTCCGAGGTGTGGTCGCTCGGCGCCACCGTGTACTCGCTGCTCGCGGGGCGCTCGCCGTTCGAGGTTGAGGGCGCCGATAACAGCGCGAGCGAACTCATGTCGCGCATCACGCGCGCGAAGCCGCAGCCGATCGGACGCCCGGACGTTCCCGCATCGCTGGAGCGCGTCCTGCGACGATCGATGTCGCGCGACCCCGCCCTCCGGCAGGCGAGCGTACTCGAGTTGGCGCGTGAACTCCAAGTGATCGAGAGCGAACTCGGCGTCGCGCAGACGACGGTCGAGTTGGCTCGCGATGACTGGGCGCTCGGCACCATCTCCGATTTCGAGGAGCGCACCCAGTTGCGGCCCGTCGCGAGCGCGCTTCCGATGACCCGGAGTCAGCGGCGGCGTCGGGGACAGGGCACCGCGGTGAGCGAGGCGCCACCGTCGTCGCGGCCCGCGTCCTCGGGTGCCTCCGATGTGCGAAATGCCGCACCGCCGCAGCCCAAGTCGCTGACCTGGTTGCTCGTCACGAGCGCGGGACTCGCGATCGCGCTCGGCGTCGCGGCGCTCGCGGTGCTGCTCAGCGCGCTCGGCGACAGCGACATCCCCACGGTGCGCGACGTGCAGGCGAGCCAGTCCGCGGGAACGGTGGAGTTCAGCTGGGCCGATCCGGGACTCGAGCCGCAGGACCGCTATCAGATCCAGGTTCGTGACGGGAGCGAGAGCTTCCAGACCTCGACCCAATTCGTTGTCGCCGCATCGCCCGGGGAGACGGTGTGCATCACCGTGCGCGTCTACCGCCAGGGAACGACGGGACCGTCGAGCGCCGAAAAGTGCGTCGACGTCGTGGACGGGTGAGTCGGGTGCTGGGCGAGTGGATCCGGAAGAACCGCGCGGCGTTCGCCGCCGGCATCAGCGGCGTGGTGATCGCGGCCGTCGTGGTGACCGTCGCCATCGTCTCGCCCGGATACGCGACTCAGCGCGTGTCGCTCAATGACGGCACCGTGTGGGTGACGAACCTCGAGTCTCAGGCGATCGGTCGCGCGAACCCCGGCGTTCTGGAATTGAACACCGTCATCGAGACCGACGTGGCCTCGGGCGAGATCATCCAGTCGGGTGAGTCGGTCTTTCTCGTCGACTCGGTCAACGCGACCCTCGACATCGTCGACCCGAGCACGGCGCAGATCGCCGAGCGGGTGGCGCTGCCATCCGAGGACCCGCGGGTGCTCATCGCGGGGGACCGGGTGATCATTCATGCCGTCGGCACCGGTGAGGTCTGGCTCACTCCGCTCAGCGAGATCGGCAGCTTCGATCCCGCGAGCCCCTCGGTCTTGACGCTCGGCGAGCAGTCTCTGGTGACGGTCGACGACGCCGGCGAGGTCTTCGCCGCCTCGCCCGAGCTCGGCGAGGTCTACCGTCTCGATCTGGCTCAAGGCGCCCGGGCGAGCGAGAGCTGGACCTTCGAGTCGGAGGCGACCGCGACGAACTACCAGCTGACCTCGGTCTCCGGGCGCTGGGTGGTGTTCGATCCGACCGGCGCTCGCCTGATCTCGGAGTCCGGCGTCATCGCGCTCGGGGGTGCTCTCGAGCTGGGTTCGGCTCCCGTCGTTCAGACACCGAGCGTCTCCGGGGATGCGGTGTACCTTGCGACGGCGACCGGGCTCGCCCGCATCGTGTTGGCGACGGGGACGATCGAGTCGATCGTCGAGGGCGCCGTCGGCAGCGCCGCGGCTCCGCTCGTCAGCGACGGGTGCGTCTTCGCGGCGTGGGCCGGGGGGCTCGGATGGCGCGACTGCGCCGGCGCGGAGCCGGTCGAGCTGGCGCTCGCCGAGATGCCGAGCGAGGCGGCGCTCGCGTTCGCGCGCAACGCCGATCACGTCGTCCTGAACGACGCTCGCGGCGGCGCGAGCTGGGCGATCGACGACCTCGGGCAACTGATCAACAACTGGGATGTCCTCATCGCGGCCGACCAGCAGCAGGAGCAGGTGGTCAACGACCTGGACACCCCGCCGGAGATCGATCCGCAGCAGCAGCCGCCCGTGGCCCTGGACGACGAGTTCGGGGCGCGGCCGGGTCGCGCCACCGTGATGTCGGTCCTGCTGAACGACTACGACGCGAACGGCGATGTGCTCGTGATCAGCGAGGTCGAGCAGATCGATGAGTCGATCGGGCGCGTCGATCTGGTTTCGCGCAATCAGCAGCTCCAGCTGACGCTCGACTCGAGTGCGCGCGGCAGTTTTGACCTGCGCTACACGATCACCGACGGCCGGGGCGGGACGGCGAGCGCGACCCTGACCGTCGAGGTGCGCAGCGATCAGGAGAACTCGCCACCGCAGCAGGTGCGGTTCTCCACTGCCACCGTCGCCTCCGGCTCGCGAGTCTCGACCTCGATCCTCGGCGACTGGTACGACCCGGACGGGGACCCGTTCTATCTGACGGACGCGAGCACCGCCGAGCCGAACGCGGTGAGCTCGAAGCCGGACGGTGTCGTCGTCTTCACGGACGCCGGCGAATCGACCGGACGCGCCGTCGTCGGGGTCACGATGACCGACGGGCGGGAATCCTCCAGCGGCACGCTCGAGGTCGACGTGCAGGCGCGCGGCGATGTGCCGATCGTGATCGAGTCGTGGGTCGTGGTGGCGACCGCGGGCGAACAGGTGACGGTGCGTCCGCTCAACCACGTCCGCGGCGGAACCGGCACGATCCGTCTGACCGCGGTGGCCGAGAAGGCCGATGTCACGGTCATCCCGAATTTTGAGGCCGGCACGTTCACGGTGGCGACCACTCGCGTGGGGACGCAATATCTGAGCTTCACCGTGACGGACGGCGACGAGACTTCGACCGGGCTGGTCCGCGTCGACGTCTCGGCACCGCCGGACGCGGGCACCAAGCCCATCACCGTTCCGCAGACCGTTTTCGTGCGCACCCTGGCGAGCGCCACGGTCGACCCCACGCTGACCGACATCGACCCGGCCGGCGGCGTGCTCGTCGTCACCGGCGTCACCGACGTCCCCGAGGACGCTGGCGTGGCCGCGGAGATCCTCGACCAGCGCGAGGTGCGCATCACCTTGCGCTCGCCCCTCGACGACGGCCCGATCACGCTGCACTACCGCATCAGCAACGGCGTCGCGGATGCCGAGGGAACGATCACCGTGGTCGAGATTCCCGAGCCCAGCCGCGTTCAGGCGCCGATCGCGAATGATGACGCGGTCACGGTCCGGGTCGGCGATGTCGTCGACATTCCGGTGCTCGACAACGATGAGCAACCAGACGGCCAAGAGTTCGAACTCATGTCGGCGCTCGCGCAGGACCTTCCCGAGGACTCCGGCCTGTTGTTCGCCTCAGGCGACGAACTCCGCTACCTCGCACCGGAGAACGCCGGCAACTACTCGGCCGTCTACGCGATCCGCGGGGAGGACGGGCAGATCGCGCAGGCGACCGTCCGGCTGTCGGTGCGCGAGGTCGACGAGGAGACGAACAGCGCCCCGGTTCCACGCACCGTCACCGCGCGGGTGATCGCCGGCGAGAGCGTTCAGATCGACATCCCGCTCAGCGCCGTCGACCCCGACGGCGATGCCGTGCAGTTGATCGGCGTCGCCACCAACCCCGAGAAGGGCGCCGTGCTCTCGACCGTGGGCGGGGCGATCGTCTACGAGGCGGGGGAATACTCCAGCGGGACGGATGAGTTCAGCTACACCGTCGTGGACGGTCTCGGGGCGCGCGCCGAAGGTCTCATCCGGATCGGCATCAGCCCCCGGCTCGAGGGAGCGCGGAACCCCGTCGCGAACGAGGACGTCGTGTCGATCCGGCCGGGGCGCACCGTGTCGGTGCAGGTGCTCAACAACGACTCCGATCCGGATGGGTCGCCGCTGCGCGTCGTCGCCGCGCTCCCCAACGCCCAGGACTCCGAGGTCGCGGTCGAGGTGATCGACGAGTCGATCGTGCGCATCACCCCGCCCGCGGAGGCGGGCCGATACTCGGTCGTCTACACGATCGAGAACCAGTACGGCGGCACGAGCACCAACTTCGTGACGGTGACCGTCGATCCGGATGCCCCGCTCGCTGTGCCGGTCGCCTCTGACACGGTGCTGACGGTCGCCGAGGTGCTGGACCGCTCGACGCTCGATGTCGATGTGCTCAGCAACGTGTTCTTCGCCGACGGGGCCGTGAGCGAGCTCGAACTCAGTCTCGTCCCGGGCTACTCGAGCTCCGCCGAGGTGCTTCCGGGCGGCAGCGTGCGGGTGTCGATCGAGGGCGCGTCGCAGATCATCCCGTTCTCGGTGGCGCATCCGGAGGACGCCGACGTGCGCGCCTTCGCGTTCCTCTGGGTGCCCGGCTACGACGATGCGCTGCCGCAGCTCGACCCGACCGCCCCCGAACTCGTGATCGAGAGCGAGCAGACGCTGCAGATCGCGCTCAACGACTACATCGTGGCGCTCGGCGGCCAGAGCGTGCGCCTCGTGGACGCGAGCACGGTGCGCGCGACCCACAGCGATGGGAGTGAGATCGTCGTCGACGATCAGAACCTCGCCTTCACGTCCGCCGACCGCTACTTCGGCCCCGCCTCGATCACGGTGGAGGTGACCGATGGCACGAGCCCCGACGACCCGGACGGCCGCCGAGCGGTGCTGACGCTGGCGATCACGGTCGAACCCCGTGAGAACCAGCCCCCGATCTTCGTCGGCGCCGACGTCAACTTCGAGCCGGGGCAGTCGCGGGAGTTCGACCTGATTCGGCTCACGAACTACCCCTACGACGACATCGACGAACTCGCGTACACGCCGCTCGATCCGCTCCCCGAGGGGTTCAGCGTCGAGGTCAACGGTCAGCGCATGGTGATCACGGCCGCCCTGTCGACTCCGGCCGGCACGAGCGCCGTGGCCCGCATCGGCGTCCGCGACGCGATCAACGAAGGTGAACCCGGCACGATTCGTCTCTCGGTCGTCCAATCGACGGCGCCGCTGGCGCAGCCGGTCGCGGACAGCGCGGTCGCGCTGCGCGGGGAGACGACGGTGGTCGACGTCCTCGCCAACGACCAGGTCAACAACCCCTTCCCGACCAGCCCGCTGACCGTCGTGGCGATTCGCGGCCTCGGCGGCGCGGAGCTCCCCGCGGGGCTCACCATCACGCCGAGTGCGGATCGATCACGCGTCACCGTTCAGGTGTCCGAGACCGCCGACCCGGTCGAGGTGAACTTCCAGTACCAGGTGGCGGACGCGACCGGCAACCCCAGCCGCTACGTGTGGGGGAATGTCACGGTCTCGGTGCAGGACGTCCCCGATCCGGTGACCAACTTCCGCGTCACCGAGTTCGCCGATCGCGTGCTGAAGCTCTCCTGGACGCCCGGCGCCGCCAATAACTCGCCGATCACCGCGTACGAGATCCGCACCACGCTGGCGTCGAGCGGTGCCGCGTACTCGACCACCACGTGCACGACGAACGTGAACTGCGCGATCGCGACGCCCGGCAACGGGCCCAGCAACTCGGTCAAGTTCTCGATCGTCGCGATCAACGAGGTCGGCTCCTCGACCGCGGTCGCGAACTCCGCCGGGGCGATCTGGAGTGACATCATCCCGCCGCCGCCCGTGTCACTGAGCTCATCTTCCCTCGACAAGGGTTTGAGCGTGTCCTGGCGCAAGCCCGAGAGCTCCGGAACCGCCAGCCCGATCGAGCGTTATATCGTCACGGTCGCGGATGTTTCTCGCGAGGTCACGGTGAACTCGAGCGACGCGGTCGGCACGCTCTACAGCCTCGATGTCGCGCCGATCGCCGGTGTCGTCAACGGGAGCTCGGTGCAGTACAGCGTGAGTGCGCGCAACAGCGCCCCGAACAGCCTGGCCACCTGGAATCAGGCCTCGTCGACCGGGACTCCCGCCTGGACGCCGCTCGTCGTGGGAACTCCCACCGCATCCGGGGTTTCGTCATCCTCGGGGACGACGGTGTCGGCGCAATGGGCCGACGTGTTCAACAGCAACGGGCGCGCGATCACCGAGTATCTTGTCGCGATCACGCAGGGCAGCAATGCCCCCAGCTGCTCGTCGGCGTCCTCCGTGGGAACCGCGACGAGCACCGAGTTCACGGGCCTATCGCCCAACCGCGACTACATGGTCGTCGTGTACGCGAAGAACGGGCTCGGCGGGTGCAGCGAGGCCGCGACGAGCGCTCGGGTGATCACGCGGGCGACGCCGGGTGTCGTCACGTCGATCACCACGAGCGATGCCACCTCGCCGGGAGACAACGGCCGCTGGGACTTCCGGCTCACCAGAATCACCAACGAGTCCGCCTCGGCCGACTACGTGAAGTACCGTTTGATCGGCGCCGGCGTGGACGGCACCGTGAGCGAACTCGTCCCGGTCGGGTCGGCGTATCTCACGACGCAGAACGGCAGCCACTACGGCACCGCGATCAGCGCCGAATTCCTCGCCTGCAAGGTGTGGCCCGAAGTGACGCTGTGCGCGAGCGAGTGGTCGGCGGCCTTCGCCATCGGAACCCCCGTCGCCAACGTCGCTCCTCCGGGCCTCAGCGCGACGGTGACCTCGACCGGAGTCGGCGTCGAGGGGGAGTGGCGCTGGAGCGCGCCCCCGGCCGGCACCTACGAACTGATCCAGTACCGCTGCGGCACGTCGACCTGGACGACGATGCCCACGAGCGGCGGTGGCGTCTGCACCGCGAGCGGCGCGCTCCACCCCGACGATCTCGAGATCCGCATCACCGCCAACGGCGGATCGAGATACGACCGAACCTACAACTGGGAAGACTTCGACTGACGTCGAGCAACTCCACCCGAGAGGACCCGAACCATGAGTATCACCCCGGAACAGGCGACCATGTTCCAAGACGCCTTCGGGCGGCTCGTCGCCAATGTCGAGAACGTTCTCGTCGGCAAGACCTTCGTGATTCGGCTCGGCTTCGTCGCGCTGCTCAGCGAGGGGCACCTGCTGCTGGAGGACTACCCGGGAACCGGGAAGACCTCGTTCGCGCGCGCGATCGCCCAGAGCGTGCAGGGTTCGGTCTCCCGAATCCAGTTCACACCGGACCTGCTGCCCGGCGACATCACCGGGGTGAGCGTGTTCGATCAGCGCCGCGGCGAGTTCTCGTTCCACGGCGGGCCGGTGTTCTCGAACATCGTCCTCGCCGATGAGATCAACCGCGCGAGCCCGAAGACCCAGGCGGCGCTTCTCGAGGTCATGGAGGAGCACCGCGTCACGGTGGACGGCGTCCCGCATCCGGTTCCGTCGCCGTTCATGGTGGTCGCCACGCAAAACCCGATCGAACAGGCCGGGACGTACCGTCTGCCCGAGGCTCAGCTCGACCGGTTCATGTTGAAGGCCTCGATCGGCTACCCCGACCGCGCGGCGACGCTGCGGATTCTGGACGGCGCCGGTGTCAGCGCCCACGACACCGTGCTGTCGCCCGTGCTGACCGAGGAGGCGGTGCGCGAGCTCATCGGCTACGCGCGCGAAGTCCACGTTGACCCGAGCGTCAACGACTATGTGTCGCGGCTCGTTGAAGCGACGCGCGCCGCGCGCGAGGTCCGCCTGGGCGTCAGCGTGCGCGGGGCGCTCTCGCTCGTGCGCGCCGCCAAGACGCTCGCCGCGGCGAGCGGGCGGCACTACGTGATCCCGGACGACGTCAAGTCGCTCGCCGAGCCGGTGCTGGCGCACCGTCTCGTGCTCGACCCCGAGTCCGAGTTCGACGGGGTCACGGCGACGAGCGTCATCTCGCAGCTGCTGCTCGAGATCGCCCCGCCGAGCGATCGGCTTGCCGTGTGACTATTCCCCAAGAGTCCCGGGGGTCGCCGCACACGAGCGACACGAACACCCTGCACAACACCCGAGCGCGGATCGTCGGAACCCGCACGGGTGTCCTTGCCGACTCCGTGGTGTTCGTGGTGCGGGTGTTCGGCACCGTGCGGGGGGCGGCGGGGCGCTGGTTCGGCCACGCAGCCGCCGTCGTCACGCCGCTGGGCTGGGGGCTGCTGCTCGCCGCGCCCGTTGTCCTCGTGCTCGGCTACACCCTCGGCTGGGTCGAATTCGTCGCCGTCGGCTGGGCCACGATCGCGCTCGCGGTGGTGGCGGTCATCTACCTGATCGGTCGACCGCGCATTCAGATCGAGCTCACCCTGCCGCATCACCGCGTCGTCGCCGGCCAGCCCGCGGCGCTCCAGGTCGTCGCGCGCAACCCGCGCGGGCAGCGCAGCCTGCCGACCTCGGTCGAGGTGCCCGTCGCGCAGGGACTCGTCGAGTTGGCGATCCCGGGACTTCGCGGCGACGCCGAGTACTCGCACGAGGTTCCCCTCCCGACGAGCCGGCGCGGCGTGATCCCGCTCGGCCCGGTCCGGACGGTGCGCGCGGACCCGGTCGGGATGGTGCGACGCGAGCTCGTCTGGAGCGACGAGGAGACCCTCATCGTGCATCCGGTGACGATCGCCGCGCCGAGCACGAGCACGGGACTCATTCACGATCTGGAGGGCGTGACGACACGCGACCTCTCGTCGAACGACCTCGCCTTCCATGCGCTACGCGAATACCAGCCGGGCGATGAACGCCGCTACATCCATTGGAAGTCGACGGCGAAGACCGGCACCTACATGGTGCGCCAGTTCGAGCAGACGCGGCGCAGCCACCTCGCGGTCGCCCTCAGTCTCGCCCCGAGCGACTTCGCGAACGACGACGAGTTCGAGCTCGCGGTCAGCGTCGCCGGGAGCCTCGGGGTGCGCGCCATCCGCGACGGTCGCAGCCTCTCCGTCGTGGTCTCGACGATCACCCCGGCGTTCGCAAAACGACCCAGCTACGGCGTGCGGGCGCTCGCCACCCATCGTGCCGAACGCCTCCTCGACGATCTCGCCGTCGTCGACCTCGCCGAGGGCGCCATCGGGTTGCGCGACGTCGCGCATGCGGTCGCCGATCAGGTCGGTCAAGTGTCGCTCGCGTTCCTGATCAGCGGATCGATGACGACCCCCGCGCAGTTGCGTTCCGCCGCCGCGGCGTTTCCCGCCGACGTCGCGGTCATCGCGGTCGTCTGCGATCCCGAGGCGCTCCCGGGGCTGCGTCGCGTCGCGGGCATCGACATCCTCTCGGTCGGGCTTCTCGACGACCTGAAGCACGCCCTCGCCCGAACGGCGGCCACACGATGACGCCGCGCACCTCGGCGCCCACGCTGTTGCTGACGGTGGTCTTCGCGAGCCTCGCCACCGCGATCGCCGCCGCGGTGTGGTGGCCGATCTACGAGCACCCGCAGTTCATCGCGGTGGTCGTGCAGGGCATCCTGATCGCCGCGATCCTCTCGGCCACGGCCGTGACTCTGCGCTGGCCCGGCTGGGTCTTCGCGCTCGTCGCCTTCGTGGTGTTCGTGTTCGCCGGTGTCCCGCTCGCGGTGCCGTCGCGGGCGATCGACGGCGTGCTGCCGAGCGTCGAAGGCATCGTCGATCTGGTCAGCGGTGTCGCGCTCGGCTGGAAGCAGCTGCTCACGATCACGCTCCCGGTGGGGGACTACCAGGCGCTGCTCGTGCCGATCTACCTCCTGGTCATGCTGTCGATGTTCACCGGGGTGTGGATCGGCGCGCGCGAGCGCGGCGGTGAGTGGGGCATGCTCGGCCCGATCGCCACCGCGATCGCGGGCATCGCCTTCGGACCGGCCAATCCGGTGTGGCCGGTGCCGATCGCGTTGTCGCTCCTGGCAGTGGGACTGGCCTGGCATGTCTGGCGGCGAATTCGTCGGCGTCGCGCGGCCCTGCGCGCCCTGAGCGGCCCGATGCAGTCGCGCCGGGCGCGATCCGCCGTGAAGTCGGGAGGGGCCCGCGCCTTCGTCGCGGCCGGGGCCGTTCTCGCCATTGCGGCGGGTGTCGCCGTCGTGGCGACCGAGGCCCTGCCCCCGGCGACCGAACGCGAGGTGCTGCGGCAGACCGTCGAGCGACCCTTCGACCCGCGGGAGTACGCCAGCCCGCTGGCGTCGTTCCGTCGCTACCTCCAGGAGGACACGGTCGACTCGGTGCAGTTCCAGGTGACCGGCCTGGATGCCGGGGAACGCATCCGCATCGCCACGCTCGACCAGTACGACGGTGTTGTGTACTCGGTGGGCAGCGCGGCAGACGGCGGCAGCTCGGCCGACTTCGTGCGCGTCCCCGCAACGATCGATCGAAGCGCGCTCGGACTCCCGAGCAGGCAGCTCGAGGTCGAGATCGTCGACTACGAGGGGGTCTGGCTTCCGAGCCTCGGCCGGCTCGAGACCGTGGAGTTCGCGGGCGACGACGCGGCAGCGTTGAGCGACGAACTCGTCATCAACCTCGACACCGACACCGCCGCCGTGATCGGCGGGATCACCTCCGGCGACAGCTATCGCATCACCTCGGTTGCGACGACCACGCTCGGCCTCAGCGCGTTGGTGACGCTCACCCCGGGTTCGAGCGACCTTCCGCGCATCGACACCGTTCCCGATGGGCTCTCCGCACTGCTGGACTCCTGGGTGCGCGGCGTCACCCAGCCCGGCGAGCAGTTGACCCGCACCCTCGACCAGCTCGCCGAGGTGGGCTACATCAGCCACGGTCTCAGCGTCGACGAGCCGCCGAGCCGCTCGGGCCACGGGGCCGACCGGATCAGCGAACTGCTGACGGCGCCCCAGATGATCGGCGATGCCGAGCAGTACGCGGTCACGGCCGCGCTCATGGCGCGCCAGCTCGGGTTCCCGGCGCGCGTGGTGTTCGGCTTCGCCCCCGAATCCGACGGCGCCACCGAGACGATCTCGGTTCGCGGCTCCGACGTGTCGGCCTGGATCGAGATCGAGACGGCCGAGTTCGGCTGGGTCGCCGTCGATCCGGTGCCGGCGGAGCGGCCGATCCCGGAGGAGGATCTCGACCAGGTGGAGGAGATCGCGCGGCCGCAGTCGCTGGTTCCCCCGCCCACGGACGCGGTGAACGACCACGAGGAGCAGACTCCTCCCGAGAGCACCCGGGAAGACCCCGAGTCGATCGACCCCGTGCTGGCGGCGCTGCTTGCCGTCCTGCAGGGTCTCGGCGTTCTCCTCGTGGTGGCGGCGATCCTGCTCGCGCCATTCATGCTGGTGATTGCCGCGAAGCTGCGCCGTCGACGCCTGCGGCGAAAGGCCGCGGAGCCTCTTGACCGGATCCAGGGCGGCTGGGATGAGTTCGCCGATACCGCGCTCGACCATGGCATCTCTCCGCCCGCCGCCGCGACCCGCACCGAGTTCGCGAACCAGGTCGGTTCGTTGCCGTCGCGCGTACTCGCTGCCGTCGTCGACCGATCGATCTTCGCCCCGGAGAGCGCCGACGCCGAGGACGCCGATCACGTCTGGAGCGCCGTCGACGAGTTGCGTGCGAGCCTCGATCAGTCGACGACGCGCTGGGGGCGCATCCGCGCCAAGGTGTCAGTGCGCTCGTTGGGCGCTGCGCGCTGGCGCGAGTGGCGCCCCGGAAAGGAGACGGACTCGTGAACTGCCGATATTGCGGCTCATCGCTTCGGGTCGGAGCGCTGTTCTGCGGGGAGTGCGGACGTTCCGTGAACGGCGAACGCAGCCTGCGCGGCCCGTCCGAGCCGGTCGGCTCGACCGAGGAGATCATGCCACTCCCGAGTGAGGAGCACGGACTCGACCTCTCCGTCGCGCGTTCCACGTCGCTTCCGCGTTGCCCGCAGTGCAGCGCAGTCGCCCTGACGACGGATGTGTTCTGCCGGGAGTGCGGATTCGTCGTCGGCTCGGCGGAGCTGTCGTCGGCGCGCGACACGGTCGCCGTCGAGGGGGATTTGATGCCGCCGACCACCGGTCCCTCGGCCGAGGTGGACGAGCTCGTCGAGCCGCCCGCCACCGCGGCGGCGCGTGACGCGGAGCCGGAGCCGGAGGTTCAGGAAGAACCGGAACCGGAACCGGAACCGGAACCGGAGCCGGAACCGGAGCCGGAGGTCATGCCGGATGCTGAGGCGGACGCCGAAGCGGACGCCGAACCGGTCGCTGTGCCGGACGCCGTGCCGGACGTGGTGCCGGACGCCGTGCCGGACGTGGTGCCGGCGGCGGCTGGCTCCGAGTCCGAGTCCGAGTCCGTCGACCGTCCCGCCGTGCGGGCGCAGCTGGATCTGGTGCCGCGTCGCGAGGATTCGGCCGGCGGCGCGGGCGAGCGTTTCGTGCTGCACTTCAGCACCGGCGAATCGGCGACCGTCTCGGGGTCAGGGCTGATCGGCCGCAACCCGGTCGTGCAACCCGGCGAGTTCGTCGATCAGTTGATCTCTGTCGCCGACCCCGCGAAGACCGTGTCGAAGACGCACCTCGAATTCGGGCAGGAGGCGGGGGTGCTCTGGGTGAGCGATCGGTACGCGACCAACGGATCCGTGGTGCGGCCGCAGGACGCGGATCCGTGGCGTTGCGAGCCGGGCCGCCGCTACCGGATCGAGCGCGGCTGCCGCGTCGACATCGGCGATCAGTTCTTCGTCGTGAGCTGAGCGCGGGTCGCGTCCTCCGCCGCGCGCCACGCCGCGCGGTGTCCACCGCTCGTGCCAACCGCCGCGGACGTTGACGGTCGCGGGTGTCGAATGGCCGCATGCCCGTCGAACCGAACCCCGAGACTCCGACGCGCCGCCCGCTTCCGACGCTACCGAGCGCGCCGCCGCGGGCGCCGTTCCCCGTCGCGATGGCGGTCATCCCGGTGGTGCTGTCGCTGACGATGTGGCTGGTGACCGGGTCGGCGCTGGTGCTCGTCTTCGCCGCGCTCGGACCGCTCGCGGCGCTCGCCAACGTGGCCGACGGGTGGCGGCAGCGCCGTCGCGCGACGCGGCGCGACGCCGCCGCGTTCCAGCGCGAACTCGCGGCGTGGCGCGCCGAGGTCGATGCGCTGCACGCGGCGACGCGGGCACGGCTCGCCCGGGCGCGCCCGAGCGTCGAGGGGGCGCACGACGCGCTCTCCGTCGTGACCGACTGGCACGGCGAGCCGGCCGAGCTCCCCATCGTCATCGGGTTGGCGGAGGTGCGAGCTGCCGACATCGCGGGCGAGGTGCCGACCGCAGCGGCCGAGGACGCGCTCGGCGTCGAGTTGGCGGCCGACCGTGAGCGCGCGCGGCGCATCGTCGACGCGAGCGTGGTGCTCGACGCGCGCGGCGGAGTCGGCATCGCCGGGCCGGAGGCGCTCGCGCGCGCCCACGCTCGCGAGGTGGCCACCCAGATCGCCGCGCGGCTCTCGCCCCGGCACTGGGCTGTCCTCGCGCCGGCCGATGAGCGCTGGACCGGCGAATTGCCGCACGCGTGGCGGGTTGCCGACGAGACGGCGTTCGTCTTCGAGCCCGCGGGCAGCGCCCCGCCGGGAGCGCCGATCGTGGTGCGCTGGGTCGGGGAGTCCGCATCCGAGAGTCGCGTCGCTCTGCTGGGCGATGTGGCGAGTGTCGTGCGCATCGACGGAGGCGGCGGCGCGGAGCTGCTGCGAGGTGGGCCCGAGTCGCGGCAACTGCGCGTCGACGCGCTCACACAGCCCGAGGCCCGAGCTCGGGCGCGGGCGCTGACGGCACTCGCCGAGAGGCATGACCTGATGCCCCAGTCGGCGCGCCTGCCCGAGGCCCTGGCGTTCGACGAACTGCCGCTCGCGACACACGAGACGGCGGCTCACGGACTAGCTGCGGTGTTCGCGGTCGCCGACTCGGGGCCGATTGAGATCGATCTCGACCGAGACGGTCCGCACGCCCTGATCGCCGGGACCACCGGCGCGGGTAAAAGCGAAGCGCTCGTGTCGTGGGTGCTCGCGTTGTGCGCGAGCCACACGGCCCGCGAGGTGGCGTTCGTGCTGATCGACTTCAAGGGCGGGTCGACCTTCGGCCAGCTCGACGGAGTTCCGCACGTGGCGGGCATCGTGACCGATCTGGATGCGATCCGGGCGCGTCGGGCGATGCGCGGCCTGCGCGCCGAGTTGGAACGGCGCGAGCGGCTGATCGCCGAGTGCGGTGCTCGAAGCATCGCCGAGCTGCCGCCGGGCCGACTGCCGCGGCTCGTCGTCGCGGTCGACGAGTACGCGACCGTGGTGACGGATCACCCCGAACTGCACGCGGTGTTCAGCGATCTCGCGGCGCGCGGGCGATCCCTCGGCGTGCACCTGATCCTCTGCACCCAACGGCCGACCGGGGTCGTGCGCGAGGGCATCCTCGCCAACGTGACGTTGAAAATCGCGCTGCGGGTGACGGATCGCGCCGAGTCGATGGCCGTGCTCGGAACGGACTCCGCCGCGCGACTCGCCGCGGCGGCACACGGCCGCGCCATCCTGAAAGACGCGCGCGGAGAGCGCGAGATCCATCTCGCACTCTCCGACCGGCGCGACGTCGAGGCTCTCCGTCGCGACGCGAGCCCGCGCCCGGGGGAGCTGCAGCCGTGGAGCGATCCTCTTCCCGCCGAGGTCTCGAGGCACGACCTTGACCGCGCGGCGGGTGCGGCGAGCGGCGCGGGAGTATTCGCCTTCGGGCTACTCGATCGCGTCGAACTCGCGAGGCACGAGCGCGCCGCGTATGCTCCCGCCGAGCACGGGGCGCTCCTGGTGACCGGGGCGCCGCGGTCGGGCCGCACCAGCGCGCTCGCGACGCTCGCCGAGGAGGCGGAACGGCTCCATCCGGGGGGCGTCATCGTGGTTCCTCCCGACCCCGTGGAGGCGTGGGCGCGCCTCGAGGCGCTCGGCACCGAGCGGCCACGACCGGGCGGGTTGATCGTGATCGACGATCTCGATGTGCTGCTCGACTCCTTCCCGGTCGACCAGGCCGCCGAGTTCGTGGCGCGCCTCGGCCGCCTGGTCCGCGAGTCGGCGCGCACCGGAACGGGGGTGGTTCTCGCCGCATCGCGCGTGACCGGCGCGACCCACGGCGTGGTGGGTGCGGTGTCGGCGCGACTCATCCTGCGCCAGCCCAGTCGCGAGGAGCACATTCTCGCCGGACTTCCTTCCGAGTTCTTCACCGCCGCCGCACCTCCGGGATCGGGCTGGTGGCACGGAGTCTCGGTGCAGGTCGCCCGGCCGGACGGCGACGCCGATCGGGTGCTCGGCGACCTCGCCCCTCGCGGACGTCGCGTCCCTGAGACGCTCCACCTCCCCGACCAGGGCGGCATCGCGGTGGTCACGGCGCGCGTGCGTGCGCGCGCCGCCGCGTGGCGCGAGCGCGGCTGGGCGGTGCGGGAGCTCTCCGAGCAGTCGGCCGCCGCGGACGCGGGCCTCACGGTGCGCGACGGGGGAGTGGTGCTCATCGGCGACGCCGACGACTGGAACGCATCCTGGGCGCTGCTCGCCGTCGCTCGGCGGGAGTTGCGCTTTCTCGTGGATGCGAGCGTCTCGCTGACGGAACTGCGTCACCTCACCCGCGTGCGGGCGATCCCTCCGCCGCTGGCCGCCCCGGGTGCCGCCGACGAGCCGGAGGAATGGTGGCTCGTCGAGGCCGGCGAGATCCGTCGGGTGCGGCTAGGCGAGAACTGAGGCCAGCGGGGCCGACGGCAGTCCGTGGGCGAGGGCGACGGGTTCGGTGACCAGGGCGCCCGCGTGCACGTTGAGCCCGAGCGCGAGCGCCGGGTCGCGGCGCAGCGCCTCGCGCCACCCCAGATTTGCGAGCGTCGCGGCGTACGGCAACGTCGCATTGGTGAGCGCATAGGTCGAGGTGTGCGCCACCGCCCCGGGCATGTTCGCCACGCAGTAGAACAGCGAGTCGTGAACCCGGAACGTGGGGTCGGCGTGCGTCGTCGGGTGGCTGTCTTCGAAGCAGCCGCCCTGATCCACTGCGATGTCGACGAGCACGCTGCCCGGCTTCATGCGCGACACGAGCTCGTTGCTGACGAGCTTGGGCGCCTTGGCGCCGGGCACGAGCACCGAGCCGACGACGAGGTTGGCTTCGCAGACCGCGAGTTCGATCTCGAAACGGTTGGACACGACCGTGCGCACGCGGCCCGCGTACAGGGCATCGAGTTCACGCAGCCGCGCGATGTTGGTGTCGAGGATGGTGACTCGGGCGCCGAGGCCGACGCTGACGGCCGCCGCGTTGGTTCCGGCGACGCCGCCGCCGAGGATGACCACCTCGGCGGAGCGCGTTCCCGGAACACCGGGAACCAGGATCCCCGGTCCGCCGTTCGGGCTCATCATGGCGTTGGCGCCGACGATCGGTGCCAGCCGACCGGCGACCTCACTCATCGGGGCCAGCAGGGGGAGCGCCCGCGAGGGCAGCTGCACGGTTTCGTAGGCGATCGCGGTGATTCCGCTCGCCATCAGGGCTTCGGTGAGCTCGCGCTCGGCGGCGAGGTGTAGGTAGGCGAAGAGGGTGAGGTCGGGCCGGAAGTAGCGGTACTCGGACTCGATCGGCTCTTTCACCTTGAGGATGAGTTCCGACTCGTTCCACACCGTCGCCGCCTCATCGGCGATGTGTGCGCCGGCGCCGCGGTAGTCATCATCGGTGATGGACGAGCCGAGGCCCGCGCCGCTTTGCACCGTGACCTCGTGGCCGTGACTGCTGAGTTCGTGGACGCCCGCGGGGGTGATGGCCACGCGGAACTCATTGTTCTTGATCTCGCTCGGAACCCCGACCTTCATGCTTTCAGCGTAGCCCGGGCGCTCCACGGATTCCGCAATTATTTTTGGAGTTCAACGCGGATTTCGTGAAATCTATGTTTCGGGATGGAGGTTTTGCGCGATTTCCGTTCCCTCGGGGAACCCGCTGTGCCAGTATCGACACACGGCGCCACAGCCGGAACTATTCGCGTGACCGTGAGGAGATCCCCGTCATGACTCGGCAGCTTCCCGAAGATCCGATCATCCGCCAACTCGTTGCGCAGGCGCGACGCTCCCAACTCAGCCGACGTGCTGTTCTTGCGGGTGCCGGCGCGGGCGCGACGGCCCTCGCACTCGCCGCGTGCACCCCCTCGGGCACCGAAGCGCCGACCGCCGCGACCGACAACTCCGCGAACGACCCGACGCTCAACTGGGCGAACTGGCCCGCGTACCTCGATGAGGACGACGACGGCAACAACCCCACGCTCGATGCGTTCATCGCCGAGACCGGGATCGCCGTCAACTACCTCGTCGACATCGACGACAACAACACCTACTACGCGAAGGTGCGCGACCAGCTGGTGCTGGGTCGTGACATCGGCGCCGACCTGGTCTGCCTCACCGACTGGATGTGCAACCGCTGGATCCGTCTCGGCTACACGCAGCCGCTGAACGACGCCAACATCCCCAATAAGTCCAACCTCAACCCGAGCCTGGTCGACGTGAGCTTCGACCCGGGGCGCACGAACTCCCTCCCGTGGCAGGGCGGCTTCGCCGGGATCGCCTGGAACAAGGAGCGCGTGCCGGAGGGCATCCGCTCGGTGTCGGATCTGTGGAAGCCGGAGTTCAAGGGCCGCGTGGGCGTGCTGAGCGAGATGCGCGACACGATCGGCGTCATCATGAGCGAGCAGGGCGTCGACATCTCGGGCGACTTCACCGAGGACCAGTTCCAGAACGCCCTCGACGTGTTCCGCGAGCAGATCACCAACGGTCAGATCCGCAACGTCGCCGGCAACTCCTACCTCGACGACCTCGTCAACGAGGACACCCTGGTGGCGATCTGCTGGTCGGGCGACATCACGGTCATCAACTACGAGGCCGGCGACAAGTGGGAGTTCATGATTCCCGAGGGTGGCGGCACCCTGTGGAACGACAACTACATGATTCCGATCGGCTCGACGCGCAAGACCAACGCCGAGACGCTCATCAACTACTACTACGAGCCTGAGGTCGCGGCCGAGGTGGCGGCCTGGGTGAACTACATCACGCCCGTCGAGGGAGCCCAGGAGGCGATGCTCGCCATCGACCCCGAACTCGCCGACGACCAGCTGATCTTCCCGAACGCCGAGACGCTCTCGCAGGTCAAGGTCTTCCGCGGTCTCACCTCCGCGGAGGAGCAGTCCTTCGACAGCGCGTTCCAGGCTGTTCTTCTGGGCGCCTAGGCCGAGGGACGGGCGCGAGACGACCATGGCGAGCACCTTCGCCGAATCGGGTGCCGACCTCGAACTGGTCGGCGTGAGCAAGCGGTTCCCCGGATTCACCGCGATCGAAGAGCTCGATCTGATGATCCCGGCCGGGTCGTTCTTCGCCCTGCTGGGGCCCTCAGGCTGCGGCAAGACGACGACCCTGCGTCTCATTGCGGGGCTCGAGGATCCGACATCCGGGCAGATCTTGATCGGCGGCAACGACGTGACCCACGTCAAGACGTACCGCCGTCCAGTCAACACGGTGTTCCAGAGCTACGCCCTGTTCCCGCACATGTCGATCATCGACAACGTCGCCTTCGGGTTGAAGCGTCGCAAGATCGACAACGCGATGGGACTCGCGCACGAGGCACTGCGTCTGGTGGAACTCGATCACCTCGCACAGCGGCGTCCGGCGTCGTTGTCGGGCGGTCAGCAACAGCGCGTCGCTCTCGCCCGCGCCGTCGTCAACCGTCCGGCGCTGCTGCTGCTCGATGAGCCGCTCGGTGCGCTCGACCTGAAGCTGCGTCGGCAGATGCAGATCGAGCTGAAAGACATCCAGGATGATGTCGGGCTGACCTTCTTGCACGTGACGCACGATCAGGAGGAGGCCATGACCATGGCCGACACGATCGCGGTCATGAACAAGGGGCGGATCGAACAGATGGGCGCCCCCGAGGAGCTCTACGAGTTGCCGAAGACCGCGTTCGTCGCGAACTTCCTCGGCCAGTCGAACCTGTTCTCGGGTCCGGTCGTTGCCGGTGCCGGCGACACCATCGTCGTCGACGTCGCCGGACGGAAGATCGCGACGCCGACCGAGCGCGCCCAACGCCACTCCGGCGAGGTGACGATCGGCGTGCGACCGGAGAAGCTCACGGTGCATGCGAAGGAGCCTGCCGCGAAGGCGGGCGTGAACATGCTCGGGCCGGGGCGCGTGAACGACGTCTCGTTCTCGGGCGTCAGCACCCAGTACCAGATCGGCATCCCCGGGGTCGGCAACATCGTCGCCTTCGCCCAGAACATGGGATTCGGCCCCGCCGTGCACGACGGCGCCGAGGTGTGGGTGACCTGGAACGTCGAGCACGGCTTCGGGCTTGCCGACGACCCGGCCGACCTGCGCCGCTTCGACCCGGATGACGACACCCGATCGATCGCGCTGCAGCAACGCCAGCGGCTCGAGGCGGAGCTCGGGAAGGCCTAGCGATGGCCTTCGGAGCCTTCGCCGGAACGCCCGCGACCGTCACGGAACCGGCGGTCCGTCGGCGGAGCCCGGTCGCGCTGTTTCTGCTGCTGCCGGGCGCGTTCTACCTGCTGCTGTTCTTCCTCGTCCCCCTGTTCTCGCTCATCCTGACGAGCCTGCAGGCGCCCCGAGAGTTCGGGGATATCGGGCAGTACGACTACGCGTTCAAGTGGGAGAACTACGTCACGGTCATCGAGACCTACTGGCCGGTGATCATCCGCTCGTTCGGGTATGCGGCGACGGCGACGTTCTTCGCTCTCATCATCGGCTACCCCTTGGCGTACTTCATCGGCGTCAAACTGCGTCGCTTCCCGCTCTGGCAGGCGCTCGCGCTCACCCTGGTGATCGCGCCGTTCTTCATCAGCTTCCTGCTGCGCACGCTCGCCTGGAAGCAGATCTTCTCCGACGAGGGCGTCGTCGTCGGGGCGCTGCAGGCGCTCTCGCTCATGGCCCCCGGCGACTACATCACCGGCACCCCGTTCTCGGTGATCTTCGGTCTGACCTACAACTTCATCCCGTTCATGACGCTGCCGATCTACACCTCGCTGGAGCGGCTGGATCTGCGGTACGTGGAGGCGGGCGGAGACCTGTACGCGAGCCCGACGAGCACCTTCCTGCGGGTGACGGTGCCGCTGTCGCTGCCGGGTGTCATCTCCGGAACGCTGCTGACCTTCATCCCCGCGGCCGGTGACTACATCAACGCGAGCCGCGACTTCCTCGGATCGACCGACACGGTGATGATCGGAAACGTGATCGAGGCGAACTTCCTGGTGCTGCAGAACTTCCCCGCGGCCGCCGCGCTCTCGATCGTGTTGATGGCGGCGATCCTCGTGCTGGTCAGCATCTACGTGCGCCGCAGTGGAACGGAGGACCTGTTGTGAGCAATTCCGTCACGGCGACGCGTCCGGCGCCCAAGCGTGCCCCGTTCCGTCTCGGCGTGGGCAAGTGGGGCCTCGGCGCCTACTCGATCCTCGCGCTCGTGTTCTTGCTGATCCCGATCGCCTACACGATCGTGTTCTCGTTCAACGACGTGCGGCGCACCAATATCGTCTGGCGCGGCTTCACGTTCGACAACTGGCTGAACATCTGCGACCAGCCGGAGGTCTGCGTCGCCTTCGGCAACAGCATCCTCGTTGGGGGCGCCGCGACGATCGCCGCGACAACGCTCGGCACGGCGATGGCGATCGCGCTCGTGCGCTACCGCTTCAAGTTCCGGGCCGCGACCACGCTCTTGCTTTTCCTGCCGATGGCGACGCCCGAGGTCGTGCTCGGCGCCGGGCTTGCCGCTCAGTTCCTCTCGGCGGGCATCCCGAAGGGCCTGCTGACGATCATCATCGCCCACACGATGTTCTGCATCAGCTTCGTCGTGGTGACGGTGCGCGCCCGGGTGGCGAGCCTTGATCCGGCGCTCGAAGAGGCGGGGCGCGACCTGTATGCGAGCCCCGGGCAGGTGTTCTGGCGGATCACCTTCCCGCTGCTGCTTCCCGGCATCATCGCCGCGGCGCTGCTCTCCTTCGCGCTCAGCTTCGATGACTTCATCATCACGAACTTCAACTCGGGGGCGGCGGTGACCTTCCCGAAGTACGTCTACACAGCGGCCGCCCGCGGCATCCCCGCGCAGGCGAACGTGATCGCCTCGGCGGTGTTCTTCGCGGCCATCGTTCTTGTCGTGGTCTCGCAGCTCTCGGCGGCGGCGCGGCGCAAGAAACTCGCGAAGTCCGGCTAGAAGAATGTACGCCGACCGGCAGCGGCTCGCGCGACTGTTCGAGGACGAACTGGCGCGCTACGCCGCGGCGCGCCCCGAATCCCGGCGGCTGTTCGAGGCGGGGCGCGAACACCTGCCCGACGGGGTGCCGATGCTCTGGATGGCGAAGTGGCCGGGCCCGTGGCCTCCCTATGTGGTGGCCGCGGCGGGGGCGCACTTCGAGTGCGCTGACGGGATCGACCACGTCGACCTGTGCCTCGGTGACACCGGCGCGATGGTCGGGCACGCTCCCGAGAAGTCGGTGGCCGCGATCACCGCGCAGTTGCGTCGCGGATCCACTTTCATGCTTCCGACCGCGGATGCGGCGTCCGCCGCCGGTCTGCTGGCCGAGCGCTTCGGGCTGCCGCGCTGGCAGTTCACGCTGAGCGCCACCGACGCCAACCGCCATGTGCTGCGCTACGCGCGGCAGGCGACCGGGCGCGCCAAGGTGCTCGTGATCGACTACTGCTACCACGGCACCGTCGACGAGGCGTACGCCACGCTCGACGAGGAAGGTCGTGTCGTGTCGCGGCGCGGCAACATCGGCCCGCCCGTGGACCCGGCGGAGACGACGGTTGTGGTGCCGTTCAACGACATCCCGGCAATGGAGGCGGCGCTCGCCTCGCACGAGGTCGCCGCGGTGCTCATCGAACCGGCACTCACCAACATCGGGATCGTGCTGCCGGAGCCGGGCTGGCACGAGGCGGTTCGCGCCGCGTGCGATGCGAGCGGCACGCTCCTCGTGATCGACGAGACGCACACCCTGTGCGCGGGCCCTGGCGGAATGACCGCGCGCGACGGGCTTCGACCCGATGTCGTGGTGGTCGGCAAGACGATCGGGGGCGGCATCCCGGCGGCGGCGTGGGGAATGACCGACGCTCTCGCCGAACGGGTGGCCGAGAGCCTGCACTGGCGCGGGGAGGGGCGCGAGGATCTCGACGTCGGGGGAGTCGGCGGCACGCTCGCCGGAAACGCCCTGTCGATGGCGGGAGTGCGAGCAACGCTCGGCGAGGTGCTCACCGCCGAGGCGTATCCGGGCATGATCGAGCGCGCCCGCGAGTGGACCGAGGGCGTTCAGGCCTCCATCGACGAGTTCGACGCGCCGTGGCAGGTCACCCAGCTCGGGTGCCGCGCCGAGTACAGCTTCCGCGCGACGCCGCCGCGCGACGGTCGCGAGGCGGCCGAGGCCGACGATTTCGAGCTGCAACAGTACCTGCACCTGCACGCGCTGAACCGCGGCATTCTGATCACGCCGTTTCACAACATGGCGCTCATGTGTCCGGCCACCACGAGCGAGGATGTGGCGCGTCACACGGTCGCGTTCCGCGACGCGGTCGCCTCGCTGTTCGGCTGAGCGCCGGTTGCCGCGCGGGGGCGCCCCGCGCCGCCGTCCCGCGCCCCGCGCCCGCCCCGCGCCCACCCCGCGCCTCCTCCGCAAAGTCGGAGAATCCGGCGTCTCGTCCACGACTCGTGGACGAGCGTGCCGAATCTCCGAGTTTGCGCGCGGGTGAGATGCGCCTGAGGGAGCCGGGCCTGTTTGGGGGGTTGAGTGGTGTCGGTTGGAGTCGGATGCCTGCGGCGCTTCCTCCGCAAGCTCGGAGAATGCGGCGCTCCCTCCGCAAAGTCGGAGAATCCGGCGTTTCGTCCACGACTCGTGGACGAGCGTGCCGAATCTCCGAGTTTGCGCGCGAGGGTTTCGGCGCGAGGGTGTCGGCGCGGGGGTGTCGGTGTGGGGGTTAGAGCGCGGCGAGGCCCGACTCGAGCACGCCGAGCGCGTCGTGCAGCTGCTCGTCGGTGATCGCGAGCGAGGGCAGCATGCGCAGCACGTTGCCGTACGTGCCGGCCGAAAGCAGCAGCACACCCTGCTGCGCGGCGTACGCGACGAGCGAGCCGACGGCGGCCGCGTTCGGCGCGCCGGTCTCGGGGTCGGCGAGCTCGATCGCGATCATCGCGCCGATGCCGCGCACCTCGCGGATGACGGGGAAGCGCGCCTGCAGCTCGCGGAGCGCGGGCACGAGCACACCCTCGATACGGGTCGCCTCGGCGAGCAGGTCGTCGCTCTCGATGCGCTCGAAGACGGCGATCGCGGCGGCGCAGGCGACCGGGTTGCCGCCGAAGGTGCCGCCAAGGCCGCCGGGCTGGGCGGCATCCATGATCTCGGCCCGGCCGGTGACGCCCGCGAGCGGCAGGCCGCCCGCGATGCCCTTGGCCGAGAGCACGAGGTCGGGCACCAACCCGAAGTGTTCGCTCGCGAAGTAGCGGCCGGTGCGCGCCATGCCGGACTGGATCTCGTCGGCGATGAACACGATCCCGTGGGCGGTGCACCACTCCTGCAGCGCCGGCAGATAGCCCGCGGCGGGCACGATGAAGCCGCCTTCGCCCTGGATCGGCTCCACGACGAGGCAGGCGAGATCGGCCGCGCCGACGGTCTTCTCCAGGTAGGCGATCGTGCGCGCCGCCGCCTGCTCGCCGGTGAGTCCGTCGTGCAGCGGGTAGGAGTTCGGGGCGCGGTAGACGTCGCCGGCGAAGGGACCGAAACCGAGCGAGTAGGGCATGGCCTTGAAGTTCATCGCCATGGTCAGGTTGGTGCGCCCGTGATAGGCGTGTTCCAGCACCGCGACGCCGGAGCGCCCGGTGTACTTGCGGGCGATCTTGACGCCGTTCTCGACGGCTTCGGCGCCCGAGTTGACGAGCACGGTCTTCTTGGCGAAGTCGCCCGGGGTGTGCTCGGCAAGCAGCTCTGCGACGCGGATGTACTCCTCGTACGGCGTGATCGTGAAGAGTGTGTGGGTCACATCGCCGAGCTGTTCGCGCGCCGCAGCGACGACGGCGTCGTCGGTGTGACCGATCGTGGTGACGCCGATGCCGCCGCCCAGGTCGAGCAGAGCATTGTCGTCAACGTCGACGAGGATCGCGCCGTGGGCGCGCGCGATGTAGACGGGGAGCGCGGAGGAGACCCCCGTCGAAACGACCGCGCGTCGGCGCTCCTCCAGCTGCGCCGACTTCGGCCCGGGGATGGCCGTGACGACGCGACGCATCGTCGGGACCGGGGCTAGCGTGGGGGAGGTCAGCGTGTCGCTCATGCTCAGATCCTACGACTCCGGGTGCAACGAATTTGGACGAAAAGCGCAATAAGATCGCGCCGAAAAGAGGGAATCCGGTGAAAAGCACGCATGAGTTTGCGGTTTCCGTCGAGTGGACGGGAAACCGCGGTGAGGGAACCCGCACCGCGCGGGGCTTCGGTCGCGAGCACATCATCTCCGCACCCGGAAAAGAGGCGATCCGCGCGTCGAGCGCGCGCGTCTTTCACGGGGATGCGGCGCTTTGGAACCCGGAGGAGGAACTCATCGCGGCGCTCAGCCAGTGCCACATGCTCAGCTATCTGTATGTGGCGACGGCGGCGGGCGTCGTCGTCGAGGAGTACCGCGATGCCGCCTCGGGCATCCTCGTCGTGGATGCGGACGGCGCGGGCCGCTTTCGCGAGGCCGTGCTGCGCCCCGTCGTCACAATCTCGGCGGGGGACCGGGACCGGGCCCGCGAACTCCACGCCGAGGCGAGAGCGCTCTGCTTCATCGCCAACTCGGTGAACTTCCCCGTGCGGCACGAGCCCGAACTGGTCGTGCGCGCCTAGTCTTCGGGGGCCGAGTTGGCGGAGTGTTCGGCGTCGTAGCGGAACGGCACCATCGTCGGCCCGTCGTGCGGGCCGGTGTTTTCGGCTTCGCCAGCGCGACGGTAGATCAGTTGTCCCTGTTCCCAGGGCAGGATCAGTTCGTCGTCGACCTCGGCGAGCGTGGTCGCCGAGAGCGGCAGCGTCTGGCCGCCGAGCGGTCCGCCGCTGAGTTTGCCCAAGATCGTGTCGCTCATCGCTTCTCCTTCGAAGTTCGTGACCCGATCGTACGACTGTTCGGCGGTTAATCCTCGACGTTCGAGGGGGCTTGTGTGCTGGAGAGTTGCGAGTACAGGTCGGCGTAGCGCGCATCGAGGGCGTTCAGCTCGGCGACCAGTTCGTTGTATCGGGCGGTGTCGGCGTTGAGGTCGATGCGGTCGGCCTCGAGCGCGTCGCTGCGTGCGAGGAGGGCGGCGCGCTCCGAGTTGAACTGTTCGGCGCTGTCGAACTCGTCGGCGTCGGCGCGCCGGTTGAAGTCGGCGATCTCCGTGTTGAGTGTCGCGAGCTGCTGCTCGTAGCGGTTTCCGCGGCTCTCGAGGTCGGCGCCGAGCTCGTCGATCTGCGCGACGAGGGCGGCGATTTCGCTCTCCAGTTCGGTGAGTGCGGCGCGCGATTGGGCGGTGAGTTCGACGACGAGCTGCCGGTTGCCGAAATACTGCGCGAAATACTCTTCGAGTTCGGTGCCGATATCGGAGAACTCGGTCGCGAGCCGTGCGTGCCACTCGTCGGCCTGCTGCGATTCGGGGTAGGTGGCGAGCACGTCGCGCACCGGGTCGTCGTCGGGGATTTCGGCGACCGCTGCGGCGACCAGGGCATCCACGCGTTCCCGCTCCGAACTCGAGAGCCGGTCGTAGAGCGCGTGCATGAGCTCGTGCACGGCGGTGACTTCGACCGTCCCGGCGAGCCGGTCGTCGGTGACGTTGAAGACGTAGATGCGTTCCGCCGCGTAGCAGCCGAGCACGGTCGCGCCCTCGATGGAGCAGTGCTCGTTGAAGGTCTCGGCCTCCTCGATGACGGGCAGGCTCGCGAAGAACACGCGTCGGGCGTCCTCGGTGAGCAGCGTCGCGTCGGCGATCGCTTCGATCTCCGCGCTCGGCGGATTCGTCCAGACGGTGATCTGGTCGGCGATCACCTGGCGGCGCTGCGCGTCCCAGGGCGCGATCACGATCGCGGCGACCGCGATGACGGTCAGCGAGGCGAGGAGCGACACCCACGGGCGCCGCCGCGGTTGTCGGTGCCGCCCCGTCTCCGGCGGCGAAGTCACGCTCATCGCGCCTAGCCGAGCGAGGCGAAGGCCTCTTCGAGCACCGTCGCCGCGTCGTCGATGAGCGCTTCGCTGATCACGACGCTCGGCATGATGCGCAGCACCGAGTCCCAGCTTCCCGCGTCGAGGGGGATGACTCCGCGCTCGAGCGCGAACTTCAGCACCGCGCTGAGCGCCTCCGGGTTCGGATCGCGGGTGCCGGGCTTGACGAGTTCGACGCCGAACATGGCGCCCTTGCCCCGCACTTCGCCGACGATGTCGAACCTTTCGGCCCAGTCGCCGATGCGCGCCTGCAGCGCGCGCTCGACGCGGAGCGCCTCGCCGAGCAGGTTGTCGCGTTCGATGATTTCGAACACCTTGAGGGCGGCCGCGGTCGAGACCGGATTGCCGCCGAAGGTGCCGCCGATGCCGCCGGGTTGGACGGCATCCATGATGTCGGCGCGGCCGGTGACGGCGGCGAGGGGGAATCCGCCCGCGATGCCTTTCGCGGTGGTGACGAGGTCGGGCACGACGCCGTGGTGCTCGATCGAGTACCAGGTGCCGGTGCGGGCGATGCCCGCCTGGATCTCGTCGGCGACGAAGACGATGCCGTTGTCGTCGCAGAATTTTTTGATCGCGGCGAAGTAGCCGGGCGCGGGGATGACGATGCCGCCGTCGCCCTGGATCGGCTCGACGAAGAACGCGGCAACTTCGCTCGCGCCGATGTGGGTGGTGATGTAGTCGATGGTCTTCGCGGCGGCGTCTTCGCCGGAGAGGCCGTCACGGAACGGGTAGCTGACGGGCACCGAGTACAACTCGCCCGGGAACGGGCCCATGCCGGCGCGCTCGGGCCAGGGGCGGTAGGTCATCGCCATCGTCAGGTTGGTGCGGCCGTGGAAGGCATGGTCGAGGGAGACGATCGCCCGGCGGCCCGTGAACTTGCGGGCGATCTTGACCGCGTTCTCGACGGCTTCGGCGCCCGAGTTGACGAGGACGGAGCGCTTCTCGAAGTCGCCGGGGGTGATCTCGGCGAGCTTCTCGGCGACGGCCACGTAGTTCTCGTACGGCGTCACGGTGAACAGTGTGTGGGTGAGCTTCTTGGACTGCTCGTAGGCGGCCTCGGCGACCTCGGGGTTGGCGTGCCCGATGGTGGTCACACCGATGCCGCAGCCGAGGTCGATGAGCTGGTTGCCGTCGACGTCGACGAGGATCGCGCCGGCACCGTGGTCCATGTAGATGTTGGCGAGGGTTCCCGCGCCGCGCGACACGCTCGCGACCCGACGCTCCTGCAAGGCGATCGACTTCGGGCCGGGGAGTTCGCTGACGAGCTTGCGCTCCTGCGGGACGCTGAATTCCATGACTCCAGAGTAGTTCGCACCCGACAGCGGGGCGTACAGCGCGGGCATAGCTTTGTGCACGAGGATGGTCGAAACAACCCCGAGGAGTCCCGTGCGTTCCGCCTTGCCCATTTTGTCTGTGACCGCTGCCGCGCTCATCCTCGCGGGTTGCACCGCGACGAGCACCGAGACTGACACCGCGACCGGCGACGGTTCGTGCGTCGGGATCGCGTCCGGCTCGACGTCGGAGGCCATTTCGGTCGTCGGGGCGTTCGGCGAGGAGCCCACTGTCACGATCGACGCGCCCGTCTCGGTGGAGGAGACGCAGCGCACGATCGTCAGTGAGGGTGACGGCGAGCAGGTGGAGGCCGGCAGCCTCGCGCTGCTCGACTTCACGCTCTACAACGCGGTGACGGGTGAGCTCGCCACCTCGACCGGATTCGGGACCGGCGGGTCGATCCAGCTCACTGTCGATGAGGCGGTCACGCTTCCCGGGATCGTGAAGACCGTGGAGTGCGCGAGCGTCGGCGACCGGATCGCAAGTGTTGTCGCATCCGTCGATGCCTTCGGCGACCTCGGCTACGCGGACTTCGGAATCGAGGCCGGCGATTCGGTGATCTTCGTCGTTGATGTCGTGGATGTCGTGGCGACCGCGGCGGATGGCGAAGAGCAGGACCTGCCGGATGACTTCCCGCTCTCGGTCGAGTTCGACGCGGATGGCCGCCCGACGGTCACCATTCCCGATGAGGACGCCCCCGACGAGCTCACGCTCGCGCTCACGCGTGTCGGCGACGGTGACGTCGTTGCCGCCGGCGACACCGTCACGGTGCAGTACCAGGGCATCAACTGGCGCACCGGCGAGATCTTCGACGAGAGCTGGGGCAGCGGCCCGACGAGCTTCTCGACGGAGGGCGTGATCGAGGGCTTCGGTGACGCGCTCGTCGGCCAGGCCGTCGGCTCGCAGGTTGTCGTGATCATCCCAGCCGACCTCGGCTACGGCCCGAGCGGCGGCAACGAGACTGCCGGCATCGAAGAGGACGACACGATCGTCTTCGTGGTCGACATCCTCGCCACGACGCCCGCGGTCTAGTCCGACGCACTGCCCGGGTTTCGCGCTGCGGAGTTCGCAGCGCGTAACCTGGCGCACATGCGTCGCGTGATCGTCCTCGGGTCCACCGGCTCCATCGGAGTCCAGGCGCTCGAGGTGATCGCCGCGAACCCCGACCGCTTCGAGTTGGTTGGGCTCGCCGCCGGCCGCAACAAGGAGAAGCTCGCCGAACAGGTGCTCGCGACCGGCGTTGAGCGCACCGCGCTCGGGGTCGACGAGGCGGTGCAGCTGGTGCGCGACACCCCCGCCGACGTCGTGCTCAACGGCATCACCGGCTCGGTCGGGCTCGCGCCGACGCTCGCCGCGCTCGAGACCGGGGCGACGCTCGCGCTTGCCAATAAGGAGAGCCTGATCGTCGGCGGTCCGCTCG
Organism: uncultured Schumannella sp.; assembly: GCF_905479755.1. Taxonomy (GTDB): domain Bacteria; phylum Actinomycetota; class Actinomycetes; order Actinomycetales; family Microbacteriaceae; genus DCRR01. Next base: position 25,826 of record NZ_CAJQNT010000027.1, on the reverse strand, counting down.
TGAAGGCGCTCGCGAGGCCCGGGCAGATCGTGCCGGTCGACTCCGAGCACTCCGCGATCGCGCAAGCACTGCGGGCCGGATCGGATGCCGAGGTCGCCCGCCTGGTGCTCACCGCATCCGGGGGGCCCTTTCGCGGTCGCAGCCGCGAGCAGTTGCGCGAGGTGACGCCCGCGGAGGCGCTCGCCCACCCCACCTGGGACATGGGCAAGGTCATCACCACCAACTCGGCGACGCTCGTCAACAAGGGCCTCGAAGTGATCGAGGCGCACCTGCTCTTCGACGTGCCGTACGAGCGGATCGAGGTGACGGTGCACCCGCAGTCGATCGTGCACTCGATGGTCGAGTTCGTCGACGGCTCGACGATCGCCCAGGCCTCGCCGCCCGACATGCGACTGCCGATCTCGCTCGGCCTCGACTGGCCGCACCGGGTGGCGGGCGTCGGGGCTCCGCTCGACTGGACGGCGGCATCCGCCTGGGAGTTCGCGCCCCTTGATGAGGAGGCGTTCCCGGCCGTCGCGCTCGCCAAGCGCGTCGGCGCGGCCGGGGCCACGTTCCCCGCAGTATTCAACGCCGCCAACGAGCAGGCGGTCGAGGCGTTCCATGCGGGCGCCATCGGGTTCCTCGACATCCTCGAGACCGTCGAGCGCGTCGTCGAGGCGCACCAGCCGGAGTCCGAGCTGAGCCTGGAGACGGTGCTCGAGGCGGAGCGGTGGGCGCGCGAGTGCGCCGACGCCCTGCTCGCGGGCTGAGCTGGTTCGCTACGCGTAGCCGAACATCGGCGGGAGCGCGACGACCATGAGCAGCGCCCAGCCGCCGAACACGGGCAGGTAGCGCGTCTGCCAGCTCTCGGGGGCAGCGGGGGTGCCGCGGCCTCGCAGTGCGCGAACTCCAAGGGCCGCCGCGACCGCCAGGTTGGCGAAGAGCAGCACGTTGAGTCCGAGCGCCGCAACTCGGTTGGGCGTGAAGCCGAACTCACCGATGCGCGCGAACATCGACCCCAATACGAGAGCGTCGAGCGCCAGGGCTGCCGCGATCGCGACAAGCCGCAGCACATCCATCACCCTCGAGGCTGTCTCAGGGCGCCGGGCCGAGAGGCCGTAGAGCAGCAGAGCGAGCACCACCACCAACACGACGTCGAAGGTGGCGAGCAGCTCGCGGTCGAAGTCGCGGCCGATCCCGAAGGCGGCGTAAAGCGCCGCCGAGATGGCGAGCATGACCGCGAACAGCGGCGTGAAGATGGCCGTCAGCACGGGCGCGATGTTCTCGATCACGCTCTGCTTCGATTCCACCAGCCAGGCCGCCACCACGAGCGAGGCCGCGCCCCCGGAGGGGAGGATCCACGCCGCCAGCTCGGACACCGCGTCTGGCGCGATCGCCCCGATGATGACACTCGTCAGGCCGAACAACACTCCGCCGCCGAGCACGATGAGGACGACGTAGATCGCGAACTCGCCGGTGAAGCGAACAACATCCATGCGGCGCTCTGACGACCGCCACTCGGTTCCGAGATAGGTCAGCGCGACCGCGAACCAGAGCACGACCGGGGAGTGGAGCGCGGCGACCGGAGCTGTGAGGCCGCCGAGATCGAAGGGCGGGATGAGCAGAGCGAGGGTGGTCACCGTCACGAGCGCCGCGGGCGCCGCAATCTCGGCGAGGCTCAGACGCCGCAGCCAGGCGAGGTATCCGATGACGGGCGTCGCGAGCACCGCGGGCAACAGTCCGCTGAACCATCGGAACCCCTCGGCGCCATACGGGGAGTCCGCGCTCACGGCGCCGGTTCCGAGGCGAAGAAGCTGCACGAGTACCGCCGCGCCAAGGGCGAAAGCCACCACGACGAAAAGCTCGTGTCGCCGCACACGACCGGACTCTGCCGCCTCCGGTCCCACCCCAGAGAGCACGAGCTGCTTCCAGAGCCGGGCGCTGTGCACGCGCGCGAACTCGCGGGAGATCGGGTCGAGCGCGCCGAGGCGCTTCGCGGCGACCAGGAACGCCTCATCGTCGTCGAGCCCGGCCGTGCGAAGTGCATCGATCGAGTCGCGCAGGTGCGACTCGAGCTCGTCGGCATCGACCGCGTCGACGGCGCGGCTGCGGGTGGCGAAGGCGCGCCACTCGGCGATCCGGGCCTCGAGTGCGGCGCTCACGCGGTCACCGCCGACCCGAGGCCGAAGTCGAGGCGGCCGAAGGCACGTTCCAGCGCGCCCGAGGCGGTCGCCCACTGCGAGCGCTGTTCGCCCAGGGCGCGGCGGCCGTCGGGGGTGATCGCGTAGTACTTGCGCCGCCGGCCTTCGTCGGAGCTGCGCCACTCGGTGGTGACGTAGCCCAGCCGGTGCAGGCGATGCAGCAACGGATAGAGCATGCCGTCGGTCCATTCGAGTTCGCCGCCGGAGAGCTCGGTCACCCGGCGGAGAATGGCGTAGCCGTAGTTCTCGCCCTCGCTCAGGATCGCGAGCACGAGCGGGGTGGCGATCGCCGCCACCAGGTCCTTGTCGATTCGCATGACACTCCCTCGATACCTTGGGGAACTATACATTGCACAGCAAGGTATGGGCGCGTTTGCGGGCAATTCGCGGCTCGGGCGCATTAGCCTGAGCGCGTGGAAACGGTCCTGCTTTACGCGCTCGGCGTGCTGATCCTGCTCGTCGGATTGATGCTTTCGATCGGCCTGCACGAGGTCGGCCACCTGGTTCCGGCGAAGAAGTTCGGCGTCAAGGTCGGCCAGTACATGATCGGCTTCGGGCCGACGCTGTGGTCGAAGAAGTTCGGCGAGACCGAGTACGGCGTGAAGGCGATCCCGCTCGGCGGCTACATCTCCATGGCGGGGATGTTCCCGCCGGCCAAGCCCGGAGGCAAGGCGCGCACGGCGAGCACCGGCTTCTTCGACACCGTCATGCAGGAGGCGGATGCCCCCGCACGCCGCGGCAGCACGATGATCGCCGAGGCGCGCGAGGCCTCCCTGGACGGACTCGAAGAGGGGCACAATCGCGCCTTCTACAAGCTGGCGACCTGGAAGCGCATCATCATCATGCTCGGCGGGCCGGCGATGAACCTGCTGCTGGCGATCCTGTTCTTCGGGATCGTCTACAGCGGCTTTGGAATCCCGCAGGTGAGCACCACCGTGGGCAGCGTTTCCGCCTGTGTGCTACCCATCACGAGCGAGCGCCAGGAGTGCCTCGACACCGATCCGGCGGCGCCCGGCGCGGCGGCCGGTCTGCTGCCCGGGGACCAGATCGTCGAAGTCGACGGGGTTGCGGTCGCCGGCTGGACCGAGGCGACCGAGATCATCCGCGCGCACCCCGACGAGACGATCTCGTTCGTCGTGCTGCGCGACGGCGCCGAGACTGAGCTGAGCGTGACGCCGATCCTCACCGAGCGCTACACCTTCGATGACGCGGGTGATATGGTGCTCGATGCGAGCGGAGATCCGGTGCTGGAGCCGGTCGGCTTCGTCGGCATCGCGCCCGCCTACGAACGGGTGACCGAGCCGGTCACCGCCGTCATTCCGGCGGTCTGGGATCGCGCCGTCGCGGTGGGGGAAGTCATCATCACCCTGCCGGGCCGCCTGTACGAGCTGGCGGTGTCGACGTTCTCGGGCACCGAGCGCGACCCGAACGGGCCGGTGGGCATTGTCGGCGTCGGCCGGATCGCGGGGGAGATCGCGAGCCTCGACACGATCCCGGTGGTCGATCGCGCCGCGGGCATGATCGAACTGCTCGGCGGGCTGAACCTGGCGCTCTTCCTGTTCAACCTGATTCCGCTCATGCCGCTCGACGGCGGCCACGTCGCGGGCGCGATCGTCGAATCGATTCGGCGCGGCATCGCCAAGCTCGTCGGGCGCCCCGATCCGGGCCCCGTCGATGCGGCCAAGCTCATCCCGGTGACCCTGACGATCACCACGGTGCTGGCGCTCATGAGCGTGTTCCTGATTTTCGCCGACATCGTCAACCCGGTGAGCATTCTCTAATCGCGGGCTCGACAGCGGCGGCCGCCGGGCGGCGATCCGCCGCTTCTTTTGGCGCGCCGTCTTGACTTAGGTGAGGACGATTCCTAGGCTGACTGATACCTGAACCACCTGTCAGGTTCACGCAATCCTTCTACGGCAGCAGGAAAGGTTCCACCATGCGAGTAACGAAGAAGTTGCTAGCGCCGGCGATCATCAGCATCGCCGCCCTGGCTCTCGCGGGCTGTGCGCCCACGTCCGACACTCCGGACAACTCGGGCGAAGCCCCGATCGACATCGCCATCATCACCTCCGAGACCGGGCCGCTCGCGGCCTACGGTGCGTCGTACCTTGCCGGATTCGAGGCAGGCCTCGACTACGCGAGCGACGGAACCGGCACGGTCGACGGCCGCGAACTCAACATCGAGTACGCGGACGACGCCGCCGACGCCGACAAGGCGGTCAGCGCCGCCAAGGACTTCATCGGTCAAGGCTTCAAGATCATCGCCGGCACGGTCTCCTCGGGTGTCGCGCTCGCGGTCGCCGAGCAGGCCGACCAGAACCAGGTGCTCTACATCTCGGGCCCCGCCGCCGCCGACGCCATCACCGGCGTCAACGACTACACGTTCCGCTCGGGTCGCCAGACCTACCAGGACGTCGCCACCGCGGGAACCTTCATCGGTGACCCGGCCGGCCAGGACATCCTGGTCTTCGCACAGGACACCGCCTTCGGCCAGGGAAACCTCGCCGGTGTCGACGCCGTGCTCGGTGCCGCCGGGGCGAACGTCTCCAGCGTCCTCGTTCCCGAAGACGCCACCGAATTCACGCCGTTCGCGCAGCAGATCGTGGACGCCTCCCCGGACCTCGTGTTCGTCGCGTGGGCCGGTGCCACCTCCGGTGCGATGTGGGAAGCCCTCACCCAGCAGGGCGTCTTCGAGGCAACCACCGTCGTGACCGGTCTCGGTGACGTCTCCACCTACGGTGCCTACGGCGCCGCGAGCGACCAGCTCAACTTCCTGAACCACTACTTCGCCGGAGCCGCAGGCAACGACGTCGAAGCGGCGATGATCGCGAGCATCGAGGCCGCGGGCGAGACGCCGGACCTGTTCAGCCCCGACGGATTCGTTGCGGCGCAGATGATCGTTCAGGCCATCCGCGAAGGCGGCGACGACGTCGACGCCATGATCGCGGCGCTCGAAGGCTGGACCTTCGACGGCCCGAAGGGCAGCACCACCATCCGGGCGGACGACCACGCGGTCATCCAGCCGATGTTCCAGGCCCGCCTCGTCGCCGACGGTGACAGCTGGATCCCGGAGCTGGTCGACGTCGTTGACGCCGACACGGTCGCCCCGCCGGTCGCAGGCTGAGTCATGACAGATCGGCCCGTGCTCACCGTCGAGCACCTCGGCCTCTCGATCGGGGGCGCACGCATCATCGATGACGTGTCGCTCTCGGTCGCCGAGGGAGAGATGCTCGGAGTGATCGGCCCCAACGGGGCCGGCAAGACAACACTGTTCAACCTCATCTCGGGTCTGATGGTCCCCACCGAGGGACGCGTCGAACTCGAAGGGGTCGACGTCACGTCGCACTCCATCCCACGACGAGCACGGGCCGGTCTGGGCCGCACGTTCCAGACCTCGAGCCTCTTCGGCGGCTTGACGGCGCTCGAGAACGCGCGGCTGGCCGCCCAATCAAAACTGGGCGGTGCCCTCTCGGTCGTCCGCTTCCCGCGCTCGCGGGACGCGGCGACCGAGATCGCCCAGCAACGACTCGCCGAAGTCGGACTCGCCGACTACGCCGACACCGACGCGGGAGTGCTCTCGCACGGTGACAAGCGCAAACTCGAAATCGCGATGCTGCTGGCCCAAGAACCGCGCGTCATCCTGCTGGACGAGCCGATGGCCGGGGTGAGCTCGGGCGACGTCGCCGGTCTCGTCGAAGTCATCCGCACCGTTCACAAGAGCGGCCGCACCGTCCTCATGGTCGAACACCACATGGATGTCGTGCTCGGCCTCGTCGACCGCGTCGCGGTCATGCACCACGGCAGCGTCCTCGCCTGTGATACCCCCGACAAGGTCATGGCCGACGCCACCGTCCAATCTGCCTACCTGGGGGAGTCACTGTGAGCGAGCCCATCCTGCGCGTGGCCGGTCTGCGCGCGCAGATCGCCGGACAGCAGGTCGTCGAAGACGTCAGCCTCGAGGTTCCCGCCACCGGAGTTACGGCGCTCCTCGGTCGCAACGGCGTCGGCAAGACGAGCACCGTCAAAGGCATCCTCGGGCTGATCGAGCGCAGCGGTGAGGTCGAATTCGCGGGCGACCGCATCGACCGCGAGCCCACGCACCGCATCGTGCAGCGCGGCATCGGCTACGTGCCCGAAGACCGTGAGGTCTTCGCGAGCCTCAGCGTCGCCGAGAACCTGCGCCTCGCCGAGCGCGACCGCGCCCCGCGGCGCGAACTGGTCGCCGAACTCTTCCCCGACATCCACGCCCGTTCGGCGCAACAAGCCGGCACCCTCTCGGGCGGCCAACAGCAGATGGTCTCGCTCGCGCGCGCCCTGCTCAACGACAACCGCCTGCTGCTCGTCGACGAACCCACCAAGGGGCTCGCGCCGCGCATCGTGAGCGAGGTCGCGGTCGCACTCGAAAAGATGGCCGAAGCCACGCCCATCCTGCTGGTGGAACAAAATCTGCAGGTCGTGCGCCGTCTCGCCTCGACCGTGGTCGTGCTCGAAGCGGGACGCGTCGTCTTCGCCGGGAGGGCGGCCGACCTGCTCGACGACGAGGAGAAGACGATGTCGTTGCTGGGCGTTCACTCGGCGGAGGATGCCGCATGAGCACCGTCGTCCTGCTGCTCATCACCGGGCTCGGCCTAGGGGCGCTGTACTTCCTCATCGCCTCCGGTCTCTCCCTCATCTACGGACTCATGGGCGTGCTCAACTTCGCCCACGGCAGCTTCCTCACCCTGGGGGCCTTCGCCGGCTTCGAACTCGCGCGGCGACTCGACGGCGCGAGCTGGGGCACCTTCTTCCTCACCGTGATCCTCGGAGCGCTCGTCGGCGCCGCGGTCGCGGCGCTCACCGAACTGCTGCTCATCAGACGGCTGTACAACCGGCACATCGAACAAGTGCTCGTCACGGTCGGTCTTGCGCTCGCGAGCGTCGCCCTCTTCGAAGGCATCTGGGGCACCGACCCGATCTACGTCTCGGCACCCGAATGGTTCTCGCAGACCACCGAGATCCTCGGGGCGCGCATCCCCAACGACCGCTTCATCCTGATCGCGGCGGCTGTGATCGTGCTGCTCGGCATCGTGTTCTTCCTGCGCTACACGCGCTTCGGCCTCGTCATCCGCGCCGGGGTCGAAAACCGCTCGATGGTCACCGCGCTCGGCATCGACGTGCGCAAGGCCTTCACCGTCGTCTTCGCGATCGGCGGGGCCGCGGCCGGGCTCGGCGGGGTGCTCGCCTCGCACTACTTCGGGTACGTCTCGCCCCACCTGGGCGGATCGCTGCTGATCTTCGCCTTCATCGTCACGGTGATCGGGGGGCTCGGCTCACTCGCGGGCGCCGCCATCGCGTCGGTCATCGTCGCCGTGCTGCAGCAGTTCGCCAACTTCTATCTCGGTGGCACGGGCGACCTCGTCGTCGTGCTGCTGCTCGCGGGCGTCCTGCTCGTGCGACCGTCGGGACTGCTCGGGAGGAAGGCATGAACCGCGTGCGCGCATTCATCACCGCGAACCGTTCGTGGCTGCCCTGGGCCGTCGGTGGGGCGTTCCTCGCCTTCGCCGCGATCCTGCCGCTGCTCGCGATCGAGATCCCGGGCGTCTTCCCGGGGGCCAGCTACACGCCGGGAACCCTGCAACTGCTGGCCTTGTGTCTGCTCTTCGCCTCGCTCGCGCTCAGCTACCACCTGCTGTTCGGCACGGTCGGGCTGCTGTCGTTCGGCCACGCGCTCTACTTCGCGGTTGGTGCCTACGGGCTCGGGATCATTCTCGAGAACACCGAGCTGGAGCTGCTTCCCGCCGTCGGGCTGGCGCTCGCGGCCGCGATCGTGGCGGCGTCGCTGATCGGTGCCGTCAGCCTCCGAGTGACCGGCATCTCGTTCGCCATGGTCACGCTCGCCTTCGCGCAGGCCGGCAACGTGATCGTGCGGCGCAACCCGGCGATCACCGGCGGCGAGGAGGGCATCCGTCTCGACATCGAGCACGTGCCCGACTTCCTCGTCGGCGTGCTCAACACGCGGAACCTCTACTGGCTCACCCTCGTGCTGCTCGTGATCGTCTACCTCGCGGTGCTGTGGTTCGAGAAGTCGCGCGGGGGCCGGGTGGCCGCGGCGACGCGCGAGAACGAGCTGCGTGTGCGCGTCATCGGATTGCGCCCGATCGTCATCAAGCTCGCCGCCTTCGTGCTCGCCTCGGCGCTCGCCGCGCTCGTCGGCATGGCCTACCTGCTGCTGCAAAGCGGTGCCACCCCGAGGGCAACCTCGGCCGACTTCACCCTCACGCTGCTGGTCATCGTCGTGCTCGGCGGTGTCGGCTCGCGCTGGGGGGCCATCGTCGGCGGGGTCGTCTACACACTGCTCGATCAGCGGCTGACCTCGCTCGCGGGCTCCGACGCGATCGCGGGGCTGCCCGACATCCTGCGCATTCCGCTCTCCGAACCGCTCTTCATCCTCGGCACCCTGTTTATCCTGGTCGTGCTGTTCCTGCCCGGGGGCATCGCCGGAATCGCGCGCAGCGCGGTCACCGGTCGAGGCTCGCTCCGCAAGGACCGCGACGAGCTCGAGGAGGTCTCGTGAACCAGGGCGATGGACTGCACACGCTCGGGCGGTGGACAGCGGATCGCGCGCTGGCGACCCCGGATCGCGTGGCGATCGACGATCGCGGTGTCGTGCTCAGCTACCGCGCCCTCGACGAGCGCGCCGCCGCGCTCGCTCAGGCGCTGCTCGACGGCGGCTACGGGGTCGGCGACCGCATCGCCACGATCACCGGCAACAGCGCCGATCACGTCGTGCTGTTCTTCGCCTGCGCCAAGGCCGGGCTCGTACTCGTGCCGCTGTCGTGGCGGCTCTCGCCGCGCGAACTCGCCGAGCAACTCGAACTCGCCGATCCCGCGCTCCTGCTCGTGGAGGAGGAGTTCGCCTCGGTCGCCGACGCGGCCCGGGAGCGACTGGCCGCCCCGATCGCCGTGGGCGCGCTCGGCATGACGGGCATCGAACGCACCGTCATCCCGCCCGTGCGACGCAACTCGGATCCGGTTGCGCGCCGAGCCGTGCGCGACGACGACGCCCTCCTGCTGATCTTCACCTCGGGAACCCTCGACCGTGCGCGCGCCGCGATCCTGACGCACGCCAACTGCTTCTGGACCAACCTGTCGCTCTCGCGCACCGCCGAACTCACGAGCTCCGACGTCGTGCTCGCGGTGATGCCGCAGTACCACGTGGGCGGGTGGAACATCCAGCCGCTCTTGGCCTGGTGGATGGGCGCGACGGTCGTCCTCGAGCGCACCTTCGACGCCGGACGCGTGCTGCACCTCATCGAGGATCGCCAGATCACCTCGATGATGGGCGTGCCCGCGAACTACCTGTTTCTCGCGCAGCACCCGGCCTTCGCCTCGACCGATCTGACGAGCCTGCGACACGCCATCGTCGGCGGGGCGCCCATGCCCGAGCCCTTGCTGCGCGTGTGGCACGGCCGCGGCGTCGCGCTCACCCAGGGCTACGGACTCACCGAGGCGGCGCCCAACGTACTGTGCCTGCCCGACGAGGATGCGCGGCGCAAGGTCGGCTCCGCCGGCAAACCCTACCCGCACGTCGAGGTCGCGCTCGCCGACCCCGTGACCGGCGAACACGTCACCGGGCCCGGCTCCGGGGAACTGCTCGTGCGCGGACCGGGCGTCTTCGCCGGCTACTTCCGCGACCCGGCGCAGACCGCCGCGACGATGCGCGGGGGCTGGCTCGCGACGGGCGACCTCGCGCGCCGTGACTCCGAGGGCTACTACCGCGTCATCGACCGGCTCAAAGACATCTTCATCACCGGAGGCGAGGGGGTTGCTCCCGCCGAGATCGAGAGCGTGCTGTTCCAGCATCCGGCCGTCGCGGACGTCGCCGTCGCGGGGGTGCCCGACGACACCTGGGGCGAGGTCGCCGTGGCCTGGGTGGTGGCACGGCCCGGTGTCGCGACCGATGAGCACGACCTGCTGCAGCACTGCGAAGGCGCGCTCGCGCGATTCAAAGTGCCCAAGCATGTGCGTTTCGTTGCGGCCGTCCCGCGGTCCGCCGCGGGCAAGTCTTTGCGCCGCGCGCTCGTCGCCGAGTGGCTTGCCGAGAGCGCTCTCAACGTGGTCGACGGGGCCGAGGCGCCCGCCGACACCGCCCCGGAGCGACGGTCATGACGATCACGCCGCCGCGCACCCCGCGCGGAACGCGCACCCGGGCCAAACTCATCGAGGCCGCCGAGCACGTCTTCTCCGAGTTCGGCTACGCCGACGCCTCCGTGGTGCGCATCACCGAGCGCGCGGGCGTCGCCCAGGGCACGTTCTACCTGTACTTCGAGAGCAAACTGCAGATCTTCGAAGAACTCGTCGAAGACCTCAACCACCGCGTCCGACTCGCTATGAGCGAGGGGGCCCGTGGAGCCGCCGGGCGCATCGAAGCGGAACGCGCCGGATTCCGGGCCTTCTTCCGATTCACCGCCGAACACCCCGCCCTCTACCGGATCATCCGCGAGGCGGAATTCGTCTCGCCCCGCTCGCTGCGTCTGCACTACACGCGCATCGTCGAGGGCTACATCGATGGGCTCACCCAGGCGCAGGCCGACGACGAGATCAGCGACATCGACCCGGTCGTCGCCGCCTGGGCCCTGATGGGTGTCGGCGAAATGATCGGGATGCGCTGGGTGCTCTGGGGCGACGGCGATGCGGCGGGCGACGACGCCGACCCGACCGCGAGCGGCACCTCCGAGGTGCCCGACCATGTCTTCGACGAGATGATGCGCTTCATTCGGGGCGCCCTGACGGCGCCCAAGACCGAGGGGACGGCGACACCATGACCGAGCACACCGCGCCACTGAGCGGACGCCACGCGATCGTCACCGGGGGCGGAAGCGGAATCGGTGAGGCGTGTGCGCGGGCCCTCGCCGCCGCCGGCGCGCGCGTCACCGTTGCCGACATCGACCTCGCCGCCGCGGAGCGCGTTGCCAGCGACCTCGGCGGAGCGGCCTGGCAGGTCGACCTCGCCGACACCGCCGCGCTCGCCGACCTGAGCCTCGATGCCGACATCCTCGTCAACAACGCCGGCATCCAACGGGTGAGCCCGATCCAAGACTTCGACCCCGAATTCTTCGCGCGCATGCTGCGCATCATGCTCGAGGCGCCGTTCCTGCTCATCCGCGCGAGCCTGCCGCACATGTACGCGCAGAACTTCGGGCGCATCGTCAACATCAGTTCCGTGCACGGGCTGCGCGCCTCGCCGTTCAAATCCGCCTACGTCGCCGCCAAGCACGGCCTCGAAGGGCTCTCGAAGGTCGCGGCGCTCGAAGGCGCCGAGCATGGGGTCACGAGCAACTGCGTGAACCCCGGCTACGTGCGCACGCCGCTCGTCGAGAAGCAGATCGCCGACCAGGCGCGGGTGCACGGCATCCCCGAATCCGAGGTCGTCGAAAAGGTGATGCTCACCGAATCCGCAATCAAACGTCTGCTCGAACCGTCCGAAGTGGCCGACCTCGTCGTCTGGCTGTGCGGTGACTCGGCGGGCATGGTGACCGGCACGAGCCACACGATGGACGGCGGGTGGTCGGCGCGATGACCGAGTACCGACCTCTCACCGCGCCCGTGCGCGGCGGGGAGCTGGCGGCGGGGGAGTGGCGCACCGGCGCCGAACCCCTCGCCCCCGTGCTTGCGGTGCACGGCATCACGGCCTCCCACCGGGCCTGGCCGCTCGTCGCCGAGCGACTTCCCGGGACGCGCATCCTCGCCCCCGACCTGCGCGGGCGCGGTCGCAGTCGCGACCTCCCCGGGCCCTGGGGCATGCCGCAGCACGCCGACGACCTCGCGGCGCTGCTGGATGCCGCCGAAATCGACCGGTGCCTCGTGCTCGGGCACTCCATGGGAGCCTTCGTCGCCGTCGAACTCGCCCGGCGCCACCCCGACCGCGTGACGGGCCTCGTGCTCGTCGACGGCGGGCTGCCGATCCCGCGCCCCATCGGCATCAGCGACGACGAGCTCGCCGCGGCCCTCATCGGCCCCGCGGCGGCGCGGCTCTCAATGACGTTCCCCGATCACGCCGCCTACCGCGACTACTGGCGCGACCACCCCGCCTTCGCCGCGGAGTGGAGCCCCACGATCGAGCAATACATCGACTACGACCTCGTCGGGGAGGTGCCCGCCCTGCACCCCGCGACGCGTCTGGAAGCGGTGCAACAGGACTCCCTGCAACTGGACGGCGACACCGAATACGCCGCGGCGCTCGCCGCGCTGCCCGTCGGCGTCGACTTCCTCCGGGCCCCGCGCGGGCTGCTGAATCAGGTTCCGCCGCTCTACCCCGACACCGAAATCGCGCGCTGGAGCGCGGCGTTGCCGAAGCTCGCCACTCACGAAATCGCCGACGTCAACCACTACACGATCGTCATGGGCGAGCGCGGCGCCGATGCCGTCGCCGACCTCGTCGCGCGACGGCTCGTCGAGACACACACAAGGAGCACCGGATGAGCATCGACAAGACGGTGGCGACCGCCGCCGACGCGGTCGCCGATATTCCCTCCGGGGCATCCATTGCCGTCGGCGGGTTCGGCCTGAGCGGAGCGCCGATGGCTCTCATCGAAGCACTGCTCGCCCAGGGGGCCGACGAACTCGACATCGTCAGCAACAATTGCGGCGTCGACGACTGGGGCTTGGGGCTCCTGCTCGCGGCTGGACGCATCCGCAAAATGACCTCGTCCTACGTCGGCGAGAACAAGGAATTCGAGCGCCGGTACCTGAGCGGCGAACTGGAGCTGGAGCTCACCCCGCAGGGAACACTTGCCGAAAAGCTCCGCGCGGGCGGCTCCGGCATCGCCGCGTTCTTCACCCAGACCGGCGTCGGCACGCAGGTGGCGGAGGGCGGACTACCGCGCCGCTACGCGCCCGACGGCACCATCGCCGTCGCCTCGCCTCCCAAAGAGGTGCGGCGGATGACCTACGCCGGCCGCGAGCGCGACTTCGTGCTCGAAGAATCGATCACCACCGACTTCGCGCTGCTGCACGCCTGGCGCGGCGACCGGCACGGCAACCTCGTCTTCCGCAAGGCGACCCGCAACTTCTCCCCCCTCGCCGCCATGGCCGGCCGCACCTGCATCGTGCAGGTCGAAGAACTCGTCGAACCGGGCACCATCGACCCGGACTCGGTGCACCTGCCGGGCGTCTACGTCTCGCGCATCCTCGAGGTCGGCGGCGACATCGAAAAACGCATCGAAAAGCGCACCGTCAGCTCGGCGAAGGAGTCCTGAGATGCCCCTGGATCGCATTGGAATGGCCGCGCGGGCGGCGCTCGAACTCCCCGACGGCGCCTACGTCAACCTCGGCATCGGGCTGCCGACGCTCGTGCCGAACTACCTGCCCGAAGGGCGCACCGTCGTGCTGCAGTCCGAGAACGGCATCCTCGGCGTCGGCCCCTACCCGAACGAGGACGCGGTGGACGCCGATCTCATCAACGCGGGCAAGGAGACCGTCACAACCCTGCCCGGCTCGGCATTCTTCGACTCCGCCACGAGCTTCGGCATGATCCGCGGCGGCAAGATCGACGCCGCGATCCTCGGCGCCATGCAGGTTTCCGAACACGGCGACCTCGCCAACTGGATGATCCCCGGAAAGATGGTCAAAGGCCCCGGCGGGGCGATGGACCTCGTGCACGGGGTGCAGCGCGTCATCGTGCTGATGGAACACGTCGCCAAAGACGGCTCGGCCAAGATCGTGCGCCAGTGCTCGCTTCCGCTCACCGGGCGCGCCGTCGTGCACCGGATCATCACCGACCTCGCCGTGATCGACGTCGAGCCGGACGGACTCGTGCTGCGCGAACTCGCCCCCGGCGTCACCGTCGACGAGGTGCGCGCCGCCACCGAACCGGAGCTGCGCGTCGCACTCACCGAGTAGATCCCCGCACCACCCTCGAGAACAAAGGAGTTCCTTGATGTCGCAGTCCCTCTTCGCCGGAATCGTCGCCCACGACGTGACGACGCCGCGCCTGACCGCTCGCGTGCTGGAGCGCGCCGCGACCGGCGCGGCCGCCGGAACGGTCGTGCTGATCCACGGCAACGTCTCCTCCTCGCTGTTCTTCCAGCCGACGATGCTCGACCTGCCCGCCGAATACCGGGCGCTCGCCATCGACCTGCGCGGATTCGGGGAGAGCCAGACCCTCCCCGTGGACGCGACGCGCGGCGTGCGCGACTTCTCCGACGACGTGGCCAGCGTGCTCGACGCGCTCGACGTCACCCGCGCGCACCTGCTCGGCTGGAGCATGGGCGCGGGCGTCGTCATGCAGCTCGTGCTCGACCGACCCGAACTGGTGCAGAGCCTGACGCTCGAATCGCCGATCTCGCCCTACGGCTTCGGCGGCACCGGCGCAGGCGGAAAGCGCCTCGACCCCGACGCCGCCGGCACCGGCGGCGGGGGAGCGAACCCCGACTTCGTCGGACGCCTCGACGCGGGCGACACCAGCGCCGACGAGCAGACCTCGCCGCGATCGGTGTACCGCACGGCGTACGTCGCGCACCCGGAGAAGATCGACAACGAAGACCTCTGGGTCGCCTCGATGCTCACCACCAAGACCGGCGTCGACAACTACCCGGGCGATGCTCGCGTCGTCGAGGCCTGGCCCGGCTTCGCCCCCGGCGGGCGCGGCGTGCTCAACACGATGTCGCCCGAGCACTTCGACACCACCGGAATCGTCGACCTGGCGAATAAGCCCCCCGTGCTCTGGGTGCGCGGCACCGCCGACGCGATCGTCTCCGACGGCTCCTTCTTCGACCTCAACATGCTCGGACAGGTCGGCGCGATCCCCGGCTGGCCGGGCTCCGACGTTGCGCCGCCGCAGCCGATGGTGAGCCAGATGCGCGAGGTGATGGACCGCTACGCCGCCGCCGGCGGCTCGTATCAAGAACTCGTCTTCGACGACTGCGGGCACTCGCCGCACCTCGAACAGCCCGCCGAGTTCGCATCCGCTTTCGCGGCCCACCTCGCGGCGGCGAACTAGCGGCAGGTGTCGTGGTGGGGCCGAGACGCGCGGCCCCGCCACAGCGACACCCACGCTTCGACCCGTAGGCTGGGGTCTGTGCCTGCACTGAACATTGGGATGCCGAAATCCGCCCCTGAGACCCTTGCTCCGCGACGCAAATCGCGTCAGATCAAGGTCGGCAAGGTGCTCGTCGGCGGTGACGCACCCGTCAGCGTGCAGTCGATGACGACCACGCCGACGACGAACATCAACGCCACCCTGCAGCAGATCGCCGAACTCACCGCCTCCGGCTGCGACATCGTGCGCGTCGCCGTGCCGAGCCAGGACGACGCGGATGTGCTGCACATCATCGCCAAGAAGAGCCAGATCCCGGTCATCGCCGACATCCACTTCCAGCCGAAGTACGTGTTCCAGGCGATCGACGCCGGCTGCGCGGCCGTGCGCGTCAACCCCGGCAACATCCGCAAATTCGACGACCAGGTCGGCGCCATCGCCAAAGCCGCCAAGGATGCGGGCGTCAGCCTGCGCATCGGCGTCAACGCCGGCAGCCTCGACCCGCGATTGCTTGAAAAGTACGGCAAGGCCACCCCGGAGGCGCTCGTCGAAAGCGCCGTGTGGGAAGCGTCGCTCTTCGAAGAGCACGACTTCCACGACTTCAAGATCTCGGTCAAGCACAACGACCCGATCGTGATGGTCAAGGCCTACCGTCAGCTCGCCGAACGCGGTGACTGGCCCCTGCACCTCGGTGTGACCGAGGCGGGCCCCGAGTTCCAGGGCACCATCAAGAGCGCGACCGCCTTCGGCATCCTGCTCTCCGAAGGAATCGGCGACACCATCCGCGTCTCGCTGTCCGCGCCGCCCGCCCAGGAAGTCAAGGTGGGCCTGCAGATCCTGCAGTCGCTCAACCTGCGCGAACGCAAGCTCGAAATCGTGTCGTGCCCCTCCTGCGGCCGCGCCCAGGTCGACGTCTACACGCTCGCCGACGACGTCACCGCGGGCCTCGAAGGCATGAGCGTGCCACTGCGCGTGGCCGTCATGGGATGTGTCGTCAACGGGCCCGGCGAGGCGCGTGAGGCCGACCTCGGCGTCGCCTCCGGCAACGGCAAAGGCCAGATCTTCGTCAAGGGCGAGGTCATCAAGACCGTGCCCGAGTCCGAGATTGTCGCCACGCTCATCGAAGAGGCCAACCGCATCGCGGCCGAGATGCCGCCGGGTGAGAGCGGCACGCCCGAGGTCGTCACGGTCTAACTCGACGCGGTCGCGGTCGCGGCCGTGACGCGCCGCACGGTCAACGTCGAGGTTCTTGCGGTCGCGGGCGAGGCGCCCATCCGCGGTGCTGCCGACGCGTGAGCGCGGCGCGACGAGCACGGGCGCGGGTTTAGGCTGTTCGCCGTGCCTACGCTCCTGTCTCAGCTGTTTGTCCGAACCCTCCGCGAAGACCCGGTCGATGCCGAGGTCGCGAGCCACCGACTCCTCGTGCGCGCCGGCTACATCCGCCGCCAGGCGCCCGGCATCTTCGCCTGGCTGCCGCTGGGACTGAAGGTCCGCCGCAAGATCGAGACGGTCATCCGCGAAGAGATGGAGCGCGCGGGCGCGCAAGAGGTGCACTTCCCGGCGCTGCTGCCGCGCGAGCCCTACGAGGCCACCGGCCGGTGGGAGGAGTACGGCGACGGCATCTTCCGACTCAAGGACCGCAAGGGCGCCGACTACCTTCTCGCGCCCACGCACGAAGAGGTCTTCACCCTGCTGGTGAAGGACCTCTACTCGAGCTACAAAGACCTGCCGCTGTCGATCTACCAGATCCAGGACAAGTACCGCGACGAGGCCCGGCCGCGTGCCGGCCTGCTGCGCGGGCGCGAGTTCTCGATGAAAGACGCGTACTCCTTCGACTACACGGATGCGGGACTCGACGCCTCCTACCAGGCGCAACGCGACGCCTACGAGCGCATCTTCACCCGCCTCGGACTCGAATACGAGATCGTGCAGGCCGACGCCGGCGCGATGGGCGGATCCCGCTCCGAAGAGTTCCTGCACCCCACCCCGATCGGCGAAGACACCTTCGTGCGCTCGGCGGGCGGGTATGCCGCCAACGTCGAGGCGTACACGACCACCGCGCCGCCCGCCCGCCCGATCGACGGCCTCGCGCCCGCGGTCGTGCACGACACGCCCGACACCCCGACGATCGCCACCCTTGTCGACGTCGCCAACCAGAACCACCCGCGCCCCGATGGACGCGACTGGACCGCCGCCGACACGCTCAAGAACGTCGTGCTCGCCCTCACCCACGTGGACGGCTCGCGCGAACTCGTCATCGTCGCGGTGCCCGGCGACCGGGACGTCGACATGAAGCGCGCCGAGGCGGCGTTCTCGCCCGCCGAAGTGGAAGCCGCCACGCCCGACGACTTCGAGAAGCAGCCGCTCCTCGTCAAGGGCTACATCGGACCGTGGAGCCCCACCGGGGCGGTGCTCGGCGCCGAATCGGCCACCGAGATCCGATACCTGCTCGACCCGCGCATCGTCGACGGCACCGAATGGATCACCGGGGCCAACGCCGACGGAAAGCACGTCTTCGGCCTCGTCGCCGGGCGCGACTTCGTCGGCGACGGCACTGTCGAGGTCGCCGACGTGCGCGAAGGTGACCCCGCCCCCGACGGCTCCGGGCCCGTCGAGTTGCTGCGCGGCATGGAGATCGGGCACGTCTTCCAGCTCGGGCGCAAGTACGCGGAATCCCTCGGGCTCAAGGTGCTCGACGAGAACGGCAAGCTCGTCACCGTCACCATGGGCTCCTACGGCATCGGCGTGACCCGCATCCTCGCCGCCATCGCCGAGACCACCGCCGACGACCGCGGACTGCTCTGGCCGGCGGAGGTGGCGCCCTTCGACGTGCACGTCGTTGCCACGGGCCGCGACGCCGCCGCGTTCGAACTGGCCGCCTCGGTCGCGGGGGAGTTGGAGGCATCCGGCCGGGACGTGCTCTACGACGACCGCCCGAAGGTCTCGCCCGGGGTCAAGTTCGGCGACGCCGAGCTGCTGGGTGTGCCGACGATCGTGATCGTGGGACGCGGTGCCGCCGACGGGCTCGTCGAGCTCTGGGATCGCCGCAGCAACGAGCGCACCGAGGTGCCCGCCGCCGAGTTGCTCGCGCGTCTCGGCTAGCGCGCCGCGCTGCGCTGCGCGCTGCACGCCGCCCTGCCGCGCGCCCCCGCCGCACGCTGCACGCTCGCGCGCTCCCTCTCTCCCGCCGAGCGGTGCCAAACGTGGGGTGTGAGAGCCTGCAATCGCACGTTTCGCACCGCTCGCGGGTGTGCGGAGGGCTCGCCCGCACTCCCGCCGACCTGCCGCACGCTGCACGCTCGCTCCCTCCCGCGCACGCTGCGCTCCCGCCCGCTCCCGCCCGCTCCCGCCGAGCGGTGCCAAACGTGGGGTGTGAGAGCCTGCAATCGCACGTTTCGCACCGCTCGCGGGGTGGGCGGAGGCTCGCGGGGGTGCGAAGCGCCCGCCCGCGACCGCCGAGCGTGCGAGACGTTCGATGTGCAACCCAGCGTTCGCACGTTCTCCACCGCTCGCGGCGAGCGGGATTCCTCCCCAACCGCACGCGCGGACAGCCGCAGCGACACACGGTTCGCGAGCATGGAGGAATGCGCCGCGCTGCGATCCCCACTGAACTGAGGCTCGGCCCCGCCACGACGGGAGAGGCGCTCGCCGCCGGCGTCACGGCCGGACGGCTCCGGTGTGCGGATGTCGCGCATCCCTTCCATGGCGTGGTGATCTTCGGCGCCGCGCCGAGCGACCTTCTCGAGCGGTGTCGTGCCTATGCGACGCGGCTCGCGCCGGGCCAATTCTTCGCACATCGCACCGCGTTGAGGCTCATCGGGGCGTCGCTGCCGGGCGAGAGCGCCGACGAGCCGCTGCACCTCGCGGTCCTCGACCCGCGCACGCCGCCGCGCGCTCGCGGGGTGCACGGGCACCGGGTTTCGCAGGTCGGCGTCGGTTTCGTGCACGGTCTCCCGGTGCTCGATCCGGCGGATGCGTGGTGCCACGCGGCTGCGACCCTGGGTCGGCGGGACGCCGTCGCGGTCGGGGACTCCCTCGTTTCGCGTCGGCGGAGCACCCCGCGCATCCCTCCCGCGTGCACCCTCGACGAGCTCGCTGCGGCCGCGGCCCGTCACGCCGGCAAGCGCGGCGCGCAGACCGTGCAGTGGGCGCTCCCGCGCGTGCGCGAAGGTGTCGACTCGCGCCCCGAAACGCACATGCGGCTGCTCCTGGTCGCCGCGCGACTGCCGGAACCATCCCTCGGTGTCGAGATCGTGGATGCCGAGGGAGTCATGCATCCTGACCTCGCCTATCCGGATGCGCGAGTCGCCTTCGAATACGAGGGCGATGTCCATCGCATCGATCGAGCGACGTGGATGCGCGACATCTCCCGCCGCGAACGAATGGAAGCCGCCGGGTGGCGGGTGATTCGCGTGACGGCGGCGGATGTGTACGCGCACCCGGAGCTCTTCGTTGCGCGTGTGCGGCGCATCCTTGCGTCGCGCTGACGCGCGCGCCGCGCCGCGCGCGCGCCGGAGCCTGCGAGCGGTGCCAAACGCGCGAGCGGTGCCAAAAGCGCGATGCTGGCCGCGCGCATCCGACTTTTCGCACCGCTCGCGGGGGATGGCGCGGGGTCCAGCGCGTCCACAGCGCGTCCACGCCGCGGCGACGCTCGGTTAGACTGCATCGATGCGGCCGCAGCTGGGCCGCCCACAATCTGAATAGCGGAGGCCTAGATGGACATCGACCTCGGAATGCTGCGGCTCATGGAGCGCGAGCGAGAGATTCCGTTTGACGAACTGGTCGGAATCATCGAGCAGGCCATCCTGACCGCCTACCTCAAGCACACCGACCAGGGCCCCGAACTGGGCGCGCGCGTCGAACTCGATCGCAAGACCGGCCACATCACCGTGTACGTCCCGGAGCGCGACGAAAACGACGAGATCATCGGCGAGGCCGTCGACAACCCCGCCGACTTCGGGCGCATCTCGGCCTTCGCCGCCAAACAGGTCATCTCGCAGCGCCTGCGCGACATCGGCGACGACAAGGTTCTCGGCGAATTCAAGGGTCGCGAGGGCGACATCGTCGCCGGCGTCATCCAGCAGGGCCCCAACCCGCGCATGATCCACGTCGACCTCGGCGCGGTCGAGGCGATTCTGCCGCCCGAGGAGCAGGTGCCGGGCGAGGACTACGCGCACGGCTCGCGCATCCGCGTCTACGTCACGAGCGTCAGCAAGGGCCCGAAGGGTCCCGCGATCACGGTCAGCCGCACCCACCCGGGGCTCGTGCGCAAGTTGTTCGCGCTCGAGGTTCCCGAGATAGCCAGCGGCATCGTCGAGATCGCGAGCCTCGCCCGCGAGGCCGGCCACCGCAGCAAGATCGCGGTGCGCGCCCTCGAGCCGGGGATCAACGCCAAGGGCGCCTGCATCGGCGAACTCGGCCAGCGCGTGCGTGCGGTCACCGCGGAACTCGGCAACGAGAAGATCGACATCGTTGACTACTCGGATGACCTGGCGACGTTCGTCGCGAGCGCCCTCAGCCCGGCGAAGGTCACGAGCGCGTTCGTCGTCGACGAGTCGCTCAAGGCGGTCCGCGCGCTGGTGCCCGACTACCAGCTCTCACTCGCCATCGGCAAGGAGGGCCAGAACGCCCGACTGGCCGCCAAATTGACGGGTGCACGCATCGACATCCAGCCTGATTCGGTGATGGAGTCCTGAGCCGGGGTAGGATGGAAGCCGTCAGAACCTGCCTGGGTTGCCGACAGCGCGCTCCCCGCTCCTCGTTATTGAGGGTGGTCGCGCGCGACGGACGGGTCGTCGCGGATGCGGCGGCACGACTTCCGGGCCGGGGCGCCTGGGTGCATGACAGCCCCGAGTGCATTGACACCGCGATCCGTCGCCGGGCCTTCGGGCGGGCGCTGCGGGTCACAACCGGACTCGACACCTCGAGTCTGAACATGCTGGAATCCGGCGCGAATGACCGCCCCGGAACCGAACGGACTGAATAGGCCGAAAAGCACATGGACAAGTAATGAGCAACTCGAAATGAGTTCCCTCACCCTTTGATGTCCGCTCCTGCCTGGAGTGGACCCAGACAGGAGAATTGTGGCTAACCCCCGCGTGCACGAGATCGCGAACGAACTCGGCATCGACAGCAAGATCGCTCTCGCGAAACTCACCGAAATGGGTGAGTTCGTCAAGAGCGCCTCATCCTCGATCGCCCCGCCGGTCGCTCGACGCCTGAAGCAGGCGCTCGAAGCCGAAGGCGTCGCCAAGCCCGCTGCCGCGCCCGCGGCGAAGCCGGCTGCCAAGCCCGCGCCGAAGCCCGGCCCGAAGCCGGCTCCCGCCGCGCCGGAAGCCGCGGCACCCGCCCCGGCTCCGGAGGCGGAGAAGCCCGCTCCCGCGCCGGCGCCCGCCGCCGACGCCGAGAAGCCGGCCGCCGAGCCGACCGCAGCGAAGCCTTCGGGCGACGCGCCGCGCCCCGGCACCCCGCGTCCGGGCAACAACCCGTACTCCAGCTCGCAGGGCATGGCGCGCCCCGGCGCCCCGCGCCCCGGCAACAACCCGTACTCCAGCTCGCAGGGGATGCCTCGGCCCGGTGGCGGTGGCGGCAACATTCCGCGCCCCGCGGCGCCGCGTCCCGGTGCTCCGCGCCCGGGTGCCCCGCGCCCCGGAGCGCCCCGTCCGGGTGCCCCGCGCCCCGGTGGTAGCGCCCCGTTCCAGCAGCGCCCCGGCGGTGGCGGTCGTCCCGGCGGTGCCGGTGGCGGCTTCCAGCGCCCCGGCGGCGGCCCCGGTGGTGGCGGCTTCGCCGGTCGTCCCGGTGGCGGCGGCGGTCGTGGCCGTGGTCCCGGCGGTGGCACCGCGGGTGCCTTCGGTCGCGGTGGCGGCAAGAGCAAAGCCCGCAAGTCGAAGCGCACGAAGCGCGCCGAATTCGAGATGCGGGAGGCCCCGACGCTCGGTGGCGTCGCGATCCCGCGCGGCGATGGCAGCAAGGTCATTCGCCTGCGCCGCGGCGCATCCATCTCGGATCTGGCCGACAAGCTCGAGACGCTGACGAAGTACTCGGTGCAGCCGGGCGCGCTCGTCACGGCGCTGTTCCACCTCGGTGAGATGGCGACGGCGACCGAGTCGCTCGACGAGGCCACCTTCCAGATCCTCGGTGAAGAGCTGGGCTACAAGATCCAGATCGTCAGCCCCGAAGACGAAGACAAGGAACTCCTCGCCGCCTTCGATCTCGACCTCGAGCAGGAGCTCGAAGACGAGTCGGACGACGAGCTCGAGATCCGGCCCCCGGTCGTCACCGTCATGGGTCACGTCGACCACGGTAAGACCAAGCTGCTCGACGCGATCCGCGAGGCGAACGTCGTCGCGGGCGAGGCCGGTGGCATCACGCAGCACATCGGTGCGTACCAGGTCTGGACCGAGCACGAAGGCAACGAGCGTGCCATCACCTTCATCGACACCCCGGGTCACGAGGCGTTCACCGCCATGCGTGCTCGTGGTGCGCAGGTGACCGACATCGCGATCCTCGTGGTTGCCGCCGACGACGGCATCATGCCGCAGACGGTGGAAGCCTTGAACCACGCGCAGGCGGCCAACGTGCCGATCGTGGTCGCGGTCAACAAGGTCGATAAGGAAGGCGCCAACCCCTCGAAGGTGCGTCAGCAGCTCACCGAGTTCGGCCTGGTGGCCGAAGAGTTCGGTGGCGACACGCTCTTCGTCGACGTCAGCGCGCTCAAGCAGAAGGGCATCAACGAACTTCTCGATGCCGTGCTGTTGACGGCGGATGCCGGACTCGACCTGCGCGCGAACCCCAACAAGGACGCGCGCGGCGTCGCGATCGAAGCGAAGCTCGACAAGGGACGCGGTGCCGTCGCGACGGTGCTCATCCAGTCGGGAACGCTGCGCGTCGGTGATGCGATCGTCGCGGGTACGGCCTACGGCCGCGTCCGTGCGATGCACGACGAGAACGGCGACCCGGTGGAGGAGGCCTACCCGGCCCGCCCCGTGCAGGTGCAGGGTCTGTCGACCGTGCCCCGCGCCGGTGACACCTTCCTCGTCACCGAGGAAGACCGCACCGCCCGTCAGATCGCCGAAAAGCGTGAAGCGGCCGAGCGCAACGCCCTGCTGGCCAAGGCCCGCAAGCGCATCTCGCTCGAAGACTTCACGAAGGCCCTCGAAGACGGCAAGGTCGAAAGCCTCAACCTCATCATCAAGGGTGACGTTTCCGGTGCCGTTGAGGCGCTCGAGGAGGCCCTGCTCAAGATCGAGGTCGACGACAGCGTCCAGCTGCGCATCCTGCACCGCGGTGTGGGTGCCGTCACCGAGTCGGACATCGACCTGGCGACGATCGACAACGCGATCGTCATCGGCTTCAACGTGCGACCGGATGTCAAGGCGCGCGAGCGTGCCGCCCGCGAGGGAATCGACGTGCGGTTCTACTCGGTCATCTACGCGGCGCTCGACGACATCGAGGGCTCGCTCAAGGGCATGCTCAAGCCGGAATACGAAGAGGTTCAGTCGGGTGTCGCGGAAATCCGCGAAATCTTCCGCTCCTCCAAGGCCGGCAACATCGCGGGTGTCATCGTCCGCTCCGGCACGATCACGCGCAACGCCAAGGCGCGGGTCATCCGTGACGGTGTGGTCGTCGGCGACAACCTCGCCATCGACTCGCTGCGTCGTTTCAAGGACGACGTCACCGAGGTGCGGACGGACTTCGAGGCCGGTATCGGTCTCGGCAAGTTCAACGACATCCAGATCGGTGACGAGATCGAGACGATTGAAATGAAGGAAAAGGTCCGGGCGTAGGTCTGGTGCCGGATGCGGCCGGGGCATTCCTCCGAGCCGCATCCGGCGACCACCCCTTCGAGGTGGTCGCTGCCAGGCCCAACCAGCGGCCCGGAGAAATACCCCGACCGCTCCCAAGCTGACGGCCGGCGAAGAAGACAGGTGAGGGAGAGATGGCTGCTGGAGATCGCGCCGCCAAGATGGCGGACCGCATCAAGGAGATCATCGCGCGTCGGCTCGAAAAGGGGCTGCGCGATCCGCGTCTCGGATTCGTGACGATCACCGACGTGCGCGTCACCGGTGACCTGCAGCACGCGAGCGTGTTCTTCACCGTGTACGGCTCCGACGAGGAGCGCGCCGACTCGTGGGCCGCCCTCAAGTCGGCGACCGGGTTGCTGCGCACCGAGGTGGGCAAGAACATCACGGCGCGTCTGACGCCGAGCCTGGAATTCATTCCGGATGCCCTCCCCGAGAACGCGGCCGCCCTCGACTCGCTGCTGAAGACGGCGCACGAGCGCGACGAGGTGGCGCGGCAGTCCTCGGTCGGCGCGGCGTATGCCGGCGACGAGGACCCGTACGTCAAGCCGCGCGAGCTCGACGACGACGAGGACTGAATCCGTGCCTCCGCTGATTCGCCGCGCGACGGCAGCGGATGCGGACGGAGTTGCGCACGTCCACGTGCGCTCGTGGCAGGAGACCTACCGCCATCTGGTGGCGCCCGAGCAACTCGACGCGCTGCAGGCCGAGGATCGTGTCGAACGCTGGCGCGAGATCATCACCGGTTCCGAGGAAGAGGTGTGGGTCGCGACCGACGGCGACGAGGTCGTCGGGTGGGCCGCCGCATCCGGTCGGGATGCCTCGCGGCATCCGCGTGGCCGTGAGCTGAACGGGCTGTACCTGCTGGCGGCGCATCACGGCACGGGCGCAGGAGCCGCGCTGTTCGAGGCCGCGCTCGCGGATTCCCCCGCATTCTTGTGGATCGCGCAGAACAACCCACGCGCGGCCGCGTTCTATCGCAAGCATGGCTTCGCGCCCGACGGTGCGACGAGCGAGTACGCGACGCTCGGCACGACGATGCTCATCGAGCGCTGGGCGCGCTGAGCGCGGCTGCACGGTCTCGCCGGCGCGCTCTTCCGAACACGCCGCATGCCCCACGAACCCCCGCGAGCGGTGCGAAACGTGGGGTGTGGGGCGTGTGGATCGTGCTTTTGGCACCGCTCGCGTTGCACCCCCGCACCGGCCCGCGAGCTGCGCGCACACCCGCGCCCGCTTCCGCCCCCACATCTCCGCGAGCGGTGCGAAACGTATGGTGCGCGGCTGCGGGATCGCACTTTTCGCACCGCTCGCGTGGGTGTGCGGGCGACGTGGGTGCGAGATCACGGGGATGCGCGGGTCGCGCGGTGTCGCGCAGCCGTGCGCAGTGCTCGTCACTTCGAACCCCGCGAGCGGTGCGAAACGTGCGATGTAGGGCGCCGGGATTGCACTTTTGGCACCGCTCGCGGCGCGGGGTGCGCGGGGTGCGTTCCCTCGTGCCCCGCGAGCGGTGCAAAACGTGGGGTGCGCGGCTGCGGGATCGCACTTTTGGCACCGCTCGCGTGGGTGTGTGGGCGACGTGGGCGCGGGATCACGGGGATGCGCGGGTCGCGCGGTGTCGCGCAGTCGTGCGCAGTGCTCGTCACCCCGAACCCCGTGAGCGGTGCGAAACGTGCGATGTAGGGCGCCGGGATTGCACTTTTGGCACCGCTCGCGGGGAGGGGGGCGGGGGTACGCGCGGGGTGCGCGGGGCGCGCAGGGTGCGGGGGTACGCGCGGGGCGCGCAGGGGCGCGCAGGGTGCGCGCGGGGCGCGCAGGACGCGCAGGGCGCGC
>NZ_CAJQNT010000026.1 GCF_905479755.1 uncultured Schumannella sp. | reverse complement strand
CGTGCCCGCTACCGACGCGTGCCCGCTACCGACGCGTGCCCGCTACCGACGCGTGCCCGCTACCGACGCGTGCCCGCTACCGACGCGTGCCCGCTACCGACGCGTGCCCGCTACCGACGCGTGCCCGCTACCGACGCCGCCGGTCCCGGTCGCGGGTGCGGCACGCGCGGCGTGCCCGCGACGCATCCTCGCCGCGGCGCGCGACGATGGAGCACATGCAGGTGCGCGTCGCGATCGATCGCTTCGCTCGCTCCCTCGAGACCGAGCGAGGTCTCTCCGCGCACACGGTCCGCGGCTATCGCACCGACCTCGTCGAACTCGCCGAGCTCGCCGAGGCCCGCCACGTGACGGAGGTCGCGGGCCTCGACCTCGAACTCCTGCGCGAGTGGCTCTGGCTCTCGGCACAGCGCGGCCTCGCCAACGCAACACTCGCGCGCCGCACGGCCGCGGTCCGTGCCTTCACGACCTGGCTCACCGATCACGGCCACCTCGAGGCGGATCCCGCGGCGCGGCTGCGCGCCCCGCGCCCCGATCGGCATCTGCCTCGCGTGCTCACCCGCGCTCAGATCGACGACCTGTTCTCGGGGCTCGCCGCTCGCGCCGCGACAGGCGACGCCGTCGCGATCCGCGACCTCGCGATCGTGGAACTGCTCTACGCCTCCGCGATCCGGGTGAGCGAACTCGCCTCGCTTCGCCCGGCGTCGCTCGACCCCGCGCGGCGGACCGTGCGCGTCGTCGGCAAGGGCGGCAAGGAACGGGTCGTGCCCTACGGCGGCCCGGCCGCGCGCGCTCTCGACGACTACCTCGCGCGTTCGCGCCCCGAACTGGTGCGGGCCCGCGTCGATCCCGGCGTGCTCTTCGTCGGGGTGCGCGGCGGCGCGATCGCCACCCGTTCGGTCTATCAGGTGATCGCTCGGCTACTCGCCGATCTGCCGGGCACTGGTCCCTC
The DNA here is from genome assembly GCF_905479755.1 of uncultured Schumannella sp. Lineage (GTDB taxonomy): Bacteria > Actinomycetota > Actinomycetes > Actinomycetales > Microbacteriaceae > DCRR01. Next base: position 18,197 of record NZ_CAJQNT010000026.1, on the reverse strand, counting down.
CGGTCCGCACACGCTGCGGCACACGGCGGCAACACACCTGCTCGACGGCGGCGCGGACCTGCGCGCGGTGCAGGAACTGCTCGGCCACTCGAGCCTCTCGACGACGCAGATCTACACGCACGTGTCGACCGAACGCCTCCGCGAGAGCTACCGCCTCGCGCATCCGCGCGCGTAGGGGATGCGCGAGTCGCCCGATGGCGTGGTCCGCGGCGGTCCGCGGCCGCCCGCGGCGACTCGTGGCTCCGGGCCCGATCGCCTAGTCGAACTGCGCGCGGTAGACCTCGAGCACCCGCGCCAGATAGCGCGTGATCGTCTCCTGATCGTCGGGCTCGAACTCGTCGAGCACGCGGTCGATTCCCAGGATCATCGGCATGATCGCCGCCATCGCGCGATCCACCGAGGCGGGGTTGGGAACCACGACCACCCCGCGACGATCGGTCGGATGCGGTTCACGGGTCGCATGGCCGACCGCGACGAGACGATCCACCACCGTCGTGACCGCCGCGGTGGAGATGCCGAGGCGGCGTGCCAGCTCGGTGGGGGAGAGCCGCCCGTGCATGACGAGGTGTTCCATTGCCTGCATGTCGGTGTGGTTCACCTCGAGCTTTTTGCCCACATGCGACTCGAAGTCGGCGCTGACCTCCAAGATCTCCCGCATGTGCGTCGTCGCGTCGCGCACGCCGGCGCGCGGCGCGGCGTCGCGGACGCGAGGTCGGGTGCTTGGCATGATTTGAGTTTATCGCTATGTTGTTCGAATTCCTAGTAATTAGATACTCGAATGAGAGCCATGCACGCCGTCACGCGCTTCATCACCTCCCGTCGCACCTCGTGGATCATCCTTGTCGTCGCGGGTCTTCTCTCCGGCGGGTTGTTCGCCCTGGGGAGCGGCTCCGGGGGCGAGCTCTCTCCGGGGGTCGGGCTCCCCGACTCCGCCGAGTCCGCGCGCACCGCGGCGTTGCAGGACACGCTGTCGGGGGCCGACTCGACGAGCGCCTTGCTGGTCTACTCACGCGACGGCGAAACCCTCGACGAGGCCGACCTGGCCGCGGTCTTCGAGCGCAGCGGCGAACTCGCCGAGCTCGCCAGCGACGGCTTCGTGCCGCCGCCGACGGTGGCGGAGGACGGCACCGCCGCTCTGCTGGTGGTCCCGCTCGATGTCCTCGAGGATGCGGGGGAGCAGGCCGAGCGTGCCGACGAACTGCGCGAGATCGCCAACGCCGACCTCCCGTCCGGGCTCGAGGGGCTCCTCACCGGTCCAGAGGGCTTCGCCGTCGACATCGCGGCCGTCTTCGAGGGCGCCGACTTTACGCTCCTGCTGACGACCGTGATCGTCGTCGCGGTGCTGCTGCTCGTGACCTACCGCAGCCCGTGGTTGTGGCTCGTGCCGCTCGTCGTCGTCGGCACCGCCGATGGACTCGCGGGAATCGTCGCCACCCGCGTCTCGGCGGTCTTCGGGATCGCGCTCGACGCCTCGGTCACCGGAATCCTCTCGGTGCTCGTCTTCGGCGCCGGCACCAACTACGCGCTGTTGCTCATTGCCCGCTACCGCGACGAACTGCGCGTCTTCGAGGACCGCCGTGAGGCGATGGAGCGCGCCCTGCGCGGCGCCGGCCCCGCGATCATCGCCAGCGGCACGACGGTCGTGCTGGCCCTGTTGACGCTCGCCTTCGCCGAACTCGCCGGCAACCGTGCGCTCGGAATCGCCTGCGCGACCGGGGTCGTGATCGCGATGATCTTCGCCACCGTCGTGCTCCCGGCCGCGCTCGTGCAGTTCGGTCGCGGGCTGTTCTGGCCCTACATCCCGCGCGTCGGCAGCGAGGGCAGCATGAACCGCGGCGTGTGGCGCGGGCTCGGCATGCGCGTCGCCCGTCGCCCCGCGGTCGTCGCCACGATCGGAGTACTGCTGCTCGGCGCTCTCGCCCTCGGCGGCACGCAACTGCGCGTCGGGCTCGCCCAGACCGAGCAGTTCACGGCGGTCCCGGAGGCGGTCGTCGGCCAGGAGATCATCGCGGATGCCTTCTCGGCCGGCAGCGGATCCCCCGTCGTCGTGATCTCCGAGGCGGATGCAGCGGAGCGCGTCGCCGAGATCGCCGCGGACACCGACGGAGTCGAATCGGTCGCGATCGGGGAGACCGACGGCACGATCACGCAACTGAGTGTCGTGCTCGACGCCGCGGCCGAGACCCCCGAATCCTTCGCCGCGGTGGAGGCCTTGCGGTCCGCGTTCGCGGAACTGGTCGGCACGAGCGTCGACGGCGGCGAGATCGACGGTGCGGTCGCCCTGGTCGGCGGCCTAGATGCGCAGGCCCTCGACGTCAGCCAGGCGCAGCAGCGCGACCAGGCGCTCGTCATCCCGCTGATTCTGGGTCTCGTGTTCCTGGTGCTCGTGGTTTTGCTGCGCGCGCTCCTCGCCCCGGTGCTGCTGCTCGCGACCGTCGTGGCCTCGTTCTTCGCGAGCCTGGGGGCGAGCTGGCTGCTGTTCGACTCGCTGTTCGGGTTCCCCGCGGTCGATACCAACGTGGTGCTGTTCAGCTTCCTGTTCCTGGTGGCGCTCGGGGTGGATTACAACATCTTCCTCGTGACCAGGGCGCGCGAGGAGGCCTTCGTGCACGGCACCCGCGAGGGCATGATCCGGGCGCTCGCCGCGACCGGTGGCGTGATCACGAGCGCGGGAATCCTGCTCGCAGCGGTGTTCGCCGTGCTCGGGGTGCTGCCGCTCATCACGCTCACGCAGATCGGCATCATCGTCTGCATCGGTGTGCTGCTCGACACGCTGCTCGTGCGCACCGTCATCGTGCCCGCGCTCGCGTTCCTCACGGGCGAACGATTCTGGTGGCCGGGTCGCGCCCTCTCGGGCGAACTCAAGGTGGTGCCCTCGTCGGCAACAACACGGATCGGGGGAGACCCCCGAGGAACAGCAGCGGATTGACGTACTCGCCGCCGAGGCGCGCGCCCAGGTGAAGGCAGGGCTGCGCGCAGTGGCCGGGTTCGAGAGTGCCGACCACCTGCCCGCGTCGCACCTCGTCGCCCGCCGCCACGAGGGCGACGACCGGCTCGAAGCTCGAGATCACGCCATCCGCGTGGCGGATCGAGAGCACGGGTCGGTCGACCACGAACCCGGCGAAGTGCACGACGCCGTCGGCGGGGGCGAGGATTTCGGCCCCGGCCTCCGCGGCGAGGTCGACCCCGCGGTGCCCGGCAGCGTAGGGCGTGGCGGGCGCGAGGTAGGGACGCGCGATCGCGACCGGCTCCGCGACCGGCCAGAGCCACAGCCCGAGGGTCACCACGGCGGCGGACCACCGCCGAACACGGGCCGGGGTGAGGGTCATCTCCCGAGTCTCGCCCGCCGGGACGAGCGCGACGACGCACGCCCGAAGCCTGCGGAGAACGACGCGATCGTACGGCCTGGGGACGCCGAGTCACCAGTGCTACACTCAATCCAGCATCTCGCCTCGGCGAGGTGACTTCGCGTGCCCATCCGCACTGCGCTTCGGCGCGATGCTGGCCGCCGCATCCGTCAGTCCTCACCCCGCATCTCCGGGGCGAGGTGGATGTCTGGCCAGGGCACCAGGGCTCGCCCCAACCGGGTGCGACACACAACTGAGAACCGCAGGCCGCGGCGCGCCGCCGCCTGCCAGAAAAGGAGCACGGCCATGGCCGTCGTTACGATTCGCCAGCTGCTCGACAGCGGCGTTCACTTTGGACACCAGACCCGTCGGTGGAACCCGAAGGTCAAGCGCTTCATCCTGACCGAGCGCAGCGGCATTCACATCATCGACCTGCAGCAGTCGCTCGCCTACATCGACAAGGCGTACGAGTTCGTCAAGGAGACGGTCGCCCACGGCGGCACCGTGCTCTTCGTCGGAACCAAGAAGCAGGCCCAGGAGGCCATCGCCGAGCAGGCGCAGCGCGTGGGCCAGCCCTACGTCAACCAGCGCTGGCTCGGGGGACTGCTCACCAACTTCCAGACGGTGTCGAAGCGCCTCGCGCGCATGAAGGAGCTCGAGGAGCTCGACTTCGACGACACCACCAAGGGGTTCACCAAGAAGGAACTCCTCATCAAGAAGCGCGAGCTCGACAAGCTGCACAAGTCGCTCGGTGGTATCCGCAACCTCACCAAGACGCCGAGCGCGATGTGGGTCGTCGACCCCAAGCGTGAGCACCTCGCAATCGACGAGGCGCGGAAGCTCGGCATCCCCGTCATCGGCATCCTCGACACGAACGCCGACCCGGACGAGCTCGCCTACCCGATTCCGGGCAACGACGACGCCATCCGCTCGGTGGGTCTGCTGACCCGCATCATCGCGGACGCCGCGGCCGAGGGCCTCATCCAGAAGCACCAGAAGCCCGAAGCCGAAGGCAACGTCTCGGCCGTCGAGCCGCTCGCCGAGTGGGAGCGCGAGCTCCTCGAGGCAGGCAAGGCCGAGGAAGCCAAGGCCGAGGAAGCCAAGGCTGAGGAGCCCAAGGCTGAGGAGCCCGCCGAGGCGAAGGCCGAGGAGCCCCAGGCTGACAAGGCGAAGGCCGACGAGCCCGCGGCCGAGGAAGCCAAGGCCGAGGAGCCCGCCGAAAAGCCGGCCGCCAAGAAGGCTCCGGCCAAGAAGGCCGCCGCGAAGACCGAGGCCGAGCCGGCCGAGGCCGCCGCCGAGTAATTCTGCGAGCCGGGCGGGGGAGACCCCGCTCGGCCACCGCGGCGTTTCCCCGCCGTTCACCCGTTTCACATTCAAGCCAGTTAGGAAGCATCCATGGCCAACTTCAGCCTGGAAGACGTCAAGGCCCTGCGCGAGCGCCTGGGCACCGGAATGGTCGACACCAAGAACGCTCTCGTCGAGGCCGATGGTGACATCGAGAAGGCCGTCGAGATCCTGCGACTCAAGGGTGCGAAGGGCAACGCGAAGCGTGCCGACCGCTCCACGAGCGAGGGCCTCATCGCGGTCGTCGAGTCGGCCACGGCCGTCACGATGATCGAGCTCGCCTGCGAGACCGACTTCGTCGCCAAGAACGAGAAGTTCATCGCCCTCGCCGAGAAGGTCGTCGCCTCGCTCGCCGATTCCGGCGCCGAGACGGTGGATGCCGCTCTCGCCGTGACCGTCGACGGCGGCACCATCGGGTCGCTCATCGAAGACCAGGCCGCCACCATCGGCGAGAAGGTCGAGCTGCGCCAGGTTTCGCGCATCGCGGGCGAGAAGTTCGCGGTGTACCTGCACCGCACCAGCAAGGACCTGCCGCCGCAGATCGGTGTCGTCGTCGCCTACACGGGTGATGACGCCGAGACCGCCCGCAGTATCGCTCAGCACATCTCCTTCGCCGCGCCGGTCTACCTGTCGCGTGAGGACGTGCCCGAGGCCGAGGTCGCGAACGAGCGCCGCATCGTCGAGCAGATCAGCCGCGAGGAGGGCAAGCCGGAGGCCGCCCTCCCGAAGATCGTCGAGGGTCGCCTCGGTGCTTTCTTCAAGCAGGTGTCGCTGCTCGAGCAGGACTACGCGCGCGACAACAAGCTGTCGATCAGCAAGGTCCTCGCCGACGCGGGCCTGACCGTGACGGGCTTCGCTCGTTTCAAGGTCGGCGCCTAGTTGTACTGACCTCGACCGTTGTTGATTCGGTCGATGGGGGTCTTGCCTCCGATGCCGAGGTGGCGCCTGTCTAGGTTGTAGTAGTCGATCCAGGCCGTCAATCCGGCAGCGCGGGCGTCGTTGGATGTCCAGGGGCGGGCGTAGGCCCATTCGGTTGCGAGGGTGCGGTTCAGGCGTTCGACTTTCCCGTTCGTCCAGGGGCAGTGCGGGCGGATGAACTTCTGGTTGATGCCGTGCGCGTCGATCACGTGCCTGAAGGCTGCCGAGTGCCGGTAGGCGAACGCGTTGTCACTGATGACGCGTTCGACCCTGACCCCGAGCGTCGCGTAGAAGCCGATGGCCCGCTCAAGGACGCCGGCCGCTGTCGCGCCTTTCTCGTCGCCGTGGATCTCCGCGTAAGCGACCCTGGAGTGGTCGTCGATGACGGTGTGGACGTAGTCGTATCCCGAGCCCGGCTTGCGGTTCGGGCGTTCGCCGCGACCGTGCAGACGCCACCCGCCGCCGTCTGGGATACGACCGAGTTTCTTCACATCGATGTGGATCAAAGATCCGGGGTGGTCGTGTTCGTAACGTTGAGCCGAGCGGCGGGTCGCGCGGATCACCGTGCCGGTGACAGGGTCCAGCTCCCGCAGCAGCGGCACCTGATGACGGCGCAGCACACGCCCCACGGTCGAAGCCTGCAGGCCGAGCTTGTCGGCGATGAATACCGGGCCGCGGCGGGTCAGGTGCCGCATGATCCGCACCCGCGTCTCCACGCACCCCGCCGTCCGGCGAGGGTGCAAGCGGGCAACGCTCGAGCGATCGACGAGGCCAGCAGGACCGTGTTCGCGGAACCGTCGCCACCACCGCCACGCGGTCGTGCGCGAGATGCCCATCTCCGCCGCAACATGCGCAACGGCACGCCCCGATCCGATGCGCTGGACCATGATCAACCTGCCAGCCGGCGTCAGCCGGGCATTAGCGTGAGACAAGAGAGACCTCCGTGGACTCGAGGGAACCTAGACAGCTCCAACTCGACCCCGGAGGTCTCTCCTACGTCAACAACGATCCGGGTCAGTACACCTAGTCACACCGTCTCAGCCCAACGCCCCGCGAGTCTCCGGATCCGCGGGGCGTTCGGCGTTGTCGGCTAGTTCGAGGGGGGCGTCGGGTCGGGCTCGCTCGGTGTGACGCCGCCTGGCGCGACTGTGCTCGACGTGGCGTGTGTCACGGGCGCGACCGTCCCCGGCGCGACCGTGCCCGGCGCGACCGTGCCCGGCGCGCGGCGGAACTGCCCGGTGGCGATGAGTACGGCCACGAGGATCGCCGGGAGAATCCACCCCGACCAGCCGAGGATGGTGGCCTGGATGGTGTCGACGACGTCGCCGGCGGCTCCGACGAGGAGGGAGAGGCCGGCCGCGGCGTTGAAGGCGCCGTGCGCAAGCGCGGCGGGCCAGACCGAGCCGGAGCGGACCCGCAGCCAGCCGAACACGCCGCCGACGACGATGCACATGCCGCACATGGCGAGCACGCCGAGCCAGCCGGGCGCCGTCGGGTAGTTGTAGCCGAGCAGGATGAGCGGGGCGTGCCAAAGGCCCCAGATCACGCCCGAGATGAGGACGGCGGGTGCGGCGCCGAGCGGCATGAGCCGGGGGAGCAGCCAGCCGCGCCAGCCGAGCTCTTCGCCGAGCGTGGGAATCGTGTTGATGAGCGCCGCGGGCACGATCGACACCGCTTGCACAAGCACGAGCAGTTCGAACGGCATCGGCAGTGGACTGGCATCGGCAATCAGGGGCTCGAGGTACGCGCGAAAGCCGGAGAATTCGACGAGGTCGGCGCGGTAGAGCCCGAACGCGGCACTCGTCAGCAGGGCCGCGACGATCATGACGATCGACAGCGCGAGGCCGAGCACGAGAAACCCGACGAAGCGCCGCCCCGGGCCGGGGGGCCGGAGTCCGAGCGCGGTGCGCCAGTCGGGCTCGCGGTCAACGACGCGGACGACGAGGAGCGCCGCCAGGGCGGGGGTCGTCATCATCGCCACTGCGAACACCGAGAACCAGGGGTTCTCGAGGCCACCGGTGAACCAGAGCGGGAGGGCGACGAGCCAGGCGCCGCCGAGGGCGAGGAGCACAAAGACGGCGATCGAACGGAGGGGGTGACGCATGGATCTTCCTCACGGGACAAGTAATTGTTCTAGTGAAACTATAACTAATCACCCGCCGGAAGGCGAGGCCCGTGGTGCGGTGCGCCGAGATGCCGCCGAGCGCAGGTATTCTGAAACGGCACCCCCCACACTCTTGAGGAAGTCCCATGTCGAATCGCCGCCGTGTCCTGCTCAAGCTCTCCGGTGAAGCGTTCGGCGGTGGTCAGCTCGGGGTCAATCCCGACATCGTGAGCGCCATCGCGCGCGAGATCGCGGTGGCAGCGCCTCAAGCTGAAGACGATCCCGACGGTGTCGAGGTCGCGGTCGTCGTCGGCGGTGGCAACTTCTTCCGCGGCGCCGAACTCAGCCAGCGCGGCATGGATCGCGGGCGTGCCGACTACATGGGAATGCTCGGCACCGTGATGAACGCGCTCGCGCTGCAAGACTTCCTCGAACAGGCCGGTGCGCAGGTCCGCGTTCAGTCGGCGATCGCCATGACCCAGGTCGCCGAGCCCTACATTCCCTTGCGCGCCGAGCGTCACCTCGAGAAGGGGCGCATCGTGATCTTCGGCGCGGGCGCCGGCCTGCCCTACTTCTCGACCGACACCGTGAGCGCCCAGCGTGCGCTCGAGATCGGCGCCGACGCGGTGCTCGTGGCCAAGAACGGGGTCGATGGCGTCTACACCGCCGACCCGCGCACCAACCCGGATGCCGTGCGCCTCGATGAGATCAGCTACCAGGAGGCGCTCGTACAGGGCCTCAAGGTCGTCGACTCCACCGCCTTCAGCCTCTGCATGGACAACGGAATGCCGATGCGCGTGTTCGGGATGGAGCCCGCGGGCAATGTCACCCGCGTGCTCCAGGGCGAGCACATCGGCACGCTCGTTCGCCCATGACCGAGCCGCGCGCGCGCCGCGTCTGGGACCTCGCGCTTTCGATCCTGCTGCTCATCCTCACCGCCGTCGTCGGCCTGTTCGGGGCGGTGCTGGCGACGGTGACGTTCGCCACACTCGGCACCTGTGTCGGCGGCTGCTCGCTCGACGGGGCCACGAGCGCCCTGTTTCTGGCCGGAACCGCCGCCGTCCTCGTCGTGGCGGCGGGCGTCATCGGCACGGTGGTGAATCTCGTCCGGCGGCGACGCGCCTGGTGGGTGGCGCTCCTCACCCTCGCCGGGGTCGTCGTCGTCTGGGTGGCCGGCTTCGCGTTCTACGGCGTCGCGGTCAGTGGCTGAGTTCGACCCCTACGGCGCGGATGTGCTGGCCGGCGATTGGCGTGCCCGCAGCCGGGTGAGCGTGCCGCGCGTCGCTGCCGAGCGCGGGCTTGTGGTGGAGATCGCCCCCGAGATCGACCCCGGCGGGTGGGTCGGGGAGATCGTCGGATTCGAGAAGGGCCGCATCGCGCTCGAGGACCGCGCGGGCCGGGTGCGCTGGTTCCCGCTCGGTGGCGGATACCTGATCGAGGGCGAAGCGGTGGTGCTGGATCCGCCGGTTGCCGCGCCGCGCGCCGCCGCACGCACGGCGTCGGGCGCTCGCGTGCTCGAGCCGCAGAATCCGAACGCCGCCCGCCGCGCCCGCGTCGCGCGGGCCAGCCGCATCCTCGTCGAGGGGCGTCACGACGCCGAGCTCGTCGAAAAGGTGTGGGGAAGCGACCTGCGCGCCGAGGGCGTCGTTGTCGAATACCTCGGCGGCATCGACGACCTCGCGGCCGTCATCGCCGAGCGACACCCCGCCCCCGGCGCCCGGCTCGGGGTGCTCGTCGACCACCTGGTTCCCGGGTCGAAGGAGAGCCGGATCGCCGAGACGATCCGGCACCCTCAGGTGCTCATCGTGGGGCACCCCTTCGTCGACGTCTGGCAGTCGATCCGGCCCGAGCGTCTGGGGCTCGAGCGCTGGCCCGAGATTCCCCGACACGTCGAGTGGAAGCACGGGATCTGCCAGGCGCTCGGCTGGCCGCACGCCGATCAGGCCGACATCGCCGCGGCGTGGCAGCGCATCCTGGGTTCGGTGCGCAGCTACGTCGACCTCGAACCGAGCCTTCTCGGCCGCGTGGAGGAGCTCATCGATTTCGTCACATCGCCGGACGTCGCCGCTTCGTAGGTGCCCCCGCCGCGCGCCCGACTAAGCTGGACCTTGGCCGAAACGGTCGTCGTTGAAGGAGTGTGCCGTGATTACAGACGTTCTCGCCGAGGCCAAGGAGAAGATGCACTCGGCCGTGGAGTACGCGAAGAATGACTTCGCGACCGTGCGCACGGGGCGCGCCAACCCCGCGCTGTTCGAGAAGATCATGGTCGAGTACTACGGCACGCCCACGCCGTTGCAGCAGCTCGCGAGCCTGCAGAACCCCGAAGCCCGCACGCTCCTGATCACGCCGTACGACAAGACGGCGCTCAAGGAGATCGAGAAGGCGATCGTCAACTTCCCGAACCTCGGGGCGAACCCCTCGAACGACGGCACGATCATCCGCGTGACCATGCCCGAGCTCACCGAGGACCGCCGCAAGGAGTACGTCAAGATCGTGCGTACCAAGGGCGAAGACGCCAAGATCGCGATCCGCAACGTGCGCCGCAAGGCGAAGGATGACCTGGATGCGCTCAACGGCGAGGTCAGCGAAGACGACATCGCACGCGGCGAGAAAGAACTCGACGCGCTGACCAAGGCGAACGTCGACGCCGTCGACGAGGCGCTCAAGCGCAAGGAAGCCGAGCTTCTCGAGGTCTGATGACGCCGCACTCCGATGACGAGCCGGCGGCAGAGCCTGGCACCGCCGAGCCTCACCACGCGCGCCGGCACGGTTCTCCGCTGAGCGAATTCGAGGAGCGCGCCCACGCCGCGCGCCTCGACATCGAGGAGCGGGCCACGGCGGCACGCGCCGATATCGAGGAGCAGCTGCGCCACACTCGCGCGCAATTCGACGCCACCAACGAGAAGATCCAGGCGCGCACCGGCCGGAATCTGCTGGCGGCGATCGGCATCGGCATCCTGCTCGGCGGGGCGTTCTTGGCGAGCCTGATCGTGGTCAAGTGGCTGTTCATCCTGTTCGGCGCCGCGCTCATCGCGTTCACGACGCTGGAACTCGCCCAGGCGCTCCGTCAGGCCGGCCGGACGATTCCGCGCATCGTCTCGGCGATCGTCGGCGTCGCAATCGCGCCGATCGCGTTCTTCTTCGGCATTGAGGCGCTCTGGATCTCGCTCGTCGTCGCAATCGCCGTGGTTTCGCTGTGGCGTCTCGCCGAGCAGGTCATTCTGCCCTCGCACCGCGCCCCCGCACGCGCGGTGCTGCTCGATCTCGGGGCGGGCGCGCTGATCCAGATCTACGTCTCGCTCATGGCCGGGTTCTACCTCGTGGTCACCGGCAGCGAGGGCGGCGAATGGTGGACGCTCGCGGCGATCATCATCGTCGTCTCCACCGACGTGGGCGCCTACGCCGCCGGCCTCAGCTTCGGCAAGCACAAGCTGGCCCCGTCGATCAGCCCCGGCAAGACCTGGGAGGGCTTCGCGGGCGCGGTGGCGGCGGCACTGCTCGCCGGTGGGCTGCTCGGCGTGCTGATGCTCGGACAGCCCTGGTGGGTCGGTCTCGCGCTCGGCGCGGTCCTCGTGGTCGTCGCGACGATGGGTGACCTCACGGAGTCGATGATCAAGCGCGACCTTGGCGTCAAAGACATCTCCAGCTGGCTCCCCGGGCACGGCGGGTTCCTCGACCGTCTCGACTCGATCCTGCCGTCGGCGATCGTCATGTACGCGTTCTTCCTGGTCTTCGCCGGCTGACCCGGCCCCGTCTCGACCGGAAGCCCAGCCAGGTCCCGTTAGAATCGCGGCGTGAGTACGACGTTCCCGCGCACCCGAGGCTCCCAGCGGGGCTACGACATTGATGAGGTCGAGGACTTCCTCGAGGATGCGCACCGCGCCTTCACGGGCGAGGCGAGTTCGACGGTGATCACCTCGGAGCTCGTGCGGCGTGTGGCGTTCACGATGCGCCGCGGCGGTTACCAGCCGGACGCGGTCGACGCCGCACTCGAGCGCTTGGAGGACGTCTTCGCCGAGCGCGAGCGCGAGCAGGCGCTGGCCGAGCGATCCGAGGAGTGGTACGCCGACGCGCGCGCCTCGGCGCAGGTGATTCTCGACCGTCTCGTGCGCCCGCGCGGGCAGCGCTTCCGTCGCGTGGGGGCGCTGACGGGCGGGTACTCGGTGCGGGAGGTCGACGCCTTGAGCGACCGCATCACGAGCTACTTTCAAGAAGGCACCCCGATCGAGCTCGAGCAGTTGCGCACGGTCGCGTTCTCGGCTCAGCGCGGCGGCTACCTCGAGCCGCAGGTCGATCTGCTGATCGACCGCGTCACGCAGGTCATGCTCGCGGTGCGCTGAGCGAAGTCCCTGTCGCGCGCGTCGCTGTTCCCCGAACGGGGGACTCGCGAGTCTCCCCGGACTCCCAGGGGTCGTCAGTAGACTGACGGAACTGTGAGCGGGTACCGGCGACGAGGTGTGGCGGCTCGTCTGCACCCTCCGGTGCCGACGCCGGAGCGGCATGCCCGCTCGGCGCGATCGCTCCCGGTTTTCGCCGCGCTGGTCTCGCTCGCCTTCGTCTCCGTCGCGGGCGTTCCGCACGCGAGCAGCCAGAGCACCGCCGCGACCGCCTCGACGACCGTCGCCGCTCCCGTGCAGGAATTCGTGGTGGAGGATGCGGTGGAGTCCCGAGTCGAGCGCGACGGCTACGACGTGACGGACCCGCCGCCGCCCGCGGCCGCGACGGCGCCGACCGCCGGCACCCCGGATCCGGGAAGCGCGCAGGCGATCGCCTACGAGATGGTGCTCGCCCGCGGGTGGGGAGACAGCGAGTTCTCGTGTCTCGTCGCGCTGTGGACGCGGGAGTCGAATTGGAACGTCTACGCCGAGAATCCGACGAGCGGCGCCTACGGCATCCCGCAGTCCCTGCCCGGCAGCAAGATGGCGACGGCGGGGGCGGACTGGCAGACGAGCGCCGCCACCCAGATCACCTGGGGACTCGGCTACATCGCGGGGCGCTACGGAACGCCGTGCGCCGCGTGGGAGTCGAGCGAGACGCGCGGCTGGTACTGAGCGGGTCGACAAGACCTCTTCTACACTCGAGGCATGGGCCGTTCCTCTCGTTCGCGTGCGCGCCGGCGCGAGGTCGAACCGGAACCGCTCGATCTGGAGCGCATCCTCGCCGGGTCCCGGCGTGTCGAGGCCAAACGCGACGGAAGCTGGAACGTCCAGCCGCAGGCGGCGGGCGCCGCGGTAAAGAGCTATGTGTGCCCAGGCTGCAGCCTCGAGATCGCTCCCGGGACCGCACATCTGGTCGCCTGGCGCGCCGACGGGCTCTTCGGCGAGGCGGACGATTTGAGTGCGCGCCGCCACTGGCATTCGCACTGTTGGAAGACCCGAAGCTGAGGACCCCGTGACCGAGCAGACCCCGATTCGCATCTCGTCGAGCGTTGAACTTCCCGCCCGCCGCGAAGACATCGAGCTTCACACCCCCGACGGGTTGACGCTCGTCGGCGAACTTTCGCTCCCCGAGACTCACCCCCCGGTCGCGACGCTCGTGTTCTTGCACCCGCTGCCGACCGCGGGCGGGTTCATGGATTCGCACATCATCCGCAAGGCGGCCGCGCGACTGCCTGCGCTGGCGGACCTCGCGGTGCTGCGGTTCAATTTTCGCGGCGTCTCTTCGCCCCGCGGCACCTCGGAGGGCAGTTTCGGCGACGGCATTGCCGAGGCCGAAGATTTGGCTGCCGCGATGGCGTTCGTCGCCGAGCGCGGACTGCCCGCGCCGTGGCTCGTCGGCTGGTCGTTCGGCACCGAGGTCGCGCTCAAGCACGGACTCGAGCACCCGATCGCCGGAGCGATCCTGCTTTCGCCGCCGCTGCGCCGCACGTCGAGCGACGAACTCGCCGCCTGGGCGGGGCGGGGCGTTCCCCTTGTCGCCGTCGTGCCGGAGTTCGATGACTTCTTGCGTCCCGCCGAGGCCCGCGAGCAGTTCGCGGTCGTTCCGGAGGTGGACTTCGTCGCGGTGGAGGAGGGCAAGCACCTCTGGGTGGGGGAGAAGCAGACCGTGCGTGTGCTGAGCGAGATCCTGCAGCGCGTCAACCCGCAGGCGCTGCCGCTGCCCTCGGAGTGGACTCCGCCCGCCTCCTAGGCGCAACGACAGTCTCGCGGGAGGGCGCGCCCTACAGCTCGTTTTGGCGCGGCACGATGACCTGCTTCACGATGAGCAGGATCGAGGCGGCGACCGGAATCGCGATGAGCGCCCCGAGGATGCCGAGAAGCGTTCCGCCGGCGAGAGCGGCGACGACCACCACGGCGCCGGGGATCTTGACCGCGCGGTTCATGATGTTCGGGCTCAGCACGTAGGCCTCGACCTGCATGTAGACGAGGTACCAGATCCCGACCACGATGACGGCGGGGACGTCGTTGAACAGCCACACCGCGAGCGTGATGATCACGGATCCCGAGATCGTGCCGACGAGGGGCACGAGTGAGAACAGGAACGCGATGAAGGCGAGCAGCGCGGAGTACTGGATCGGGGTGCCGAGAATCAGCCCGAGCACGCTCAAGAAGATGAAGGTGAGCACGCCGTTCGACAGACCGAGGAGCGCCTGCCCGATCACGAATCGTCCGACCGACTTTGAGATCTGCTCCGCCAGATCGATGAAGCGCTCGCGCTTCGAGGCGGGGACGAGCTGGTACAGGCCGCGCTTGATGCTCGCCAGCGACGCGACGAAGTAGAGCGTGAGGATCAAGACGATCAGGACGCCGAAGGCGCCGGTCGCGATCCCGATCGCCGTGTTCAGCACACCGCCGGTGATCGCCCCGATGTTCTTGGTGAAGAAGTCCTCCACGTTGGCGACGACATCGTCGAAGGCGAGCCAGGGCAGGGTCTGGGCCCACCAGTCCTGGATGACCTGCGTGTCCTGCACGGTGGTGACGATGTCGGGAATCGACTCGATCAGGTTGTTCACCTGTTCGACGATCACCGGGATGATGGCGAGCACGAGGCCGGCGACGACGGCGAGCACGCCGATGAGCACGATGAGGATCGCGATCGGACGCGAGACCTTGTGCCGCTGTAGCCAGGAGACCGCGGGGTCGATTCCGAGCGCCAAGAAGATCGCGGCACCGACGTAGGTCAGGATGGTCGCGAGGTTGGCCACCGAGGCGCCGATGAGGAGTGCGACCAGGACGCCGAGTCCGCCGACGAGTCCGACACGGAACGCGTTATGGATTTTCACCGGGGGTGACCTTTCGACGTGACCTGAAACGCGGTGCCGGGGTCACGCTTGCGTGACGTCACCCCGGACCGCCGAAACCGTTGAGCGAAGAGTAGCGAACTTGAGGGACGCGCCGGGTCAGGCGCTGTGCTCGTGTTCGGAGATTCCCGCGGTCTCCCCGTCGTCGATCGGGTCGTCGTCGCGTTCGGTCGGGAAGTCGCTGTTCTCCTGAGCGACCGGCGCCGAGGTCGCCAGAACGCCGCGGAGCCCTTCGACGTAACTCGCGATCGACTCGCGTTCGAGCCGCAACTGGTCGAGTCGCTTCTCGGCATCGCCGACGAGTTCGGCGGCGCGGGACTCGGCATCGGCGACCAGGGCGGCGGCGCGCTTCTCCGCGTTCTCGAGCACCTCGGCGGCCTGGCGGCGGGCGCGTTCGCCGGCGTCGGCGGCGGCGGCCTTGGCGCTGGACTCGAGGGCGTCGGCCTCGGCCCGCTTCTCGGCGGCGCGCTGGGTGGCCTCCGTCAGCTGCGCCTGGGCCTCGTCGAGGTAGCGCTGCGTCGCGGCGGCCGCCTCCTGATGCTTCTGCTGGTACTCCTTCTCGGCGGCATCCCGGCGAGCGGTGAGCTCCACCTCGAGGTCGGCGCGGGCTTGCTCCGCCGTCGTGACGAGGGTCGAGGCGAGCGCTTGCGTGTCGTGGGCGATGCGGGCGCGCGTGGACTCGATTTCCTGGGTCAACTCGGCGCGCTGGGCCGCGAGCTCGCGGGCCAGGTCGGTGCGCTGCTTCTCGACCTCGGCGGCGAGCGTCGCGCGCTGCTGGGCGAGCTCGTTCTCGGTCGCCGCGCGGAGCCCGGAGAGTTCGGCCGCGAGCGATTCGCGCGCTCCGCGAGCTTCGGACTCCCACGCCGCGCGGGCCCCGGCCAGCTCCGCCTCCTGGGCGGCGCGTGCCGCCTCGAGCTCGGTGGCGAGCGAGGTGCGGGCGGTTTCGAGTTCGCTCTCGAGCTCGGCCCGTCGCGTCGTGATCTCGTTCTCGAGTTCGGCGCGTCGCGACGTCACCTCGTGCTCGAGTTCGCCGCGCGCAGTCGACAGCTCCGCCGCCAGACGGGCGCGGGTGGCGGCGGTGTTCGCCTCGAGTTCGGCGGCGGCCTTCTGCGACGCCGCGGCCAGTTCGGCGCGGCTCTGCTCGGTCTCGGCGGCGAGTGCGGCATTGGCCGCCTCGGTGTCGGCGTCGAGGGCGGCGCGGGCCTGCGCCATGTCGCGCTCGAGGTTCGTGCGCGCCTCCTCCAGCTCGCGTTCCAGATCTTCGCGGCGGCGGACGCTTTCGGCCTCGAATTCGGCCCGCCCGCGTTCCGTGTCGCGGGCGAGCGCGGCCGCGGCCTCGCGGGCTTCGGCCACCTCGCGCTGGGCAACGACCTTCAGTTCGGCGATCTCGCGCTCGCCCTCGGCGCGCAGCGCCGCGGCGTCGCGCTTGGCGGCGGCCCGGGCTTCGGCGGTCTCGGTCGCGACGGCGCCGCGCGTGGCGGCTGCCTCGCGCAGCGCATCCTGGATCGTGGTTTCGGCTTCGGCGGCCGCGCGCTCGGCGGTGCCGGTCGCTTCCGCGCGCGCGGTCTCGATGAGCTGCGCGGCGTCGGTCCGGGCATTCTCGACCAGGCGCTCGGCCTCTTCGGCGGCCGCGGCGCGCGCGGCGCGCACCTCGTCGGCGGCCGTGGTGCGCAGGCGTTCGACATCGATGTCGGCCTGGGCGATCAGGCGCGTCGCCTGCTCCTCGGCGACGCGAAGCGTGCTCTCCAGACGCGTGCCGAGGCCCGCGTAGGTCGGGCGACCCACCTCATCCAGCTCGGCCTGCAGGTCGTCGGTCACCGCCTGCAGTCGCTTGACGTCCTTGCTGAGGTCCGTCTTGGACTGGTTGGCCTTGATCAGGTCACGTCGGAGTTCTCCGAGAACCCGGTCGACCTCGTCTTTTTTGTAGCCTCGGAGTTCGGTGCCGAATCCCGCGTCGTCTACCGCCACTGCGCTTGCTCCTCGGTTCGTATGGATCCCCGCTCGCGCGCTCGGTCGCGAACGGGTGTGTCAGGGAATAGGTGCCCCAGGAGGGGAAGAGTGCTCCCGAGTCTAGGGCGTGCCGCTCGCCTGTGCACCGCCGGATCAGGCTGGCGCGTGCGGGGTTCTCTCGGAATTCGTCCAGCTTCTCCGGGGTTCGCAGGAACGCCGTCGGCTACGCTGAAATGTCTTGTCCGCAGTCTCGCGCCACGGATTTCGTGTCTGGATCACGAAGTCCCACCCGGCGGCGCGAGGTCACCGCGGCCTGAGAGGAGTCCTCCGTGCGTTTCGTGTTGGCGATCGTTCTGTTCGTCGTCGCCTTCGTCGGCATCGGCCTGGGGATCGCTCAGCGTACCGTCCTGGCCGGCCCCGACCATGTCACCGTGGAGACGACGACCAGCGGCACGGCGCCTGTGACCGTGATCGACGGCTCCATTCTCAACGCCCTTCCCGGCACGCAGACCATCGAGGCCTCTGGGAGCGAGACGGTGTTCCTCGCCTACGGGCGCACCGCCGATGTTCTCGCCTGGGTGGGCGAGGCCTCCTTCAACCGTCTGGAGTGGGACACCGAGACGCAGACGCTCGAGTCGAACGCCGTGTCGGGGATCGAGACGGTCGTTCCGGCGCCCTCCGGATCCGACCTCTGGGTGCAGGAGTTCAGCGGGGTCGAGGAGCTCACGCGCAAAATCAACGTGCCGGCGGATGCCTCGATTCTGATCGTCGCCGACGGCGAGACGCCGGCCCCGAGTTCGATCTCGATCACCTGGCCGCTCGACAACAGCGCGCCCTGGTCCGGACCCCTGATCGTCGGGGGCGGGCTCGCCCTGCTGGCGGGGCTCGCCGCATTCGTCTGGGCGCTGCTTCACGCCCGGCGCGCGCGCGGACCGCGACGCAAGCAGCCGAAGCTCCCCAAGCCCCCGAAGCCGCCGCAGCTGCGGCCGGCGAAGCAGCGCAAGGCGATCGAGGCCGCACCCGAACGCGGTCGTCGGCGACTGTTCGCCGCCACGAGTATCGCGGTCGTCGCCGGTCTTTCGCTCGGCGGGTGCACGTTCTCGGGGACTCCCGAGCTGTTCCCGGTCGAGACGCCCACCGCGAGCCCCACACCGGGCGCTGCGGGAACGGAAGATCTTCCGGCCCCCGCGGTGACGCGGCCCCAGCTGGAGCGCATCATGGAGCGCATCGAGACCGCGGTCGCGGAGGCGGACGCTGGCAGGGATGCCGAGATCGCCGAGACGCGCCTCGCGGG
>NZ_CAJQNT010000025.1 GCF_905479755.1 uncultured Schumannella sp. | reverse complement strand
GCGCGGCGCGCGGCGCGGCGCGGGGCGCGGGGCAGGCCACGGCGCGGGGCGCATCCGGCTGCTGCTCGTCACGAGCGTTCTAAGCGCGGGGCTGCTCGTCTCGATCGCGGTCGCCGTGACGATCGGGCCCGCCGAGCTCTCCCTGGAGGAGGTGGCCGCGGCCATCGGGGCGCACCTGACCGGCGGCGACTCGGGACTGACCGTGAGCCGCGATGCGATCGTCTGGGAACTGCGCTTCCCGCGGGTGCTGACCGCCGCCGCGGTCGGCGCGGGCCTGGCGCTGTGCGGTGCCGTCATGCAGGCCCTCACGCGCAACCAACTGGCGGATCCCTACCTTCTCGGGCTGTCGTCGGGGGCCTCGCTCGGGGCGGTCAGCGTGCTGCTGCTCGGGGTCGCGATCGTGCTTCCGCTGGCCGCGTTCGCCGGGGCGCTGCTCGCCCTCGCGGCGACCCTCGCGCTCGCCAACTCGCTCGGCCGCATCACGCCCACGCGCACGGTGCTCGCCGGTCTTGCGGTGTCGGCACTCGCGGGGGCGCTGACGAGTTTCGTCATCTTCTGGTCGGTGACGGGCGACTCCTACCGGGAGATCCTCAACTGGCTGCTCGGGTCGCTCGCCGGTGCGCGCTGGTCGTCGGTCGCCATCGCGGGAATCGCGCTGCTCGTCATCGGGATCCCCCTCATGCTCACCGGCCGCCTGCTGGATGCCTTCGTCTTCGGCGATACGACGGCCGCCTCGCTCGGGATTCCCGTACAGCGGCTGCGGTGGACACTCCTGGCCGCCTCGGCGCTGCTCACCGGCGCGCTCGTCGCCGTCTCGGGCTCGATCGGTTTCGTCGGGCTCGTGCTCCCGCACGCGGTGCGACTTCTCACCGGACCGGGGCACCGCGCCCTCCTGCCGCTCTCGGCTCTCACCGGCGGGATCTTCCTGGTGTGGGCCGACACGCTCGCCCGCACGGCGTTCGACCCGCGCGAACTCCCCGTCGGAATCGTCACCGCGCTCATCGGCGCCCCCGTGTTCGCGGTGCTCCTCGCACGCCGGAAGGCCGAGGCGTGAGCCCGGACTTTCCGGAGGCGCGCGGGCTCGACGCGCGCGGCATCACAGTGGTGCGCGACCACGCCACCCTGCTCGCGGATGTCTCGTTCCGTGCCCCCGCGGGAGCGCTGACCGCGCTGGTGGGTCCCAACGGCGCGGGGAAATCGACGCTCCTGCGCGCCGTCGCCGGCGTCGAGCGCTCGGATGCGGGGCGCGTCCACTTCGACGGCGAGGACCTCGCGACGCTTCGCCGACGCGCACGGGCTCGCCAGGTCGCGCTCGTCGAACAGGATTCTTCGACCGATCTCGCCGTCACCGTGCGCGAGACGGCGAGGCTCGGGCGCACCCCGCACGAGTCCTGGCTCGGCGGCAACGACCCGGCGGCCGAACAGATCGTCGAGCGCTCACTCGACCTCGCGGGGGCGCTCGCCCTCGCCGATCGGACGGTTCCGAGCCTGTCCGGGGGCGAGCGACAACGCGCATTTCTCGCGCGCGCCCTCGTCCAACAACCGCGCCTGCTGCTGCTCGACGAGCCGACGAACCACCTCGACGTCTCGGCGGCGCTGGATGTGCTGACGTTGCTCGAACGCCTCGGCCGCGACGGGATGACCGTCATCGCCGCGCTCCACGACCTGAGCCTGGCCGCCGCGTTCGCCGACCATGTCGTGGTGGTACATCACGGGCGCATCGTCGCCGAGGGTCCGACGCGCGCGACGCTCGCCCCCGAGTTGGTGCGCGAGGTTTACGGCGTGCGCGCCGTCTGGCTCGAGAACCCGCTCACCGGGCGCCCCCTGCTCGCGGTCGCGCGATCCGAGCATCCCGAGCTCAGGGACTGAGACGGCGCACCGGCTCCTGGAGCGGGTCCGGTTCCGACTCGGCCATGCCCGGCAGCAGCGACGGCGGCGCGACGATCGCCGTCACACGTGCTCGCCAATCCGCCGAGGCCAGGATCGCGCGCCGCACCTCGATCACCGCGCGCTCGTCGAGCACCGCGGTCGGGTCCGCCGAGAACGCCGTCCGCTCGACGTCGTCGCGAACGCGGTCGAGCAATTCGCGCTGCGCCGACACGACGATGCCGAGCCTCGCCGCGAACGCGCGTGGCGTCTCGGAGTCGGGAGCCGACCAGCCCACGTCGCGCGCGGTGTCACGGATCTCATCCCAGGCGGCCTGAGCGGCGCCCTCGCGGCGACGGATTCGACGCAGTCGGCGTCGTCGCCGCAGCGCGCGCCAGGTCATCGGGGTGAGAGCCGCCGCGAGCAGCACCGCCAGCACCGCGGCGGTGACGGCGGGGAGCGCCGCAAGTCCCTCCTCCGCGCCGTCCAGCGGAACACCGTCGGCGTCGACCTCGTCGTCCCGGGGATCGAGGCTCGGGCGTGTCACCTCGTCGGAATCGCGCGGAGTCGTGGGTCCGCCTCCGGGCACCGTCACCGCGTCGCCGGGGAGCGCCTCCGGGTAGTTCGGCACCGATCCGCGGCTCGGGGTGGGTTCGAACCGCGTCCACCCGACCCCCTCGAAGTAGAGCTCCGGCCAGGCATGCAGGTCGTGCGTCGTCACGACGTAGGCGGGCCGCTCGCGCCCGTCCTCAAGCGTGATCAGCGTCTCGGTGCCGGGCTGAAATCCGACCACCAGGCGAGACGGGATCCCGAGCGTTCGCGCCATGATCGCCATCGTCGAGGCGAAGTGCACGCAATAGCCGGAGCGCTGGTCGAGAAAGGCCGAGACGACGTCGAGGCTCGCTCCGTCACCGTCGCGCTCCAGCGGGGTCTCGGTCGAATACTCGAAGGTCGGACCGCGGAGGAAGTTTTGCAGCGCCACCGCGGCGTCGTAGTCGGTCGCGGCGTCTGCCGTCGCCTCGCGCGCCAGCTCGACGATGTTCGCCGGAACCTCGTCGGGGAGCGTGAGCTCGCGCGCGAGCTCTGGTCCCGGATCGGTCGCGGCCCGCAACTGCGAACTCGTCGCCGACACGTCGAGGTAGCTCAGGTCGTAGCTCTGCAGATACGCGTTGTTCGAGGAGGTGCGGATCGACAGCCCGTCGGTCTCGACCTGCCAGGCACCCTCCAGCCCTTCGATTTCGGTCGCCGGGTACGGAACGGGCACCCAGCGGCTGCTGATCGCGCCCACCGAGAAGGTTCCGCTGCGTTCGACGGTACTCACCTCATCCGCCTGGCCGACCGGACCGGGGAGCGGGCCCGTGATGTCTTCGACCGTGGCGGAGACATCCCCCGCCGTCCAGTTCTCGCCGGAGAACACGGGCAGGGCGGTCAACCGCAGGTAGGCCCCCGAGCCGTTGTCGGTCCAGTAGGTGACCGCCTCGACCGGATCCGCACGCCGCAGATCCCGGCCGAGCGACACGAGCGGATTGATTCCCGTCGCGTACTCGACGACCGAGCCGCGTGACCCCGCCTCGGCCAGCGCCACCGGCGGCACGACGAACGCGGCGATGAGCGCGGTCGTGCCGAGCGTCGCCGTGGCCAGGACGGTGCTGCGCGGGGTGGGCAGTCGCAGCAGCGCGAGCGACCCGATTCCGGCGAGCACGAAGGCGACGGGATCGGCGAGACCGGCGGAGACGATCACCGGAATGGCCAGGATGCCCACCACGGGCACGACCGTGAACGCGGGCCGGCGAAGTCCGAGCGCCACCGCCTCGGTCACGATCGCCACACCAATGCCGAGCAGCGCCAGGACGAAGACGATCCCCGCATCCGCTTCGGCGGGGACGCGCTGTGCGGCGATCGACGCGAGCCCGGCGCCCGGCAGTAGGGCGAGCTCTCGCCACGTCTCCTCGGTCGGAATCACCCCGAGGATCGTGGTGCCCGGAGCGAAGCCGGCGGCGAGCGCGAGACCCGAGGCGAGCAGCGCGAGCAGCGGCGCGACCCCCGGCGGAACGCCGATCGCGCGCGCCAGGGTCGCGACGATGATCGGCACGAGCATGAGTGAGGCGACCGCGAAGAACCAGCCGAGCCCCTGCAGGAGTGGGTGAAGTCCGCCGACCGCGACGAGGAGCGTCGCGCTCAGCAGCACGACGCGCGTGGGGTCGACACGCGCGCCGCGCGGGGCGCGTCGGATGTGCGGACGCGGGGGCCGCGTCCGTTTCGCCGTCCGGGCCGGCTGTTGCTTAGTCGTCGACATCGACGAACTCCACGGTGCCGCTCACGCGCGACCAGATCTCGGCCGGATCCTCGTCCGCGCGCGCGGACACGACCACCCAGCCCGCCTCGCGGAGGCGTGCGCGGACCGCATCCCCCAGTCCGAGTGCGACCGCAACCCCGACATCGCGCGGCGCGCGGCGGCGGAGGAGCCAGGTGATGGTGTCGTGGTCGGGATTGCCCAAGACGGCGATCACGGGGCCGTGCGCCTCCGCCTCGGCGGCGGGTCGGTGCCCCTCGCCCGCGCGCGTCTCAACACCCGCGAGGCTGATCAGGAACTCATCGATTCGGTTGCGCCCCTCCCACCGCGACCCGATGGGCGCGAGCTGGGCCGGCGTGGTCTCCTCGATCGCGACGGTGAACCCCTCCTCGTCGAGGTGCACGGCGAGCGAGGCGAGCATCCGCACGGTCCATTCGAAGGATTCGCTGCGGGTCTCGTCGTGCGCCGGGTCCCCATCCGGAAGCGCATCCGGGTATCCGCTGCGGTGCGTGTCGAGCACGAGTCGGACGTCGGGATGGCTGCGCTGCTCCTCATGGCGCACCATCAGTTCGCCGTGGCGGGCGGAGGCCTTCCAGTGCACGCGGCGCATCGCATCGCCCGAACGGTACTCGCGCGTGGTGAGGTCGTCGTGGCTGCCGTGGGAGCGGTGCTGGGCGAGTTGCGCGTGGCCCTCGCCCTCCGCGAATGCCGGTCCGCCCGGCGGCAGGTCGGCCACGTCGGGCACGACCACGATCGGATGCGTTCCCTCGGTCGCCAGCACGGCGCGCATCATGCCGAACGGGTCGCCGTACTCGACGACGAGCGGTCCGATCTCGAAGTGCCCGCGGCGGAGCGGGCGCGCGCGGTAGCGGATCCGGCGCTGGCGGCGATCGGGCGAGCCGATGGGAATCGAGGGGACGAGCACCGCGCCGAGATCGTCGTCCCACGGCAGCGCGTCCTCGCCGTCGAGGGTCGGTGCCGGCGCCGCGGCGATGTTGTGGAGTTCGACGGTGACCTCGACCTCCTCCCCGGCGACGGCGATCGATGGCGCGAAGGCGCGCTCCACGCGCAGCCGCGGTCGACGTACGCGCAGGTAGACGAGCGCGCCGAGCAGGAGCGCGGTGCCGGCGGCGGCGATCGTGAGGAACTCGGAGCGCCCGGTCGCGTAGGCCGCGACGGTCGAGGCCGAGACCAGGACGAGCGTCACAACGGCGCGCGTCGTGAGACGCACCGCGAGGCGCCTCCGCAGGTGTCGCGATCGTCCGAGCCGCCGAGCGGTCATCGTCGCTCGACCGTCAGTTCCCGCCGCCCAGGGGGACGGGGGTGGTGGCCACGAGACGCTGGATGACGTCGATCGCCGACTGCGCGCCGCGGTCCGCGCCGGAACTGCGGCTCAGCACGAGTCGGTGGGCGAGCACCGGCGCGGCGAGCGCGTCGATGTCGTCGGGGAGCACGAAATCGCGGCCGTTGAGTGCGGCGCGGGCCTTCGCCGCGCGCGCCAACTGCAGGGTCGCTCGGGGGCTCGCGCCGAGGCGCACCTCGCGGTCTTGGCGGGTCGCCGACACCAGCGCGACGGCGTAGTGGCGGATGGCGGGGCTCACGAACACCCGTCGCGCCGCCTCGATCATGTGGCGCAGGTGCGCGAGGGAGACCACCGGCTCCAGTTCGGCGAGCGGGCTGTGGGTCGCGCGCTGCCGGAGCATCGCGGCCTCGCTCGCCGCATCCGGATATCCCATGGTGACGCGGGCCATGAACCGGTCGCGCTGCGCTTCGGGAAGGGCGTAGGTGCCCTCCATCTCGATCGGGTTCTGCGTCGCGATGACGATGAACGGGTCGGGCAGTTCGCGACTCATCCCGTCGATGCTGACCTGACGCTCTTCCATGCTCTCCAGGAGCGCGGACTGCGTCTTCGGGCTGGCGCGGTTGATCTCGTCGCCGATCACCAGGTTGGCGAAGATCGGGCCGGGCTTGAACTCGAACTCGTGGCGCGACTGGTCGTAGATCGAGACGCCGGTGATGTCGGAGGGCAGCAGGTCCGGTGTGAACTGAATGCGCGAGATGGTGCCATCGACGCTCTTGGCGAGGGCCCGCGCGAGCATCGTCTTACCGACTCCCGGGACGTCCTCGACGAGCAGATGCCCTTCGGCGAGCAGGACGGTGACGGCCAATTCGATCACGTCGCGCTTGCCGTCGATGACCGTCTCGATCGCGTCCATCACGGCTCGACCATCGAGGGCGAACTCGGCGACGCCGACGGGGAGCTGCTCCCCGGTTGTGGACTCGGCGGCGCTACCGCGTGCGGCCGCGCTCGGTGGGGAATAGCGGTCGACGTCGGCACCGTTGCGCGGTCGACCCGATTCCTGATGCTCGGTTCTCACTCTCGCGAGTCTGCCATTCCGGGGTGGGGCGAACAACGAATCTGGGTGGATACTCGGCAAATTCTGTGACGTATTCTCGCGGTTGCCGCCGCGGACCGCGGGGCGCCGCGGCACGGCGGCCCGGCGGCGCGACGGCGCGATGGCCGCCCGCTACCGGCGCGGCATCGGGACGGGTGCGCCACCCCGCTCCGGCGGCGGTATCGCAATCATCTCGCGCTCCCCCGCGGCCCCTCCGGGCCGGGGCCGATGGTCGATCCGCCACCCCTGATTGTGGACGAACAGGTGATGGAAGCGGCACAGCAGCACCCCGCGGTCGACGTCGGTGCGGCCTCCGCCGGCCCAGCCGTCGAGGTGGTGCGCTTCGCACCAGGAGGGCGGACGATCGCATCCGGGAAAGCGGCATCCACGGTCTCGGGCGGCGAGCGCCAGGCGCTGACGTTCAGTGAAGAGGCGTTGCGTGCGACCGACATCGAGCACCCGGTCACCGTCAAAGGCGATCGGCACCGCGCCCGCAGCGCACGCCACGCGCTGAGCTGTCGCCGTCGAGACACGGACGCTCTGGCCTTCCACCGCGGCGAACCCCGTCCCTGACGCCAGGTTCTCGTGGTTGACGTGAATGCTCACGCCCGGGCGCCGCTGGGCGAAGACGACCCCCGTGTCGGCGCTGCCCGCGATGCGCACCATCTCGACGAACGCGTCGAGCAGCAGCTGGTTCGTCGTGCGCGGATCCCGGACGACCGCATCGGCCCGGGCAACCGCGTCGGCATCGACGAATCGCGGTCCGCCACGACGCGGCGCGGTCACGAGATCGAACGCGTCGGTGACGAGTGCCGCCGACTCCGGGTCGAGCAGCCCCGACAGGCGGGTCATGCCGTCGCTCTGCGGGCTGAGCCGGAGGAATCGCCGCCGGTGCAGCGCCTCTTCTCGACTCGCGACACCTTCCGCGTCGAGAGCGTCGCGCAGGGAGCGCGCCTCGGTGGCGAGCTGGCGCACCGAGAGCTCCGGCGCGACGGTCACAAGAAGCTGTTCGGCGGCGGCGAGACGCTCGGGAGCGACCGACTCGCCCGGCACCCCGAGCCCCGAACGGATCGCGTCGGCCGCGCGCACCGACAGCTCACCGCGGTCGATCGCCGCGACCACCGCCGGTGCGGCACCCTCCCCCTGAGGCGCCGCGAGCAGTTCGCCGACGCGCACCATCGCGCGTGCTTCGCCCGCCGTCACGCCCACGAGTCGCTCCAGTAGCTGCTCGGGCGATCTCGCGCCCTCCCGCTGCGCGAGCCCCTGGTAGCCGAGCTCCCGAGCGGAACGCCGGGCGACCTCGGCGGCGACGCGAGCGGCACCCGCGTCGATCTCGCGGCGCAGCGCGGCGAATTCGCGCTGCCGCTCCAGCAATTCGGGATCGGCGAGACGATCCAGCGCGGCCGTCGACGGAATCGCCAGCAGCCGAGGTTCTGCCGCCCCACCCGGCATCGCACCCGGCACAGCGCCCGGCGCGCCACCCCGCACCGCGCCCGGCATCGCACCCGGCGGTGGGGCGAGCACGGTGTGCGGGAGGCCTGACATGCCTCAATTTTCCCATCATTCGAACATATGTTCTAGTGCTCTCGAACAAGTTCTCATATTCGTCGCTGTGGAGGAAACGACGCACCCGCGCCGCACCCGCGCCGCACGCCCCACGCCCCCGCGGGCCGCTACCCCTCTGCCGGGGCGCCCTCGGCATCGCGCACGCCGGCCGCGTAGCCCTCGTTCCACGCCCCATCCGATCCGATGCGAAACAGGTCCTCCTCGGCCGGCCGCACGAGCGAGCGAGCGCCCGGCGCATCCAGTCCGCCCACGAGGTGTCCGAGCCCGCGTACGACCGCGACCGGCACCGCCGAGGCCTTGCCCTTCACGAGGTCGGCTGCGGCCGCGATCTCGTCGGCGACCGCGACGATCGTCGCCTCGAGCGCCACCCCGTTGGCATCGGTGCGACCGCGCCAGTCCTCCACGACGCGCAACCCAGCGGCGCCGATCGCCGCATCCGTCTGCCCGATCCGCCATGCTCGCCCGAGCGTGTCGGTGATCACCACGCCGAGCGCGACACCGAAACGCTCGCGCAGCGCGCCGCAGAGCGCGCGGGCGGAGGCGTCCGGATCCTCCGGCAGCAGCACTACCCCGTCCGGCGCGTTCGATCCGTCGACCCCGGCGGCGGCCATCACGAGCCCGAGGGGGTTCTCGACGATCCGCGTGACGCCCTTCGCGTGCGGACGCGAGGCGACGAGCCGGACCGTCTGCGCGGTGATCGCCTCCTCGCGATCGGTCGCCGCGATCGCCCGGCCCTCGGCTTTGGAGACGACTTTGGAGGTCACGGCGAGAATGTCGCCGTCCTCGATGCCGCCCGCGGCATCCACCGCGTCGCCGATGATGGCGGCGAGGTCGTCGCCCGCCACGATCTCGGGGATGCCCGGCAAGCCCCATACCTGAAGCCGCATGTCATTCATCGGCTCAGCCTCGGCAGCACGTCGCGCCCGAACACCTCGAGGAACTCGCGCTGGTTGCGCCCCACATTGTGCAGGTAGATCCGGTCGAAGCCGAGATCAAGGTAGCGCTGCAGGTGGGCGCGGTGCGCGTCCGGATCTGAGCTCACGAGCATCCGTCCTTCGAAGTCTTCCGGCCTCACGAGCCGGGCGATCTGGATGAACTCGTAGGGCGAGCGCACGTCGCTCTTGCCGAAAGGCATCGCGCCGTTCGGCCACTCGGTGAGTGCGTTGACCATCGCCTGCTCGTCGGTCTCGGCCCATGAGACATGCAGCTGCAGGATGCGCGGCAGGCTCGCCGGATCGCGTCCCGCCTCGCGCGCCCCCTGCGCGAACCGCTCGAACAGCAGCGCAATCTTCTCGTCGGGCGCGCCGATCGTGATCAGGCCGTCGACGGTGCGCCCGGCCCGACGCGCGGTGAGCGGGCCGGCGGTCGCGACGTAGATCGGCGGCGCCTGCTCGGGCATCGTCCAGAGCCGGGTCGATTCGAGCGTGAAGAATTCGCCCACATGCTTCACGTCGCGGCCGGCGGCGGATGCGGCGAACAGCTTCTTGATCACCTCAACCGCCTCGAACATCCGATTGATGCGCTCGGGGGCCTCCGGCCAGTACTGCCCGACGATGTGCTCGTTGAGCGCCTCACCGCTGCCGACACCGAGCCAGTGCCGCCCCGGATACATCGACGCGAGCGTCGCGGAGGCCTGCGCCACCATCGCCGGGTGGTACCGGAAGGTGGGTGCGGTCACGCCGGTGCCGATGTCGCCGGCGGTGCGCTCGGCGGCGGCGGTGAGCACGTTCCAGACGAATCCGGCCTGACCCTGCTGCGGGGTCCAGGGCTGGAAGTGATCGGAGGCCATCGTGCCGGTGAAGCCGTGCTGCTCGGCGAGCGCGGCGAGCGCGACCGCCTCGGCCGGCGCGAACTGTTCGAGCTGCGCGGCGTAGCCGATGTGCGGGCGGGCGCTCGCGGCGCGGCGGGCGGCGCCGGTCTCGGGGGGCATCTCACCATTCTGGTGGGTTGCTGCGGCCCGGGCACGGTCGCGCGGGTTTCGACAAGCTCAACCGGCAGGTTTCGACAGGCTCAACCGGCGGGTTTCGACAAGCTCAACCGGCAGGTGCGACGTACTCTGGTCGCATGGCACCGACGCCGCACCCCGTCCACCGCGCGACCCCGGCCGACGCGGCGACGGTCGCGGCGCTGTTGCACGACTTCAACACCGAGTTCGATACTGAGAGCCCGGGCACCGCCGTACTCACCGAGCGCCTGACGCGACTTCTCGCGACCGACAGCACCCTCGCCTACCTGGGCGGCGCGCCCGCGCGCGGGGTCGCACTCATCACGAGCCGCCCCAACGTCTGGTACGCGAGCCCGGTCTGGCTGCTCGATGACCTCTACGTCGAGCGCGAACTCCGCGGCGGCGGCCTCGGCGGGGCGATCATCGAACGGATGCTCGCCGACGCCTCCGCGGCCGGCGTCGCGGCGATCGAGATCCTCGTAGATGCCCCCGACGTGGATGCGCAGCGCTTCTACGAGCGCCACGGCTTCCACGGGGTCGAACCGGTGACCGGCGAGCGCGCCTACTACTACGCGCGCGAGCTCGGCTGACCGTGGTCTAGAGGACGACGATCAGCGCAATGCCGACGAAGACCGCCAGCGCGAGGAAGACCAGGTTCGCGGGCAGGTTCTTGAACTCCTTGTGGCGGAGGTGCTCGATGATCGCGAGCACCTGCACGAGAGCAAGGCCTGCGGCGGCGGCGATCGAGAGCCAGGGCAGGATGCCGGTGAGGCGCGGCAGGATGAGTCCGACGGCGCCGAGCACCTCGACGACGCCGATGAACCGTGTGAGCCCCTGGCCGGCACGAGCCGCCCAGGGCATCTGGGTCGAAAGCTTTTCGAAGGGGGTGGCGATCTTCATCGCACCCGCCATGAGGAAGAGGGCGGCGAGCAGTCCGGAGGCGATCCAGGCGGCGATTTCCATGTGAATGATTCCTTACGATTCGTGACTAAGTTACGATCAGTAACCGGGATCATTCCTACACGATGGTCTCCACGCACTGCAGTGTTCCTCACGCACACGGAGGTAAGAAATGGCGGACGCCGCCATCGCGCTCGACACCGCGCCCCACATCGCACCCGAGACCGAGACCGAGGTCGAGGTCGAGATGAGCGACGTCTGCGGGCGCGTCCCCCACGACAGCGCCCCCGTCCGCTCCGTGCTGGATCGGTTGAGCGACAAGTGGAGCCTGCTCGTCATGGGCACGCTCGGATCATCAACGCTGAGGTTCGGCGAGCTGCACCGCGCAATTCCCGGCATCTCGCACCGCATGCTGACCCTCACCCTGCGGACGCTCGAGCGCGACGGACTCGTCTCGCGCACGAGCTACCCCGAGATTCCCCCGCGCGTCGAGTACGCGGTCACCCCACTCGGGTCGACGCTCATTCCCGCGGCTCTCGGTCTCGTGCGCTGGGCCTACGCGCACGTGGACGAACTCGAGGCCAACCGCGAGCGCTTCGACGCCGCGGCGGACGCCGCGTTCGACGTGTAGCCAGCCGGCGCCCCCTACCCGAGCGCGCGCAGCCGCGGCGCGAGGTCGCGCTCGAACAGTTCCAGGAAGCGGCGCTGGTCGTGCCCGGGCGCATGGAACACCAGGTGGTTGAGCCCGGCGTCGACGTACTGCGCGATCTCCGCGACGACGGCGTCGGGGTCGTTGCCGACGATCCACCGTGACGCGATCTGCTCGATCGGCAGCGCATCCGCCGCCTTCTCCATTTCCATCGGGTCGGTGATGTCGTGCTTCTGCTCTTTGCTGAGGGCAAGCGGCGCCCAGAAGCGCGTGTTCTCGAGCGCGGTCTCGTAGTCGGTGTCGTAGGAGAGCTTGATCTCGATCATCCGATCGATGTCGTCGAACGAGCGCTCGGCCTTGGCCGCGCCCTCCTTGACGGCGGGGATGAGCTGCTCGGTGTACAGATCCATGCCCTTGCCTGAGGTGCAAATGAAGCCGTCGCCGGCGCGACCGGCGTAGCGGGCCACCATCGGGCCGCCGGCAGCGATATAGACCGGGATGCCTCCCTCCGGCACGTCGTAGATCGACGCGTCGTGCGTCGAGTAGTACTCGCCCGCGAAGTTGACGCGGTCGCCGGTCCAGAGCTCGCGCATCAGATCGACGGCCTCGCGCAGCCGCGCGAAACGCTCCTTGAACTCCGGCCAGTCCTGCTCCCCCGCGCCCCGGAACCCGGTGGCGATCTCGTTGAGCGCCTCCCCCGAGCCGACGCCGAGGAAGATGCGGTCCGGGTACAGCACGCCCATCGTCGCGAAGGCCTGGGCGAGCACGGCCGGGTTGTAGCGGAAGGTCGGCGTCATGACGCTCGTGCCGATCTTGATCGTCGAGGTGCGCTCACCGACGGCCGCCATCCAGCTGAGCGAGAACGGCGCATGCCCGCCCTCGTGGCGCCAGGGCTGGAAGTGGTCGCTCACGGCGACGCTCTCCATGCCGTGCGCCTCCGCCGCCACCGCGATCTCGACCAGCTCGCGCGGGCCGAACTGTTCTGCCGAAGCCTTGTAGCCGAGGGTGAGCGGAGCCATGGCGATCCTTTCGAAGGAGGTCGAACCTCTAGTCTCTCAGAGTCACCTCACCGAAGGGCCGCCATGCCATCCGATCGCTTTCTGCATCTGATGAACCGCGCGCACCGCATCCTGCTCGCCGTCTCGCGCGGACGCCTGGGCTGGCGCGCCAGTGGGATGCCGATGCTCGAGCTCACGACGACCGGACGCAAGAGCGGGCAGAAGCGCTCCACGATGCTGAGTTCGCCACTCCAGCGCGGCGGTGCGATCCTCGTGGTGGCCTCGCGCGGCGGCGACGACCGGCATCCCGCCTGGTATCTCAACCTCGTCGCGAACCCCGAGGTCGAGGTGGTGTTCATGGGCGCGGAACCGCAGACGATGCACGCGCGCGTCGCCACCCCCGCCGAGCGTGCCGAACTGTGGCCGCTCGTGACCAAAGACCACCGCAACTACGCCGACTACCAGTCGAACACCCGGCGCGAGATCCCTCTCGTCTGGCTGGAGCCCCGCGCTTAAAGTTCCGCAGAGCGACGGTGCGCACGACACGAAGGCCCCGGACGCTCGCGCGCCCGGGGCCTTCACCCGGTGCCACCACCGGGTTTCTTCAGTTAGAAGGTGGTGACCAGCGTGTTCGACGCCGACATCAGCGCGACGACGGTCGCGTTGATGATTCCCGCGATGTACGGGTTGCCGGTCGCGCGGTAGATCTTGCGCGAGATGACGGCCGTCACGAACAGGATGACGATGACGGGGAACAGCCAGATGCTGAAGATCCCGCCGAAGCCGTCGATCGTGTAGCCGGTGATCGCGAAGGTCGTGTACTGCGCCACCACGAGCACGATCGGGGCGAGCGAGTTGAACAGGCCCAGCAGGAGCGTGTTCAGCCACTCCTTCCCGCGCAGCGTCATGCGGTTGAACACGTTGATCGCGACCGAGTTCGCCACGAAGTAGATCAAGAACAGCGGCAGCACGATGAGTGCGTAGCCGATCTTGTCCGCGGGGAACCACTTGATGGCCATGACCCAGAGGCGGAAGTCGGTCTTGAAGAAGTAGTCAAGAACGAAGACCACACCGAAGGCGGCGGTCACGGTGAGGGCGGCGAGGCTGACGCCGTGGAAGAACTTGCCCCAGCCCGGCAGCATGCCGGACTCGCGCAGGCTCAGGCCGTTCTTGCGACCGAAGGCGAAGTACGAGATCGCCATGATGATCGCTCCGAGCACCCCGTTGATCGCGGCCCACAGCGCGATGAAGAACACCGCACCCTGGGGGAAGATCGACGGCGCCGCGTTGAAGAACGTGCCGTAGAGCCAGGTCTGCTGGCTGAGCCACACGTAGCTGACGCCCGAGATGACCGCCGACACGGCGAGTCCGCCCCAGAACCAGACCAGACCCTTTCGCGTCGGTGCGGCGATCGCGGGAGCCTCCTCGGCACGGAGGCCGGCGAAGGCCCGCGTGAACAGCATGGCGCGGGTGAACGCGACCAGGAAGATCCCGAAGCCGACGAGGCCGAGAGCGGTGAAGAACTCCTTGACCTGCCAGACCTGCGAGCTCGAGTCGATCTCTTGGGGTGCACCGAACGACTCGTCGAAGAAGTCGAGCAGGTGTCCGACGGCGCCCGACGAGATCGTCGACCAGGGGTGAGTTTGCGGCATCGAGTAGATGACGCGCATGGCCTGCTCGCCGTCGATCGTCTCGGTGTAGATCTCGCCCGCCACACGCTCGTCGGTGATGTCGGCCGGGTCGGCTCCGAAGTGCAGGAAGGACTGCGCGTTCGGGGTGGTGAGGTACTCCCGCGGCGGGGTCAAAACGGCACCCTCGGGGCTGTAGCTGCGGAAGAAGAACTCGTCGTACTGGGCGGCAATGACACCCACGTCGCGCGAACCGTAGATGTTCGTGTAGGCGAATTCGGCATCCGTGTACACCGGGTCGTTGTCGACCAGGAGCACCGCGGCGATCAGCTGCTCGGCGGCAGCGTCGTCGATCGGCACGGACCAGTTCGCGGCGCGCGCGCCGTTCGAGTGGCCCGAGACGCCGATGCTGTCGACGTCGACGTACGGCAGGTCGGCGATGAGCTTGACCGCGTCGTACATGCCGGTGCCGTTCACGGCGAGCTCGGCCGCGGGAACCGGGTCCGAGTTGCCGTGGCCGTACATGTCGATCGACATGACGACGTAGCCACGGCGGGCGAGCTCGACGTAGTTGGCGTCCTGCATCTCGCGGTTGTTCCACCAGCCGTGGCTGACGATGATCGCCGGGGCCGGGTTCTCCGCGGTGGCGGTGTCGGGCTTGAACAGCAGCGCATTCAGGGTGCGCCCGGAGGAGGTCTCCCACTGCAAGTCCTTGACGGCGACGGTGCCGCCGGCGGTCTGCACGGCGGAGGCGACGATCGCCGACACCAGCATGACCACGAGTGATAGTGCAAGCCAGAAGCTGTTGCGCTTCAGCAGCCCTTGTTTCATAGGTCTCTAACTCCCTTGTTATGGATGACGCGATCACGCTCACGTCGGCGGTTGGGGTGTTCCGGGTCAGCCGCGGGGTGCTCCGCAGCCGTGACCCGGTGTCCAGCTCCGACCGTCCTTCGGCAGGTTATTGCCGAGGCCAACGGGGCTGGGCATCATTCCAGCGAAGTTGCACGAACGTGCAGGCCTCGCGGGGCTTTCCGGGGCTACGGGGCGTTCGCCGCGTGCACGGCGACGCCGTGGAAGCGTTCGAGCTCGTCGGCGCACCGCTCGATCTCGCGATCGAGAACGAACTCGTCCCAGCCCGCGATCGGGGCAAGCGCCCGGCCGATCTCGTCGAGCACCTTGGCGCTCGCGCCGCCGGTGAACGCCAGGCTCGTGCGGCGCAGCACGACGTCCGTCAGGTGCACCACGTGCTCGCGACGCACCAGGTATTCGAGTTCGCGAGTGGAGAGCACACCGCCCAGCAGCGGCCGATCGGTGCCGGCCTCCATGAACGCGGCGACCGCGGATGCCCGCGTCCCGTAGCGCTCGAACAGCACCTCGCGCCGCACCGAGTCGAGGCGGGGCAGATGCTTCCCGAGCCACGTCCGACGCGCCTCGGGGGAACTCGGGTAGTGCGCACCGCCGCCGATCGGCACGCCGGCCGTCGAGACCGTGCGCGGACGATCGGTCACGTCGAGGGCACGGTCGGCCAGTTCCGCGCCGAGGGCGCGGAACGTCGTCCACTTGCCGCCGACCAAACTCAGCACGGGAGGCCGATTCTCGGCCTGATCCAGCGCCACGTGGTAGTCCCGCGAGACGAATCCGGGCGCCAGGTCTCCGTGGTGCGGCAGGGGCCGGATGCCGGAGTAGCGGAACACGATGTCGGAGCGATCGACTCGGATCTTGGGGAATACGTGGCCGATCAGTTCGAAGAAGTAGTCGACCTCCTCCTCGGTGCACACCGCGCGTTCGCGGGCATCCGCCTCAATATCGGTCGTGCCGACCAGCACGCGCCCCTTGAGCGGGTAGATCAGCACGACGCGACCGTCGGAGTGCTCGAAGAAGATCTCGCGGCCGCGAGTAGCGGCGAGCAACTCCGGATGATCGAGCACGATGTGCGAGCCCTTGGTGCCGCCCATCAGTTCGGTCGGCCGCCCGAAGGCTCCGTTCGTCAGATCGGTCCACGGGCCGGAGGCGTTGACCACGACGTCGGCGGCGATCGTGAACTCCTCGCCGGTCTCCTGGTCGCGCAGCCGGACACCGTTCGCGCCCATGCCGACCGCCTCGACGTAGTTGACGGCGTGGGCGCGCGGGTGGGCCGCGAGTCCGTCCTGCAGCACATCGAGCGCGAGGCGCTCCGGGTCGTGCACCGAGGCGTCGTAGTAGCTCGCGGTGTACTTGACCCTCGGGTCGAGTTCGGGGAACGCCGCGCGCGAGGCCTCGCGCCCGAGGAACTTGTGCCGCGGCACGCTGCCGCCGTCGCGCGAGAACAGGTCGTAGATCATCAGCCCGATCTTGATGAGCACGGCGCCGCGCTCCTGCGGTCGACCCGAGCCGTGGCGCAGGAATCGCAGCGGAGCCGAGAGGATGCCCGAGAAGGTCGAGAAGATCGGGATCGTGGTCTGCAGCGGGCGTACGAAGTGCGGGGCGATCTTGAGGAGCGAGTTGCGTTCCTGGACGGATTCCCGCACCAGGCGGAACTCGCCGTTCTCCAGGTAGCGCACGCCGCCGTGGATCATGTGGCTGGAGGCGGCGGTCGCCCCCGAGGCGAAGTCCGAGCGCTCGACGAGCACCACATCCACCCCCTGCATCGCCAGATCGCGGAACGTCGCGATGCCGTTGATGCCGCCGCCGACGATCACCACGCTCGTGCGACCCACGGCTCGCAGGGCGGTCACGGCGGACCGTTCGGGTGTGGGCACGTGCTTCATCGCGATCCTCGTCCTCGGTGTGGGGGAACTGTCGTCGTCTATCGTGGGAACCCGAGCACATTCGCGCAAGCCGCGTGAACGGATGTGCACGACCGGGAGGAATCGCCATGGCACCGCAGTCGGCCGACGAGCTGAGAGTGCGCGCCGCGCTCACCGCCGCCCAGATGTACTACCTCCAGAACCTCACGATGGATGCCATCGCGCGCGAACTGAAAACCTCGCGCTCCTCGGTCTCCCGCCTGCTCGCGCACGCACGCGACACCGGCCTCGTCGACATCCAGATCAACTCGCCGCTGGAGCGCGGCGGGCAACTGGAGCAGGAGATCTCGCGCCGCTTCAAGGTCACCACGCACGTCGTGCCGATCCCGGAGACCACGAGCGACGTCGATCGCCTCGAGCGCGTCGGCATGACCGCGGCGCGCCTGCTGAACCGCTACGTCGACTCCAACATGACGGTGGGGGTCGCCTGGGGTTCGACGCTGAGCGCCATCAGCCGGCACCTCGTGCGCAAGGACACGCACAACACCGTGGTGGTGCAGATGAACGGTGCCGGTAACACGCAGACCACAGGCATCGACTACGCGAGCGAGATCCTGCAGCGCTTCGGGGCGACCTTCTCGGCGCGGGTTCAACAGTTCCCGGTGCCGGCCTTCTTCGATGATCCCCTGACGAAGGACGCTCTGTGGCGCGAACGCAGCACCCGGCGCGTACTCGAGATCCAGTCCCGGATGGACATCGCCGTGTTCGGCCTCGGCTCCCCGTTCGCCGAGGTCCCGAGCCACGTCTACATCGGCGGCTACCTCGATGCCGCGGACTACCGCTCGCTGAGCGCCGACAAGGTCGTGGGCGACGTCGCGACGGTCTTCTACCGCCAGGACGGCAGTTGGAAGGACGTCGCACTGAACGCCCGCGGAACGGGCCTGCACTTCGACCGCCTGCGTCGGGTCGCCCGCCGGGTCTGCGTCGTGTCGGGCTCGCAGAAACTCGCGAGCCTGCGCGGCGCGCTCGCCGCGCAGCTCATGACCGACCTCGTGATCGACGAGGGTCTGGCCCGGCGCCTCGTCGGCGCGACGTAGTTTTCTGCACATCCGTGCACCAGGTGGTGCACGGATTCCGACGTGGGTAGTTTGGGCCCCAGCGCGTGCTCGCGCGGCGCGAGGCCCGCTCGCGCCCGCCCCCGCAGACAAAGGAGTTCTTGCCGAATGTCGTACATCGTCGCTCTCGACCAGGGCACCACGAGCACCCGTGCCATCGTCTTCGACCACGCCGGACGCGTCGTCTCCAGCGGTCAGCGCGAACACGAGCAGATCTTCCCGCAGGCCGGTTGGGTCGAACACGACGCGGCCGAGGTCTGGACGAACACGCGCGAGGTCATCGGCATCGCGCTCTCCAAGGCCGACATCACCCGCCACGACGTCTCGGCGGTCGGCATCACCAACCAACGCGAGACGGCGGTCGTCTGGGAGCGCAAGACCGGAAAGCCGATCCACAACGCGATCGTCTGGCAGGACACGCGCACCCAGGACCTCGTGGATGCCCTCGCCGCCGACGGCGGCACCGACCGGTTCAAGAAGCAGACCGGCCTGCCGCTCGCGACCTACTTCTCGGCGACCAAGATCGCCTGGATCCTCGACCACGTCGAGGGGGCGCGGGCACGCGCCGAAACGGGTGAACTGCTCTTCGGCACGACCGATTCGTGGCTGCTCTGGAACCTCACCGGGGGTCCCGACGGCGGCGTGCACGCGACCGACGTCACCAACGCGAGCCGCACACTCCTGATGGACCTGGAGACGCTCTCCTGGAGCGACGAACTGCTCGAGGCCTTCGGCATCCCGCGCGCCATGCTCCCCGAGATCCGCTCCTCCTCCGAGATCTACGGCGATGTCGAGGAGTCGAGCCTGCTCCGCGGCGTGCCGATCGCGGGCATCCTGGGCGATCAGCAGGCCGCAACCTTCGGCCAGGCCGCGTTCGAGCGCGGCGAATCGAAGAACACCTACGGCACCGGCAATTTCTTGATCGTGGGCACCGGCGACGAGATCGTCAACTCCACGCACGGACTCATCACGACGGTCGCCTACCGTCTCGGCGACGAGGCCCCGCGCTACGCCCTCGAGGGTTCGATCGCGGTGACGGGTTCGCTCGTGCAGTGGCTGCGCGACAATCTCGGCCTCATCTCG
Source organism: uncultured Schumannella sp. (assembly GCF_905479755.1). Taxonomy (GTDB): domain Bacteria; phylum Actinomycetota; class Actinomycetes; order Actinomycetales; family Microbacteriaceae; genus DCRR01. The sequence continues at coordinate 366 of NZ_CAJQNT010000025.1, read as the reverse complement.
AAGGCCTCGGAGGTCGAGAAGCTGGCCGCGAGCGTCGACGACAACGGCGGGGTCTACTTCGTGCCCGCCTTCTCCGGGCTCTTCGCCCCCTACTGGCGGCCGGATGCCCGGGGCGCGATCGTCGGGCTCACGCGCTACGTGAATAAGGGCCACATCGCGCGCGCCGCGCTGGAGGCGACCGCGTTCCAGACGCGCGAGGTGCTCGACGCCGCGAACGCCAAGAAATCCAAGACCCGGGTGGTGGATCAAGCGGGCGACGCTAAGAAACTGGCGGAGGTGGCGGCCGTCGAGTATAAGGACGTCAAGGCTCTCCAGCAGGAGGCAGCTCAGATGCGAAGCTGGGCCGAGCAGGTGGAGCGTAAGGCC
>NZ_CAJQNT010000024.1 GCF_905479755.1 uncultured Schumannella sp. | reverse complement strand
CGTTGAGACGCGGACGAACAGACCTACCCTGGGACACGAGAACCTCCGTGTGATTGTGAAGACGTTAGACATCTCCACTAAGCCCGGAGGTTCTCCTGTTTCACAAGACCCGAACTGTCACCAAGGTCACTGCTGAGTACATCTAGCCGCCGGTACGCCGGAGGTCACCCCTCGGCCGGGCACCCCAGCGCCTGGATGAGCCGCGCCCAGTAGTTGACCTGCGCCGAGGTGGAGGCGAGCACGACCAGCTCGCGCTCGGTGAACAGCTCGGTGAGACGCGCGCCGAACTCGGGCGTGAAGTCGAGCGGCGTCTCGCAGCTGCGCCTCGCGTATTCGATGGCGAGGCGTTCGCGCGGGCTGAGGCTCGCCACCTCCTCGAGCGGGGTGCGGCCCTGCACGGCGGCGAGTTCCTCCTCGGTGATGAGCCGCTCCCAGCCGTCCGAGTTGAAGCCCATGCAGAACGGGCATTCGACGCGGAACGAGACGGCCATGCGCACCAGCTTCAGCATCCGCTCGGTGATGTCGCCGTCGCGGTGGGTGACGAGCGCCTCGAGGATTCCGGAGCCGATCGCCGCGCGCGGGTACCAGGCGAGCAGTTTCGGGGGCAGCAGGTCGGCGCCGGTGCGCTTCTTGACGACCCAGAGCCCGAATCGCAGGTACAGCGGGATGCGCCGCGGCGGTGCGATGAACGCGGTCGTCATGGCCTGCTCACACCGTCGCGAGCACGAGCCCGAGCTGATCGAGGCTGCCGGGAACGAGGCGGTAGTACGCCCAGGTGCCGCGCTTGCTGCGGGTGAGGAATCCGGCATCCATCAGGATCTTGAGGTGGTGTGAGACGGTCGGCTGGCTGAGCCCGACCGGTTCGGTCAGGTCGCAGACGCAGGCCTCCTGGTCGGCGGAGGCGGCGACGATTGAGATGAGGCGCACGCGGGTGGGGTCGCCGAGCGCCTTGAAGCGGCGGGCGACATTGTCGGCGTCGGCGGCGCCGAGCGGCGCGCGGGTGAGGGGCGCGCAGCAGACCTCGCCCGCGGGGGCGGAGACGAGCGGCAAGGTCTTCATGGCCCGAGTCTACTCAAATATTGACAAACTTCGATGGATGCGAGGAAGATCTTGATCGACATCCTTCGATGAAGCGAAAGGCCGCTCGTGACCCTGATTGACCTGACCCCCCGCCCCGTGCGCGACGACCGCCGCGACGCGCTCCCGGTCGCGATCATCGGCGCCGGGCCCATCGGACTGGCCGCCGCCGCGAATCTGGTCGAGCGCGGCATCGACTTTGTCATCTTCGAGGCGGGCGACACGATCGCCGACATCGTGCGGCAGTGGGGTCACACGCGGCTGTTCTCGCCGTGGAAGCACCTCGTCGACCCGGCCTCGCGCCGCCTGCTCGAGGCGACCGGGTGGGCACACCCCGCCGAGACGTCGCTGCCCACCGGCACCGAACTGGTCGAGCAGTACCTGGAGCCGCTCGCTCGACTCGACGAAATCGCGAGCCGCATTCGCACCGGTGTGGAGGTCGTCGCCGTGGCGCGGGAGGGCATGGATCGCACCCGCACCGCGCGGCGCGAACGCACCCCGTTCCTGGTGCGGCTTCGAGACCGCGGAGAGCTGAAGGATCTGTCGGTGCGCGCGGTGATCGACGCCTCCGGCACGTATCGCTCGCCCAACAGCCTGGCCTCGAGTGGCCTCGAACCGCTCGGCCTGCCCGAGGTCGCCGATCTCGTCAGCCATGCCCTGCCGGATGTGCTGGGCCGCGAGCGGGCGCGCTTCGCCGGGCGACACACGACCGTGGTCGGCGCCGGGCACTCGGCGGCGAACACGCTGCTCGCCCTCGCCGAGCTGGCCCGGCAGGAGCCGGGCACGCGGGTGAGCTGGCTGATTCGCAACGCCTCCGCCGTGCGCGTGACGACCTCGGCCGACGACGAGTTGGAAGCGCGCGCCTCGCTCGGCGCCCGCGTCGACGCGCTCGTGGCATCGGGGGCGATCGAGGTCGTCGACCGTTTCGAGATCGTGCGGCTGGAGCGCGAGGGCGAGGGTGTGCGCGTCGTCGGGTCGCGCGGCGGCGAGATCGTCGACCACCACACCGAGCTGGTGGTGAACGCGACCGGGTTCCGCCCCAACCTCGACATGCTGCGCGAGGTGCGCCTCGACCTCGACGAGATTGTGGAGGCGCCGCGCCGGCTCGCCCCGCTGATCGATCCGAACGTGCACACCTGCGGCACGGTGGAGCCGCACGGCTTCGCCGAACTGCAGCACCCCGAGGAGGGCTTCTTCCTCGCCGGAATGAAGAGCTACGGCCGCGCGCCGACGTTCCTCTTGGCGACCGGCTACGAGCAGGTGCGCTCGATCACCGCCTGGCTGGCGGGCGACCTCGCCGCCGCGACCGCGGTCGAGCTGACCCTGCCGGCGACGGGCGTGTGCTCGACGGGGGATGCGCCGGGGGCATCCAGCTGCTGCTCGTAGCGACCGCGTGAGGCGGGCCGGGCCTCGGTCTACGCGAGATCCGCGATGGTCGCCTCGGCATCCGACACGAGCAGGTACATCGCGCGTCTCGCCGCGGGCGGCATCGGCTCGAAACCGTACGTGCGGTAGAACCGCTCCGCGTCGTCGTTCAGCGCATCGACGATGAAGGCGCGGGCCCCGACGGCCCGGGAGGCTTCGACGCCCTTCAGGACCGCGTGCTGGAGGAGCGAAGTCCCGAGCCCGCGCCCGGAGTAACGGGTGTCGACCGCGAGGCGTCCGATCAGGATGATCGGGATGGGGGAAGGCATGTTGCGCTTGACGCGGCCCGGAACTTCGTCGAGCGCGAGCGAACCCGCCGAGAGGCAGTAGTAGCCGGCCACCTCGCCCGATTCGCCGTCGACGCTCACGAACGTGCGAGACGCCCCCGTCGCTTCGTTCTTGAGCGCCCGCGAGCGCAGCCACTCGTTCAGCGAGGGTTCGCCGCAATCGAAGCTCGAAAACCGATCGTCGGCGCGGAGTGCTCGCGGCGAGCGGAACATGCTCACTCGGTGAAGACGCTCGGGCGTTTCAGCAGGTCGGCGAGTCCCGAGACGGGTTTTGCCGGACGGTCGAGGATGTCGTTGAAGGCATCCCACGACTCCTGGGAGAGGTGGAGTTCGCGTTCGAATCGGATGACTTCCTCCGCCTCGCGGACGAGCACGCTCACGGAGAAGTCGGTGACGGTGCGCCCCGAGAGTGCGGCGGCTTTCTCGATCTCCGCCTTCTGGGTGCTCGTCAGGCGCAGGTCGAGCCGGTCGGACTTGGTTGCGTGAGCCATAGCACGATTGTACGGCAGATCTCCGTACGTCGCGCGGTGATTCGCACAGGCCCCGGTCCCGGGCCTACCGCGTGCGCCGCGAGCGCGTCGCCCGCACGATCCCGTCAACCGCGTCGAGCACGGCGAAGAGCAGCACGAGCACGACCACCACGGTGCTGACGACGCCCACCCCGCCCGGCCAGTCGATCGCCTCGAAGTAGTCGGGGTTGAGCAGGCGCCCGCTCGCGGTGAGCCAGATCGCCGGCACGACGAAGAGCACTTGGAACACGATGGTGGCGACCGCGTTCGGCGTCGACCAGCCGGTGTAGTAGCCGACGACGTGGAACGTGATGCTCACGAGCGGGTAGAACAGCGCGATCACGAGCGCACCGGAGGCCCAGAGCCCCGGCTCGATCGGACCGCTCAGTGCGCCGTGTGCCCCCTCGACCGCGCCGACGGTCTGCAGCGCGATCACGGCACCGGCGAGCACAACGAGCAGGATGACGCCGCCGACGAGCTCCTGAAGGTAGCCGCGTCGATCCCGCACCGCGGGCAGGGATGCCGGACTCCAACTCGCCTGCTGGCGCGAGCGCATGGCGGGGGTGCGCTCGATGATCACGAAGACGAGCGCCGTGAAGAACGCGATCGTCATCGCCAGTTCTAGCGAACCAAAGAGGGCCGCGCCGAAGGTGTCGAGCGGGGTGGCGCCGTCGACAAAGGTGACGATCCCGCTGAACAGGAACCAGATCGGCACCACCGTCGCGAGTAGCGCGCTGAGCACGCGCACGAAGTCGGGGTAGAGCTCCGGCCCGATGAGGGCGGTGGGGCGCGACGAGTAGCCGGCGGCGAGGTGGCGCGGGGCGCCGAGTTCGGTGAGCACGTCGTATTCGGCGGCAGCGGCATCCACGCCCGACTCGACGAGGTCATCGATCGCGTCGGCGATGGAGGCCCGCAGTTCGGTCTCAATGTCGGCGCGCTGGGCGGCGGGCATCCCGCGGAGCGCCTCGGCGACGTAGCGGTCGGTGAGGGTGGATGCGGTGGTCATGGCTTCTCCGTGAGGGCCGTGAAAGCGGTGGTCAGCTGGTGCCAGTCGGCGGTGAGGGTGCGGGCGAGTTCCGCACCCTCGGGGCTTGTGACGTAGAACTTGCGCGGTCGGGATTCGTCGGTGTTCCATTCGGCGGTCACGAGGCCCTGTTTTTCGAGCCGACGCAGCAGCGGGTAGAGCGTGTTCGCATCCACCGTGAAGCCCGCGTCCTCGAGCGCGGTGAGCAAGGCGTAGCCGTAGTTGGGCGTATCGAGCAGCACCAGGCAGGCGGCCACGACCGTCCCCCGGCGCAGTTCCTGCCGGTGGGTCGCAAGCTCGTCGTCGTTCAGCACTTCTTTACGCTACTGGCCGTCATGCCGCGGCGACGGCGTGATTCTCGTGCGACACCTGTTCGGATGCGCGGGGCCAGGTGAGCGCGACCGCCACGATCGTGATCGCCAGCGCGATCTCGATGGTGGAGAAGAAGATGTAGACGGGTGTCGGCGGGGTGCCGAAGAACAGGGTGCTCACTTGCACGGCGCCCATTGCGGTGGCGGCGGCGATGTTCACCCCGCGAGCGAGGCCGCGCCGGAGCACGCGCGACAGCAGCACCATCGCGATCGGGATCTGCATGAGTACGCCGGCCGCGACGAGCGCCTCGGGGGTGAACGGCAGGCCGCCCATGGTTCCTTCTTGCAGGGCGACCAGATGTTCCGGGTCGTAGAGGCCGAGCACGTCACAGTAGAGGTAGTTGAACATCAGGACGATCCAGAGGGACGACAGCAGTGCGGGGCGGCTGGTCGGGGCGAAGAGCTTCATGGCGGTCCATTTCGAGGTAGAGGTTGAGTGAGTAACACGATACTGTGTAGCACACACCATAGTGTCACACCAGAAGCGAATCGACGAAGGAAGTCATGAAGGCGATCACCCAGCAGCGATACGGCGGACCGGAAACCCTCGACTACGACGAGGTGCCGGTGCCCTCCCCGAAGCCGGATCAGGTGCTCATCCGCGTGCGGGCCGCCTCCGTCAACGCCGCCGACTGGCTGCTCACCCGCGGCGAGCCGTACCTGGTGCGTCTCGCCTTCGGACTGCGCGCCCCGAAGGCCGCGACGCCCGGGCGGGATGTGGCGGGTGTCATCGAGGCGGTCGGCAGCGCGGTGAACGGCTTCGCCGTCGGCGACGAGGTCTTCGGCGAGGTCGCGTCGGGCACGTGGGCCGAGTACGTGGTGGCGCCTGCCCGCCTGCTCGCCCGTCGCCCGCGAGCCCTCAGCTTCGAGGAGGCGGCGTGCGTGCCGCTTGCCGGAATGACCGCACTCCAAGGCCTCCGCGACGTCGCCCACGTCGCTCCCGGCGATCGGGTGCTCGTCAACGGCGCCTCCGGCGGCGTCGGCTCTTTTGCGGTGCAGATCGGCGCCGCGCTCGGTGCGACCGTGACCGGCGTGTGCAGCACCCGCAACGTCGAGATGGTGCGGGAGCTGGGAGCGCACGAGGTGATCGACTACACCGAGCGCGATGTCACCGAGGGTGACGAGAGGTTCGACGTGATCTTCGACCTCGTCGGAAACCACCCGCTCTCGCGCCTGCGGCGAGTGCTCTCCCCGAAGGGCATCCTGGTGCTCGCCTCCGGCAACGGCGGCCGCGTGCTCGGCCCGATCGGCCGCATCCTCGCCGGCGCCGTGCAGAACACCTTCGTGAGCCAGCAGATCCGCCCCCTGTCCGCCGCCGCAAACGCCGCAGATCTGGACGAGCTGACCGCCCTCATCGACGCGGGAAAGCTACGCCCGCGCATCGAGCGCAACTATCCCCTCGCCGAGGCCGCCGACGCGCTGCGCCACTTCGGCGAGCAGCACGCGCGCGGCAAGATCGGGATTTCGGTCAGCGCCTCGGATTGAGAGCTGCCGCGGCGGGAGTTTCGACGGCAGGCCCGGTGGGGCTCGAACCCACGGCCGACGGACTCCGAGTCCTCACCGGGACGCTCGGGTCGGGTCGCTGTGGGCCGACTTCCCTGTGACTCACCGCGTTCGTCGATGACGAGGGACCGGCTTCGGTCGAGCGCGGGTTCGCCACGCTGACAACCGCGAGGGGGCCGGCAGTCGCGCGAGTCGCGACGCGCACGTCGGTGCGGTAGGTCCTACAGGCGAGCCGCCCTGGCGATGAGTTCCAGGTTCTGTTGACCCGACAGCCGCTCAGGGGGATCGAGCAGTCCCCATGCGAAATGGCGCGAATCCTGCAAGGGTTCGTGGATCGCTCGGAGCCGTCGACGATCTCTCGTCGAGAGGCCGTAGTCGAGCGTCGATGGGTCTTCGACCGTCGCGAGAAGGGTGGCGGCATCCTGGATGTGACGTTCTGGGTTGCGGGTGTCGGCGACCCAGGCCGCGCCCTTCGCGATCAGCGCCCCGAGCACGTTGGGAATCCCAACCAGGCAACTGAGCTCGGGTGAGAACTCGAGTCGCCAAACTTCGCGTCGATTGATCGCTTGCTGTCCCGCTGGCGCCGGAAACGCGGGGCGCCCTGCCAGCCGAGCGCGGATGTGTGACGGGAGGTGGTCGGCAACCAACACGTCGATGACGCGACCGTCGGCATGCCGAAAGCGGTAGGCAGTCGCGTACTCGGTGTCGAGTTCGAACTCCATCTCTGAGATCACGGCGTAGACCACGTTCAGACTGGTCCGCGCTGCCAGCAGGTCGACCACGACGTCGGCATCGGCAGTTGGGCGCGGCGCAATCAGCTGGGCTGCTCGTGCATGGCCGTAGACCATGAGTCCGCCGACGAGCGTCAGCGACTCGGCGAGACCTGCTCGGTCTAATTCCACGATGCTCTGCCACGCCGGAAGCGCTTCATCGCCAGCAAGTTGTACTACTCGGTCGAACTCAGCCATCGCGATCTCATTTCTTCGATGGCCTCAAGTCCGGCTTCGCGCTCACGAGCATCAGCGGAGATTGCGAGGTCGGCGGCCACGACCGCGCCCGGCAGTCGTGCATCGGATCCGTCGGCGGGAATCGTGTTGGCGAACAGAAAGACAGCGCCGGCCGGGTCCGCGACCATGAAGCGAGTCGTCGCCCATTCGTCGACCGAGGTTCCGGCAGGCACGTAGCCGGAGAGGCGGCCACGATCCGGGAGCAGGTCCGTGTTGAGTGCCTCGATTGCGGACCGCCCGGTCAGGAGCAGTCCGTCTTCAGCGAGCGCGAGGTTCGACGCCCGGTAGCGGTACACGCGAGTGCGCCCCGCGACCTCCTGGGCGATGAGTTCGGCAGAGTGGGCTCGGATTCGGCGCCTCAGCCGAGCGCGGGTGCTTTCGCTCGTCCACTCCGCCCGCTCGTTCGAGAGCATGAACAGCAGCGCCCACGCCGCATCCGCTGTCAGCCCCCGCGTCGTACGCCGCCTGCGCGTGTATGCGTCGGCGCTGGCCGCGTCCACTAGCCAGGCGCCACTGTCGGTCCGGCGTGCGCTGATCTGTCCACCGGCCACGAGCTGATTCGCTCGTCGCTGGGTCACGCCAAGTTGTCGTGCGAGCGTGGCAACCGACATCTCGTGCATGTCAAACTCCTTCTAGATCTAGAAACAGTGTGACACTTCCTCTGGGCCCGTGCCAGTACCGCTGCCGCCGGAGCACGCGTCGCTGATCTTGACCTCGTCAGCACGGGCGCGTGACGTGACCAGGCCAACGAACGGTTCTGGGGACTCCTGTCATGCACATGCCGCGGGTGCCGACCGTGACCCCGATCACGGGGACAGCCCATCACGAGCAGGGCGAGAAGAGAGTAGGCCCGGTGGGGCTCGAACCCACGACCCACGGATTAAAAGTCCGCTGCTCTACCAACTGAGCTACAGGCCCTCGGCTCACCAGCGTAGTGGGCGCACGCGGCTCGCGCGGCGTCGTGCGCTTGAGCGGCACGAAACGAGACCGACGGCGCCTTGATCACTGTCCTCGGAGCCGCAGATGCACGAAAGCGGGGCCGGATGCCACCACGACATCCGACCCCGTCCGTTCGACGAGCCGGGGACTCAGCTCGCCGGCAACAGCACCGCGTCGATCAGGTACACGGTGGCGTTGGCCGTCATGACACCTCCGCAGATGACGTTCGCGTCATTCACGGTGAGGGTGTCGACATCGGATCCGATCACGAGGGTCTGACCGTTCACCGTGGTGAGGGTCTGACCGGCGATGTCGGCAGGAAGCATCTGACCGGGAACCACGTGGTAGGTCAGAATCGAGGTCAGCAGTTCGGCGTTCTCGGGCTGCGCGAGTGCGTCGACGGTCTCGGCGTCGAGAGCCGCGAAGGCGTCATCGACCGGGGCGAAGACGGTGAACTCGTCACCGTTCAGCACGTCGACCAGGTTGACGTCGGGGTTCAGCTGACCGGACACCGCCGCCACCAGAGTGGTGAGCAGCGGGTTGTTGCTCGCCGCCACGGCGACCGGGTCCTGCGACATGCCGACGACCGAGCCGGCGCCGTCCGGCACTGACTCCGCGTAGGCGGTGCAGCCGGGGCCGACCAGGTTGGCGAAGGCCGGATCGCTCATCGAGTCATCCATCTCTTCTTCGATGACGGGCTCGTCGGTGACGTCCTCGGCCGCGGTGGTACAGGCCGCGAGGCCGAACATGGCCACAGCGGCGATGCTGATGGCGGCGAGCTTGGTGCGCGAGTGGGTTCGCATGGGTTTCTCCTCAGTGCGGGAAAGCCGCGGTGGGCGACTCTCCGTGTGGACGGTTCCTGTACAAGGCACTTCGGAGCAGTGGCAGAACCGGTTGGGTCGAATTCCGGATTCGCAGAAAGTCCGCCTTCGACCGCTCCGATTTCGGTGACGGCTCCGAACACGGAACATGCTCATCACTCTCGGACTCATCGGACTGCTCGGCGGTCTCATCACCGGAATCTCGCCGTGCATCATCCCGGTGCTGCCGGTCATCTTCCTGTCGGGCGGCGCGCAGAGCGCCCGCGACGAGGGGGCCGCAACGCAGGTTTCGAGGTGGAGGCCCTACCTGGTGATCGCGGGGCTCGTCACAAGTTTCAGCCTCATCACGCTCGCCGGTTCGCTGCTGCTCGCGGTGCTCGGGCTGCCGCAAGACGTGCTGCGCTGGGCGGGCATCGTCGTGCTGATCCTGATCGGCGTCGGGCTGATCGTGCCGGCGTTCCAGCATCTGCTGGAAAAGCCCTTCTCGTGGATCCCGCAGCGCAGCGTCGACACCGACCGCTCCGGCTTCATGCTCGGCTTCGCCCTCGGTGCCGTCTACGTACCGTGCGCCGGACCGGTGCTCGCCGCGATCACGGTGGCGGGCGCCACCGGGCGGATCGGCGCCGAGACCGTGGTGCTGACGGTCACCTTCGCGATCGGCGCCGCCCTGCCGCTGCTCGTCTTCGCCCTCGCCGGTCGCCGGGTGGCGGAGCGGGTGAAGGCGTTCCGTGCCCGCCAGAACACGATCCGCGTCACTGGCGGCGTGGTGATGATCGCGCTCGCCGTCGGCCTCGTCTTCAACCTGCCGCAGACCCTGCAGCGCCTGATCCCCGACTACACGAGCGCGCTGCAGGAGCAGATCGCCGAGTCGGACGCGATCACCGAGGCGCTCGACCTCGGGGGGCTGGAGAACGAGCAGAACAAGGATCTCGACCTCTGCACGCAGGGCGCGACCGAGCTGGAGAGATGCGGCACGGCCCCCGACATCCGGGGCATCGAGGCCTGGTTCAACACCCCCGGCAACGAGCCGATCGCGCTCGAGGAGCTGCGCGGCCAGGTGGTGCTGATCGACTTCTGGGCCTACTCCTGCATCAACTGCCAGCGCTCGCTGCCGCACGCCGTGGCGTGGGATGAGACCTATCGCGACCTCGGGTTGCAGGTGATTGGCATCCACTCGCCCGAGTACGCCTTCGAGAAGGAGCAGCGGAACGTTGAGGCGGGCGCCCGCGGGTTCGGGATCGAGTACCCGGTGGCGCTCGACAACTCCCTCTCCACCTGGACCAACTACCGCAACCGCTACTGGCCGGCCCACTACCTGATCGACGCCGAGGGCACGGTGCGCCACATCAAGTTCGGCGAGGGTGGCTACGCCACCACCGAGAAGCTGATCCGCGAACTGCTCGTGCTCGCCAACCCCGACGTCGAGCTGCCCGCCCCGACCGAGATCTCGGATGACACTCCCGAACTCGGTTCTACGACGCCGGAGACCTACCTGAGTCTCGGCAAGGTGGTGAACTTCGGCGGCGAGGAGGCGTACCGCTCGGGCATCAACGACTACCGGACTCCCGAGGGTCTCGCCCGCGACACCTTCGCCCTCGACGGGCAATGGGAGATCGACTTCCAGAACGCGACACCGATCGCATCGCCGGGAATGGTGCGGCTTGAGTTCACCGCGACCCGCGAGGTGCGGATGGTGCTCGGCGGTTCGGGCACGGTCACGGTGCGCGTCGACGGCGGCGACCCGCGCACCATTCAGGTCGCGGGTGTGCCGGACTCCTACCAGCTGATCGAGCTGGACGGGCCGACCGAGGGCACGATCGAGGTGACCGTCGAGCCGGGCGTCGAGGCCTACTCGTTCACGTTCGGGTAAGGGCGCGCGCTCCCGCGTACCCTGGAGGGATGTCGTCGGAGTTCCACAAACCTGCCCTGTTCGGAGGCCGCGAGTTCGAGGCCTACGAGGGCGGCACCGACCCGGCGACGCAGACCCGGGCCGCGCACGAGAGCGCGGCGGCGATCCTCACCCGCGCCCGCGATTCCGCGGACCCGAGTGTCGTGAAACGCCTCGTCCACTACACCGACGAGCACGGCATCGACGCGCTCGCGGAACTCTGGGCGCACGCGACGGCGCACAGCCTGCCGGGGGCGCTGTGGCGGCTCTACCTGGTGCGGTTGATGATCCGCAGCAACCCGGATGAGGTGAGCCTCGTCTACACACGCGGCACCGAGGTGCTTCACACCATCGACGCCCTGGTGGCGGGGGCGCCGAGCCCGACCGGTCCGCAGGAGATCGTCGAACTCGCCGACCAGATCCTGCGCGGCGTCTTCGACGGCGACTTCGCCCTCGCGCTCGACCGCGCGGCGGCGTTCTGCCGGGTCGCGGCCGCCGGAACGACAAGCCTCGCCGACGACTCCGACGGCGTCGAAAGCGATCGAGCGGCCGAGTTCACCCGTCGCGCGTTGCGGCTCGCGACGATCGCCGACGATCTTGCGGCGAGTGCGGCGCTCGCCCGTGCAGACTCGCTCGACTGAACGTAGACTCTTCTGGCCGGGCCGCAGTAACCCCGGGCTCCAAATTTCGCCGCTACGAGCGGCCTTCCGCCGAGAGGCGTTCTGCGGCCCGGTTTTTCTGTGCCCGCGATCCGCACCCAACCGTTTCGACTTCCGTTCCGAATGACTTTCTAGAGAACATCGAGGAACGGTGTGGAATGCTAAAACTCGTGTCCGAGGATGTCGACCTGCGCTCCGAGAGCCGTGCCGACGTCACGCCCGAGGCGCTTCTTGCGAAATGCGCGGGGGGCGACCAGGCCGCCTTCGCCGAACTCTACGACCAAACCGCTCCGCGCGTTTTCGGTCTGGTGAAACGTCTGCTGCGCGATCACGCGCAGTCGGAGGAAGTGACGCAAGAGATCTTCCTCGAGGTGTGGCAGAGCGCCACCAGGTACGAACCGGGCCGCGGGAGCGCCGTCAGTTGGATGCTGACGATGGCCCACCGACGGGCGGTCGACCGTGTGCGCGCCTCGCAATCGAGCCGCGACCGCGACACCAAGGTGGGAATCCGGGACTTTGCCCCGGGCTTTGACTCGGTGGCCGAGAACGTGGAAATCAGACTGGAGAGCGAAAGGGTGGAGAAGGCGATGGAACGACTGACCGAACTGCAGCGCCAAGCCGTTTCGCTCGCCTACTTCCGGGGGCTCACCCACAGCGAGGTGGCGTCCCTGCTCAAGGTTCCGGTCGGAACCGTGAAGACCCGTCTTCGGGACGGCATGATCCGTTTGAGAGATGTATTGGGGGTGGCATCGTGACCACGACCAACTCCACGCCTGAGCGCCCGGACGACGAGAACGACATGAGCGGCGCCTACGTGCTCGATGCGCTCGGGCCCGAGGAGCGGGCATCGTTCGAGACGCGCCTGCGCGAGTCCGACGACCTGCGCGCCGAGGTCGTCAGCCTCAGCGACACGGCGGTCGAACTCGGTCTTGCGGTTGCCCCGGAGGCCCCGAGTCCCGCGTTGCGGGCCAACATCTTGGCGTCGATCGCCGGGATGCCGCAACTCCCCGCCGAGACGGCGCAGGTTTCGGCCGCGGACACGACCGACGCGGCGCCCGCCGCCGCGGGTGAGGTTCTTGCTCCCACGGAGCGCGCCCAGGCGCGCTGGTTCCGCCACCCCGCCGTCGCGCTGGCCGCGGCCGCCGCGGCGATCGTGCTGGCGTTCTCGGGCGGGCTCCTGGTTGACCGGGGCGCCGTCGATCTCGAGGCGCAGCAGATCGCTGAGATCACCGCCGCGAGCGACTTCCAGCGCGCGAGCGTGCCGCTCGACGGCGGCGGGCACGCGACGCTCGTCTGGTCGGGGGAGCTGGGGCGTTCGGCGCTCATCGCCGAGGGCATGGGCGAGCTGCCGAGCGACCAGACCTACGAGCTCTGGTACCTGCGCGACGGGCAGGCGATCCCGGCCGGCACGTTCACGATGGAGGGCGACACGGTCACCGTGGTTCTCGAGGGCGTGATGCATGCCGGCGATGCCGTCGGCGTCACCATCGAGCCCGCGGGCGGCTCGGAGACGCCCTCGACGGATCCGATCGTCGTGCTGGGTGCCTAGACCGCCACACCACGCGAGAAGGGCCGAGGCGATCGCCTCGGCCCTTCTGCGCTGGTCTGGTGCTCGCTACCCGAACTTGCCCGAGACGTAGTCTTCTGTCGCCTGCACGCTGGGCTTCGAGAAGATCGTCGTGGTGTCGTCGTACTCGATGAGCTTGCCCGGCTTGCCGGTGCCCGCGATGTTGAAGAACGCCGTCTTGTCGCTCACGCGCGAGGCCTGCTGCATGTTGTGGGTCACGATCACGATCGTGTACTCCGACTTGAGCTCCTCGATGAGGTCCTCGATCGCGAGGGTCGAGATCGGGTCGAGGGCCGAGCAGGGCTCGTCCATCAGGATGACTTCCGGCTTGACCGCGATAGCGCGCGCGATGCAGAGGCGCTGCTGCTGACCGCCCGACAGGCCCGATCCGGGCTTCTCCAAGCGGTCCTTGACCTCGTTCCAGAGGTTGGCACCCTGCAGCGAGGACTCGACCAGCTCGTCCGCCTCGCTCTTGCTGATGCGGCGGTTGTTGAGCTTGACGCCCGCGAGCACGTTGTCGCGGATCGACATCGTCGGGAACGGGTTGGGGCGCTGGAACACCATGCCCACCTGGCGGCGCACGTTCACCGGGTCGACGCTCGCGTCGTAGAGGTTGTTGCCGTCGATGAGCACCTCGCCCTCGACGTAGGCGCCCGGGATCACCTCGTGCATGCGGTTGAGCGTGCGGATGAAGGTGGACTTGCCGCAGCCGGACGGGCCGATGAACGCAGTAACGGAGCGGGGCTCGATGGTGAGCGTCACGCCCTCGACGGCGCGGAACTTGCCGTAGTAGACGTTGAGGTCGTTGACTTCGATTCGCTTGGACACAGTGGGAGTCTTCCTTTTCTCGCTCAGCGACCGAGCTTGGGGGCGAAGATTCGTGCGACGAGGCGCGCGATCAGGTTCAGGATCATGACGATGGCGATGAGGGTCAACGCACCGGCCCAGGCGCGCTCGATGTACGGCGCGAAGTCGGTGCCCTGGCTGATGTACGAGTAGTACACGTAGACCGGCAGGCTCTGCATGCGGCCCTCGGTCAGGTCGTAGTTGAAGTTGTTCGAGAAGCCGGCCGCGATGAGTAGCGGGGCCGTCTCGCCGATGACGCGCGCGATCGACAGCATGACGCCGGTCGAGATACCCGCGATCGAGGTCGGGATGACCACCTTGAGGATGGTCAGCCACTTCGGCACGCCGAGCGCGTACGAGGCTTCCCGGAGCTCGTTCGGCACGAGGCGCAGGATCTCTTCGCTGGAGCGCACCACGACGGGGAGCATCAGCACCGTGAGCGCGATCGCGCCCGAGAGGCCGACGCGCGTTCCGGGGCCGAGGATCAACTCGAACAGGGCGAAGGCGAACAGGCCGGCGACGATCGAGGGAATGCCGGTCATGACGTCGACGAAGAAGGTGATCGCCTGGGCGAGGCGGCCGCGACCGTACTCGACGAGGTAGATCGAGGTGAGCAGGCCGATCGGCACCGAGATGACGGTCGCGAGTCCGGTCATGAGCAGCGTGCCGACGATCGCGTGGGCCGCGCCGCCGCCCTCGCCGAGCACGTTGCGCATCGACAGCGTGAAGAAGTCCCAATCGATGCGGCCCGAGCCCATCACAACGACGGTGTAGACGAGCGACACGAGCGGGATCATCGCCACCGTGAAGGCGGCGACGACGAGGGTCGTGACGAGACGGTCGGCCGCACGGCGAGAACCCTCGACCAGAAGCGAGATCACGTAGTTGGCGACGGCGAAGATCACCGCGCCGAAGAACACGGCGAGGCCGACGTTGAACTCGGCGTCGCCGGCCATTGTGACCAGCCCGACCACGACGCCCGAGACCGCAAGGCTCGCGAGCAGGATCCAGAGGGTCGAGAAGCGGGGAAGACGGCTCGCCGCGAACGCGTTCGTGACCGGCGACGTGGCGGTGGCGCTCGACATCAGTTGGCTCCCGAGAATTCTTTGCGACGGTTGACGATGTAGCGCGCGATCGAGTTCACGACCAGCGTGATCGCGAACAGGATCAGGCCGGTCGCGATGAGGACGTTGACGTTGATGCCGTAGGCCTCGGGGAAGCGCAGCGCGACGTTGGCGGCGATCGTGGTGGGGTTGACCGAGCTGATCAGGTCGAAGTTGATGATGCCGCTGCCGGAGAGCACCATCGCGACGGCCATCGTCTCGCCGAGTGCGCGGCCGAGGCCCAGCATCGCGCCCGAGATGACGCCCGGTCGACCGAACGGCAGCACGACGGTGCGGATGACCTCCCAGCGCGTGGCACCCAGCGCCAGGGCGGCCTCCTCGTAGAGGCGCGGCGTCTGCAGGAACACCTCGCGGCTGATCGCGGTGATGATCGGCAGCACCATGACGGCGAGCACGATGGCGGCGGTCAGGATGGTGCGGCCGGTTCCGGAGGCGGGGCCGGCGAACAGCGGGATGAAGCCGAGGTTCTCGGCGAGCCAGGTGTAAGCCGGCTGGATCATGGGGGCCAGCACGTTCGCGCCCCAGAGTCCGAAGACCACCGAGGGCACCGCGGCCAGCAGGTCGATGGTGTAGCCGAGGCCGGCGGCGAGCTTGCGCGGGGCGTAGTGCGAGATGAACAGCGCGATGCCGAGCGCGACCGGCATCGCCATGACGAGGGCGAGCGCCGCCGCCCACAGCGTGCCGAAGATGAGGGGGATGACGAACGAGACGAAGTCGACGCCGTCGTCGAAGATCGACACATCGTTCGGGTCGGCGAGAACGCCGGGGATGCCTTCGAGGATGAGGAAGCCCGCGACCGCGGCGAGGATCGCGAGGATCAGGCTTCCGGCGGTCAGTGCGCTGGCGGAGAAGACCCGGTCTCCGGGCCGCTGAGCGGACTTGGGGCGAAGCTTCGCAGCGGGGGAAGACATGATCTCGAGTGTGCTCCGTGTCGGGCGTAAGGGGAAGCGCGAGGGGGAAGAAACCGGCCCCGCCGTTCAATCTAACGAGCGGCGGGGCCGATTGGGGAACTGCGTGCTACTTGATCGCGTCGATCGCGGCCTGCGCCTCGGTGAAGAGCGCCTCCGAGATCGGGGCCGAGCCGGCCGACTCGGCGGCGAGGGCCTGGCCCTCAGCGCTGATCACGTAGGAGAGGTACGCCTTCACGAGCTCGACCGGGGCACCCTCGGCGTACTCGTTGCACGCGATGAGGTAGCTGACCAGAACGATCGGGTACACGTTCGGCGCGCTCGAGGAGCGGTCGATCGCGATCGCGATGTCCGTGTCGCCACGACCCTCTTCGCGCGGCGAGGCGTCGATGATGGCGGCAGCGGCCTCGGGCGAGTACGGAACGTACTCGTCGCCGACCTTGACCGCGACGGTGCCGAGGTCACCGGCGCGCGAGGCGTCGGCGTAGCCGATGGTGCCGGTGCCGTTGGTGACGGCGTCGATCACGCCGGAGGTCTGCGGGGCAGCCTCTCCGCCGTACTCGGTCGGCCAGGTCTCGATGACGCCCACAGTCCACACGTCGGGGGCGACGGCCGCGAGGTAGTCGGTGAAGTTGGCCGTGGTGCCCGAGTCATCGGCGCGGTGAACGGCCGTGATCGCGAGGTCGGGCAGCTCGACGCCCTCGTTCTGCGCGGCGATGGCGTCGTCGCTCCAGTTGGTGATCTCACCCGCGAAGATGCCGGCGATCGTGGCGCCGTCCATGTTCAGCGAGTCGATGCCGTCGAGGTTGAAGATGACGGCGATCGGCGAGATGTAGGCCGGGATCTCGAGGATGCCGGTGCCCGCGACGCAGGAGGCGAAGTTGTCCTCGGCGATCTCCTCGGCCTTGAACGCACGGTCGGAACCGGCGAACTGGCTCCCGCCGCCGATGAACGTCTCGCGGCCGCCACCCGAACCGATCGGGTCGTACTCGACGGTGACATCCGGGTTCGCGGTCTGGAAGCCGACGACCCAGGCCTCCTGAGCCGACTGCTGCGACGAGGCGCCGGCGCCGATGAGCGTGCCGGTGAGGTCGCTGCTGCCCTCGCCGCCTTCGCTGGCTCCGGCACAAGACGCGAGCACGAGGGTGCTTGCGATGGCAATGGCAGCAACGCTGCCGATGCGCGTGATGTTCACTGTGTTCCCTTCGGGAATGTCTGGATTCAGGTGAGGGTCGGTGCGACCCGCAGGTCACGCTAGGAACGCCTCGTGTCCAGACTCGACCGGGATGGTGAACGGAAGGTGAACGAGCCGCGAACAGCCCGACGCCTCACTCGAAGGGGCTGTGCACCTCGATGGCGACGATTCCGGCATCCGGGTGTGCCGCCGCGACGTGCAGCACCGCGAACTCGCCCGTCCCGAGCGCTTTCGCGCGCGGCAACTGGTCGAGTTTCCGGTCCCCGCCGTGGGAGGCGACCGCCTCGATGATCTGCGGCAGCACGGGGCCGTGACTGCACAGCACGACGGTCTGGCGTCGCTTCAGGCGCTTGCGCACGACCGCGTTCACGGCCTTCCCGGAGGGCTGGAACGCGTCCTGGCTGATCTGCTCCGACAGCTTGACGGCCAGCCCGGTCGAGGCCGCGACCGGTGCGATCGTGGTGAGGCAGCGCGCCGCGGTGGAGGAGATCAGTTTGCGCGGGCGGAAGGCCGCGACGCCGGCGGCGGTGCGGCGGGCCTGTTCGTGGCCGCGGGGCATGAGCGGCCTCGTCGCATCCGGGCCGCGCCAGTCGTGGGGGGCGACCGCCTTGCCGTGTCGCACCGCGATGATGGCGAAGGTGCGGGCGCTGGAGGTGGCCACGAGGCCGGCGAACCGGTCGACGACATCGACGTCGTGTTCGTAGCTCAGGATCTTGCGCGCCTTCGCGAGGTCGACCCAGCGCAGCTCCTCGATCTCGTCATTCGAGCGGAACGTGGAGTTGGCGATCGCGTCGCGGTCCGCCTCCGCGGCCCAGTAGTAGACGCGCTTGGGGCGGCCGTTGGGCAGGGTGTAGTCGACCGTGCCGAGCGGCACCCCGAGCGCGAGGGAGAGCCCGGTCTCCTCCTCGACTTCCCGGGCCGCCGTCTGCGGCAGCGACTCGCCGGGATCGACCTTGCCCTTCGGCAGCGACAGGTCTTTGTGCTGCGTGCGGTAGACGACGAGGATCTCGATGCGGCCGTCGGGCAGCTCGTGCCACACGACCGCGCCGGCCGCCAGTACGGTGTTGGCGGCCGTCATCGCAGGACCGCCCGGCGTCGCTCCCCGATCTGGCGCATGAGCTCATCCTGCAGGTCGAGGAGGGACTCGCCGGCCGCGTCGCGGTTGCGGCGTGTCCAGACGCCGTCCTCGCCGAGGTGCCAGGCATCCGCCTTGTCGGACATCGCCAGGTCGAACATCCCATTCAGCTCGTCGATGTGCTCGGGCGAGGTGAGGCGCACGAGCGACTCGACGCGGCGGTCGAGGTTGCGGTGCATCATGTCGGCGCTGCCGATGAACACCTGCGGGTCGCCATCGTGGTGGAACGCGAAGATGCGCGAGTGCTCGAGGTAGCGGCCCAGGATGCTGCGCACCCGGATCGTCTCCGAGAGCCCCGGAACACCGGGACGCAGCGAGCAGATGCCGCGCACCCACACCTCGACCGGAACGCCCGCCTGGCTCGCCCGGTAGAGCGCATCGATGATCTGTTCGTCGACCATCGAGTTCACCTTGATGCGGATGCCGCTCGGCTTGCCCTCGCGGGCGTTCTTCGCCTCCGCGTTGATGTGCTTGAGCAGTCCCTTGCGCAGATGCAGCGGGGCGACCAGCAGTCGCTTGAACTTCTTCTCGATCGCGTAGCCCGAGAGTTCGTTGAACAGGCGCGTCAGGTCTTTTCCGACCTGATTGTCGGCGGTCAACAGCCCCAAGTCTTCGTAGATCCGGCTCGTCTTGGGGTTGTAGTTGCCGGTGCCGATGTGGCTGTAGTGCCGCAGCTGGTGGCCTTCCTGACGGATGACCAGGGCCAGCTTGCAGTGCGTCTTCAGCCCGACGAGGCCGTAGACCACGTGCACGCCCGCCTTCTCGAGCTTGCGCGCCCACGAGATGTTGGCCTGCTCGTCGAACCGCGCCTTGATCTCGACGAGGGCGAGCACCGCCTTGCCCGCCTGCGCGGCGGCGATGAGCGCCTCCACGATCGGGCTGTCGCCGCTCGTGCGGTAGAGCGTCTGCTTGATGGCGAGCACGTTCGGGTCGGCCGCGGCCTGCTCGAGGAACGCCTGCACGCTCGTCGCGAACGACTCGTAGGGGTGGTGCAGCAGGATGTCGCCGCGATCGATCGAGGCAAAAATATCGGGCGCCGCGGTCGGGTCGGCGGGCTGCAGATGCACGCTCGTCGTGGGCACGTGCTTGGGGTACTTGAGATCGGGGCGGTCGAGCTTCATCAGCTCGAACAGCCCTCCCAGGTCGAGCGGTGCCGGCAGGCGGTACACCTCTTGCGCCGTGATCTGGAGCTCGCTCATCAGCAGGCCGAGCGTGACCTCGTCCATGTCGTCGGTGATCTCGAGCCGGATCGGCGGGCCGAAGCGGCGTCGCAGCAGCTCCTTCTCGAGCGCCTGGATGAGGTTCTCGCTCTCGTCCTCCTCCACGACGACGTCTTCGTTGCGGGTGACCCGGAACTCGTGGTGGGCGAGGATCTCCATCCCGGGGAACAGCTCGCCGAGGTGATTGGCGATGACGTCCTCGAGGGGGAGGTAACGCAGCCGGCCGCTGCCGTCATCCGGAAGCTTCACGAAACGCGGGAGGTTCGTCGGCACCTTAAGACGCGCGAACTCCTCCTTGTCGGTCTTCGGGTTCCGCACCCGCACCGACAGGTTGAGCGAGAGCCCGGAGATGTAGGGGAACGGATGCGCGGGGTCGACCGCGAGCGGCATCAGCACCGGGAAGATCTGGGTCGAGAAGATCTCGTCGACGCGCACCCGGTCGCGCTCCTCCAGATCGCTCCAGTTCTCGATGTGGATGTCGGCGGCGTCGAGGGCGGGCTTCACCAGTTCGCCGAAGGCGCGCGCGTGGCGATCCTGTAGCTCGTGGGCCTTGGCGCTGATGTCGGCGAGCACCTCACTCGGCGCACGCCCCACGTTCGTCGGCACGGCGAGCCCGGTGGCGATGCGGCGCTTCAGGCCGGCGACGCGCACCATGAAGAACTCGTCGAGGTTGGAGGCGAAGATCGCCAAGAAGTTCGCCCGCTCCAGGATCGGCAGGCTCTCGTCCTCGGCGAGTTCCAGCACGCGCTGGTTGAACCCCAGCCAGCTCAGCTCGCGGTCGAGGAAACGGTCGTGGGGGAGGGTCCCGTCGTCGACGATGACCGGCTCTGCCTCGTAGTCGTCGAGGAGGTCCGCCGCGATCGTCGGATCGCCGAGAGGGTTGATGTCGTCCACTTCACCATCCTGGCACCGCTCAATGAACGACAGGTAAAACCTCAGCCGGCCGGCGTGAGTCTCTCATCATCTTCATAAACATTGAAGCGGTAGCCGACGTTGCGCACCGTTCCGATGAGCGACTCCAGATCGCCGAGCTTGGCGCGCAGGCGACGTACGTGCACGTCGACGGTGCGGGTTCCCCCGAAGTAGTCGTAGCCCCACACCTCGCTCAGCAGCTGCTCGCGCGTGAACACCCGGCTCGGGTGCGAGGCGAAGAAACGCAAGAGCTCGAACTCCTTGTAGGTGAGGTCGAGCGGACGCCCGTGCACCTTGGCCGAGTAGCTCGCCTCATCGATCACGACGCCGGAGGTTTGGATCTTGCTGGAGGTCTTGTCTTCGGCGAGGCGCCCGATCGCCAGGCGGATGCGCGCATCCACTTCGGCGGGACCGGCGGATTCGAGGATCACATCGTCGACACCCCAGTCGGACTGCACCGCGGTGAGGCCGCCCTCGGTCAGCACCAGGACGACGGGAACGGTGACGCCCGTGGTGACGAGGATCTTGCACAGCGACTTGGCGCTGGCCAGATCGAGTCGCGCATCCACCAGGATCAGATCCGCTGTGGGCGCCGTCACGAGCGAGGCCGGTTCGGCAGGAATGCTGCGCGTGCGGTGGTTCAGGAGTCCGAGCGCGGGGAGCACATCGCTGTCGACCGTCGAGGTCAAAATCAACAACTGCGCCACGAACGCCCTCCCGAGAGTCTGTGGACAGTGTAGTGACGCATACTATGGGCGCGTGAACTGGCTACGAGGGAGCATCGGCATCGTCTGGGTGGCGGCGCTCGTCGGCGCCGTCCTGGTGGGGGTCTTCGCGGGTAACGCGTTCCTGGTCTGGATCCCGGTCGTGCTGGGCGCGCTCGTCATCATGACCTCCGCGATTCAGCTCGCGATTCACCGTCGCGAAGGCTTCGTGACGCGGATGATCGCCAGCCTCGGCGGCGGACTCGTCATTCTCGTGATCGCCTCGCTCGTGCTCATCGCGGTGCACCCCGACGTCACGCTGCTCCCGTCACTAGACTGAGGCCATGCTCGCCCTCGAACTCTTCTTCATCGCGCTCCTCGGTCTCGCGACGCTGTCGATCGGCTTCGTCTCCGTCGTGGTGGTGTACAACCTCTTCCGCGGGCAGCGCTAGGGCATGTTCGAGCTCGACCCGGCGGTTCCGGCAGAGCTCGTCCCGCTCTCCTGGCTGATCGGTGTGTGGGAGGGCACGGGCGTGCTCGCCTATCGGGCCGGCGACCAGATGCATGAGGGCGAGTTCGGCCAGCGCGTCGCCTTCAGTCATGACGGCGGGCGCCACCTGCAGTACAGCTGCACGGTGTGGGCGCTCGATGCGGAGGCGGAAGCCTCCGAGGCGCTTCCCTACTTCTCTGAGCTCGGCTACTGGAGCCTGGCGCGCCCGGCGACCGCGGCCGACGCCGGCCCCGGCATGATCCCGGGTGTCGGGGAGTCGGACTTCACGACCGCCGAACAGGTGGAGACGCTGCGGAACGCCGCCGGCTCCTTCGACATCGAGGTGTCGATCCTGCACGCCGCGGGCGTGAGCGAGCTGTATTTGGGGGCCGTCGCCGGACCCCGCATCGATCTCGCCACGGATGCCGTCGTGCGCACCGCGAGCGCCAAGGACTACTCGGCCGCGACGCGAATCTACGGACTCGTGGAGGACCACCTGTTGTGGGCATGGGACATCGCGGCGCTCGGCCACGACCTGCGCACCCACGCCTCCGGAAGGCTCGCCCGTGTCGACTGAGCCGGTTGAGCCCACGCCTGAGTCGGTTGAGCCGGTTGAGCCTGTCGAAACCACTCAGCCCGACGCGGCTGAGTCGGTTGAGCTTGTCGAAACCACTCAGCCCGACGCGAGCCCGTTCTCAACCCGCCCCGGCGCCGTCTCCTCCCCGCCGGAGCACTACGGCAACCCGATCGCCGAGCAGCGCGCGCTCGCCCGCGGCGAGGCGATCGTCGACCTCTCCGACCGCGACGTGCTGTCAATCACGGGCGATGATCGCCTGAGCTGGCTCGACTCGCTCACCTCGCAGGCGCTCACCCGTCTCGCGCCGGGCGGCTCCAGCGAGACCCTCCTGCTCGACCCGAGCGGGCGCATCGAGTTCGCCGCACGCGTGTTCGACGACGGCGAGACCACCTGGCTGCTGCTCGACGCCGGGCTCGGCGAGGGCTTCCGCGCCTTCCTCGACCGGATGCGCTTCATGCTCCGCGTCGAGGTCGCCGACCGCACGGCCGAGTTTGCCACCGTCGGCGCGCTCGGTGAGATCCCCGCCGCGCTCGAGGCGTTCGTCGCCGCGCCGGCCGGCATCCCGCTCATCTGGCGCGACGGCTGGGCCGAGGTGGCCGCGGGTGGGCACTCCTACGCGACGGTCGCCGAGCATCCGGGCGCCGAGTGGCGCGCGCTTGAGGTGCTGGTGCCGCGCGAGCGACTGGCCGACCTGGCCGAAAGCGACGTGCCAGCGGCCGGAACGCTCGCGCTCGAGGCCCTGCGCGTCGCCGCCTGGCGCCCGCGCGCGTCGACCGAACTCGATTCCACGACGCTGCCGCACGAACTCGACTGGCTGCGTTCGGCCGTGCACCTGGCGAAGGGTTGTTATCGCGGCCAGGAGACGGTCGCGAAGGTGCACAACCTGGGTCACCCGCCGCGGCGCCTGGTGTTTTTGCACCTCGACGGCAGCGAGGGCGTTGCCGCCGCCGCCGGTGACGAGGTGCACGCGGGAGAGAAGGCCGTCGGCCGCGTGACGAGCGTCGCGCGCCACCACGAGCTGGGCCCGATCGCGCTCGCCGTCGTCAAGCGTTCCGCGCCGGTCGACACCGAGCTGACGGTCATCGCGGGGGACGGAACTCCGCTCGCCGCCGCCCAGGAGATCGTGGTGCCGCCGGAGGCGGGCGCGTCGGCGAACGTGCCGCGGCTGCCGCGGCTCGGCGCTGTCCGCCGCGAGTGACCGTGGACGCCCTCGACAACCTCCGCACCTTCGAACGCCGCGTTCGTCGCCGCATCGACGCCCGCGTGGCCGTGCGCCGGGTGTGGGAGTCGCTGCCGGCGATCCTGCAGATCCTGGCGGGCATCGCCGCGTCGTATTCGATCGCGCACTGGGGGCTCGGCCACCAGTTGCCGGTGCTCGCGGTGACGGTCGTCGTCACCTCGCTGGGGTTCTCGCGCGATGCCCGACCACGCCGCGTCGCCGGCAGCGTCGTTGCGATCCTGTTGGGGATCGCCCTCGCCAACGCGTTCATGGTGCTGCTCGGGGCGGGCCTGTGGCAGCTGCTCGTGGCGATGCTCGTCACCTTCGTGGTGGCGCGCGCCGTGTCGCCGAACCCCGCCTTCGCCCTTGCGACGGCGATTCCGGCCGCCCTGGTCGTGCTCTTGCCGCAGATCGACGGCAGCCCCTTCGGCCGCACCCTCGACGGTCTGGTCGGCGGCATCGTGGCGCTGCTCGTGACGGCGTTGATTCCGCGCGACCCGCGCCGCCAGGCGGCGCGCGACGGACGCCGGGTGTTCTCGGTCTTCGATGAGGCGCTCGGTTCCCTTCACGACGCCCTCGCCGACGCCGACCCGGCCGCCGGAGAGCTGGCGCTCGCGCGACTGCGTCGCACCCAGCCGCTCCTGGATGAGTGGGCCGCCTCCGCCGACACCGCGGTGTCGGTGACGCGGCTGTCGCCATTCCTGCGGCGGCATCTGGTTATGGTGCGCCGCCAACAGCGTCTGCAGGCGACCGCGGATCTCGCGAGCAGGCATTTGCGGCTCGTGGCGCGGCGCATCGAGTTTCTGGTGCGCGATGGCGTTCCCCGTCCGGCACTCGCGGGCCTGGTGGCGGATGTGGCGGGGGCGATGCGCCTGCTCGCGACCGCGCTCGACGCGCGCACGGTCGTCGAGCTGGAGATCGCCGAGTCGGCGCGCGGGGTGCTCTCGACCCTCGCGGCGCGACTCGACCCGGCGGTCAGCCTGCCCGGCGCGCTCGTCGTCACCGACGCGACCGTGCTGCTGCTGCTTCGCCCGCTCGTGGTCGACCTGCTGGTCGGGGCGGGCATGCCGATCGACGAGGCGCGAAAGCTCCTGCCGCCGGTTTCCTGACTCAGGCGGGGGCGACGGCGCTCCACGGCACCGTGAGTTCGCCGAGCTTCCATCGCGACCGCGCGCCGAGCACCGGCCAGCCCTCGCCGCGCAGCGACTCGGCCACGGCGATGAACCGTTGGGTGGGCCCGTAGACGCCGAGCGGCGCGTGCGTCGCCCACAGCCGGTCGAGCGTCGTCAGCAGCTCGTGGATGCGTTCGCCCGGCACGTTGCGGTGGATGAGCACCTTGGGCAGGCGCTCGGCCACGATCGACGGCGCCTCGAGCTCGGAAAGCCGCAACGAGATCGTGAACGTGACGGGGCCTTCCGCGTCGAGGGTCACCCAGCTGGCGACCCGGCCGAGCTCGCTGCAGGTGCCCTCCACGAGCGCGCCCCCGGGGGCGAGCCGGGCGCGCATGGTCGCCCAGGCCGCCTCCACCTCCGACTCGTCGTACTGGCGCAGCACATTCAAGGCTCGGATGACGGTCGCCCGTCGCCCGTCGAGCGGGGTCTCGAATCCGCCGAGACGAAAGCTCACCCCGGGGCGAGCCTCGGCGCTCGCCAGGCGCACCCGCTCGGGGTCGATCTCGATGCCGACGACCTCGACGCGAGGGTTGACCCGTGTGAGTCGTTCGTGCAGCTCGAGGGTGGTGCGAGCCGAGGCGCCATAGCCCAGATCGACGACGAGCGGGGTCTGTGCGGTGCGGAACGCGGGAAGCTGCGCGACCCAGCGATCCACGCGCCGCAGGCGATTCACCCCGGTCGTTCCGCGGGTGACGCGCCCCTGCGGAGACGAGGATCTTGGCATGCATCCATTCTTGTCTCGGTAGGCTTCAGGCATGACCACCACGCTCATCCTTCTTCGTCACGGCAATTCCGACTGGAACCAAAAGAACCTGTTCACCGGGTGGGTGGACGTCCGCCTGAGCGACCAGGGCGTCACCGAGGCGAAGCGCGCCGGCGAGCTGCTCGCCGAGTCCGGCTTCGCCCCGACCGTCCTTTACACGAGCCTCCTGACGCGCGCGATCCAGACCGCGAACCTCGCGCTCGAGGTCGCCGACCGCCTCTGGATTCCCGTCAAGCGCTCCTGGCGCCTCAACGAGCGCCACTATGGCTCGCTGCAGGGCCTCGACAAGGCCGAGACGCTGGAGAAGTACGGCCAGGAGCAGTTCATGACCTGGCGTCGCAGCTTCGACACCCCGCCGCCGCCGCTCGACGACGACGCCGAGTACAGCCAGGTGCACGACGAGCGCTATGCGAACATCGACGGCGAGGTGCCGCGCACCGAGAGCCTGAAGATCGTGATCGAGCGGATGCTGCCGTACTGGGAGTCCGACATCATCCCCAGCCTCGCCGCCGGCGAGACGGTGCTGGTGACCGCGCACGGCAACTCGCTGCGCGCGCTCGTGAAGCACCTCGAGGACATCGCGGATGACGAGATCTCCGAGCTCAACATCCCGACCGGCATTCCGCTGGTTTACGAGCTCGACGACGACTTCCGTCCGCTCGCGCCGGGCCGCTACCTCGACCCCGAGGCCGCCGCCGCCGGGGCCGCCGCGGTCGCCAGCCAGGGCAAAAAGTAAGGCGCACGCGCCTCAAGCTCGCGCAAACTCGGAGATCCGGCGCGCTCGTCCACCTTTCGTGGACGAGCGCCGGGATTCTCCGACTTTGCGCGCGGACTTTGCGCGCAGGAGCGGGCGCAGCGCCCCGCAACGACGAAGCGCGTCATCCCCGCGGGGGTGACGCGCTTCGTCGTTGAGGTTGCGGCTCAGTCGTCCTGGGGAGCCCAGTCGCCGGTCGCCAGGTACTGCATCTTCTTCGAGATGGAGACGGCGTGGTCGGCGAAGCGTTCGTGGTAGCGCGAGGCGAGTGTGGCATCCACCGTGTCCTCCGCGCCGCCCTTCCAGGTCTCGCCGAGCACCTTGTCGAACACGCTGAGGTGCAGCGCGTCGATCTTGTCGTCCTCGTCTCGGATCTCCTCGGCGAGCTTGACGTCTTCGGTGCGCAGCAGTTCGGTGAGCTTGTGCGCGATCTCGCAGTCCAGCGCGCCCATCTCCTCGAAGGTCTTGCGCAGGCCCTTCGGCACGACCTTCTCGGGGAAGCGGTAGCGGGCGAGCTGGGCGATGTGCGTCGACATGTCGCCCATGCGCTCGAGCGACGCGCTCACGCGCAACGCCGTGACCACGATGCGCAGATCGCGGGCGACCGGCTGCTGGCGGGCGAGGATCTGGATCGCCAGCTCATCGAGGGCGAGCGCTGCGGCGTCGATGCGGCTGTCCTGTTCGATGACGCTCTCGGCGAGGGCCACGTTCGATTCGCCGAACGCCTTCGTCGCGTTCTCAATCGACTCGGCCACGAGCGAGGAGATCTCCACGAGTCGGTCTTGCACCTCTCGCAGCTCTTGCTGGAACACCTCGCGCATTTTCGGATCCTCTCGCGTCTTGCATCGTCTCGGGCAACATGAGCCACGCCGATCTCCGTCAGCCTTCCGAGTCGAGGTGAACGATCGGTGTCAGCGGAGTGAATTCTGCGGCCCGACGCGGCCTCCGGCGGGAAACCGGCGTCGAGCGCGTGCATTTGTCCCCCTAATCTAGACCCATGCCTCAAGGCTGGCTCGTGCTCCTCGCTGTGTTCTTCGGACTCATCGTCGGGATCGGCATCACTGCGATCGCCGTTCTCGCGCACCGGCGCGGCCAGCGCGCGGTCGCGGTGGTCTCACCGACCGTGCCCGACGGCGTCGAAGAGGTCATCGACGCGCTCGAGTCGGTCGGCGTCGTGCTCGACGCCTCGCACAACGTCGTCAAGGCCTCCATGGGGGCCCTCTCGTTCGGGCTGGTTTGGAATCAGGCCCTCGTGCACCCCGAACTGCTCGAGCTCGCCGACGAGGTGCGGCGCACCGGTCAGACCATCAGTCGCGAACTGCACCTGTCGCGCGGGCCCTTCGGCGACGCGAACCTGCACATCATGGTCCGCGTGGCGCGACTCGGCACCCGCTACGTGCTACTGCTGGCCGAGGACCGCACCGAGGCGTACCGACTCGACGAGGTGCGCCGCGACTTTGTCGCCAACGTGAGCCACGAGCTGAAGACCCCCATCGGGGCCGTCACCCTGCTCGCCGAGGCGATCGAGGCGAGCTCCGACAACCCGGACGAGGTGCGCCGGTTCGCCCAGCGACTAACCGTCGAGGCCGAGCGGCTGGCCCGGCTCACGCAGGAGATCATCGAGCTGAGCCGGCTGCAGGCCGACGACGCGCTGCACGATGCCGACAATGTCGACATCGACTCGGTCATCGCGCAGGCGGTCGACCGCAATCGGGTCGCCGCGGCGGCGCACCGCATCTCGCTGGTCTCCGGCGGTGACGCCGGCGCCCAGGTCTTCGGCGACGAGAACATGCTCGCCACCGCCGTCCACAACCTTGTCGTCAACGCGATCCAGTACTCGCCCGACGGGTCGCGCGTCGGCGTGGGCGTCTCACGAGCGGACGGCGTCGTCGAGATCGCGGTGACCGATCAGGGCATCGGGATCCCCGAGTCGGAGCGCGACCGGGTGTTCGAGCGCTTCTTCCGGCTCGACAGCGCCCGCAGTCGGCAGACCGGCGGGACGGGCCTCGGCCTCAGCATCGTCAAGCACATCGTCAAGAACCACGGCGGCGACGTCCGAGTCTGGTCGCAGACCGGCAACGGGTCGACCTTCACGATTCGACTTCCCGAGTCCGCCGCCGATCGAATCGCCAGTTGAAGGAGCACCGCCCATGACCCGCATCCTGATCGTCGAGGATGAGCCCTCGCTCAGCGAGCCGCTCGCATTTCTGCTCGAACGGGAGGGCTACGAGATCGAGGTCGCCGCCGACGGTCCGTCGGCGCTTGTCGCCTTCGAGCGTCAGGGCGCCGACCTGGTACTGCTCGACCTCATGCTCCCGGGCCTCCCCGGCACCGAGGTCTGCCGCGAGCTGCGCACGCGCTCGACGGTCCCGATCATCATGCTCACGGCGAAAGACAGCGAGGTCGATATCGTCGTCGGGCTGGAACTGGGAGCGGATGACTACGTCACCAAGCCGTACTCCTCCCGCGAACTGCTGGCCCGCATCCGCGCCGTGCTGCGTCGCCGCGCCGATGTCGAGGAGGAGCAGGAGGGCATCCTCGAGGCGGGGCCGGTTCGCATGGACGTCGAGCGGCACTCGGTCGCGGTGAACGGCGCCGAGATCTCGATGCCGCTTAAGGAGTTCGAACTGCTGGAGCTGTTGCTGCGCAACGCCGGGCGCGTGCTCACGCGCGGTCAGCTGATCGATCGGGTGTGGGGTGCGGACTACTTCGGCGACACTAAGACGCTCGATGTGCACATCAAGCGTGTGCGGGCCAAGATCGAACCCGACCCGGCGCAGCCGACGCTGCTGGTGACGGTGCGCGGACTCGGCTACCGCTTCGAGTCATAGGGCGCCGCGGCCGCTCGGCCGGTGCCCGCCGGACTACGGCGCGGTGGTCTCCGTCGGCTCGGGCTCGACGTCGTCGGTCTCCGTGGCAGTCTCGGTCGGGGTGGGCGTGGGCGTCGGCGTCGGCAGGTACGGCGCGTACTGCTCGAGCGAGCCGTCCAGCACGGGCACGTCGATCTGGCTGCCGACCTCGTTGCCGTACTGGAAGTAGATCGCGAGGAGGCTGCCGGCGGGGCTGTTGATGCCTTCGAGGAAGAGCTGGCCGCTGTCGCCGAAGCCGAAGCTCGTCGACGACTTGCCCTCAAGTTCGAGGGTGAGGTTGACCTTCTCGCCGTCGACGACGTACTGCACGCCCAGGTCGACGCTGTCGTCGCCGTGGTTGACCGCGACGAGGAGCAGGTTGCCGTCGGTGCCGTCCTCGGTCAGCACGAGCGCGTTCTGCACGGTGACGTCGCCGACCTCGGCGCTCACCCCGTCGCTCGGGTCGTACTGGTACTGCGTCGCGATCGGGGTGACGAAACCGCATCCCGCAAGAACTGCGGCGGTGACGCCGGCCAGCACAATGGACATCGCGGCACGTGCGTTCACAAGACCCTCCGAGTCAGTCAGTAGACAGCGTCTCTCAGCCTAGCGGGGGCAAGGCGCACCACTGGCTTAGGCAATCCTAACTCGTACCCCGACTGTGCTAAAATGGGAGGTCTGCGGGAAGGAACAACTCCATGCTGTTCGAGGTCGGCGAGACGGTCGTGTACCCCCATCACGGGGCGGCAAAGATCATTGAAGTAAAGAAGCGCACCATTCGGGGTGAGGAAAAGCTGTACCTCAAACTGAATGTCACCCAGGGTGACTTGACGATCGAGGTGCCCGCGGAGAACGTCGACCTGGTCGGCGTTCGTGACGTCATCGGCAAGGAAGGCCTCGACCGCGTGTTCGAGGTGCTCCGCGCACCGTTCACGGAAGAGCCCACCAACTGGAGCCGCCGCTACAAGGCGAACCTCGAGAAGCTCGCCTCGGGCGACGTCATCAAGGTCTCCGAGGTCGTCCGCGACCTGTGGCGTCGCGACCAGGACCGCGGCCTGTCCGCGGGAGAGAAGCGGATGCTGGCGAAGGCTCGCCAGATTCTGATCTCCGAGCTGGCGCTCGCCGAGAAGACCGACGAAGAGAAGGCCTCCACGGTTCTCGACGAGGTCCTCGCTTCCTAAGGCTTCGCCTGCTCCGGCTACGATTCGGAGCATGACTTCTGGCGCGCCGTCACCGTTCGGCGTCGTCATCGTCGCCGCCGGCAGCGGCACTCGACTCGGTCACCCGGTGCCGAAGGCGTTTGTGACGCTCGGCGCGCGCACGCTGCTGGAGCGCGCGATCGACGGCGTGCTCGCGGCGGCCGAAGAGTTCCAGATCGTGATCGTGGTGCCCGCGGATCGTCTCGAGGAGGCGACGCGCATCGCCGAGCGCGCCGGCCCGGGGACGCAGGTCGTGGTCGGCGGTGCCACGCGGCAGGGGTCGGTCGCCGCGGGGCTCGCCGCGTTGCCCGGCTCGGTCGACATCGCGCTCGTGCACGATGCCGCGCGAGCCCTCACCCCGAGCGCGGTCATCGATCGTGTCGCGCGCGCCGTGCGCGACCGGGGCGTCGGCGTCGTTCCGGGGCTCCGCGTGGTCGACACGCTCAAGCGGGTCGCCGCCGCGCCGCAGCACCACCCGCTGGATGCCGAACAGATCGTGCAGGCGGTGGACCGCGCCGAGCTGGTCACTGCGCAGACGCCGCAGGGATTCCCGCGCGTCGCCCTGCAGGCCGCGTACGACGCCGCCAGCACCGAGCACACCGACGACGCGGCGCTTTTCGCGGCCGCGGGCGGCACCGTCGTCGCGGTCGACGGCGACGCGCTCGGGTTCAAGATCACCACGCCCGCCGATCTGGAGCGGGCCGAACACCTGGTCGGAGGCACGGAGCGCATGCGAACCGGCATCGGAATCGACGTTCACGCCTACGACGAGTCGGCGCCGCTGTGGCTCGGGGGGCTCTACTGGCCGGACGAGCCGGGGCTTGCCGGGCACAGCGACGGTGACGCGGTCATCCACGCCATCTGCGACGCGCTGCTCTCGGCGGCGGGGCTCGGCGACATCGGGTCGCGTTTCGGCACCGCCGATCCGCGCTTCGCCGACGCCCGCAGCGAGGTGTTTCTGTCGGAGACGCTCGCGCTGGTGAGCGGCGCCGGCTACCGCATCCAGAACGTTGCCGTCCAGGTGGTCGCCCAGCGGCCGCGGCTCGCCGGGCGACGGCTCGACATGGAGGCACACCTGTCGACTCTGGTGGGCGCGCCGGTGAGCGTCGCCGCGACGACGAGCGACGGCTTGGGCTTCACGGGGCGCGGCGAAGGCGTGCAAGCCGTCGCGACCGCCCTGATTCTGGGGTAACGAGCCCCCACCCCGGCTAAACTCGCCAAGTGACGATCCGCCTCTACGACACTCGCTCGGCCGCGCTGCGCCCATTCGAGCCGCTTGAGCCCGGCAAGGTCGGCATCTACGTCTGCGGTCCCACGGTGCAGTCCTCGCCGCACATCGGGCACGTGCGCTCGGCGCTCGCCTACGATCTGTGGCGACGCTGGTTCGGCATGCGCGGTTTCGACGTCACCTTTGTGCGCAACGTCACCGACATCGACGACAAGATCCTGGCCCACGCGAGTGGACGCGAGGAGTGGTGGGCGCTCGCGTATCGCATCGAGCTCGAGTTCACGGCCGCCTACCGCGCCCTCGGCATCCTGCCGCCCACGTACGAACCGCGGGCGACGGCGAGCATTTCGCAGATGCAGGAGCTGATCGCCGCACTCATCGAGCGCGGCCACGCCTACCCCGCGGACGACGGCAGCGGCGACGTCTACTTCGACGTGAAGACCTGGCCCGACTACGGCTCGCTCACCCACCAGAAGCTCGACGACATGTCGGATGCGGCGGATGCGCCGACGCGCGCCAAGCGGGACCCTCACGACTTCGCGCTCTGGAAGGGCAGCAAGCCCGAGGAGCCCGAATCTGCGTCCTGGCATTCCCCGTGGGGCGCCGGGCGCCCCGGCTGGCACATCGAGTGCTCGGCGATGAGCAAGCGCTACCTTGGCGGCACCTTCGACATTCACGGCGGCGGGCTCGATCTGCGCTTCCCGCACCACGAGAACGAGCTCGCGCAGTCCGCTGCGGCCGGCGAGGGCTTCGCGCGTTACTGGGTGCACAACGGCCTCGTCAACATCGAGGGCCAGAAGATGTCGAAGTCGCTCGGCAACTCGATCTACGCCTCCGAACTGGTGTCGATGGCCCGCCCGATCGTGGTGCGCGCCTACCTGGCGAGCGCCCACTATCGCTCGACGATCGACTATCACCCGGGCGCGCTGCGCGAGGCGGAGACCGCGTTTGCGCGCATCGAGGGCTTCCTCGAGCGGGTGGTGCGCGCGGTGGAGGGTCTGCCCGCCGCGAGCGCCGGGGTTCCCGGACGCGTTCCGGCCGCCTTCGCTGAGGCGATGGACGACGACCTCGGCACGCCCCAGGCCTTCGCCGTGCTGCACGACACCGTGCGCGCCGGCAACATCGCCCTCGACGCGGGCACGCTCGCGATCGCCGAGGAACGCCGCGAAGAGGTGGTCGCGATGCTCGATGTGCTCGGCATCAACCCGCACGCGCCCGAGTGGGCGGCCGGCGACGACGGCGAGGCGCACACGGTGCTGGGGGCGCTCGTCGAGCGTCTCATCGCCGACCGCGCCAGCGCACGCGCGAACAAAGACTTTGCCGCCGCGGATCGCATCCGCGACGAATTGACGGCCGCGGGGATCGCCCTCGACGACACGCCCGACGGAACCAGATGGAGCATCACATGAATAAGCCAGGACGAGCTGGGGCCGGCAAGCCGAAGAAGAAGGGCCCCCAGGTCGGCACCGGCGGCCACGGCCGCCGCGCCCTCGAAGGCAAGGGGCCGACGCCGAAGGCGGAGGATCGCAGCTGGCACGTCGCCGGCAAGCGCAAGGCCGCGAAGGAGCGTCTCGACGCCGCTCGTGCCAAGTCCGGCCGCGGCGGCTCCGATGCGCCCGTGCGCCGCACCGCGCGCCCGAAGACGGACGACAGCGAGATGGTGACCGGCCGCAATTCGGTGCTCGAGTCGCTGCGCGCCAAGATTCCCGCCACCACGCTCTACATCGCCTCCCGCATCGAGATGGATGACCGCGTGAAGGAGGCGCTGTCGCTTGCCACCAAGCGCGGCCTCAACGTGCTCGAGGTCATGCGTCCCGAGCTCGACCGTCTGAGCGGGCCCGACTCGGTGCATCAGGGCATTGCGCTCAAGGTGCCGGCGTACGAGTACGCGCATCCGCTCGACCTGCTCGACGCGGCGATCTCTTCGGGGCGCCCGCCGTTGCTGGTCGCGCTCGACGGCGTGACCGACCCGCGCAACCTGGGCGCGATCGTGCGCTCGGCCGCCGCCTTCGGTGCGCACGGCGTGATCGTGCCGCAGCGCCGCAGCGTCGGCATGACCGCAAGCGCCTGGAAGACGAGCGCCGGCGCGGCGGCGCGCGTTCCCGTGGCGATGGCCGCGAATCTGACGCGCGCGCTCGAGGAGCTCAAGCAGCGCGGTGTCTTCGTGCTCGGTCTCGACGGCGGGGGCGACGTGTCGCTGCCGGGCCTCGAGCTGGCGACCTCGCCGATCGTGATCGTCGTCGGCAGCGAGGGCAAGGGGCTCTCGCGTCTGGTCACCGAGAAGTGCGACGCCGTGGTGTCGATCCCGATCGAGTCGAGCACCGAATCCCTCAATGCCGGGATCGCGGTGAGCGTCACCCTCTACGAGGTGGCGAAGCTGCGGGCGGAGTCCGGCTCGAAGGGTTAGACCTTCGCGCGCCAGTCTTCCTCGTCCTCATCGGGCGAGATGATCGGCATGGCCGAGGTCTCGACCGGCACGTCGATGAGTCCGGTGACCGGGGCGACGACGGTCATTTCGTCGCGGCGGTGACGCAGGATCGTCTCGATGTAGGAGGTGAGCGCCTCGGCGAGCGGCACGTTGCGTCCGGTGTTCTGCGAGAGATACCAGCGGTGGTCGAGCAGCTGGTGGAAGAGCTCGGCGGGTTCGAGCTTGCCGCGCAGATCGCGCGGCACGGCGCGAATCACGGGCTCGAAGACCCGCGCCAGCCACTCGTGGGCGACCTGCTCCTCATCGAGGTTGGCCCGCTCGCCGGTGGCCCGATAGGAGTCGAGGTCGTTGAGCAGCCGGCGGGCCTGGTTCTCGCCCGCGTCGAGGCCGGTGAGGCGCAGCAGTCGGCGGGAGTGGTGCCCGGCATCCACGACCTTGGGCTGAATGCGCACCTGGGTGCCGGTGTCGTCTTTGCGGATCGACAGCTCTTCGATGTCGAAGCCGAGATCGTTGAGGCGCTGAACGCGCTCGTTGATGCGCCAACGCTCGGCCTCGGGGAACGACTCCGAGCCGGTGAGCTCGGCCCACAGCGATCGGTACTGGGCGACGATGCCGTCGGCGATCGCCACCGGGTCGAGCTCTTCGTCGAGCCGTCCGCCCGCCTGGAGATCGAGCAGCTCGCCGGCGATGTTGACGCGCGCGATCTCGAGGTCGTTCTCGCGCTGACCGTTGGAGAGCCCGCCCTCGTACAGCTTGCCGGTTTCGGCGTCGACGAGGTAGGCGGCGAAGGCGCCCGCGTCGCGTCGGAACAGGGTGTTCGACAGCGAGACATCGCCCCAGAAGAACCCGATGATGTGCAGGCGCGCGAGCAGCACCGCGAGCGCATCGACGAGCCGCGTCGCGGTGTCCGGTCGCAGGGTCTGCGAGTAGAGGGCGCGGTAGGGCAGCGAGAACTTGAGGTGCCGGGTCACGAGCACCGGCTGAAGCTCCTCGCCCTCGGGCGTCGCACGATTGGTGATCACCGCGACGGGGTCGACGCACGGGATGTCGAGACGCTGCAGCGTGCGCAGCATCTCGTACTCGCGCTTGGCGAGCTCGGCCGAGGTCTCCTTGATGGCGACGACGTAACCGCCTAGGTGGGCGAACCGCACCAGGTGACGAGAGATCCCCTTGGGCAGGCTCGCGATCGTCTCGTCCGGCCACAGATCCAGCGGCAGGTCCCAGGGCAGATCCAGCAGCGCCGAGTCGGGAACGGCGGCGGTGATCGACAGAGCCGAGGCCATGGGCGGAACCTCCCGTGCCGCCCGCGGGCGACGTGGTGTGAAGCGGAAACAGCGCGGGCCCCGCAGCTCGAAACGAGCGGCGGGGCCCGCGGCCAGAAAAGGTGTGACTACGCGGTGGCCGGCGTGTCGATCGGCTTGGTCAGGCGCTCGCCCGTCTCGCCGTCGAACGCGTGGACGTGCTCCGGAGCCGGGGCGACGATGACCGTCTCGCCGTCCTCCGGGTGGTTGCGACCGTCGACACGCACGACGACGTCGACGCGCTGGCCGTTGACCTCCGCGTGGCCGTAGAGGTAGCCGTCGGCGCCGAGCTCCTCGACGACGTCGACCTCGACCGAGAGACCCTTGCCGTCCGTCGCGATGACCAGGTCCTCGGGGCGAACGCCGACCGTGGCGGTCTTGCCCGAGAGGTGCGCGATCACGTCGCGCTCGAGCTTGGCGACCGTGGTGCCGAAGGCGAGGCCGCCCTCAACCACGTCGGTGGTGAACAGGTTCATGGCCGGACTTCCGATGAAGCCGGCGACGAAGACGTTGTTCGGCGATGCGTACAGGTCGCGCGGGGTGCCCACCTGCTGCAGCACGCCGTCCTTGAGCACCGCGATGCGGTCACCCATGGTAAGCGCCTCGGTCTGGTCGTGCGTGACGTAGACCGTGGTGACGCCGAGGCGGCGCTGCAGACTCGCGATCTGGGTACGCGTCTGCACGCGCAGCTTGGCGTCGAGGTTCGACAGCGGCTCGTCCATGAGGAAGACCTGGGGCTGACGCACGATGGCGCGGCCCATGGCGACGCGCTGACGCTGACCACCGGAGAGCGCCTTCGGCTTGCGCGCCAGGTACGGCTCGAGGTCGAGCAGCTTGGCGGCCTCGAGGACGCGCTGGGCGCGCTCTTCCTTGTTGACGCCGGCGATCTTGAGCGCGAAGCCCATGTTCTCGGCGACCGTCATGTGCGGGTAGAGCGCGTAGTTCTGGAAGACCATGGCGATGTCACGGTCCTTCGGGGGCACGTCGGTGACGTCGCGGTCACCGATCAGGATGCGGCCGTCGTTGACCTCTTCGAGGCCGGCGAGCATGCGCAGCGTGGTCGACTTTCCGCAACCCGAGGGGCCGACGAGGACGAGGAACTCGCCGTCCGCGACGTGCAGGTCGATTGCGTCGACAGCCGGCTTGGTGGAACCCGGGTAGAGACGGGTTGCCTTGTCAAAAGTGACAGTTGCCATAGCGGTACTAACTCCTTCACCGGCAGGTACGTGCCGGACGATCCGTAGTGAATGGAAGCGTGAACCCCGGCATCGGTGCCGAGAGCCACCCCGCCATTATGCCCTTGTTCGGGGGTGAGTGCGACGCACGCACTGATCGCGGGCCCCCGCATCCGGTTCGCGTCCAGTCCCGACCGCTAGCATCGGGGCGGCATACGGCTTGGCCGTGCGGCGAATCCCCTGTAATTTGGCGCCGCGAACTCGAGACATAAATGAGGACCCATGACCTACGGTGGCGAACCCGGCCCCGCGGCGCGCGGAAGCGTCCGGGACGAGGCGCGCGAGCGCGCCAAGGAGTTGCGCGAACTCCACCGCAAGAAGGATCGACGTCGGAAGCTGATCGTGCGCGGAAGCGTCGCGGGAGGCATCCTCGCGATCTTGGTGATCGTCTCGTTCGTGCTGCTGGCGCTCAATCAGCCGGGCGGCCGCGGGCCGCTCAACATGCAAAGCGACGGAATCAAGATCGGTCAGGACTACGTCGCCGAGCGCACCGGAGCGCTTGCGGCCGGAAACGACCCGACCCCCTCGGCCGAGAACCCGACCGACGTCATCGACATCCAGATCTACGTCGACTACCTCTGCGCCAAGTGCGGTCAGTTCGAGGAGAACAACGGCGAAAGCATCCGCGCCTGGATCGAGTCGGGCGCTGCGACGGTCGAGATCCACCCGATCGCGGTGCTGACGACCAAGTCGGCCGGCACCCAGTATTCGTTGCGGGCGGCCAACGCGGCGGCCTGCGTCGCCGAGCTCTCGCCGGACACGTTCTTCGACTTCCACGAGGCGCTTCTGACCGATCAGCCCGAGGAGGGCTCCGTCGGACTGAGCGACGAGGAGCTGCTGGCACGGGCGACCGCGGTGGGCGTCTCGAACCTCACGACCGTCGGCCAGTGCATCGAGGACGGACGCTTCCGCTCCTGGGTGCGCGCGGCGACCGCGCGGGCGATCAGTGGCCCGATTCCCGGCACTGAGGTCGAGGCGGTGGTGAGCACGCCGACGATCCTCGTCAACGGCGAGCAGTTCAACTACACCGCCGGCTTCGACGCCAACGAGTTCCGCCAGTTCGTGCTGCGGGCCGCCGGCGAGGAATTCACCCAGAACGCCACCCCGACCCCGACGCCCACGCCCACCGAGTAGTTCCCGGCCCGACTACAATCGGGCCGACCCGCCCCCTTAGCTCAGTTGGCCAGAGCATCGCTCTTGTAAAGCGAGGGTCGTCGGTTCGAATCCGACAGGGGGCTCCACCGTGCGGCGCTAGATCGTGCCGAAGTGCGCGTCGACGTCGATCGGCGCGCGCCGCGAGGTCTTCGCGTCCGGCAGGCGCTCACCGACGTACAGCCAGCCGAGCAGTCGCTCGCCCTCGGCGAGGCCGTGCAGCGTCGCGACCGGCGCGCTTCGCGTGTGGATGCCGGTGCGCCAGATCACGCCCCAGCCCTCCTCGTCGAGCAGGAGCGAGAGGGTGTGGGCGACGCCCGCGGCGACCGCCTCCTGCTCCCAGTCGGGAACCTTGAAGCTCGGCGTGGGGCTCGCGACAATCGCGAGCAGCAGGGGAGCGCGCAGCGGCTTGGCGGCGAGCTTCTCGGCCGCCGGGCCCTCCAGGCCCGCGGCCACCGCAATCGCCGCTCCGAGCCGCTCGCGAGCCTCCCCGCGCAGCGCGATCACGCGCCACGGGCGCAACGCCCCGTGATCGGCGACCGCCCCCGCGGCGGCGATCAGCGGTCGAAGCTGGTCGTCGCTCGGGGCGGACCCGCCGACCGACGGGTGCGAGCGGCGCGCCTCGACCGCCCTGAAGACAGGGCCGGGGGAGTCCGTCATGCCTCGGGCTCGGCCTGGAACCCGAGCGAGAGCGAGTTCATGCAGTAACGCTGTCCGGTCGGGGTGCCGAAGCCGTCGTCGAAGACGTGGCCCAGGTGCGAACCGCAACTGGCGCAGCGCACCTCGGTGCGCACCATCCCGAGGGAGGTGTCTTCGATCAGTTCCACCGCATCCGGATTGACGGAGTCGTAGAAGCTCGGCCAGCCGCAACCGGAGTCGAACTTGGTGCCGCTCTTGAACAGCTCGGCGTTGCAGGCGGCGCAGGTGTAGAGGCCCGCGCGCGACTCATCGAGCAGCTCGCCCGTCCAGGCGCGCTCGGTGCCCGCCTGCCGCAGCACGCGGTAGCGCTCCTCGCCCAGCTCCTCGCGCCACTGCTCTTCGGTCTTTTCGACTTCGTAGGCCATCGGTTTCTCCTCGCCTTTCGCTTGGTCACTCTAATCAGCGTTGCCGAGGTCTGCTGTGTTCCCGCAACGCGGCGCAATCCGCGTGGATGCCTCCCGCCCGCGCGCCACCGCAACGGGACGCGGCGTCGTGCCTACACTCGGCGCGACGGAGGTACGGATGACGCAGGCGGCGCGCCAGCCCTCCGCGCCCCTCGTGGATGCGGAGTTGAGCGAGCGCGACCTTGAACTGCTCGAGTTCGAACGGCGCTGGCCGGACCGGCAGGGCAGCAAGGAGGCCGCCATCCGCGCAGAGTTGGGACTCAGTTCGGCCCGCTACTATCAACTGCTGTACACGCTGATCGAGCGACCGTCGGCTTTGCGCCACGACCCGCTTCTCGTCCGTCGGCTCCAGCGATTGCGTGACAGCCGGGTTCGTGCGCGTCGCTCGCGCACGTTCGGACCCGGCCCCACGACCACGAGCCAGGACGAGACCGAGTAGATGGCCAGATTCCCTCAGGACGAGTTCGACAACATCCCGAGCGACCTTGAGCGTGTCGGCGCGCACCGTGCCCCGCGCCGCAAGGGCCGCGGATGGATCAACCTCGGCCTCGGCATCCTCGCGGCGGCCGTGCTCGTCGTCGCCGGCCTGTACGGGCTCTCCCGGCTCGACCCGAGCTTCACGCTCGACCTCCCCGACTTCAGCGAGGACGCGACCGTCGAGGTCTCGGCGTCGCCGCTGCCCGTCGCCGACGCGGTGACCGATCCGTCGACCGTCTCCACCGATCCCGAGCTGACGCTGTCGATTCTGAACGGCACCGAGACGACCGGGCAGCAGGACGTCGCGGCCGACCAGCTCGTCGCCGCCGGGTGGCCGGATGCGGTGCGCGCCCGCGCCGCCGCCGCCGACATCGAGTCGACGACGATCTACTACTGGAACGCCGACTTCGAAGGACTCGCGCGCGGCGTTGCCGAGGCGCTCGGGGTCGGGACCGTCGTGCTCTCGGATGCGTACCAGGGAGCGCCGATCACGGTGCTGCTCGGTGCCGACTTCGCACCCTCCGCCGGCTGAGGTCTGCGCGGACGGCATCCGCGCCGTGGCGATGCCGAAGCGGCCGCGATGTTTCGCGCGTGTTTAAGCTTCGGTATTTCCTCGTAAATTTCCCTCGCCGACGGGAACTTGCCCGTTGACCGGGCAATCTGCGCCAGTACGCTTCCCGTTGTGGAGCCGTGTTCGGCCCGCAGAAACACGGCAGGAGTAACGCAATGGCGAACGGAATCGTCAAGTGGTTCAACGCGGAGAAGGGCTTCGGCTTCATCACCGTGGACGGTGGAGGGGCCGACGTGTTCGTGCACTACTCCGCCATTGACATGAGCGGATACAAGGTTCTCGAAGAGGGCCAGGCGGTGACCTTCGAGGTCGGCACCGGCTCCAAGGGGCCGCAGGCCGAGTCGGTGCGACCGGCCTGAGCCACCCGACCGCTCACGAAGGCGCGCCGAGGCGTGCTCGGGGGGCTCCCGCGGGCGCACCCTACGATGAGCCCATGCGGGGTGCGGGAACTGTTCGTCGAGGGGTGACCCTCGGGCTGATCGGCGCGCTCGCCACCGCGCTCGCCGCGTGCGCCAGCACCGAGACCGCCGCCCCGGCGCCCACCCCGACGCCGAGCTACAGCTCGAGCTACCTGACCCCGGCGCCCTACGATCTTGCGCCCCTGACCGGGGAGGTCGTCGAGGCGGGATCGCTCGCGCATCCTTCGCTCGCCGCCAAGATCGACAACCACGAGCTGGCCCGCCCGCAGGTCGGACTCGAGCGCAC
Organism: uncultured Schumannella sp.; assembly: GCF_905479755.1. Lineage (GTDB taxonomy): Bacteria > Actinomycetota > Actinomycetes > Actinomycetales > Microbacteriaceae > DCRR01. Next base: position 18,346 of record NZ_CAJQNT010000024.1, on the reverse strand, counting down.
CGACATCGTCTTCGAGGAACTGGTCGAGGGCGGGCTGACGCGGTATGTCGCCGTCTGGCATTCCGACATTCCCGGCGAGATCGGTCCGGTCCGATCGATCCGACCGATGGATCCCGACATCGTTTCGCCGCTCGGCGGAATCATCGCGTATTCCGGCGGCCAGTACCGCTTCGTTGTGCTCATGCAGCAGACGAACGTCTACAACGCGATTCACGGCGCGGCCGACACCGACGACCTGATGTTCCGCACGCCGACGAAGACTTCGCCGCACAACGTGCTCGTGAAGGCGAGCACGCTCGTGGACCGCCACCTGGACATCGCGGCCCCGGCGCAGCAGTTCGCGTTCGCGCCGGATGCGTCCTCATCCAGCGCTGTCGTCGAGGGCACGCCGGCCACGGGTCTCACGGCCCGCTTCAGCGATGCGTCCTCTCCCTCGTGGCGGTGGGACGAGGAGTCCGGAACCTGGTTGCGGTCGCAATTGGGCAACGTCGACCGCGACTCCCAGGGCGACCAGTTGAGCGCCACCAATGTGCTCGTGATGACAGTCCCGATTTCGTACGGACTCGGCGTGCCGAAGACGGAGATGATCGGCGGCGGCGACGCCTGGGTGTTCTCGGGTGGCCAGTCGCTGGCGGTGCGCTGGTCCAAGTCGTCGCAGACCGCGCCGATCGTTCTGACCGACCTCAATGGGTTCGTGGTGCGGCTCGCACCGGGCAACACCTGGATCGAGTTGATGCCCAACTCCGGCTCGCTTTCGATCGACGCGCCGTCCGGCTCGTGACGCGGCTTGCACTCGCCTAGGGCGAGTGCCAGAATGGCCTCTGGCACTCGCGCATTGTGAGTGCTAAAGGACGCCCGAAACGGGCGCTCGCTGACTCAGTGCAGATCCACGTGAAGTGGACAACGTCCGGGAGGGACGACACCAACCCATGGCAAAGATCATTGCTTTCGACGAAGAGGCCCGCCGCGGCCTCGAGCGCGGCCTGAACATTCTCGCTGACGCCGTCAAGGTCACGCTCGGCCCGCGCGGTCGCAACGTCGTGCTGGAAAAGAAGTGGGGCGCCCCCACGATCACCAACGATGGCGTTTCGATCGCCAAGGAGATCGAGCTCGACGACCCGTTCGAGAAGATCGGCGCGGAGCTCGTCAAGGAGGTCGCGAAGAAGACCGATGACGTGGCCGGCGACGGCACCACGACCTCGGTCGTGCTCGCCCAGGCGCTCGTGCGCGAGGGCCTGCGCAACGTCGCGGCCGGCGCCGACCCGATCAGCCTCAAGCGCGGCATCGAGAAGGCCGTCAAGGCCGTCGAGGCCGAGCTCGTCGCCAACGCCAAGGAGGTCGAGACCAAGGAAGAGATCGCGGCCACCGCGAGCATCTCCGCGGCCGACACCGAGATCGGCGACCTGATCGCCGAGGCGATCGACAAGGTCGGCAAGGAGGGCGTCGTCACCGTTGAGGAGTCGAACACCTTCGGCACGACCCTCGAGCTCACCGAGGGCATGCGCTTCGACAAGGGCTACCTGTCGCAGTACTTCGTCACCGACCCGGAGCGCCAGGAGGCGATCTTCGAGGACGCCTACATCCTGATCGTCAACGGCAAGGTCTCGAACATCAAGGACCTGCTCCCCGTCGTCGACAAGGTGATCCAGGCGGGCAAGCAGCTCCTGATCATTGCCGAGGATGTGGACGGCGAGGCTCTCGCGACCCTCATCGTCAACAAGATCCGTGGCATCTTCAAGTCGGTCGCCGTCAAGGCTCCCGGCTTCGGCGACCGCCGCAAGGCCATGCTGCAGGACATCGCCATCCTCACCGGTGGACAGGTCATCAGCGAAGAGGTCGGTCTCAAGCTCGAGAACACCGACCTCTCGATGCTCGGCCAGGCGCGCAAGGTCATCGTCACCAAGGACGAGACCACGATCGTCGAGGGCTCCGGCGACGCCGACCTGATCGCCGGTCGCGTGAAGCAGATCCGTCAGGAGATCGAGAACACCGACTCCGACTACGACCGCGAGAAGCTCCAGGAGCGCCTCGCCAAGCTCGCCGGTGGCGTCGCCGTCATCAAGGCGGGTGCCGCGACCGAGGTCGAGCTCAAGGAGCGCAAGCACCGCATCGAGGACGCCGTCCGCAACGCGAAGGCCGCCGTCGAAGAGGGCATCGTCGCCGGTGGTGGCGTCGCCCTGATCCAGGCCGGCAAGACCGCGTTCGAGAAGCTCGAGCTCGTGGGCGACGAGGCGACCGGTGGAAACATCGTCAAGGTCGCCATCGACGCGCCGCTCAAGCAGATCGCGCTCAACGCGGGGCTCGAGCCCGGCGTTGTCGTCGACAAGGTGCGCCACCTTCCCGTCGGTCAGGGCCTCAACGCCGCGACCGGTGAGTATGTGGACATGCTCTCGGCGGGCATCAGCGACCCGGTCAAGGTCACCCGTTCGGCGCTGCTGAACGCGGCCTCGATCGCCGGTCTGTTCCTCACCACCGAGGCGGTCGTCGCCGACAAGCCGGAGAAGAACCCGGCCCCGATGGGTGACCCGTCGGGTGGCATGGGCGGCATGGACTTTTGACCCGCAAGCTGAAGCTTCGTAGAAGGTTCAGCTGAAGGGTCAAGATCGAGTAGGCCGACGGCCGTATCGAGATCTCAACCCAGCCTCAACGAACGGGCGGTCCCTCCTCACGGAGGGGCCGCCCGTTTCGCGTCCCCGCGGTCAGCGCAGGAACATGCGCGCGTTCTGCTCCTCGACCTGGGCGTAGTGCTGGCCGGCCTGGGCGAGCGCCGCGTTGAGCGCGGCGAGGTTCTCTTCAACCCGCTGCTGGGTCGCACGCCATTCGCCGACGACGCCGTGAAACGCCGTGGCCGCAGGGCCGGTCCACGACGACTGAAGATCGACGAGTTGCGCGTGCAGCGCGCTCACTTCGCCTTGAATGCGGGCGATCGCCGCCCGAACGTTCGCGGTCGCCGCGACGACCGCCTCACTGTCCACCTGGTATCGCGTCATGCGGCGAGGCTAGGGGCGCGCGGTCGGCTCCGCGCCCTCGGCTGCCTCGTCGGGTGAGACCTCGACCGACGGCGCGCTGGGGACGAGCGGAAGGCTCACCCGGAAGGTCGCGCCACCGCCCGGCGTCTCGAGCACCTCGACGTGCCCGTTGTGCTTCTGCACGATCCCGGCGACGATCGCGAGGCCCAAACCGCTGCCGCCGGTCTCGCGCGTGCGCGACGTGTCGGCGCGCCAGAAGCGCTGGAAGATCTTCTCGCGCAACTGCGGCGGGATGCCCTCGCCGTGGTCGATGATCGCGATCTGCCCGTAGCCCCCGGCCCGGTCCACGCCGACCTCCACCTCGATCGGGCTGCCGTCGGGACTGAAGCGGGTTGCGTTGCCGAGCAGGTTGGTGACGACCTGGCGGATCTTGTTCTCCTCGGCGAGAACGATCGGGCCGATCGCGTCGGGCTCCGGCGCCGGAGGAAGCGGCCGAACCGGCGGCGGCACCGGATCCTTCGCGCCACGACGGCGACGCAGCCGCGCCCAGGTGGAGCCCGCGATCGCGATCGCGCCGGTGGTGACCGGCGGCTCGGCCGGGGACTCTTTGCGGCCGCGTCCGCGGGAGCCGCGGCGCGCCGGCTTGGCGGTCGCCGCATCCTCAACGGGGGGCGCGTCGGCGGTGGGGTGCTCGGGGGTCTCGCGGGGGGCTTCCACCGCGGGCCGGGTGACCACGCGGATCTGACGCGAGGGGTTCGAGGCGGCGGCATCGAGGGCGGCGTCGTGGGCGATCGGCAGCAGGTCGAGGGCGACGAGCTGCGGCGGCCGATCCTCATCGAGGCGTGCGAGCTCGAGCAGGTCCTCCACCAGACCGCCCATGCGGATCGCTTCGCGCTCGATGCGGTCCATCGCCTGGGCGACGTCCTCCGGCTTCTGAATCGCGCCCATCCGGTACAGCTCGGCGTAGCCGCGCAGCGACACGAGCGGGGTGCGCAGCTCGTGGGAGGCGTCGCCGACGAAGCGCCGCATCTGTTCGACGGCGCGTTGTCGCTCGGCGAAGGCGCGGTCGATGCGCGCGAGCATCGTGTTGAGGGAGCGGTTCAGGCGGCCGACCTCGGTGTTGGGTGTCGCCCCGCCGAGGCGCTGGGCGAAGTCGCCGTTGGCGAATCTCGCCGCCGTCTCTTCGACGTCGCGCAACGGCGCGAACGTGCTCGTGACCAGCAGCTGTGTCGTCGCCGCGCCGAAGATGACGACGGCGAGCGCGAACAGGAAGTAGATGAGCGTGTAGCGCGCGATGATGGCGTTCGTCTCGCGTAGGTTCAGCCCGATCACGAGGGTCGCCTGCTCGGAGCCGCCACCGATGCGCAGCGGGGCGGTGATCACGCGCCACTCGCTGGTCTTCGCCTCGTTGGTGAGGGTCAGCCCGCCCTCGAGCCCGATGACGTACTGCAGGGTGAGGCGGGAGACGTCGGGGCCGAGGTCGGCCTGCGCGCTCGAGAGGTTGTCGTCGATCAGACGGCCGGAGGCGGAAACGGCGGCGATGTAGAACGGGGTGTTGCCGGAGTCGACCTCGTCGAAGTCCTGGATCATCTGGAACGGGATGACCGTGTCGAGTTCAGAGTATTCGGTGACGAGTTCCGCATCCACTCGCTCCAGCAGGTAGGTGCGCAGCACCGTCATGGTGCCGGCGCCCGCGACGGTCAGCCCGAAGGTCAGCAGCAGGACCGTGACGCCGGTGATCTTCGCGCGCAGCGAGATGCCGTTCCACCACCGGTCGAACGACGCTGAGAGGGGAGACACGTAGGCGATCCTCCCACGCCGAGGCGGGCTACGCCTTGGAGGGCGTCTTGAGCATGTAGCCGAAACCGCGCTTGGTCTGGATCATCGGCTCGGTCGAGAACTGGTCGAGCTTGCGACGCAGGTACGAGATGTAACTCTCGACGATGCCGGCGTCGCCGTTGAAGTCGTACTCCCAGACGTGGTCGAGGATCTGCGCCTTCGACAGCACCCGGTTGGGGTTCAGCATGAGGTAGCGCAGCAGCTTGAACTCGGTGGGGGAGAGCTCGATCGGCTCGTCGCCGACGGTGACCTCGTGGGTGTCCTGGTCCATCGTCAGTTCGCCGGTGCGGATGATCGCGTCCTGCTCGTCGTTCATGGTGCGGCGCAGGATCGCCTTGATGCGCGCCACGATCTCGTCGAGCGAGAAGGGCTTGGTGACGTAGTCGTCGCCGCCGACCGTGAGGCCGGTGATCTTGTCTTCCGTGTCGTCCTTGGCGGTGAGGAAGAGGATCGGCGCGGTGTAGCCGGAGGAGCGGAGGCGCTTGGTGACGCCGAATCCGTTCATGTCGGGCAGCATCACGTCGAGGATGATCAGGTCGGGCTCCTCTTCGAGGACCGCCGAGATCGCCTGGGCGCCGTTGGCGACGGCGCGGACCGCGAAGCCGGCGAAACGCAGGCTCGTGGTCAGCAGGTCGCGGATGTTGGGCTCGTCATCGACGATGAGAATCTTGGGTCCGTCGCTCATGGGGCCAGTATCTGCGCGTTGCCTGTGTGTTATCTGGGAGCCTGCGCCCGTGGGCGCATCGCCATATGATGAATTGATGAATTCATCCATTCGTGATGACGAGCGCGCCGCGCTCTGGTCGTCCCGCACGCAGCGACCGCTCTACGAGGTGAAGGCGGGCCTGTTCAAAGGCCTCGCGCACCCGGTGCGGGTGCGCATCCTCGAAGTTTTGGCCGGGGCGGACGAGGTCTCGGTGAGCGAACTGCTGGCCGAGACCGGACTCGAGGCCTCACACCTCTCGCAGCACCTCGGGGTGCTCAAGCGCCACCGACTCGTCGCCTCCGAGCGGCGCGCGAGCCAGGCCTACTACCGGCTCGCCTTTCCCGAGGTCGCCGACCTGCTCGCCGTGGCGCGCGCACTGCTCACCGAGGTTCTGATGGCCGCGCGCGACGACCTCAGCGAGGCCGGGGCGCTGCCCGCCCTCCCGCCGTCGAACGACCCGCGTCCATGACGCGCCGTTCACCGCTCACCCTGCTGCCCTCGCGGCGTGACTACGCGCGCCTCGGGCGCACCTGGCGCGGTGACCTCGTCGCCGGGGTCACCGTGGGCATCGTGGCGCTGCCCCTCGCCCTCGCCTTCGGGGTCAGCTCGGGCGTCGGCGCCGCCGCCGGGCTCGTCACCGCGATCGTCGCCGGCATCGTCGCCGGCGTCTTCGGCGGATCGCACGTCCAGGTCTCGGGGCCGACCGGGGCCATGGTGGTCGTGCTCGGGCCGATCGTCGCCACCTCCGGCGCGGGGGTCGTGCCGCTGCTGAGCCTCATGGCGGGGGTGATCGTGCTGGCGGTCGGTGCCGTGCGCTGGGGTCGCCTGGTCACGATCATCCCGTGGCCGGTCATCGAGGGCTTCACCTTCGGCATCGCCGTCATCATCTTTTTGCAGCAGGTTCCCTCGGCGCTCGGCGTCGAGACCGGGGCGAGTTCGAGCGCTGTTCTCGAGGCGGCGGATGCCCTCCAGCACGTCGAGGCGGAACACCTCGCCTGGGCGCTGGCGGCGGTCGCGTTCGTCGCCGTGGTGATGGTCGGGGCCCCGCGCCTCCACCGGGGGATCCCCGGGTCGATCATTGCGATTCTTGTGGTGACGGTGATGGCGAGTCTGGCGTCGCTGCCGCTGGAGACGATCGGCGCGCTGCCTGAGGGGCTTCCCGCCCCCGCGATCCCCGCCGTGACGCCCGAGTTGCTCTCGGCGCTCGTCGGCCCCGCCTTCGCCATCGCCGCCCTCGCGGCGATCGAGTCGCTGCTCTCGGCACGCGTGGCGGCCTCGCTCGCCGACACCGGGGCCTACGACGCCGACCGGGAACTCGTCGGGCAGGGCCTCGCCTCGATCGCCTCCGGATTCTTCGGCGGCATGCCGGCGACCGGCGCCATCGCGCGCACCGCCGTCAACGTGCGCGCGGGCGGCCGCAGCCGCCTCGCCGCGGTCACGCACGCCGTCGTGCTGCTCGCGGTCGTCTCCCTCGCCGCGGGGTGGGTCTCCGAGATTCCGCTCGCGGCGCTCGCCGGAGTGCTGATGGTGACCGCCGTGCGGATGATCTCGGTCTCGACGATGCGCGCCGTGCTCGGATCGTCGCGCTCAAGCGCCGTGGTGTTCGTGCTGACGGCGATCGTGACGGTCGCCTTCGATCTCATCGTCGCGGTCGGGATCGGCATCGCGGTCGCTGCGGCGTTCGCGCTGTGGACGCTGTCGCGCTCCGGGGCGGTGCACCGCGAGCCGCTGCCCGGCCCGGCCGAGCCGGGCGATGATCGCATCGCGCTGCTGCGCCTCGACGGTGCGCTGTTCTTCGCGAGTGCGGAGCAGCTGCTGGAGAAGGTGGGCTCGATCGAGGGGGTCACGGTCGTCATCCTGCGCATGTCGCAGCTGGAGATGCTCGACGCGACCGGCGCGCGCGTCGTCTCCGAGCTCATGGCGACGCTTGAGCGGCGCGGCATCACGGTGCTGGTGAAGGGCATCCAACCCGAGCACCTGAAGCTCGCCACGCGCGCCGGGGTGCTGCGCGCACTGCGGCACGAGAACCACCTTTTCGACGAGCTGGATGCGGCCGTCGCGCACGCGCGCAGCCACGTGGTGCGCGCGGCGCGGTAGGCGCTCCGGCCCGCGACCCGGTGAACGGGCGACGCGGGCAGGCGTTCGTGGAGGCATCCCCCGTCGCAAAGTCGGAGAATTGCGCACCTCGTCCACGAGTCGTGGGCGAACTTGCCGGACTTCCGACTTTGCGTCAGGCAGCGAGGCAGCGAAGAGGAGGCGCGGGATCAGCCAGGGAGCGGCGGCCGGACTGCCGCGGCCGATCGCTGGCTGCGGGGGAGAGCACCCGGGGCTACGCCGCGGCGAGGGTGTCGGCGTCGAGGATCGTGTAGCTGTAGCCCTGTTCGGCCAGGAAACGCTGCCGGTTCTGGGCGAAATCCTGGTCGACCGTGTCGCGCGCAACGAGGGTGTAGAAGTTGGCGGGCAGACCGCTCTCCTTCGGCCGCAGCAGTCGGCCGAGGCGCTGAGCCTCCTCCTGGCGGGAGCCGAAGGAACCCGAGACCTGGATCGCGACGGTCGCCTCCGGCAGGTCGACCGAGAAGTTCGCGACCTTCGAGACGACGAGCACCTTCGTCGTGCCGTCACGGAACTCCTGGTAGAGCCGCTCGCGCTCGGTGACGGGCGTGCTGCCGGTCAGTTGCGGGGCACCCAGCGCATCCGCCAGTTCTTCGATCTGGTCGAGGTACTGCCCGATGACGAGGATGCGTTCGCCCGCGTGCTTGGCGACCAGGTCGCGCACGACGCGGAGCTTCGCGGGCGCGGTGGCGGCCATCCGGTAGCGCTCGTCGTCGGCGCTCGCCGCGTACTCCAGGCGCTCGGTCGGCGGCAGGTCGATGCGCACCTCGAAGCAGGAGGCGGGGGAGATGAAGCCCTGCGCCTCGATCTCCTTCCACGGGGCGTCGAAGCGCTTCGGTCCGATGAGCGAGAACACGTCCGACTCGCGGCCGTCTTCGCGCACCAGCGTCGCGGTCAGGCCGAGCCGGCGGCGCGCCTGCAGTTCGGCGGTGAGCTTGAACACGGGCGCGGGCAGCAGATGCACCTCGTCGTAGACGATGAGGCCCCAATCCAGCGCGTCGAGCAGTGCCAGGTGTGCGTACTCGCCCTTCCGGCGCGCGGTGAGGATCTGGTAGGTCGCGATCGTGACCGGCTTGATCTCCTTGACCTGACCGGAGTACTCGCCGATCTCGTCCTCGGTGAGGGTGGTGCGCTTCAGCAGTTCGGCCTTCCACTGCCGTGCGCTCACCGTGTTGGTCACCAGGATCAGCGTCGTCGTGTCGGCCTCGGCCATCGCGCCCGCGCCGACGAGCGTCTTGCCCGCGCCGCAGGGCAGCACGACGACCCCGGAGCCGCCGTCGAAGAAGTTCGACACGGCCTGCTTCTGGTACGCACGCAGCGCCCAGCCGTCTTCGACCAGGTCGATGTCGTGCGGGGTGCCGGGGGTGTAACCGGCGTGGTCTTCGGCGGGCCAGCCGAGCTTCAGCAGCTCCTGCTTGATCTGCCCGCGGGCCCACGGCTGCAACGTCCACTCGGTGGAGGTGCGCCGGATGCCGAGCAGCGGCGCGACCTTGCCGCTGCGGGTGATCTCGTGCAGCACCGCCGGGTCGGTCGTCGTGATGATCAGTTCGCCCGGGGTGCCGTCGTCGTTCTTCTCGCGGTCGATGATGAGCCGCCCGTAGCGCCCGACGGTCTCTTCGATGTCGATCGCGACCGACTGCGGCACCGGGAACTTGGCGTAGCGCTCAAGGGTCTCGAGCATCTGCGCGGCCTCGTGGCCGGCGGCCCGTGCGTTCCACAAACCCAGCCGCGTGATGCGGTAACTGTGCATGTGCTCGGGGGCGCGTTCCAGCTCGGCGAACACGGCGAGTTCGTGCCGTGCCTCCTCGGCCTGCGGATGCGCGACTTCGAGAAGCACCGTGCGATCGCTCTGCACGATCAGGGGTCCGGTCATCCGATCGAGTTTAGTCGCCCACCGGTTCGACCGCCGTGATGGAGGACAGCGGGAGCGTGCGCTCCAGATCCGACTTGCGGTCGCGCGCGCGCACGCGGCCGCCCGCGACGGCCGCCGGTTCGAGCACGAACTCCTGCTCGGTGCCGTCGGGCATTTGCACGCGCACCGCGACGGCGACCTTGTTCTTGGCGGCGAGTTCGAGTTGGCGGGCGATCCAACCCTCGTCGCCGCTTTCGGCGACCGAGCCGGTGGAGTCGCGCAGGCGCGCCACGACGATCGCGGCGGTGTCGTCGCTGACCCCACCGGCATCCCCCACGGCGCGCGCCCGCTGCAGGGTGACGATCTGCCCGGCCGCGTTCTCGGCGACCACCGGGTAGCGCGCGTCGTGCAGGCTCCAGTAGACGACCTCGGGAGCGAATCGCGAGGTGAGTCGCCCATCCTCCAGCTCGCGGAGCGCGATCGGCGCCAGGTTCGGATCGACCAGCAGCTGGTGAGTGCGGGCACGATCGGTGGAGCGGATCACCGACTGCGCCTCGGCGACCTCGCCAGCCGGCCCGACCCGCAGGGTGCCGAAGTGGCTCGCCGTGTCGCGCACCAGGTAGTCGAGCGGTTGCGGCACCCCGGTGAGCGAGATGCCGGCGAGGAAGTCGAGCAGCGTCTCCCCGGTCTCGCCCGCGATGAGCGCGCGAGTGACGGTCGCGGCGGTGACGCGATAGCTGGAGGCGAGCCCGCGGGCGTCGATGTCGGCCACGAGGCGCAGCCGCCGATCGAGCTCGGGGGCGAGCGGTCCCGGGGCGACGATCGAGAGATCGTGCTGCAGATAGACCTTCTCCACTTCGGCGGGGAAGTGCGCCGCGAGGACGGCCGCGGCGGCATCGGGACCCTCGGCGAGCAGGGTGGATCCGGCGGTGCTCGGGCGGTTCGAGCCGATGATCCCGAGCTTCTCGGCGCCCGCGAGCGCCAGCGAGATGCGTTCGCGCACCCACTCGCGCCCGGCCGGATAGCGCCAGTCGAGGTAGTCGAGCAGTCCCTCGCCCCAGACGGCGTGCGCGCGCTGGTGCAGGAGTTCGCGCAGCTCCTCGGGCAGGCGAGACAGCCAGGCCGCCGCGAGGACCCGCCAACGCTCGAGGCGCGTCGCCTCCAGCCAGCTCGCCGGTTCATCGGTGACCGACCAGGCGCGTGGCGCGGCCGTGACGAGTCCGGCTCGCTCGGCGAGGTCGAGCATGACGTCGAGTTCTTCGACCTCGATGTCGGCAGCGGCGGCGAGGCGGCGGGCATCGGGCAGGGCGAGGCCGCCGCGGCTGACGCGTCGCGCCGGTTCCGCCCGCAGGGCCTGCACGATCTCGAACACGGTGGAGACGGTGCTGAAGGCCCGCTCGGCGGCACCGCGGTCGACGAAACGCGCATCCGCGTCGCTCACCGGTTCCAGGGCGGCGGGGGCGGGGATGCGTCGCAACTCGGCGCCGCTCGGCAGTCCGAAGGACGGCCAGGAGCGCAGTTGCTCGACCACCGCATCCCACGGCACGATGCGACCCGACTCACGGCCGAGCAGTCCCGCCGCAAAGGCGCGCTCGACGCGCTCCTCGGTGTCGGCCGCGTTCGAGCCCAGGGTGGAGCTCAGCCGGTCGAGCGTCGGCGCGCCGGTGTCGCCGGCGAGCTCGCCCGCGAGCGCGAGCAGGGCGAGCGTGGGGCGATCCAGTCGCGAGAGCGCGGACTGGATCGAGGTGCGATCCAGTAGCGCTTCGGCCAGATCGAAGTAGTCGCGGATGCCCTGGCGCTTGACCTGGCGCTCGCGGATCAGTCGTTCGAGGGCATCGTCATCGAGCGCCCGCAGCGTGGCCGCGAGCGCGAGCGCCGAACCACTACTCGGCGCCATCCTGCGCGAGACGACGTCGGCGCACCACGCTCACAATGAGGAACGCGACGATCAGGGCGAACGTGATCGGCAGCCCGAGCGAGGGCAGCAACGCGACCGCCGGCCACACCCCGCTCGCCATGTCGGCGCCGGCCGCGCGCCCCATGAAGACGCTCGCGATGGCGATGACGGACAGTCCACCGACTGTCGCGATCATCGTGGCGAGGATCCGTTCGATACGATTGAGGGGTACGCGGGTTTCGTCGGTCACTTGACCAGGATACGGGCCGCGTGCGCACCACCACCCACGCGCGACATCGAGAGAGGCCTGCGATGCCTACCGGCAAGGTCAAGTTCTACGACGAGGAAAAGGGCTTCGGCTTCATTTCCTCCGACGACGGGCAGGAAGTCTTCCTGCACGCCTCGGCACTTCCCGCGGGAGTGACGGTCAAGGCTGGCTCGCGCCTCGAGTTCGGCATCGCCGACGGCAAGCGCGGCGCGCAGGCGCTGTCGGTGCGCGTGCTGGAGGCCGCGCCGAGCCTGTCCAAGATGTCGCGCCGTTCCGCCGACGACATGGCGATCGTGGTGGAAGATCTGGTGAAGCTGCTCGACGGGATCGGCGCGGGCCTGCGCCGGGGTCGCTACCCCGACCGGAGCCACGGCGCGAAGATCGCGGCCGTGCTGCGCAAGGTCGCGGACGACCTGGATGCCTGACCCGCGGAGTGCTGCCCGCGAGGCGGTCGCCCGTGCGGCGCTCGCCGAGTTCACCGCCGCCGGAGACGTCGGCGACCTGCTCGAGGAGCAGACGTCGGACGACGGCCTGTCGACGCTGAGTTTTGCCACCACCCAGCTGGGCTACCCGGGCTGGCGCTGGACGGTCGCGGTCGCCGAGCTGCCGGGCGAGGAGCCGACCGTTCTCGAGGCGGAACTGCTGCCGAACGAGGGCGCCCTGCTCGCTCCCGACTGGGTGCCGTGGTCGGAGCGCCTCGAGGAGTACCGCGCCGCTCAGGCCGCCGCCGCGGAGGCGAACGCTGAGAGCGCGGCGGAGGACGACGCGATCGACGAGGATGACGACCTCGACGATGTGGATGAGCTCGACAAGCCGGGCGTTGACCTGCGTGAACTCATCGACTTCGAGCCCGATGACGAGGAGTCGCCGACCGAGGCTGCGCCCGCCGAGAAGTCAGCGCCGACGGATGATCGTGTAGGCGAGCAGGACGAGGCCGATGCCGAGTCCGCTGACGCCGATCCAGAGCCAGTCGCCGTTCCCGGTCGCCGTCAGCGCCGGAAGCGCGCTCAGCAGCCCCAGGGTGGCCAGAAGCCAGAGGCCTAGGCCGACCAGAACGGGCGTGCGGTCGTCGGTCTCCACCGGCGGCGGCGTCGGTCGCCGTTCGTCTTTGGGGATCCAGAGCCGCATCGGGTTCTCCTACTTGGCCGCGACGTCGGCGTGCTCGATCACCCAGTCGATCGCGCCGGTGAGGCTGCGCACGTCGTCGGGGTCGATCGCGGTGAAGGTCGCGATGCGCAGCTGGTTGCGACCGAGCTTGCGGTAGGGCTCGGTGTCGACGATGCCGTTGGCGCGCAGCGTCTTCGCGATTGCCGCGGCATCGATGGCGTCGTCGAAGTCGAGCGTGACGACGACCTGCGAGCGGTGTTCCGGGTTCTCAACGTACGGGGTTGCGACGCTCGAGGCGGCCGCCCAGTCGTAGAGCACGCCGGACGACTCGCGCGTGCGGGCATCCGCCCAGGCGATCCCGCCGTTGCCGTTCATCCAGTCGAGCTGTGCCTCCATCATGAGCAGCGTCGAGAGCGCGGGCGTGTTGAGGGTTTGATTGAGGCGCGAGTTGTCGACCGCGTTCTTGAGGCTCAGGAACTCGGGAATCCAGCGCACCGAGGCGGCGATCGTCTCGATGCGCTCGATCGCGGCGGGCGAGACGATGGCGAACCAGAGCCCGCCGTCGCTGGCGAAGTTCTTCTGCGGGGCGAAGTAGTAGACGTCGGTTTCGCGGAGGTCGACGTCGACACCGCCCGCGGCGCTCGTCGCGTCGATCACGGTGAGCGCGCCCGCGTCGCCGGCGGCACGGCGCACGGGGGCCATCACGCCGGTGGAGGTCTCGTTGTGCGGCCAGGCGTAGACGTCGACGCCTTCGACGATCTCGAGCTCGCTGCGCGAGCCGCCGGGGGCCGTCACCACGTGCGGCTCGTCGAGGAACGGCGCGGCCTTCGAGGCAGCGGCAAATTTGGCCCCGAACTCGCCGAAGCTGAGGTGCTCGCTGCGCTGATCGATGAGCGAGAAGACGGCCGCGTCCCAGAACGCGGTCGAGCCGCCGTTGCCGAGCAGCACCTCGTAGCCCTCGGGCAGTCGGAACAGGTCGGCGACGCCCGTGCGCACGCGCCCGACGAGGTCCTTGACCGGCGCCTGCCGGTGCGAGCTGCCGAGGAGCTCGGCGTGCGCGGCGAGATGGGCGAGCTGTTCGGGGCGCACCTTCGAGGGGCCGCAGCCGAAGCGCCCGTCGGCGGGCAGCAGTTCGGCGGGAATCGTCGTGCCAGGCATGCCACGAGTCTATGGCCCGCGGCCTCGCATGCGACCGCCGGAGCGCGACCGCCGGAGAGCGTGGTGAGGATAGGCTGGCCTCTGACGCCCGCGCGATTTTCAGGAGGACGCCGTGACCGATCTCGTCGATACGACGGAGATGTACCTGCGGACCATCCTCGACCTGGAGGAAGAGGCGATCGTTCCGCTGCGGGCTCGCATCTCGGAGCGCCTCGGGCACTCCGGCCCGACGGTCTCGCAGACGATCGCCCGCATGGAGCGCGACGGTCTTGTGCGCGTCGAGGGCGACCGCCATCTCGAGCTGACGCCGACCGGCCGCACCCGCGCGCTGCACGTGATGCGCAAGCACCGTCTCGCCGAACGGCTGCTCGCCGACGTGATCGGCCTCGACTGGGCGTACGTGCACGACGAGGCGTGCCGCTGGGAGCACGTCATGAGCGAGCAGGTCGAACGGCGACTGCTCGAGATCCTCGACCACCCCACCGAGTCGCCGTACGGCAACCCGATCCCGGCGCTCGATGAGCTGGGCGACACTCCGGCCGGGCGCTTCCTGGAGGGCGTGACGAGCATCGTGGATGCGGTCGCCGACGCCGACGAGGCCGTGACGGGCGTCATCCGCCGCCTCGGCGAGCCGGTGCAGTTCGAGCCGGAACTGCTGGCGCAGCTGCACGCCGCGGGAATCGTCCCCGGTGCGACGGTGACGCTGACGCGTGCCGACTCCTACGTCGCGATCGAGGCCCCCGAAGTGGGCGATGGGCTCGAGCTGCCGCGCGAGGTCGCGGTGCACATCTACGTCGCCAGCTGACATGTGAGTCGCCTGGGTGTTGCTGGGAATAGCCCGGAATGCCCGTTATCGGTTCGTGATCTCAGCAAGACCCGACGTAGTGTCGCCGAGTCGCATCGCCACCCCCCCCGTACGGCGGTGCACCGTGAGCCGGACGTCTCAACCCCATCTCTGAGCTCGCGCACCTGATCCATTTCAGGATGGGACCGCCCTCAGCAGCGGTCGAGGCGCCGGAGATCTCCCGTGGCTCTACCCATTCGTCTTGCTGCCGTGTCGCTGATCATGCCCGGCCTGTTCGGCACGATCGCCTTGCCGGCCTACGCCGCCCTCCCCGACTCGGAGGCGGAGGTCGACGCGACCACCCCCGAGAGCGTCGCCGCCGCGGTGCAGTCGTTCCGCGTCGACAGCGCCGTGACCGAGCTGCCCGTCGAGCGCTCCGAGATCTCGGCCACCACCGAAGAGGAGCTCGCCGAGATCCGCGCGGCGGAGGCGGCCGCGGCCGCGGCAGCTGCGTCCTACGCGGGCGTCGCCAACCCGGGCGCGGCGAGCGCCAACCTCGGCACGATCGTGTCGATCGCGATGCAGTACCAAGGCGTGCCCTACGTCTTCGGCGGTTCCACCCCGGCGGGCTTCGACTGCTCCGGCTTCACCATGTACGTCTATGCGCAGGTGGGCATCTCTCTGCCGCACGGCTCGGCCTCGCAGGCCTCCGGCGGCACCCGGATCGCCGCCTCGGCCGCCCAGCCCGGCGACCTGGTCGTGCTCGATGGCGGCGGCCACATCGGCATCTACCTCGGCAATGGCCAGATGATCGACGCCCCGTACCCCGGCAAGACGGTCCAGGCGCGCGCGATCTACACCAGCAACCACTACTTCGTCCGGTACTGAGCCCGATCCGGCACGATGACGCGCAACGCGTCGTTTGCCGGCTGTTCAGTCGCCGTCGGCTATTCTGAAGGCCTTGAACCAACGGATCTCAGGAGAGCCGATGCCGAACTCACGCAACATCCTCACCATGGATGCGCGCGCGATGCTCGGAATACGGCGGAGCATCCGCCCGGTCGTGCACTGTTCGGACCGGGACTGAAAAAGGCGCTGTCGTTCGCGACGGCGCCTTTTTTGCGCTCCTCCTGACGTCCCGAGGCTCGGGATGCATCGAATGCCCGCAAGCCGTGCGGGCGCCTTCGAGAGGAGAACCGTGCGCACCCTGGTGTTGAATGCCGGCTACGAGCCGCTGGCCGTCGTGTCCTTCAAGCGAGCTCTGGTGCTCGTGCTGGGCGGGAAGGCGACGATCGTCGCGCGCGACGATGATCACCCGGTGCTGAGCGCATCCGGAGCATGGGATCGACCGTCGGTGATCCTGCTCACCCGCTACGTGCGCATCCCGCACGGCCGGCTGGTGCCGGTCTCGCGCCGCGGGGTGCTGCGCCGCGACAACCAGCGCTGCGGCTACTGCGGGGTCAGCGCGACCACGATCGACCACATCGTTCCGCGCTCGCGCGGCGGCGCCGACTCGTGGGAGAACCTCGTGGCCTGCTGTCTCAAGTGCAACAACATCAAGGGCGACCGCACGCCGCAGGAGATGGGCTGGAACCTGCGGGTGCAGCCCCGAGCGCCGCACGGCACCTCGTGGATGGTGCGCGGCACCGAGCGCGCGCTGCCGCAGTGGGAGGAATTCCTGGCCCCCGCGGCCTGATCCTCCAGGTGTCCGCCGGGTGGACGGACCGTTACATCAACGTGATTTTTCCAGGTTCGTCACGTAGTCTGTTCCGGCGCCACACCGGAGGAACTTTTGACGGAACCCGAGGGCTCAGACAATCTGGGCGACCTTTTTGGCGGCCTCGCTTCCCCGCAGGAGACGTCGGTCGCTCCTGCGACGTACCCGACGCGGCGTTCGCTGCGCGCCGCGGAGCTGACCTCGTCCGCGGCCTCCGAGCCGGCTGAGTCGGCCGAGACCGTCGCGCCGACGGTTCCGCCCGCGGCCGAGAAGGCCGCCCCGGTCGTGCCCGTCATGTCGTTCCGGCGCCAGACGGTGCGGCATCCGATCCGCGCCCGCGCCACCGCCGCCGGCACCATGGTCATCATCGGAGGGCTGTTCGCCGCGCTCGGGCTGCCCGCCTACGCGGAGGGCGATGACTCCGCCGAGGTGGCGATCGCCGATGCCGCCGCCGTGCAGAGCTTCGAGGTGAGCGAGGCCGCGAGCGAGACGGCCATCGAGCGCGACTCGTACGACGCGACGAGCGCCGCTGAGCTGGTGGCGCAGTACCGCAGCTCGCTCGCCGACACGAACCTGGCGATCTACCTGCGCTCCGGCGCGCGCGAGGCGGGCGACGACTACCCGTGGCCGGCGGCACTGCACCTCGGCCAGGGCGGCGGGCTGTCGCCGCTGCGCTACTACTACCGCGAATGCGTCGACTTCGTCGCCTGGCGCCTCAACCGCGACCAGGGCTCCTATGGCGAGCCGTTCAAGTGGGACTGGAGCTCGATGACGCCGGGCGGCGGCAGCGCGATCAGCTGGAAGTACCAGTGGGAGTCGCACGGCTGGGCCGTGACCAACACCCCGAAGCCCGGATGGGTCGCCTGGTTCGGCGGCGGCAACCATGTCGCCTACGTGAAGACGGTGAACGGCGACGGCACGATCGTCGTCGAGGAGTACAACTGGGGCGGCACCCACATGTACGGCCAGCGCACCATTCCCGCGTCGAGCGTCAGTGCGTTCCTCGCGCCGCCCAGCTAGCCTGGAGCTCTCATCACGGGAGGTTGTCTTGGCCGACACATCGGATGGTTTCTCCGACTTCGAGCGCGCCGCCATGAAAGAGCGCGCGGCCGAGCTGAGGGCGCAGGGCCGCGGCGGGCAGAAGAAGGCCGACAACCTTCAGGCCGTGATCGATGCGATCGCCGCCATGCCGGACGCCGACCGGGCGCTCGCCGAACGCATCCACGTGCTGGTGCTCGAGCACGCCCCGAGCCTGCTGCCGAAGACCTGGTACGGCATGCCGGCCTACGCGACCGAGGCGGGCAAGGTGGTCTGCTTCTTCCAGGGGGCCTCGAAGTTCGAGGCGCGCTACGCGACGCTCGGCTTCAACGATGCGGCGAACCTGGATGACGGGGCCATGTGGCCGACCGCGTTCGCGATCGTCGAGTGGACGCCCGCGGTCGAGAAGCGGGTTGTCGAGCTGATCACCGCCGCCGTCGCATAGCTGTCGTTCCCCGCAGTTGTGAACGCGGGCACCGCGTGCGCGTGCGATACCCCCTCGAGCGGTGCGAAAGGTGCGATGTTGCGCGCTCAGATCGCGCTTTTGGCACCGCTCGAGGGTCGGTTGTGAGCAGCGCGCGGCGGTACGCGGCGGGCGGTTTGCGCCTGGCGGCATCGTTGAAGTCGCGCTCCGAGGTGTCGCGGCTAGGCTAGAACCACGCTCGGGCTGCGGCCCGGGCCCCGCCTCTGTAGCTCAATGGAAGAGCAGTTCCGTCCTAAGGAAAGGGTTGGGGGTTCGAGTCCCTCCAGGGGCACCATGTGATGTCTCACGACATCGTGGACGGGCGAACCCCCATTTTCGGGGTTCGCCCGTTTTTCATTCTTTGGCTTGGTAGCCCTTGTTCGGGTTGATGATGTGCTCAGCGATGACTTCTCCGTCGGGGGTGATCGTGGTGGCG
>NZ_CAJQNT010000023.1 GCF_905479755.1 uncultured Schumannella sp. | reverse complement strand
CCATTCGCGACGAGCTCGAAGTACTTCGCGCGCTCAGCATGCAGTTTCCTCCGGCCCTGCGGGATCTGCCGATCCTGACGAATCTCGAACACGAGCAACTCCTGAAGAACTCAGGTGTTGCGACGATCACAAGAACTCAAGCCGAAAGGCCCCGGAACCCTGCGTTCCGGGGCCTTTCGCATGCCCGGGAGCCGCGTCCGCGGCACGGCCCGCCGGGGGCACGTCGGCAGGTTAGGCGCGACCGCGATCGGCGATCACGCCGACCAGGCGTTCCAGGGCGAAGACCGGATCGCGACCGGCACCCTTCACCTGCGCGTCCGCGGTGGCGAGAGCCTGAATCGCGCGACCGAGGCCCGCATCGTCCCAGCCGGAGAGATCACGACGCGCACGGTCCACCTGCCACGGCGCGAGTCCGAATTGGCGCGCCAGGTCGCTGGCGGAGCCGCGCGCGCCCGCGAGCTTCGCCATCGTGCGCACCTTGCTCGCGAAGGCCGCCACCATCGGGACCGGGTCGGCCCCCGTCGCGAGGGCATGTCGCAGGAGCCGTAGCGCCTCGCCGTGACGGCCCGCAATTGCGGCATCGGCGACCGCGAACGCGCTCGTCTCCACCCGGCCGCCGTAGTAGCGATCTACGATCTGCTCGGTGATCTCGTCGCTCGAATCGGCGAGAAGCTGCCGACACGCCGCGGCCAGCTCGGCGAGGTCATCCGAAAACGCCCCGACGAGCGCGCGCTGGGCTCCCGCGGTGATGCGACGCCGCGCCGCGCGAAACTCGGCGATCACGAAGTCCTGTTTGTCGGAATCCCGTTTGAGCTCGGCGCAGACGATCTCGATGCCCGCGCCCGCCCCGCCGCGAATCAGGTCGAGAAGCTTCTTGCCGCGCACACCCGTGACGTGTCGCAGCACGAGGTAGGTCTCGTCGGCGGGGTTCGCGACGTAGGCGAGCGCCTCCTCCAGAAACGCGTCGGCGCACTTGTGCGCGTTGTCGACCCGGATGAGCCGCGGTTCGGCGAACAACGACGGGCTCGCGAGCGTGATCAGCTCGCCGGGGGCGTAGTTGGCGGCGTCGAGATCCGAGACCTCCAGCGCCGGGTCCTCGGCGCGCAGCGTGTCGCGCAGCAGCCGGATGGCCCGATCGGCGAGGACCTGCTCAGGGCCCGACACCAAGACGATCGGGGCGGGACGCACCGCGTCCCAGGCGAGTTGCGGAATCGCGACCTTGCTGCTCGCGCGACCGGTCGAACGTGCTGCCGCCATGCCATCCTCCCGGTCGTGGACCGAAGCCAGCCTAGCCGCCGGGACCGTCACCGAGACGCTCGGTCCAGACCACGATCTCGCCGATCGCCTCGCCCGGCGCGACCAGGACGATGCCGTGCTGGTCGGTGCGATACGCCCAGGTACCCGCGGCGGCGAGCATGCCGAGCGCGCTCTCGGTCGGGTGGCCGTATTCGTTGTCGGCCCCGACCCCGATCAGCCCCACGCGCGCTCCGAGGGAGGCGTACATCGCTTCTGACTGGTCGCCGGAGCCGTGATGCGACACCTTGACGACGTCGACGGAGGCGGGGTGCGCACTCGCGAGGAGCCGCGCCTGAGCCTGCTCCCCCAGATCGCCAAGAAGAATCGCGCTCAGACACCCCGCGCGGCACTCCCCCACCGGGCGCACATCGAGCACGAGACTCGCGTCGTTGCCGGGGTCGACTCCGCGCGGCGGGGGCCAGACGACCTCCCAGGCGAGCTCCCCCAGCACTCCCTGCACACCGCGTACCGGTGACTCGACACTCGCCCCGTGCGCGCGCAAGGCATCCCCGACCGCCACATCGGCCGCATCCGCGGGAACGCCCAGCAGTGCGCGGTCCACTCGCCCCAGCACCGCGTCCAGGCCGCCCACGTGGTCGATGTCGAAGTGCGTCAGCACGAGCAGGTCGATGCGCGCGACGCCGAGGGCCTCGAGGCACGCGGCAAGCGGCTCGGCCTCGCGCCCGACGTCGACGAGCGCGACCTGGCCACCACTGCGGATCAGGGTCGCATCCCCCTGCCCCACATCGCACATGGCGTACTGCCAGTTGCTCGGCCGCCCCAAAGCGGAGCCGATACCGTTGGCGACCAGCGTGAGCGGGTACGCCAGCAGTGTCAGCGCGAGAACACCGGCCGCGCCGCGCCGGACGGCGGATGCGCGACCGCCCGTCGGCAGGATCAGCACGGCCGCCGCGACCGTGACGGCCGCGAGAAGCACGACGCCCGCGACCCCGTCGATCCACGGTCCGCGCGCGACCGGAAGCGCCGCGGTCGTGTGCGCCACCGCTGCGATCCAGCTGGACGGTAGCCACGCGACCCCGATCAGCAGCTGCGCAAGCCAGGGCGCCACGGGAAGCACGAGGCACGCCACGAGGCCGACGACCGTCGCGATCGGCGCGGCGGGTGCCGCGAGCACGTTGGCGGGCACTCCGTACACCGCGAGCGACGGGTCGAGCAGCACGAGGATCGGCTGACACGCGAGCTGCGCGGCGGTGGGGACGGCAACGACCAGCGCGAGCGGGATCGGGACCACGCGAGACAGGCGTTCGGCGAGCGGTCCGGCCAGCACGAGCAACCCGGCGGTCGCGAGCACCGACAGGGCGAAACCGTAGTTGCGGGCCAGCCACGGGTCGATCGTCACCAGCACGATGACACTCAGGCACAGCAGCGGCATGCCGCGGGATGCGCGCCCGAGCGCCAGGCCGACCAGCGCGGCGCCCGCCATGATGCTCGCTCTCAGCACGCTCGGTTCGGGGGTGACCAGCACCACGAATCCGAGGAGAGCGACCAGGGCCGCCCCGACGCGCACCGCCCGCGGCGCGCCCGCAATGCGGCACACCCCGAACACCAGCACCACCACGACCGCGCAGTTCGCGCCTGACACGGCCGTGAGATGGCTAAGCGAGCTACGTTTCATGTCACGGTCGAGGGTCGCGCCGACATCGGACGTGTCGCCGATCGCGAGCCCCGGAAGCAGTCCGCCGCCCGGTTGAGGAAGCGCCGCGGTCGCCTGCCGGAATCCGGTGCGAAGCGCGTCGCTCGCCGCGAGCAGCGGCGGCGGCTCGGCGACCGTGTCGAGCTCGCCTCGCGCGAATGCGAGGTACGCCCGATCATCACCCGGCTCCGCGGCCGTGACCGAGGCGAGAACGCGCACGGTACTGCCGACGGTGAGCCGCGCCAGCGCCGGATCGTCGCGCTCGGCGAACACCAGCACGGGGATCGCCGAGACGCTCTCGCGCACCCCCGCGATCGAGCCCAGCGTCGCCTCGAAGCGCCCCTGACTCGGTCGACTGGTCAGGGTGAGTTCGAGTTCGAGAGTGCGCCCGGCCTGCGCCGCCTCGCGCAACTCGGCGGGGGCGCGCACCGCGACCGCGTTCGCGGTGGCGCTCAGCACCAGCGATGCGGCCGCGGCCGCGAGCAGCACCGCGCCGAGACGAGCGCGCGCCCGGGGGGATGCCCGAAGCGTGAACACCGCCACCGCGAGCACGATCACCGCGGCCCACCCGGCGATCGCCGCCGCGAGCACGGCAGCAGGATCTGTGACCCCCACGGCGAGGATCGCGCCGAGCCAGGCGACGAGCGCCGCCGGCACGAGGCGGTAGTCGCCGGGCACGGCTAGACCGTGACCAGGTCGCGCAGGCCCTCGAAGGTCTTGTCGCCGATGCCGCTCACGCTCAACAGGTCTTCGATAGCGGTGAAGCGGCCGTTGGTTTCGCGCCACTGCAGAATGCGTTCGGCCAGCGCCGGGCCGATGCGCGGCAGCGTCTCGAGCGCCGCGGCATCGGCGGTGTTGAGGTTCACCTTGCCGCCCACCACGGCGCCGGTTCCCGCGGTCGGCGCCTCGCCCTCCGCGTAGACGACCAGCTGCTCCCCATCGACGAGAAACCTCGCCAGGTTGACGGCCTCCGGGTCCGCCCCCTCGAGAAAGCCGCCCGCCGCAGCCACCGCGTCGACCGCGCGCGCACCCTCGCGCAACTCGTAAAGCCCGGGCCGCGCCACGAGCCCCAGGATGTGGACGTAGATCGTCGCACTGGCGCCGCCGGCGGCTGCCACGGTCTCGGCGGGCGCCGGCGCCTCCACCACCGCGCTCGTGCCGCGCGGCGTCACCGCCGTGATGAACACGGCGATCCCGAGCGCCGCGAGAGCAAGAATGAGCGCGGCCCCGACCCCGACCCGCACGCGGGCGCGGCGGGGGTCGGGGTCGAGACGCGCGCTCACGGCGTCAGGTTAGGTCGGCACCGTTCACGCCGACCCGGGAGGCGTCGAGCCTGTGGGCGCTCAGCCCTTCGTGGCGATGTTGACGAGCTTCGGGGCGCGCACGATCACGTTGACGATCTCGCGTTCGCCGACGGCGCGGGCCACCGCATCCGAGCCGCGTGCCAGGATCTCGAGCGCGCCGGTGTCGATCGTCGGCGCGACCTCGAACCGGTCGCGCACCTTGCCGTCGACCTGCACGATCGCCGTCACCGACTCCTCCACGAGGAGCGTCGGATCGGCCTTGCGCAACGTGGTCGTCGCCACGCTGCCTTCATAGCCGAGGCGCTCCCACATGTCGTCGGCGGTGTGCGGCGCGAACAGGCTCAGCAGCTTGGTGACGATCTCGATCGCCTCGCGCACCGCGGGGTCGCCCGCGCCGGGACCGGAATCGATCGTCTTGCGGATCGCGTTCACGAGTTCCATCAAGCGCGCCACGACGACGTTGAACTTGAAGCTCTCAACCAGGCCCGGGGCATCCGCGAGCAGGCGGTGAGTCTGGCGACGCAGCACCGGATCCCCGCCCTTCCACTCCACCTCGGGGCTCGAGGTGACCTCGCCCGACACGCGCCAGGCGCGCGCCAAGAACTTGGCCGACCCGGCCGGGGACACATCCGCCCAGTCGATGTCGTCCTCCGGCGGACCGGCGAAGGCCATCGTCAGACGCACCGCGTCGACACCGTGCTCATCCAACTGCTCCGAGAGCTTGACGATGTTGCCGCGGCTCTTCGACATGGCCGAGCCGTTCATCAGCACCATGCCCTGGTTCAGCAGCGCGCTGAACGGCTCGGTGAAGCTCACGTAGCCCAGGTCGAACAGCACCTTGGTGATGAAGCGCGCGTACAGCAGGTGCAGGATCGCGTGCGTCACGCCTCCGACGTACTGGTCGACGGGCGCCCACTTCTCGGCCTCCTTCGGGTCGAAGGCCTGGGTGTCGTCGTTCGGGTTCAAGAACCGCAGGAAGTACCACGACGAGTCGACGAAGGTGTCCATCGTGTCGGCGTCGCGACGCGCGGCGGTGCCATCCGGCAACGTCACGTTGACCCAGTCCTCGGCCGCGCCGAGCGGCGAGGTGCCCTTCGGCTGCAGATCGAGACCCTCGCTCGGCGGGAGCACCACCGGCAACGCCGACTCGTCGACCGGGATCTCCCGGCCGTCCTCGGTGTGCAGAATCGGGATCGGCGTGCCCCAGTAACGCTGGCGCGAGATCAGCCAGTCGCGCAGGCGATAGGTCTTCGCGGCGCGGCCGGTGCCCGCCTCCTCGAGCAGTTCGATGACGCGTTTGATCGCGTTCGACTTGCTCAGCCCGTCGAGCGGGCCGGAATTCATCAGGCGCCCCTCGCCCGCGAGCGCCTCGCCGGTGGTGGCCGGGTCCTGCTGCGGGATGTCGCCCGCCTCCAGCATCTCGGGGGTGATCACGGGGATGGCGCCGGTCACCGGCGCGTTCGTGTCCACGACGACGCGCACCGGCAGGTCGAACTTGATCGCGAACTCCAGGTCGCGCTGGTCGTGCGCGGGCACCGCCATGACGGCGCCGTGACCGTAGTCGGCGAGCACGTAGTCGGCCGCCCACACCGGGATGCGCTCCCCGTTGACCGGGTTGATCGCGACGCGGCCGAGCGGAACGCCGGTCTTCTCCCGCGTGGCGTCCTGGCGCTCGATCTCCGTCGACTTCTGCACCTGCTCCAGGTACGTGGCGAAGTTCTGCTGGGTCTCGGGGTCGGCATCCGCCACCAACTCGGCCGCGAGGTCCGAATCGGGCGCGACCACCATGAAGGTCGCGCCGAACAGCGTGTCCGGGCGCGTGGTGAAGACCGTGACCTTCTCCGGGCGGCCCTCGATCACGAAATCGACGTCGGCGCCGACGCTGCGGCCGATCCAGTTGCGCTGCATCGCCAGCACCTTGCTCGGCCAGGAACCCTCGAGCTGGTTGAGGTCGTCGAGCAGCCGGTCGGCGTAGTCGGTGATCTTGAAGTACCACTGGGTGAGCTTCTTCTTGATCACCACGTTGTCGCAGCGCTCACAGCGCCCGTCGACGACCTGCTCGTTCGCGAGCACGGTCAGGTCGTGGGTGCACCAGTTAACCCAGCTCGCCTTGCGGTAGGCCAGACCCTTTTCGTAGAGCTTGAGGAACAGCCACTGGTTCCACTTGTAGTACTCGGGGTCGCTCGTGCGCAGCACGCGGTCCCAGTCGAAAGACGCCGCGTAGCGCTTCATCGACTGACGCTGCTGCTCGATGTTGTCGTAGGTCCAGGCGCGAGGATCCACGCCGCGCTTGATGGCGGCATTCTCGGCGGGCAGGCCGAAGCTGTCCCAGCCGATCGGGTGCAGCACGTTGAAGCCCTGGAGCCGCCAGTAGCGCGCGATGACGTCGCCGAGCGCGTACGCCTCGGCGTGACCCATGTGCAGGTCGCCCGAAGGGTACGGGAACATGTCGAGCACGTACTTGCGGGGGCGCGCATCCGCGGGGTTGTCGGTCGCGAACGGGCGCAACTCATCCCACCGCGCCTGCCACTTGTCTTGGATGCGCGTGAAGTCGTACTCGATCGGGGCGTCGTCGTGCTGGGTCACAGAACTCTCATTCGTCAGGTGCCGGATCGTGCCCCGCGCCATCGCACGGCGGGCGGACGTCGCGATCCATCGTCCAGGTTACTCAACACTCGGGCCTCCGATTGCGTTCCCGCATCCCCTCCCTTCAACGAAATGCAGGATCAACGCATCCGGATGCCTGCGACGCCGCGCCTCGTCCCTCCCGCACTGTGCGCTTTTCCTGCATTTCGGAACGGATGCGGGAGCGGGAGCGGGATGCGGGAGCGGGCTTCGGGGCGGGGATGCGGGAGTGGGAGGCGGGAGCGGGGCTACGGCGCGGGGGCGCCGAGGACGCGCAGGAGGGGCGCCGCCTTAACCCGGATCTCGGCCAGCTCGGCAGCGGGATCGGAGAGCGCCGTGATGCCGCCGCCGGTGCCGAGGGAGGCGCCCGCGGCATCCAGCACGATACTGCGGATCACCATCGCGAGGTCGCACGCGCCGTCATAGCCGAACCAGCCGAAAGCACCCGCGTAGATGCCGCGCGGCCGCCCCTCGAGCTCGTCGAGGATCTCGGTCGCACGGCGTTTCGGGGCACCCGTCATCGACCCGGCCGGGAAGCACGCCGCCACGACATCCGCGACGGTGAGCCCCGCGCGCACCTGCCCCTCGACCGTGCTCACCAATTGATGCACCTGCGCGTAGCTCTCCACCTCGAGCAGGTGCGTCACGGCGACGCTGCCGACCTCGCACACGCGCGAAAGGTCGTTGCGCATCAGGTCGACGATCATCAGGTTCTCGGCGCGCTCCTTCTCGCTGGCCAACAGCTCCGCGCGCGCGGCGGCATCACGCGCGGCATCGGCACCCCTCGGCCGGGTTCCCTTGATCGGGCTCGTGTCGACCCGCCCCTGCGCGTCGACGCGCAGGAACCGCTCCGGCGAGGCCGAGACCAGCGTCCGCTCGCCGATGCGGATGAGCCCGCCGTGGTGGCTGGGGCTCGTCGCGCGCAGCGCCGTCAGCAGTTCGACCGGATCGGGGCGCACGCCCGGCAGCTCGACGCGCGTGGTGAGACACAGCTGGTACGCCTCGCCCTCGCGGATGGCCTCCTGACAGGCGCGGATGTTGTCGAGGTAGCGCGCATCATCGTCCCGCCAGACGGCGGCGCTCGGCGCGGGCACGGTCGCGCCGGCGGGCGCGAGATCGGCGAGTGCGAGAACCGCGGCATCCCGCCAGGCGGCCAATTCGCCCGTCCAGTCCGCACCGAGCGCCACCAGGCGCCCCTCGCCGCTCGCCGCGTCGATCACCAGCATCCGATCGACGCGCAGCAGCGCGGCCGGGGGCGCGGCCACGGGTCGCGGCAGCCCGAGGGTCTCGAAACGCAGTTCGTACTCGAGCCACCCCACGAGCCCGAGCCGGAACGCCGGCAGACCGTCGCGCGCCAGAGCGGGATCGCTCGCCAGCTCGGCGCGCAGCGCCTCCAGCACGCTGCCCTCGATCGCCACCGGGTCGCCTCGGCCGAGATAGTGGGTCCCGGTCGCCCCGTTCGCCTCCGGCGCCGCACTGTCGAGCCAGAAGCCGTCCGCCTCGCCGACCAGGGCGCGGAAGGCGGCGGCCGCATCGGGCACGATGCCGACCGGATGCTCCAGCACTCGTCGCGGCGCCAATTCATGCCGCGGGGATGTGGGGCGCATACCCTGATCCTATGAGCGCAACGACGACTTTCCGCTGGCGGACGACCCAGCTCGAAGTGGTCGAGGACTGCGCGAGCGGGCCGGTCGAGTTGCTCGCGGCCGATTCGTGGCTGGTCGACGCCGGCCGCACGCTCGCGCTCGACTTGCATCGGGCGCGATTCCTGGCTGCAGCCACCGACCGCGGGATCGACGCCACGGAGTTGGAGGCCTTCTGGGCATCCGCGATCGCCGCGATTCCGGCGACCGGCGCCTGGTTCCCGCGGGTGGAGGCCCGCCGCACCCGCGACGTCCGCGAACTGCGCCTGCTGCTCCGCGAGGCGCCCGAGCGGCACCGCTCGCTCACGGTCTCGACCCATCCCGGCCGCGACCCGCGCACCCGGCCGCGCGTGAAGGGCCCCGACCTCGAGGCCATGCTGCGGCTGCGCACCGAGGCCCAGTCGCGCGGCGCCGACGAGGCGGTCCTGCTGACGGCCGAGGGGCACATCGTCGAGGGCTCGACGACGTGCCTCGCGTGGTGGCGCGGCGACGCGATCGCGGTTCCCTCCCCCGCGCTGGACCGCATCGACTCGGTCACGCTGCGCAGTGTGCTCGCGCTCGCGACGGCGCTCGGCGTGGACGTGCTCCATGAGCATGCCCGGCCCGCCGACCTCGACGGGCTCGAGGTGTGGGCGCTCAACGCCCTGCACGGCATTCGCATCGTCACCGCGTGGGAGGACGTCCCGCAGCTGGCGGAACAACCCGGCCGACTGCGGCAGTGGCGCGAACGCCTCGACGCGCTGAGGCGCCCGGTGCACGAGGGCCGCGCCTGATGGACATCAACGCGGCGCTCACCTGGATCCTCGAACTCGTCGCCTCCGTTGATCCGGTCCTGCGCGCCGTCCTCGCCGGGGTCGGGATGTTTCTGGAGACGAGCGTGCTCGTCGGCCTGGTCGTTCCCGGCGACTCGATCGTGCTCGTGGCGAGCACCGCGGTGGAGACCCCGGCGGGCTACATCGCCCTGCTGGTCGCCGTGATCGTCGGATCGCTCGGCGGCGAAAGCGTGGGGTTCGCGCTGGGGCGGCTGTTCGGTCCCCGCATCCGTGAGTCGCGGCTGGGGCACCGGATCGGACGCGCGAACTGGCGGCGCGCCGAGAACTACGTGGATCGCCGGGGCGGGCCGGCCGTGTTCATCTCGCGCTTCCTGCCGGTGTTCCACTCGCTCGTGCCGCTCACCGTCGGGATGAGCGCCATGAGCTACCGGCGTTTCTTCGCCTGGACGGCGCCCGCCTGTCTCGTCTGGGCCCTGGCCTACGTGACCTTCGGCTCGATCGCCGCGGTCGGCTACCGCGAGATGTCCGGGCAGCTTCACGTCGCCGGCTACATCTTCATCGGCGTGGTCGCCGCCTTCGCGCTCGGCGTCGTGCTGGTCAAATGGCTCCTGGTCCGTTCCGAGCGCCGCCACTGGGATCACCCGGGCGACGGCGACGCGAACACCATCGACGACGACTTCCCCGTGCGCTGACGCCACGGCCGCCGGAAACCGCAGCGGGGACGAGCGCATGCGCACCCGTCCCCGCTGTCGGTCGGCGAATCAGCTCACGAAACCGTTCGCGGTCAGCCACTCGGTCGCGATCTGCGCGCTCGAGAGCTGGTCTTCGACGCTCTGCACGTTCAGCGCGACAAGACCCTCGGCGGTCAGCGCAGCGCTGATCGGGTCGAGCACCGCGGCGAGCTCCTCGGCCAGGTCGGCGTTCACGAGCGGAACCACGTTCGAGGCGAGGAACAGGCCCTCCGGGTCGTCCAGGGTGACCAGGCCCGAGGTCTGGATGCGCGGGTCGGCCGTGTAGATATTGGCGACGTTGACGACGCCCTCGACGAGCGCGTCGAACGTCGTGTCACCGGTGGCTTCGAAACTCACGGTGACGCCGTAGACGCTCTCCAGGCCCGCGGGACCGTAGGGGCGCTCTTCGAGCTCCGGCGGCCCGCCGAGCACGACACCGTCGACGTTCGCGAGGTCGCCGATGGAGCTCAGCGAGTTGGCGTCGGCGAACTCCTGCGTGACGGTGTACGAGTCCTGGTCGCTCGCGCTCGACTGGGCGAGCACCGCGAGGCCGTCCGGAAGCGCGTCGGCGAGGGCCGCGTAGACCTCATCGGTCTGCGTGGCGGTGGTGTCGGGCGCGTAGTACTGGAGGAGGTTTCCGGTGTACTCGGGGAAGACATCCACCTCTCCGCCTTCCAAGGCGGGAATGTAGGCGTCGCGCTGGCCGATCTGGAAGGAGCGCTCGACGTCGTAGCCGGCGTTCTCCAGGGCCTGCGCGTAGATTTCGGCGACGATCTCATTCGAGTAGTACGCCTGCGAGCCGACGACGATGGTGTCGGTGCTGCCCGATCCCTCGTCGGGGCTCAGCGGATCGCCCTGCGCACACCCTGAAAGGGCCAATGCAACCCCAACCACGGCTGCCCCGAGGGCGAGCCGGCCCTTGTTCCCTGCTGTGTTCAACATGATCTTCCTTACCTAGTTGTGGGCGGGGGTTCCCGCCGAACTCGCGCGAGACCATTTCGGCCCGGCACGATGTTGACGCGGACGCGGCGCGCTGCGCCCGTCCGGAATGACGCGCTCGGTGATCTGGGCGGCAAGCCCGAACAGCGCATCGAGCGCGAAGGCGAGAGCGACCACGAGCAGGGCGGCGCCCAGCATCTGGTCGTAGCGGCGCAACGGCAGACCCTGGATGATGTCGAACCCGAGGCCGCCGAGATTGACGTAGGCCGCGAGCGTCGCCGTCGCCACCACCTGCAGCGTGGCACTGCGCAGCCCGCCGATCAGCAGCGGCAGCCCGAGCGGGACCTCGACCTTCCGGAGGATCTGCCACTCGGTCATGCCGATGGCGCGTGCCGCCGAAATGGTCGATCGATCGATCGCCTCCAGCCCCGCGTAGGCCCCGGCGAGGATCGAGGGGATGGCCAGGATCACGAACGCGATGTAGGAACCCGCCGCGACCCGAACGCCCAGCCCGACGCCGAAGGTGCCGAGCAGCAGGACGAAGAAGAGGATGAGTCCGAACGAGGGCAGGGCGCGCGCCGCTCCCGAGATCGCCACCGCGATCTCGCGTCCGCGACCGGTGTGCCCGATCAGATAGCCGGCGGGAATGGCGATGGCGGCCGCGATCGCCACCGAGACGAGTGAGTAGAGGACGTGCTCGCCGATGCGGGTCCACAACTCCCCCTCGCCCGCGGGGCCGAGGTTCGCGAGGATCCACGCGAAGGCGTCGAAAAAGAGCGTCATGACGACACCGCCCGCGTGCGCGAGGGGGCCCTTCGGGCCCACGGCATGACGGCGCGGCCGACAAGTTGCAGCGCGCCATCGACGACGAGCGCGAGCGCCGCCGTCGCCAGCACGCCCGCGAAGACCTCTTCGACGATGCGGCGCTGCAGCCCGTTCGTGAACAGGTATCCGAGGCTCTCGACACCGATCAGGATGCCCACCGTCACCAGGGCGATCGTGCCCACCGCAACCACCCGGAGGCCGGCGAGTAGCACCGGGCCGGCGAGCGGGAACTCGACCTCCCAGAAGCGCCGCCACGCGGAATACCCGACGGCCGTCGCGGACTGCCGAACACCGGGATCGACCGAGCCGAAGGCGTCCGCGGCCGCGCGGGCCATGAGCGCGATCGCATACAGCGTCAGCGCGATCGTGACGTTGAGTTCGCTGAGGAAAGGGATCCCGAGAAGCGGCGGCAGCACGACGAACAGCGCGAGTGACGGAATCGTGTACAGCAGACCCGCCACGGTCAGCACGAGCCCGCGCGTGACGCGGTACCGCCACGCCACCCAGCCGAGCGGGATGGCGATGACAAAGCCGAGCACGATCGGAACGACACTCAAGCGGAGATGCTCGAGTGTCAACTCCCCGATCAACCCGAGGTTATTGACGATCCAGTTCATCTCAGCGTCGCGCCTCGCTGAGCACACCCGCCGCGCGGCCATCGGAGTCGACCAGGATGGTGCGACCGTTGACAACCTTCTCGGTGAGCGCCCGCTTGCCGCGGTCGGCGCCGACGAAGCTGGCGACGAAGTCGTTGGCGGGGTGCGCGAGAAGCTCCTCTGGAGTGCCCTTCTGGGCGATGCGTCCGCCGGTCTCGAGCAGGACGATCTGGTCGCCCAGCAGGAACGCCTCATCGATGTCGTGCGTGACGAAAACGATCGTCTTGCCGAGCTCTTGCTGCAGGCGGAGAACCTCCTGCTGCAGTTCGGCTCGGACAATGGGGTCGACGGCGCCGAAGGGCTCATCCATCAGCAGGATGTTCGGGTCGACCGCGAGACCCCGGGCGACACCCACGCGCTGCTGTTGGCCGCCCGAGAGCTGTGCGGGGTAGCGGGTCGCGAACTCGCGGTCGAGCCCGACGACATCCATGAGTTCCCGCGCCCGGGCGTGGGCTTCCGCCTTCGAGACGCCGACCAGACGCGGAACGGTCGCGATGTTGTCGATGACCCGACGATGCGGAAGAAGGCCCGAGTTCTGCATGACGTAGCCGATGCGGCGTCGAAGCTGCACCGGCTCGGTCGTCGCCACGTCCTCGTCGTCGATGAGCACCGCGCCCGCGCTCGGATCGACCATGCGATTGATCATCCGGAGAAGCGTCGTCTTGCCGGAGCCGCTCGACCCCACCAGCACGGTCACCTGGTGGGACGGCATGACGACACTGAAGTCGTCGACCGCGAGCGTGCCGTCGGGAAACTGCTTAGAGACGGCTCTGAACTCGATCATGCGCGGTCCGCTCTCCCTCGGTCGCCCCGTGACGGGGTCGTTGCCGGTGACGAGCCTCCGCGCAGTCGCGAAAGCTCCTCACCATCTCAACACATTCGGAGCAAACCGCGCCGGGGATTGCACGGGCAATCCCCGGACGCGTCAGTTGGCGAGGTGCGCGGGGATGTCGAAGTGCGGCGACATCAGCGCGAGGAAGATGTCCTGCGAGTGCGCGATGAACTGCTCGTCGCCGTCGGCCTCGCGCGCGAACGCCCGAGCCACGATCGCGTCGCCCGCCTGGCACGCCGCTTCAAAGGCCACGCGTGCCGCATCCGTCCCCGGCAACTCGAAGCGCTGAACGAGGGATTCGTAAATCCGCTGGGCGAGCGCGGCGTTCGCCGACACTCCCGTCGTCGGGCGCAGATCGAGCACGTCGCCGAGTCGCAAAGACGCGAAACCCGGTTCGGTGCGATAGGCGTCGACCAGAACGGCGACACTCGCGGCCAGCGCGGTGACCCAGTCTTGGTGCTGCTCGTCGCGCACCGCTTCCATGACGCGTTCATTCATCCGCTCGGCGTTGCGCGCCGCCAGACTCTGAAGGACCGCGATGCGGTCGGGGAAGTAGCGGTAGACGGTGCCAATGGAGGCGCCAGCGCGCTCAGCCACCATCGCCGTGGTCAGGCGCTCGTAGCCGATTTCATCGATCACTTCGGCCGCCGCATCCAGCAGAGCCGCGAGGCGCGCGGTACTTCGCGCCTGAACGGGCTCGTTGCGGATCAGCGCAGCGGGATCAACCTGGTGATCGGAGAGTTTGATGTAGGACACAGGGGTTCTCCTTCTCGATTGGGTGAGCATACCTTCCGTTCCTGTGGTCGGGCCGGATGTTCGCCGTGACACACTGGGGCCATGATGTCGAGCCGTTCTGAGCCCGCTGACGGCCCCGCGGAATCGACAACTCTTCACATCGCGGCGCGCATCGAGGACTGGATCCACGAGCGCCGCGCACGGCGCGCACGGCGTCGCGGGCGGGTCGCGACCGTCATCCCGTTCACGGGGTACGGCGGGGATGGCTGGGTCCGCATTCTCGGACGCGTGGTCTACCAGGACCCGGCCCGATCGAGCGACCCGACACGGACCGTCCGCGGCTGGCGGAGCTTCACGAGCGTCCACGCCGCCTATGCCGAGGTGACGGCGACACGCGGCGCGGAGTCGGAGGAGCTTGTCGCCGACCGGGGCGGCGTCCTCGATGCGCGGGTGGAGTTGTCGCTTCCCGCCGGCTGGAACACCGTTCGGCTCCGCGTCAACGGGGGTGACGAGGTCGAGGCGCCCATCTTCGTGGTCAGCGGCGAACACCGTTTCGGAATCCTGTCCGATATCGACGACACCGTGATGGTGACCGCGCTGCCGCGCCCGTTTCTCGCGGCGTGGAATACTTTCGTGCTCGACGAACACGCGCGCCGCCCGGTTCCCGGCATGGCCGTGCTGTATGAACGGTTGGCGCAACGGCATCCCGGCTGTCCGGTGTTCTACCTTTCGACGGGCGCGTGGAACGTCGCCCCGACGCTGAGCCGGTTCTTGCATCGCAACCTCTACCCTCGGGGGCCGTTGCTGCTCACCGACTGGGGTCCGACGCATGATCGGTGGTTTCGAAGCGGACAGCAGCACAAGCGCGAGAGTCTGGCGCGACTCGCGCAGGAGTTCCCGCAGATCAGGTGGCTGCTGGTCGGCGACGACGGCCAACATGACGAGGACCTCTACGCCGCCTTCGCCGCCGAGCACGCCGACAATGTGGCGGCCATCGCGATCCGGCAGCTGACCGCGAGTGAGGCGGTGCTCGCCGGTGGCCGCAGTCGTCGACCCGACCAAGACACCGAGAGCACACCGTGGGTATTCGCCCCCGATGGGGCGGGGCTCAGCACGCAACTGCGCGTGCTCGGGCTGCTGGGTCCGCGGCCGTAACACGGGCCGCGTCTCCGGTAGCGTGAGCAGCGTGTCTCGATTCGACGACGGCTCCGCGGGAGACGCGAACTACGGCCAGATCGGCCGCGGCTACGCGAGTATTCGGCAGCCGGATCCGCGCATCGAGGCGCGCGTGCGCGCGGCGCTCAGTGATGCGCGAACCGTGATCAACGTCGGCGCGGGAGCCGGGAGCTACGAACCGGACGATCTCGAGGTCACGGCGGTGGAACCGTCGGCGTCGATGCGTGCCGAACGTCCGCCGCACCGCTCGCGCGCGATCGACGCGACGGCCGACGCTCTGCCGTTCGCGGACAATAGTTTCGATGCCGCGATGGCGAGCGTGACGATTCACCAGTGGCCCGACCTCGAGACGGGGCTCGGCGAGATGCGCCGGGTGGCGCGCGGCCCGGTCGTGATTCTGACCTTTGATCCCGTCGTTCCCGAACCGTGGTGGCAGCCGGTGTACGTGCCCGAACTGTTCGAGGTCGAGGCGCGTCGGATGCCGAGCATGGAGCGCATTGCGGCGGCGCTGGGTGGGACGGTCGAGGTGCAGACGGTGTCCGTGCCCGCGGACTGCATCGACGGCTTCGGTCAAGCGTTCTTTGCACGCCCGGAGCGCACGCTCGAGCCGGAGGTCCGCCGCGCGATGTCGGCGTGGAGCTTCCTGGAGCAGTCGGTGGTCGATCGCTATGTGCGCGAACTCGGAGCGGATCTCGAGTCGGGCGCGTGGGACGCCGCGTGGGGGCACTTCCGCACGCTCGACGAGTTCGACGTCGGGATGCGGCTCGTCATCGCACGGCCCAGCTGAGTTTTACTTGCCTTCACCCCCGAATGTGGGGTAGAAATGTGCGCGAAATGCTTGCCGCTGTCGCGGTCGGGCGATACTCTCGGGAGAGCGTTCGCTAGGTCCCCCATATAGCGGACGCCTTGTCCCCCGTTATTGGTTCCTGTGTTCCCCACACGTGGTTCCCTCCCCCCCGAGAGGAACAGTCGATGTCCGCTGTTCTCGCGGCCGCCCCCCAGGTCGCTGCTACCGGGTTCCCGGCTGCCCTCGTGGTGGCCGTGGGAGTCACCGCGCTCGTCGCGCTCGGCATGATGCTCGCGGCGCTGCACCGCAGTTCACGACTGACGATCGGCCGCGGGCTACTGACGGGAACCCTGGCGCTCGGCGTCGTCGGTGTCGCCGCGGGAGGTGTCGTGGCGCTCTCGCCCGGCTCGGCCCAGGCCACGCCCGAGACGGGCAATACCTACGTCGTGGTGGACTCCGGCGACGAATGGGACGTTCAGCTCCCGACGCTCAGCACCGACAGCTAACCCCTCAGCCGACCACCGCGCGGCAGTCGCTGTCGCACGTGATGTACGGCCCCGTTCGGCCGGAGAGCTCGCGACGGAGCACGATCAGCCTGAGGGCGGACGCGTCGATGCTGGACTCCGCGATCTCTCCGCGTTCGACGGCATCGACGACCGCGGCGGCGACCGCGGCGACATCGACCGCGGCGACGTAGAGCAACAGATCGTTGCCCGCGGCCACCGCGGCCACCGCGTTCCGGATCGGGTCCGCGTACTCCGGGACTCCCGAATTCTGGAGCATCGCCATGTCGTCGGTCACAATGACCCCCTCGAACCCGAGCTCCTCACGCAGCACACGGTGCCACTCGGCGGAGAGGGTCGCCGGTTCCGAGTCAACGGACGTGTAGCGAACATGCCCGAACATCACGAGCTCGGCCCCGGCCTCGATCCCCGCGATGAAGGGCGGGGCCTGCGTCGTGAGCCACTCCGATTCGCTCATCGCGGTGGCGGGCAGGCTCGAGTGCGAATCGCCGGCAACCGCCCCGTGACCGGGGAAATGCTTGAGAGTCGACAACACGACACCGTTCTCGCCCGCCACCGCCGCCGCCACACGCGGAGCGGCGTCCGCCGCAGTGGCACCCAAGACGCGCGGGTGGATGAACGCCGAACGATCGGCGGTCACGTCGGCCACGATCCCAAAATTAATGGCGACCCCCGCCGACGCGACGAGTCGCGCCCGATCGGCGAACGCATCCTCGGCCGCGGAGGGAGGCAGCTCCCGTAGCTGGGACGGCGAGGCCGCGTCGTCCCCCGGGAGACGACGCACGATGCCGCCCTCCTGGTCGATCGACACCAGCACGGGGTACCCCGGATCGCTGCTGAGCGACGCCGTCGTCGTCGCGAGTTGCCCGACCGAGCCGGGGACGTTATCGCCCATGTAGATGAGGCCCGCGGCTCCGGTGCGCTCCAACTGCGCGCGCAGGACACTCGCGTCGAGACCTGCCACATGGATCATGATCATGCTCGCGACCTTCTCGCGCAGCGTCATGCTCGCCAGCCGGGCCTCGGCGTAGCTCTCGAGCGGATCGATGACCGGCGCCACGGGGGGCGGCTCCCACGACTCGGGCGGCGTGACGGTTGGCGCCGTGCAGGCGCTCAGCGAGAGCGCCGTCGCCAGGCTCGCGGCCAGCGCGACTCCGGCGATGCGCGTCGTTGCCACCTCGCGATCGTACCCGCCTCCCGTACTGTGGTGCCATGCTGCGCCGCGCACGTGCCCTGCTCGGCTCGACGCACCCCGGGCCGAGCCTGGTCGTCACGACCGTCGCGGTTGCGCTCGGCGTCGCCGCCGGCCTCGATGCGGCGCGCGTCGCCCTTCTCGGCGTCGCGATGCTTTTCAACCAGTTCTCGGTCGGCCTGTCGAACGACTGGCTCGACGCCGACCGGGACCGCCGCGCGAACCGCGGCGACAAGCCGATCGCGCGCGGAGAGGTCTCCGTCGCGGTCGTCCGAACCGCCGCCCTGGTCTCGTTGGTCGTCAGCCTCGTCGCGGTGGTGCCGCTCGGCATCCTGGCGCTCGCGATGAACGCGCTCAATCTTGCGGCCGGCTGGGCATACAACCTCCGACTGAAGTTCACGGCGTTCTCGGTCGCGGCCTACCTCGTCGGGTTCGGCAGCCTGCCCGCCCTCGCGACGGCGGCCCGAGCCGAGCCCGCGTGGCCCGCATGGTGGGCGGTCGCCGTCGGAGCACTGCTCGGTGCGGCCGCGCATTTCGCGAACGCCGCGCCGGACCTCGACGAGGATGCGCGCGAAGGCATCCGCGGGCTGCCGCAGCTGCTCGGACGCCGCGTCTCGATCGCGTTGACCTGGCTGGGGCTCGCCGCGGCGGCGATCGTGCTCCTGCTCGGGTGGGGCGTCACCCCGGCGAGCGTCGCGGCGGCGGTCACGACGCTCGCGCTCGGCGTGATCGGCCTCACCACCCCGCTCGGACGAGGCGACACGCGCGCGCCGTTCCGCCTGATCATGCTCGCCGCCCTCGTGATCGTCGTCGCGCTGGTCACCGCCGGCGAAGCCCTCCTCGCCCCCTAGCCCGCCCGCCGCCCGGGCCCGCCGGCCGTCGCGGGGTCGGGGTGGGGGTTGCGGATGCCGAGCCAGCTCACGAGCGCCCCCGCCGCCATCATCCCGGCGGTTGCGATCGCCGCGCGATGGAAGCCGTCGAGGTCGAGTTCTCCGCCGATGATGACGGCGAGTAGCGCGATCACGACAAGACCTGCGACACGCGCGACGGCGTTGTTGACCGCCGAGGCGATGCCCGAGCGCTCCGGTTCGATCGCGCCGAGGATCGCCGAGGTGAGCGGCGACACGGTGAGGGTGATCCCGAGCCCGAAGACGATAATGCCGGGGAGCACCTGCCGCCAGTAGTCGAACTCGGCGCTCACCGAGAGCAGCAGCAGCGCCCCGATGGCCATGACGAGCGGCCCCAGCGTCATAAACACCCGCGGCCCGAATCGCCCCGCGAGTGCCCCCACTCGGGAACTGCCGAGAATCATGATGAGGGTGATCGGCAAACTCGCGAGTCCGGCCAGCGTCGCCGAGAGCCCCGCGCCCTGCTGCAGGTAGACGCTCACCACGAATCCGTTGAGCGACAGCGCACCGTAGACGAGCGCGGTCGCGACGTTGCCCGTCCAGAAGTTGCGCACGCGGTAGAGGCCAAGCGGCATGATCGGGTTGGCCGCGACGCGTTGGCGCCACAGAAAGCCGACGAAGGCAATCAGGCCGAGTGACATCGAGAGCCAGATCGCCGGATGCTGCCACCCGAGGTTGACCTGTTCGATGAGCGCGAAGACCGGGCCCCCGAGCCCCAGTGTGCACAACACGGCGCCGAGGTAGTCGATGCGCACCCCCGGGCGCCGCACGTCACGCTGTTCGAGCATCGTGAGCAGGACGAGCGTGACCGCGATGGGGAGCACATTGATCAGGAACGCGAACCGCCACGAGAGCAGGTCGACGAACACGCCCCCCAGGACGGGCCCAGCGATCATGGCGCCGCTCGTCATCGCCGTCCAGACCCCGATCGCCCGACCTTGCGCCGCACCCCGGAAATTCGAGGTGATGAGCGCGAGTGAACTCGGCACGAGCAGCGCGCCGGCGACCCCCTGAAGGGCGCGGGCCACGATCAGCAGTTCCGCCGTGGGCGCCGCCGCGATCGCGACCGAGGTGACCCCGAATCCGATCAGGCCGATGCGGATGACGTGCAGCCGCCCGTAGAGATCGCTGATCGAGCCGGCGACCAGGATGAGGGCGCCGAGCGTGATCAGGTAGGCATCCACGACCCACTGCTGCGTCGCGATCCCGCCGCCGAGTTCGCGCACGATCGCGGGGAGCGCGACGTTCACGATCGTGCCGTCGAGGAACGCGACGAAACTGGCCAGGACGGCGATCGTGAGCACCAGGCGCTGCTCGCGGGTCATGGCGGTCACGCGCTCAGGCTAGCCCGTGCTCGAGTGCGATGCCGGGCTCAGTCATCGGCCAGCAGCGCGCGCACGCGCGGGATGACCTCGCGCCCATACAACTCGATGGCGGTCATCATGTGCTCGTGCGGCAGTGTGCCCGCCGAGTACTTGAGGTCGAAACGCTGGACGCCGAGCGTGCGCACGGTGCGCGCGATCTTTTGCGCCACCGTCTCGGGCGAGCCGAGGTGCAGGGCGCCGTCGACGATCTCGGCGTCGAAGCGGTCACGCGTGGTGGGCGGCCAGCCGCGTTCGGCCCCGATGCGGTCGACCATCACCTTGTGGTGGTCGTAGTACAGGTCGGCGGCCTCCTGATCGGTGGCGGCGATGAATCCGGGCGAGTGCACGGCGACGGGAAGCGTCTCGTGCCCGAACTGGGCGACCGCGCGATGGAAGAGATCCACGTAGGGGGCGAAACGCTCGGGTGCCCCGCCGATGATCGCCAGGGTCAGCGGGAGGCCGTGGCGTGCGGCTCGCACCACCGACTCGGGACTTCCCCCCACCCCGACCGAGGTGCGGATGCGCCCCGACTCGGTCTTCGGGTAGACCTGCTGGTGGATGAGCGGCGCGCGCGTCGTGCCGTTCCACGACACCTCTCCCTCGTCGAGCAGCTTGACCAGCAGCTCGAGCTTCTCTTCGAAGAGCACCTCGTACTGCGCGAGATCGAATCCGAACAGCGGGAACGACTCGGTGAACGAACCGCGACCGGCGATGATTTCGGCGCGGCCGTTCGAGATCGCGTCGAGGGTGGCGAACTTCTCGAACACGCGCACCGGGTCGTCGGAGCTCAGCACGGTGACCGCGGTGCCGAGCCGGATGCGTTCGGTGCGCGCCGCGATGGCGGCGAGCACGAGCTCGGGGGCCGAGATCGCGAAATCGTCGCGGTGGTGCTCCCCCACCCCGAAGAAGTCGACGCCGACCTGGTCGGCGAGCACACCCTGCTCGACGACGTTGCGGACGGCGACGGCGTCGTGCACCCGCGCGCCGTCGAGGTCGACCGTCACGTCACCGAAGGTGTCGAGTCCGAATTCCACGTCGTTCATGTCTCTGATCCCGCCCGAGTCGCCCACGTCGATGCACATGCATCGTTATGCCCAACGGTGACCAGGCTCGGAACATTCCCGAGCGATCGCCGCATCCGCCCCAGTCAGGCACCGATCTCGGTGAGCACCCAGAAGATCACGTACACCGGCCAGACGATCGCCTGGAGCAGGCCCAAGATCACACCCCAGAAGCTGCCGTTCGACTCGGAGACGAAGTAGATCGCGGCGCCGATGTAGGCCAGGAAGAAGACGAAGCCCCAGGGACCCGCCTGCTCGACCACTCGGCCTCGATTGCTGGCCACACTGCCCTCCTTCGGAGTTGGTGCTCCCAGGGTAGGCCCGAACGTCGGACGGTGGGGAGCACGATCGGGAATGCGAGTGCGCCCCGCGCGGGTTGTGTCTGACGTGAAGAGCATCGGATTCCTCTCGTTCGGGCACTGGTCGGCCTCCGCCGGATCGTTCGCGCGCAGCGCCGCGGACGTGCTGCATCAGTCGATCGACCTGGCGGTCGCGGCCGAGGAGCTGGGCGCCGATGGCGCCTACTTCCGGGTGCACCACTTCGCGCAGCAACTCGCCTCCCCGTTTCCGTTGCTCGCCGCGATCGGGGCACGCACCTCCCGGATCGAGATCGGCACCGGGGTCATCGATATGCGGTACGAGAACCCGTCGTACATGGCCGAGGATGCGGGCGCCGCCGACCTGATCTCGAACGGCCGCCTGCAGCTCGGGGTGAGCCGAGGCTCCCCCGAGCAGGTGATCGACGGCTCGCGCTACTTCGGCTACGCCGCCCCCGAGGGGTCGACCATGGCGGATGTGGCACGCGACAACACCGAGGTGTTCCTCAAGGTGATCGACGGGGCCCGCTTCGCCGAACCGAATCCGCGGCCGATGTTCCCCAACCCTCACCCCGGCCCGCTCGGCCTCGAACCCCAGTCCCCCGGCCTCCGGGATCGGATCTGGTGGGGCGCCGCCTCGGATTCCACCGCGATCTGGGCGGCGAAGCTCGGCATGAACCTGATGAGCTCCACTCTCAAGGAGGACGAATCGGGCGAGCCGCTGCACGTGCAGCAGCGCAAGCAGATCGAGGCCTACCGCGCGGCGTGGGCGGATGCCGGCCACGATCGCGAGCCGCGTGTCTCAGTGAGCCGCTCGATCTTCGCGCTTACCACCGACGAAGACCGCCGGTACTTCGTCGGCGGCGACCGCGACGCCGGCGACACCTTCGCGAATCTCGACGGGTTCAAAGCGGTGTTCGGGCGCAGCTACGCCGACGAACCGGACAAGCTCGTCGAGCAGCTCCGCGCCGACGAAGCGATCGCCGCCGCGGACACGCTCCTGCTCACGGTGCCGAACCAGTTGGGCGTCGACTACAACGCCCACGTACTCGAGTCAATCCTCACCGACGTGGCGCCGGGACTCGGCTGGCGCTGAGACGCTCGCGTCGACCACTCAGCGCACGAGCGTGATGGAAAGCTCGGAAAGCAGGTTGAGGACGCGACGCTCGATCTCGTCGCGCACCGGACGCACCTCCTCGGTGGACCAGCCGGCCGGGTCCGACAGCACCCACTCCTCGTAACGCTTGCCCGGGAAGATCGGACAGGCGTCCCCGCATCCCATCGTGATCACGACGTCGGCGGCACGCACGACCTCGTCGGTCCACGGCTTCGGGTACTCCCCGGAGATGTCGATGCCCTTCTCAGCCATCACCTCGATGGCGACCGGGTTCACGTTCTCGCCAGGCTCCGAACCACCCGACCAGCCGATGCCGCCCGCACCCGCGTAGTGCTCGAAGAACCCGAGCGCCATCTGGGAGCGTCCCGCGTTGTGCACGCAGAGGAACAGCACCGTCGGCGTGCCGTCGACGACGAGACCGTCGGCGCGGGCGAGGGCCCGTAGCCGTTGGCGGGCGAACTTCTCAGCCAGCACGGGCAGGTAGTTGGGTACCGTCGCCGTTTCGGCGAGCCGCTCGTGCGAACTGTGCAGGAACCGATCGATCGTCTCGAGGCCGAATGTGCCCTCAAACTCGCGCGCCAGACGCGTGGCCGAGCTCGTGAGCGCGGCATGCTGGTCGATGGTGACGGTCGCCCGCGGGTGCTGGATGGTCATGGTAGCTCTTTCTTCAGGCGGCAGTAAGCCGGGGCGCGAGGTCGCGGATGCGGCTCGCAAGATCGTCGAAGGCGTTGTCGAAGGCTTGGTCAGTTCCCACCCGCACGGGGTCCGGCACCGACCAATGCAGGGCCGGGATTCCGCTGAGTTCTTCATGCGCGTCGTCGCAGACAGCGATGACGAAGTCGTCGGGTGCGAGCACGTCGTCCACTGATCGCGGCGGGGTTGCGCCGATGGCGAGCCCGCGGCGCTCTCCCGCCGACACCGCGCGCGGGGCGACCCGGTCGGCCGGGTGTGTGCCCGCCGACGCGACCGGAATCTCGCTCGCCGAGTGCCACAATGCAGCCGCCAACTGCGAGCGGGCCGAGTTTCCGCGGCAGACGAACACCACACGCCGCACCGAGCGGTATTCGGTCGGCCCGAGGTTCTCGAGCGCACCCGGGACGAGTCGCACGTAGCTGCGCCGCCCGTCCGCCTCCGACTTGGAGCGGCGCACGATCCCCTCCTGCTCGAGCAGGTTCAGGTGGTGCGCGAGGAGGCTCGATGACAGCCCGAGGGCCGACTGGAGTTCGGTCGGTGACTGATCACCAAGGGTGAGCAGGTCGACAATGTGGAGCCGGTTGACGTCCGACAGTGCCGCGTGGCGGGCCGCGCGGCGCTGGAGGTCATTTCGCTCAGTTTTCATTGACTCAATGATGACTGAGGTATCGCGAGACGTCAAGTCACGGGCGCTGCCCGCCCCCGCCGCGGCTGTCGTCGAACTCGAGAATCTCATCGCCGACGACGGTGACCGCCACTGAGCCCGCCACCGTGACCGTGTAACTGACGCCGGCCTCGATGTGCGGTGAGGCGACGAAGATCGAGGCCGTCTCCTGCACGGTCGTGTACTCGACGACCACGGTGCCGTCGTCGGCGACCACCTGCACGATGTCTCCCACCTGCGCGGCAACGTTCGTCCAGACGAAGCTGCTGCCCGAGAAGTCGCCGGAGGTGTCCATGGCCGCCTCGGGCCCGGTGAAGGGCGAGGTTGCGATGACGGTGCCACCGGTCACCGCGGCATCGCCGTTGGAGTCGATCCCGTCCCCGCCCGCGAACACCGTGACGACTCCTCCGGAGATCAGGATCGCCGAGCCGTCGCCCTCACGCGCGCCGGCCGAGTCGCTCACCGAACCGTTGAGTCCGTCATCGGATGAGACGACGTCGACGGTGCCGCCCGCGATCGTGAGCGCGGCGCTCTCGAGTCCCTCGTAAGAATCGACCACATCGATGACCCCCTCGGCGACGAACAGGATCGTCTCGGCGTTCAGACCGTCACCGGCGGCGTCGATCGTAATCTCGCCACCCGTCACGACGATGTCGGTCGTCGCGTCGACGCCGTCATCTCCCGCCACGAGCTCGAGTGTGCCGCCGGCGAGCTGGATGTACCCGCGCAACTCCTCGTCCTCGTTGTCGCTTGTCAGTGCGTCGCCGCCCGCCGCGACGGAGAGGGTGCCGCCCTCGATCACGAGAGCGTCCTTTCCGCGCACCCCGTCCTCCACGGCGTCGATCGTCAGGTTGCCGCTGAGGATGACCAGGTCGTCCTCGCTCGTGATGCCGTCGTTGCCGTTGCCGGCGACGGTCAACGAGCCTTCGCCGGTGATCGTGAGGTCTGCCTCGCTGAAGAGGGCCGCGTTCACGTCGGCGTCGCTGGCGTAGGAGTCGGTATCGCTGAGGTAGTTGTCGCCGAGGAGCGAAATGACCACATCGTCCGCGCTCGCGACGGTGATCGCCGCGC
This sequence comes from uncultured Schumannella sp., assembly GCF_905479755.1. GTDB lineage: Bacteria > Actinomycetota > Actinomycetes > Actinomycetales > Microbacteriaceae > DCRR01. The sequence goes on along the minus strand of NZ_CAJQNT010000023.1, from coordinate 50,558 downwards.
TCGTGGTCGATGAGATCGTGGCGTCGTCGAGGATGATCGCGACGACCGCGTCGTCGGGTGCGGCGACGACGAGCTGGCCGTCCAACGCGCCGGTGACCAGGTAAGTGCCCGCGGTCGTGATCGTCACTGTGTCGCCGTCGGCCGTCGCCCCGGAGCCGTCCACCGCGGCGGAGTCGCCCTGCAGCGTGATCGTGGTCCCCGCCTCGGGATCCCACTCATCCGGGTTCACCGTCGTGGCGTTCTCGTTGGCGGCGAGGATCTCCTCGGCCGCCGCCACTGCGGCCGTCAGGACGGTCTCGGAGTTCGTCTCCTCGATCTCGACCGTGGTTGAGGTCGCCGTGTCGGCGACGGTGCAGCCGGTCAGCACGACCGCGCTCAAAAGAAGCGTGGATGCTGCGGCGGGGAGAAGGAAGCGTCGTGTGCGCATCGTCAATCCTTTCGATCGAGTACGCCCATCCAGCCCTCTCCTGCTATGCGATTCCTATGCCTTGGCTACGCGCTCGCTCACAGGCATCCACGCCTCGGGAGTTGCCCAGGCCTCGCATTCGGCGCTCATAGGGTCGGCGCCCACGGTGGCGTCATGAACCGAACGCGAACCCCCCGACGCCGCGTCCGCACGGCGGTCATCGCCTCCACAAGCGCTGTGGCGCTCGTCATCGGCGGTGGCTCCTGGTGGGCACTCGACCGTTTCGTGATTCCCCACGTCGAGATCGCGAGCGTCTCGGTGTACGAGGCCGAGAATTCCACCGTCGCCACCGCGTCGACCGACGACTCCGACGCCGTCACCACCGCGACGACGTTCACCTCCGACTACGCCGACATCGAGATCAGCGCGGTGACCACCGGGAGCGGCGATGAGACCGTGACCTACTACGTCGCGGATGTGGTGCTGAGCGACGCGACGGTGCTGCGGTCCGCGTTCGCCGAGGACACCTTCGGGGAGAACATCACCGAAACCACCTCGGGAATCGCGGAGGCCAACGACGCCATCTTCGCCATCAACGGCGACTACTACGGCTTCCGCGACACCGGGATCGTGATCCGCAACGAGGTCGCCTACCGCGATGAGGGGGCCCGCGATGGCCTCGCGTTCTCCCTCGACGGCAGCGTCGAGGTCTACGACGAAACGACCATCTCCGCCGAGGAGCTGCTCGCCGACGGCGTCTGGAACACGCTGAGCTTCGGCCCGGCGCTCGTGCAGGACGGCGCGATCCTCGACGGCATCGACGACGTCGAGGTCGACACCAACTTCGGCAACCACTCGATCCAGGGCGATCAGCCGCGCACCGCGATCGGTGTGATCGACGACAACCACCTCGTCTTCGTCGTGGTCGACGGCCGTCAGACCGGCTACAGCGCCGGCGTCGACATGATCGAGCTCGCCGAGATCATGCTCGAGCTCGGTGCGGAGACGGCCTACAACCTCGACGGCGGCGGGTCGTCGACCCTGTACTTCAACGGAGAGGTCGTGAACTCGCCGTCGAACGGCGGCGAACGCGGCACCTCCGACATCCTCTACATCGAAGGATCGGTGAACTGATGATCGTCCTCATTCCGGCCCTCGAACCAGACGCGCGACTGACCGAGCTCGTGCGGGAACTCGGCACCACCGCTCCCGACGTCCGGGTCGTGGTCGTCGACGACGGCAGCGGTCCTGCGTACACCGCGGTGTTCGAGTCGGTGCTCGACCTAGGCGCGGAGCTGCTCGCCTTCCCGCAGAACCGGGGGAAGGGCGTCACCCTCAAGGCGGGGCTGCGGCACGTGCTGGCCTTCCACCGCGGCCACGACGTGGTCACGGCGGATTCCGACGGCCAGCACACGGTCGAGGACATCCTGCGCGTGGCCTTCCGGCTCCGCGCGGAGAGCGACGCGCTGGTGCTCGGCGCGCGCGACTTCCACGGCGAGGTTCCGGCCCGCAGTCGGTTCGGCAATGCGGTCTCGGCCGCGGCATTCAAGGTGGCGGCCGGCTATGCCGTCACCGACACCCAGACCGGCCTGCGCGGACTCCCCGCGAGCGCGCTCGAGTGGCTTGCCCGGGTGCCCGGTGACCGTTTCGAGTACGAGCTCGAGGTGCTGCTCGGTGCCCGCGAGGCCGGCGTCCGGGTCGTCGAGGAACCGATCGCCACGATCTACCTCGAACACAACGCGTCATCGCACTTCCGTCCGATCCGGGACTCGGCCCGCGTACTGCGGCCGGTGCTGCGGTTCGGCGCCTCGTCGCTCGTCGCGTTCGCGATCGACACGGCCCTTCTCGCCCTCGTGTTCTGGCTCTCGGACTCGTTGATCGCCGCGGTGATCGTGGCGCGGCTGGTCAGCGGGACCGTCAATTTCGCGCTCAACCGCCGCGCGTTCAGCGCCCACCAGGTGCCGCTGCGCCATGCGGTGCCCCGGTACGTCGCGCTCGCGCTCGTGCTGCTCGCCGCGAACTACGTCTGGTTGGCCACACTCGTCGGCGCGGGACTGCCGCTGCTGGTCTCGAAGATCATCACGGAGGTGTCGCTCTACATCGTGAGCTTCGCCGTGCAGCGCTCGATCGTGTTCGCCCGGCGCGGGAGCGCCCCGTACGACAACGGCGCGCCGATTGTCGCCGCGGCTCTGATCTCGCCGCGGCGCGCCACATGAACAGCGGCCCGGCGACGGGGAGAAAAACTGAACTGGGGGCACTCCATCGAACGTTATGCGAAGAGGCGGCTGCGGGTCGAGCGGCTGGTTCACGCGTGGGATCAAGGGTCCGGCGGGGCCGTGGAGCCTGCGGGTAAGCCGGACGACCCGCTCATCGCAGCGTCGGTAGAGCCAAGGAGACGCACTCGAACAGCGCTGGCGAGTGAGGAGGTGGACGATATGCGCACAGCCGGAGCCGCCGGTATGAGCGTGACCGCACCGGCGCGCCGCGTCGGCGTTCACCGCGGCACGATCTGAGCGACGACGCGATCCAACTAATGGGGTTTCGGGACGAGGTGTCTGAGATGAAGATATCCAAGCGCGTAGTCTTGCATCTGCCGCGGGTACAGCGTCGCATCGTGATCCGGCGCGATTCGTGCATGGCCGAGGCGGTCCGCTGGCGTCGCAGCAAGAAGCTCATTGAGGAGAGGCATGCCCTCGGCCTTCAAAAGACTCACGGCAGTTCCAGGTCGTAAGAAGAGCCAGTCCGGTCCTGCAAGATCAATGCCAACGAACTTCGTCCAGCCCGCAGCGGTGAATGTGTCGATGATCTCTCGGTGCCCATTCGACTCGAGCCCCAGGATCACCTTGGTGTGAACTGGGTCTCCTTGGCGGGGCGCTGAAGTACCGACGTCTGGCATGCGCCTATGAATGGTGTTCCGGAAAGCCCGAATTGCCTGGAAGTAAAGATCGCCAGGTGTCCCGTCGTCCATGAGCTCCACTGCACGGGGTGCGATGAGACGGACTGAATCACGGAAGTCCCTGCGCTGCCACGCCATTGCCGGATAGCTGGTCTGGCCGTTGAGAAGCCCGTTGACGATCGCAATGGCGTCGAACGCTCCGACCATCTGGATGTACGTGAGGGTCGTTGCGTCGAGGAGTTCGTCCAATCGCTCAAGCGAGAAGTCGCTGTCCTCAGTTAGCCGCGCAAGCCGAGTGCTCCACACAATAACTCGGGCAACTCGTCGCAAGATCGAACTCGCCAGATTCGCAATCTCACTCTGTGCAGTGTTGTGGTGGTCAAGTCGGTGCCACAGACTCGTCCAATCCGGGATGATCGCGCGCGCGGCCGCGGCCGCAAGCCGCTCGTCACTCAGCGTTCGCAGGTCGAGTCCGTAGAGGGGATGCCCTTCTGACAGGTTCTCTAGTCGTTGTGGGTAAGGAGAGTGCAGGAACATCTCATCCCCGGCCTGGGTAGCTGAGTAGAATCGGTGCCCCTGCAATCGACATGTCAGTCGTATGGTCCGAGGAAGCGTTCGCCGTTGTAATGGATCATGTGGGTCGGGTGATCGGCACACCAGACTTCGGACTCCCAAGCGATCTTGTCGACGTACTTGCGGAACTCCGCACGATCGGGGAAGCAGGAGACGTAGACGAGTCCGGCCGTTGTCTCCGCGAACAGCTCAGCAAGTTCGGCTTGCCGTTTGGAGTCGACGGGGCCGTGGGAACTGGCGGCTTCGAGGAGCACAAGCCAGTTGCGGTCTGGCAGGTAGATGACGAGATCGGGCATCTTGCCGTGCTGGTCGACCGTCACGTTGAGCAATGCGAGGGTGTCACGTTCGAAGAGTGCCCACTTGTCGCCTGCATCGCCGATGTACAGCACGTGTCCACCTGGGGTGAAGCGAGGGCAGAAATCCTCAACCATCGCCTTCAGCAGGACGTTCTGGCCGCCCGGCGTCAGCGTGAACACCGACCCATCAGGGAGGGTAAGCGGGACACGGTTCATCTCGCGCGCCGCCGCGTACCGGGCCTTGAGCCCCGGCAACTCAGCGAGATACCGATCGACCGCGGACGGCCACTCGTCGGTGTCGTAGGCGCGCAGCACATCCAGCGCTTCAGCCGTGACCTGGTAGTTCCACTTCGGTGAATTGACGGGGCGCTGCGGCTGGTCTGGGTTCTGAACGACGAGCTGTGCTTCCACGAACTGATGCAACGTGAATCGCCGAACCGTCTCACGCGTGTTCGGCGCGTAGTCCTTGCCGTACTCGTCGCGGATAAAGTCCATGACCGCGCGCGTGCCTAGCATCGGGTTGGCGACTTCGGTCCAGGACTCGGACGGCGTAAGCCCGACGAGCGCCAACAGCACGAGCGCGGATCGCTCGTTGCTACGCTCGGCGTCCATGCCGAGTGACTCAAGAATTATCCGAGAATCCTCGACGCGCTCATGTGCCGCGCGGTTCAACTCGCTCATGCGGCGGTCAATTCCTTGACCAACGAGTCGACCTCGATCTGGGAGACGACCGGGTTGCGTCCGAGCTCGCGCAATACTGCGACGGCTGGAAACCGAAGGGTTCGCAGGTCAGTGGCATTGACTTGGGTGTGACCGGAGAAGGTGCGGAAGAATTTGTCGATGACTGACGAGTTGAGCCATACGGCGATTCCTCTGGCAAGGTCCTCGTCCATGCCGTGACTGCTGATGTGGAAGACATTTAGGTGATTTTCGAACGCTACCTTGCCCGGGATGTCCAATGGCGACCAGACCGATGCAACGATTCGTCGGCGTTCTTCCTTCGCGCTGAACCGCTTGACGACTGCGTACCAGCCCTCGGGCAGGAGCATCCCACGATCCTTGTCGTCGACCGGATGAAACCATTGTGGCTTGCGAATTTCTCGCGGCCAGACGACACTGCCGTCTCGGAGGTTGCCTGGGTAGATCAACGGCACAGCGTCGGGCTGCTCGACAGAACTGAGCGCATGGCGTGACCGGAAGTCGACCACGCGGCCGGTTGAGACCTGCACGCCGAGATCGTTCAGGGAACAAGGCTGGGAAAGCACAACCTCGGCGATGGCCGTGTCTTCGGCGTCGGTTGCAAGGCGGATGAATCGGTTCGGATCGTTGGGGAAGACGACCTGCTCGTATGCGACGGGACGGGTTGAGACATCGTCGGTGTGGTCACGGCTGACGGAGAGCTCCACAACGCCCGGGGTCGCGCCGCGCGTTCCAGCGAAGATCACGTTCTCCTGGAGGACGCCGGTTTCGGCGAATACCGTGGAACGGGAGTCGAAGACGTGTACTCGGTCGAGCGCGATGGAGTCGAGCAAGTGAGCACGAAACGCGCCAAAATACGGGCCGTTGAAGAACGAGCGGGGAGTGATCGCCACAACTTGCCCGCCGATCCTGAGCGCGGCGACAGACAAGGAGAGGAACGCCGCGTACAGGTTCGGCGCATCGACCCCGGCGGCACGCATGGCCGTCCGATGCACACTCGGTACCGCAAGCTTCCCGTACGGAGGGTTCTCGATCACGAGATCGAACTGGCCGTCGAGGTGAAGCGAAGCATCCAAGCCGACGGAGTCGAGAATGAAATCCGCTTCGACTGCCTTGGCGTGGACTCGGCCACGACCCGCTTGCTCACACGCCATCAGCGTCGCCCGGAGGCTCGGTAGGACGAGAGGGTCGCGCTCGACCGCGACGACCTCAATCGACAGCTCCGGCTGTTCTGCGAGGGCACGGCTGACGAGCGCGGCGGTAAGAACACCTGAGCCTGCACCCGGGTCGAGCACACGCAACGTCCCGCCTTCGGGAAGACGGGGAATTGAAGCGATCAGCTGGGCAGCGACGGCGGGCGTGAAGAACTGCCCGAGTTCGCTCTGGGTGCGCGCATCAAGCCCGCCGAGGGCGGCGACCCGCTCACTCTCGGCGACACTCAGCAGGTCCGCCATCAACATCGCCCCATCGTATCTGGGGCCACTGACGCGCCACGGAGAACACGCAGACCACGCGAGCAGTCCTACGATTGATCGCTGACCATGCGGTGTTCGAGCGCCTCATACAGACTGGTGGATTGTTGGCATAGCCTCTCGAACTTCTGCTGGCCCGAATCGTACTCCTTGCGGCTGTGGTCTTGCGCAAGGGCAGCGAATGTCGAGATCGTCCGGATCATTGCGTCCTCAGATGAACACCACGCAGGGGCGCGGGCGTTCCTCCACGACTCCCTGCGGCTGCGCACCGACGCCCACCACGCCTACGCGCACTCCGACGTCGCGAACCGGAGGCTCGCAAATCAGGCATTCCACACGCAACTGGAAGTCGCCGACGACGAGCAACTTCGCCCAGGTCTCGCCGAACTGTTCGCCAACCTCGCGAGCACGGCCGCGCGGGGCAAGGAAGCCCAACGGGACGCTTCGACCCGCTTCGCTCGCTCAGCGAGCGGAAACGGCGATGTCACGTGTCCCGTAAGGCACTTTGGGTGGATCTGAGGGGACTCGAACCCCTGACCCCCTGCATGCCATGCAGGTGCGCTACCAGCTGCGCCACAGACCCTGACTGCCCCGGAGGGCAACCCGTTTAGATTACTACATCCTGCGCCGCGTGCCGAACCAGCGCCCGCCGCGCACGCAACCGGCAGACTGGGGGGATGACGAGCGAGCCGATCACCATCTCGATCACCCGGAACGTCGATCCGGCGCGAGCCAAGGAGGTCGCCGCCTGGGCGCGGGCCGGCCAAGACCTCATTGCGGCAAGCCCGGGCTATCTCGGATCGGGGTGGATCCGCCCCGATCCGACCAGCCACGACTGGCACATGCTGTTCCGGTTCGCGGATGCGGAGAGCCTCGCCGCCTGGGAACGCTCGCCCGAGCGCGCCTGGTGGGTGGCCTCCGCCCAGGGGCTCGTCGCCGACGCGCGCGAGGAACGGCGAACCGGCATCGAAGGATGGTTCGACGAACCCGCGAGCGTCGAAGTGCTCACCACTCCCCCGACGGCGCCGCCGCGCTGGAAGCAGATGATCTCGATCTTCCTGGTGTTCTACCCGCTGAGCCTCGGCTCGAACGCGCTGCTCGGCTGGCTCATCCCGGACTGGGACCTGTGGGCTCGGGTGCTCATCGCGGTCGTGCTCGTGACGCCGGTGATGACTTACCTGGCCCTGCCGTTCGTCACGCGGGCGCTGCGCCCGTGGCTTCTTCGCGGTCGGTGAGCGGGATGACCGGGCAGTCTTTCCAGAGCCGCTCGAGCGAGTAGTACATCCGGTCTTCCTCATGGAAGACGTGCACGACGATGTCACCGAAGTCGAGGAGCACCCAGCGGCCCTCGGCCCGACCCTCGCGACGCAACGGCTTGACGCCGTTCTCGATGAGCTTGTCTTCGATCTCGCCCGCGATCGCGATGACGTTGCGCTCGTTGCGTCCGCTCGCGATCAGGAAGATGTCGGTCAGCGGCAGCGGACCCGAGACGTCGAGCGCCACCAGGTCGACCGCCTGTTTCGAGTCGGCCGCCGTCGCGGCGATGTCGAGCAGTTCACGGGCGCGGTCAGTGGCGGTCACAAGTTCCTTCGGAGAGTGGTGCGGGGTGACGGCGCGTCACAGTTGCCCAGACGCAACCGCGACGACGAAGATCGTCCCGACGAGCGCAGCCATGGAGGCTGCGGCGATGATCAAAATGGTGAGCCCACGATTGCTCGGCGGACGCTGGGTCGCCATGACCGTGCCGGTCGCCGTGTGGGTGCTGACTGCGCGCATCGCGCGAACCGGCTGCGAGTCGGTCATGGTGACCTGGTAGTCGCTGGGATCCAGCAGGTGATCGAGGTCGGCAGATTCGAGCTGGTCGGGATACGCCCCATGGGATGCGTAGCTCCGCGGCAACTGCACCGAACCGGTGATGAAGATCTCGCCGGTCTCGGAGAGAGCGCCGCCGAGTCCGGAGTCCATGGCGGGCGGAAGAATCAGAGCACTCGTCGTCAACGGGCTGTACCCGCCGACGCCACGGCCTCCTCCGGCCGCGGCTGATTGCTCGCTGTCGTCGCGTTCGGCCTGCGTGCTCCAATGACCGACCTGCGGTGAGGCGGTCGCGACGTCACGCGAGTTCGTGGGGTCGGCCAGCGGCGTCGGCGCGGGGAGCGTGCGCTCGATCGTCGGCTCGATCACCTCGTGGGCCGCCGGCTCGGGAACCGCAGCAGGCTGAGCGGGGGCGGCGGGCTGCACCGACTCCGCGGCGCGGACGGGAGCAGCGGATGCGGCGGGGGCCGCCGGGATCCACGGGGCGGGAGCAGCGGGCGGCGCCGCAGAAGCGGCCGGTTCGAAGGACGGAGCGGCGGCCGGCGTCACCGGCGCGCGCGGAGGCTCGACGGCAGGCGCGTCATGAGCGGCACGGCGACCGTGCGGGGTCGGCGGCTCGATGAGCGGAGGCGGTGCCGCGACCGGTGGCGGCGCGGCGGCCGAGCGGCGGTCGGCGACGAGAGCGTCCAGTTCGGCGTAGCTCGCCGTCCGGTCGCCCAGTTGCGGCTGCTGCGACGGCGCCTCGGCACCCTGCTGTTCCCGCAAGGCGCGGAGTTCGCGACGCGTGAGCGTGTGCTCGATCGGGTCGACATCGCTGGCACGCGGCGCCTCGACACTCGGCCGCTCGACCGGAGCGAAGGCGGCCGGACGCGGCGGCTGCGCCGCGAATGCCGCCGGTGCCAAGGGGTCGTGCGTTCGCGCGGCAGGAGCCCAGGGCTCGGCCGGCTCGGTGGGTTGCGGGGCGGCCGCCTGCCGACGCTCCGAGTAACGCTGCTCGGCCGGACGCTGCTCCGTGTGACGCTGTTCGGCCTGGCGCTGCGCCGCGTATCGCTGCTCGGCCTGGCGCTGCGCGGCATCCTGCTCGGCCTGTTTCTGTTCCGCCTGCTGAGCGCGCGCCGCGGCGCGCGACTGGGGCACGGGCTGAGCCGGTGCTTCGCTGCGGGGCGACGGCGGCGTCACGAACGAGGACACCGAAATCGCGGGGTCGACAACCGGGAGAGGGGGGCGTTCCGCCCGCTCGCTCTCTCGCGCCGCTCGCCGCGACTGCAGCGGTGGCTCGTGATAGGTCGTCATGTCGTACTCCGGTAGAGCTGGTACTTGGAGATGTACTGCACGACACCGTCTGGGACCAAGTACCAGACCGGGTCCCCCCGGCCTACTCGAGCCCGGCAGTCGGTCGATGAGATCGCCAGCGCGGGCACTTCAAGGGAGCTTACGCCCTGTTCTGGCAATCCGCGAACGTTCAGGCGGTGTCCTGGGCGAGATACCGCCACAAAATGGGCAAGCTCCCAGAGTTCGGCCTCGTCCTTCCATTCGAGGATCTGCGCCACCGCGTCGGCGCCCGAAATGAAGAAGAGCTCGGCATCCGGACGGGCCGCTCGGAGGTCACGCAAGGTGTCGATCGTGTAGGTCGGGCCGGCGCGATCGACATCGACACGGCTGACCGTGAAGCGCGGGTTGGAGGCGGTCGCAATGACCGTCATGAGGTAGCGGTGCTCGGCGGGCGAGACATCCGCCTTCATCCACGGCTGTCCCGTGGGCACGAAGACGACCTCATCGAGATCGAAGCGCGAGGCGACCTCGCTCGCGGCCACCAGGTGACCGTGGTGGATCGGATCGAAGGTGCCGCCCATGACCCCCAGCCGCACCCGCGATTCGGCGCGGTCCGGAGTCGGGGGCGTCACGATCGACAGGCGGTGCGCCTAGTGGTGACCGTGGTCGGCGGGCGCCGATCCGACCTTGTGGCTGTGGCGGTTCGCCACGTCTCGGTAGCTCCAGGTCACGAGGCCCAGAACGACGAAGATCGCCGCCGCGACTCCCGCGAAGGCGAGAGGGTGCATGATGATCGGCGCAAGCTCGTGCTCGGTCTCGGTCAACAGGGTGTACAGCATGGGGTCCTCTCCCGACGGCGTGGCGCCAGTCTATCGATCTGCGGCAATCAGCCGCGCACCTGGCCCGCGCCCCGAACGATCCATTTGGTGCTCGTGAGCTCCGGCAGTCCCATCGGTCCGCGCGCGTGCAGCTTCTGCGTGGAGATGCCCACCTCGGCGCCGAAGCCGAACTCGCCGCCGTCGGTGAACCGCGTCGAGGCGTTGACCATCACGACCGCCGAATCCACTTCGGCGAGGAAGCGCTCGGCGCGGGCGATGTCGTTGGTCACGATCGACTCGGTGTGGTGCGTCGAAAAACGGCGGATGTGCTCCAGCGCCTGGTCGAGGCCGTCGACCACCGCAACCGAGAGATCGAGACTCATGTGCTCGGTCGCGAAATCCTCCTCGGTCGCCGGCAGCGCGTCAGCGAAGATCGCCCGCGCCCGTTCGTCGGCATGGATCGTGACACCGTGCTCGCGCATCGCCGCCAGGACCGGAGGGAGCAGCCGCTCGGCGTCGCGCGCGTCGACCAGGAGGGTCTCCAGCGCGTTGCACACGCTCGGGCGGTGCACCTTGGCGTTGACCGCGAGCTCGAGCGCCATCCGCTCATCGGCACCGTGATCGAGGAACATGTGGACGATTCCGGCGCCGGTCTCGATCACGGGAACCGTTGACTCTCGAACCACGGTGTCGATCAGCTGCGCGCTGCCGCGCGGAATCAGCACGTCGACGAAGCCGCGCGCCTGCATCAGCTCGGTGGCGCCGTCGCGACCGAATTCGTCGATCGTCTGAACGGCGTCGGCGGGCAGGCCCGCGTCGGCGAGGGCCTCCTGCAGCAGCTCCACGAGCACGCGGTTCGTATTCTCGGCGGCGCTCCCGCCGCGCAGCACGACCGCGTTACCGCTCTTGAGGGCCAGCGCGGCGATGTCGATCGTGACGTTCGGGCGCGCCTCGTAGATCGCGCCGATCACGCCGAAGGGCACCCGCACCTGGCTGAGTTTGAGCCCGTTCGCAAGACTCGATCCGCGCACCACGCCCCCCACCGGATCCGGGAGCGCGACGATATCCCGCACCGCCGTCGCGAGCGCCGCGAGACGTGAGTCGTCGAGGCGCAGCCGATCCTGCAGCCCGGCGCTCAGACCGTTGTCGCGCCCGTTGGCGAGATCGAGCTCGTTCGCCGGGAGGATGCGCGCGGCGCCGTCTTCGACCGCCCGCGCGATCGCGAGGAGCCCGGCATCCTTCTCGGCGGTCGACGCGGTCGCGAGCACACGTGACGCGGTCCGCGCGGCCACCAGCTTTTCTTCGAGCGAACGGGCGGTGGTGAGCGTGTCGGGCATGTCGCAAGAATACTGCGCCGACGACGGACGCCGCCGGGGATGCGGGCTCAGGCGCGCGGTACGGCCTCGAACCAGGTTCCGAGTTCGACGCCCGACAGCGCCTCCCCCACGCGCGAGGTGGATGTCAGCAGGACGGGCGTCCCGCCCGCCGCGGCGAGCTTGGCGGCCGCGATCTTCGTCCCCGCTCCCCCGGTGCCCACGCCCGCGGCACCGATGTCGCCGAGCTCCACCCCGGCGAGGTCGTCGCCGTGCGCGACGAACGGGATCGGCCGCGCACCCGGCTCGTGGGGCGGCCGGGTGTAGAGCGCATCCACGTCGCTGAGCAGCACCAGCAGGTCGGCGCCGATGAGCTCCGAGACGAGCGCGGCGAGCCGGTCGTTGTCGCCGAATCGGATTTCGTGCGTCGCGACCGTGTCGTTCTCGTTGACGATCGGCAGGATGCGCAGATCGAGCAGACGTTCCATCGCACGCTGGGCGTTGCCGCGCGGCGTCGGGTGGTCGAGATCCCCGGCGGTCAGGAGCACCTGACCGGCGATGATCGGGAACCGGTCGAGGCTCGTCTGGTAGCGCCACATGAGCACGTTCTGCCCGACGGCGGCCGCGGCCTGTTGCGTCGCCAGATCGGTGGGCCGCGAATCCAACTCCAGGAACGGGATGCCGGTCGCGATGGCTCCCGACGAAACGAGAACGATCTCGCATCCGCGGCCGTGCGCGGCCGCGAGAGCATCGACAAGAGGAGTGATCTGTGCGGCGTTCACGCCGCTGATCGACGACGACCCCACCTTGACAACAATGCGCTTCGCGCCCAGCACGCTCGCGTGCGGTCCTGTCACCGCTCCTCCGCTTCCTCGCCATCATGGTGGTCGGATTCCCACTGCTCGGTCCAGACGCCGGCGGCGCGCTCGGCCTCGAGCTCGGCGCGGGCAGCGGCCTTGGCGTCCATCCGTTCGAAGTAGGCCTCGCGACGCTCGTTGCGCGTCAAGCGGCGGTTCTCGTCGAGACGCGCGTCGGTTCCACGCGGGCTTGTCATCAGTTCGGCCGCGGAGGTCAGCGTCGGTTCCCAATCGAACACGCGCGAGCTGTTCGCGCCGATGACGACGGCGGAACCGGGCGTCGCGCCGTGCGCGAACAGGGCGTCTTCGACTCCGAGTTTGGCGAGACGGTCCGCGAGGTAGCCGACCGCTTCGTCGTTCTCGAAGTCGGTCTGCGCAACCCAGCGTTCGGGCTTCGCGCCGAGAACGCGGTAGATCGTCTCGGTGCCGCCTTCCACCACGATCCGGAAGTCGGCCTCGTTGACCGCGCGCGGGCGCATGACGAGACGGGGCTTGGCAATGGCGGCGGCGGCCTTCGCGGCGCGATCCGCCTCGACCAGCTCCGCCAGCGCAAACGACAACTCCCGCAGGCCCTCGCGGCTAACCGCGGAGACCTCGAACACGCGGTAGCCGCGCTCCTCCAACTGCGGGCGCACGAACTCCGCGAGCTCGCGCGCGTCCGGCATGTCGATCTTGTTGAGGGCGATGAGCTGCGCACGCTCGAGCAACGGCACCTGACCGTCCGGAACCGGGTAGGCCGCCAGCTCAGCCAGAATGACGTCAAGGTCGGTGAGCGGGTCGCGGCCGGGTTCGAGGGTTCCGCAGTCGAGAACGTGCAGTAGCGCCGTACAGCGCTCGACGTGGCGCAAGAACTCGAGGCCGAGCCCCTTGCCCTCGCTGGCTCCTTCAATGAGGCCCGGAACGTCGGCGATCGTGTAGCGGAACTCCCCCGCCTCGACGACGCCGAGGTTCGGGTGGAGGGTGGTGAACGGGTAGTCGGCGATCTTCGGCTTGGCGGCGCTGAGTGCCGCGATCAGGCTCGACTTGCCGGCGCTCGGGTATCCGACGAGCGCCACGTCGGCCACCGTCTTGAGCTCGAGGACGGCGTCGCCCTCCCACCCGGGTGTGCCGAGAAGGGCAAAGCCGGGAGCCTTGCGCTTGGTGTTGGCGAGCGCCGCATTGCCGAGGCCGCCCTGACCGCCGGGAGCCACGATGAGTCGCATCCCGGGCTCGTCCAGGTCGGCGAGCTGCTCACCCTCCGCGGAGTACACGACGGTTCCGACCGGCACCGCCAGCTCGAGCGCATCGCCCTGGTAGCCGGAACGGTGGTCGCCCATGCCCGGGCCGCCGTTGGTGCTCGAACGGTGGGGTCCGCGGTGGTAGCTCAGGAGCGTGGTGACCTGCGGGTCGGCGACCAGCACGATGTCGCCGCCGTTGCCGCCATTGCCGCCGTCCGGCCCGGCGAGGGGCTTGAACTTCTCACGGCGCACCGACACGCATCCGTTGCCGCCGTTTCCGGCGCGCAGATGCAGCGTGACGCGGTCGACGAACGTCGTCATCGCTGCCTCCTCGGGTGTCAGGTTGTGAGCAAACGAAAAGGGCGGGCCGAAGCCCGCCCTGGTCGAGAATTGAGTCGTCGGGCGGGTTACGCCGCCGGGACGATGTTGACGACCTTGCGGCCGCCCTTGGTGCCGAACTGCACGGAGCCCGCCTCGAGCGCGAACAGCGTGTCGTCGCCACCGCGACCGACGCCGGCTCCCGGGTGGAAGTGCGTGCCGCGCTGACGAACGAGGATCTCGCCCGCCTTGACGACCTGGCCGCCGAAGCGCTTCACGCCGAGGTACTGGGGGTTCGAGTCGCGTCCGTTGCGGGTGGACGATGCGCCCTTTTTGTGTGCCATTGCTGCAGCCCTTACTTGATCCCGGTGATCTTCACGCGCGTGAGGTCCGCACGGAAGCCCTGGCGCTTCTTGTAGCCGGTCTTGTTCTTGAACTTCTGGATCGTGATCTTCGGGCCGCGCAGGTCGGCGACGACCTCGGCCGTGACCTTGACCTTGGCGAGCGCCTTGGCGTCGTGGGTGATCGTGTCACCGTCGACCAAGAGCACCGGCGCCAGCTCGATGTTGCCGTTCTTGTCGGCCTGAACACGGTCCAGGACGACGATCGAGCCGACCTCGACCTTCTCCTGCCGCCCACCGGCGCGCACAACTGCGTAAACCACGGAAAATCCTTACGTATGAGGGAAGTCTCGGTGTCGAACGCGACGCCGACGGCGGCGGACACCAAGGAGCAACGATACCCGAGAGTGGGCCGTCCGGTCAAACGCGGTCGGCCGTGTCGCTCACGTCGATTCTAGACGTCATCCAGGGCGCCAGCGAGTTCATTCTTCGGTGGGTGTCGCTGCTGCCATCCCCACAGCAGGACGGTCGCCAGAAGGACGATCGGCACGTCGAGGACGAAGCTGCGGAACGCGCCCGTCACCCCCTGCAAGATCGAGAACCACGCGGCGCGGAACGGCCCCCCGAGATCGGGGAACGAGTTGCCGAAGAAGGTCGCCCCGGCCAGTGCCCCCGCCACCTGCCCGACGACGACGACCGCGATGATCAGCAGCATGCCGATCGCGGTTGCCAGCGCGCCACGCGTGAGCACGTGCGCGAGGCGCAGCTCGGGCACGATCGGCGCAAGCTGCCACAGCGAGAAGAAGACGCCGATCGACAGCGGAAGCGCCCCCAACACGGAGCCCTGAAGCTGGCCCGTCCAGAGGTAGACGAGCGAATCGCCGGTCTGCCCCGGGACCCCGACGAGCGAAACGGAGCCGATGAACCCCAGGGCGAGACCCTGTGCCAGGAGCGCGGCGAACACCCCGGCCGCGACGAGGAGGGCCTGCAGAGCGCCGCGGCGTTGCAGCGCCCGCCGCATCGACTCTGACATCCCGTTTCCCGACATCGCGTCCGCCCTCGCGCCTATGATCTCCAGATGACCGTGCTGATTGACGAGCCTATCTGGCCTGCCCACGGCACGGTCTGGGCGCATCTCGTGAGCGACTCAAGCCTGGAGGAATTGCACGCCTTCGCCGCCGACGCCGGGATTCCCGCCCGCGGCTTCGATCATGATCACTACGACGTGCCCCGCGAACGGTGGGACGAGCTGGTTGCGCGCGGCGCCGAGCCGGTGACCGGGCGTGAGCTGTTGCGACGACTTCAGAAGGCCGGACTCCGGGTCACGCAGCGCGAGAAGGCCGAGCGGGCGCAACGCCGCTGACGCGACGGCGTCCGCGGGCCGTCACCACTGCGGGTCGACTCCGGCAAGCGTTTCCTGCACGGTCAGCGTGTCGAGATCGACCACGAGCGTCGGCCCCGTCGTGGGTTGGCCCGGCGAACCCTGGTTGAGCACGACGAAGAGATACTGACCCCCCGGAGACACGCGGAAGTCGGCGATCGCCTCGCCCGAGCCGCCCAGATCGATCAACGTCGAGGTCATGCCATCGTCGAGCGCGATGCCGGTCGTGAACCCGCCGGAGACGTCGGGCACCGCGACCTTCGCGACCCAGCGCTCCGCGTCGACCATGGCAACCGCGCCCAGATACGGTTCCACGCCGTCGATCAGCGACGAGGTGATCCGCGTGGACGCGCCGGTGGCGAGATCCACGAGCACCGGGCCAAACGCATCCGCGGCAACGAAACCGGAGCCGTCCGGCGTCATCCCGTAGACATCGAGGTACTGGCCCACCGGGACCAACGGGGTGAGCCCCGAGGGATCGCCGCGCAGCACCGACCCGTCGCGCGCCGCGATCAGGATGTCGGCCGTGCCGGGGATCGGAAACCAGGCGCGCGTCGCAATCGGCTCGCCGTCGAGTCCGAGCACCGCGGTCGGGGTCGGGTCGGCGGCCAGATCCGTCCGCATGAGGGTCAGGTCGAACGCCGGCAGCGGATCCGCCACCGCACTCGTCAAGGTGAACAACAGCGCCGTGCCGACCTGGCCGAGTTGCGCAATGCGCCCCTCCTCGGGCAGCACGAAGTCCTGGACTCCGGTTCCGTCGATCGCGTTGACGCTGAGTGCGCTGCGCTCGTCGTCGAGATCACGAACCAGCGCCACCACGTCATCAATGCGCACGAACTCGCGCACCCCGGTCGCCTCGATCAGCTGCTGCGGCGCTCCGGAGCCGACCCCGGTGCTGAACACCGAGACGGCCTCCCCCGTCGGCGAAGTCGTGACGGTTTCGACGGTCAGCGCACCGGTCTCGAAGGTCGCCTCGACGGACCCGCTGGCACCCCCGGCGACGCCGCGGACGCCTTCGATGGTGACGCGGTACTCGGTGGCCGCCCGAAGCGCGGTCGCAAAGCGGAGCACGACGCGCGACCCAGACGACTCGACGGTGAACTCCGCGACCGGCTCGAGCGTGATGTCGGACGCGGCAACCTCCGCGATCGGTCGCGAGAACGCGAGTTCGGCGACGCCGCCCGGCTGCGTGACGAGCGCCTCGGCGTTCGCGGTGACCGACTGGATGCGCGGGCCCTGCGTGCTCGAGAGTGCGGCGAGAGCGCCCGCCGCGAGCAGCAGCACCGCGAAGACGACAGCGACGCGCAGCCGAAAACGGCGGAGTTCGTGACGACGACGCCAGTCAGAAGAGATACGGCTGGTCAGGCTCATCGACGCCGGTCACCCCCGAAGGCTCGAGAACGATCGTGCCGACATCGAGGGTTCCACTCGTCGTGAACTCCCCCGTCACGTGCACCCAGTCGTCCGCCGCGAACTGGTTCTGCCAGCCGGGAAGCAGCACCGGCACGCCGAACGGCTGTGCATCCACCGCGCAGCACGTGATCGAGAACCGAGAGACGTAGAAGGCATCCGGTTCGTCCGGAATCGCCGTGATAAAGCCGATCACGTCGACCGGCTTGCCCTCGTAGAAGGCCGGGTCGGACGTCTGGCGCAGCAGCGTCGCCCAGTCGCGCACCGTGAACCCGGCAAACAGTTCGTCGGGAGCGGAGGCGGCCTCCGCCACCGCCGCCGCGTCGGCCTCCGGGTCGAGCGAGCCGGACTGCGACGTGATGTCGCGCTGGATCGCCGTCGCACTCGACAGCGTCGCGGGCGGCAGCACGATCATCGCGATCGCGAGACTCGCGCTCACCAGGATCGCCAGCACGCCCGCGATGCGGGCGAATCGCGAGTCGAGCGCGGCCGCGCCGTCGTGCGCGTGATCGTGCTCGTGCTCGGCCGCCAGCAGCGGCAGTCGCAGCCGCTCGTGCTCGTCCCGCGCCGCCCGCGCCGCCTCCGCCCGCCGACGCATCAGCGCGCTCGCCAGGGCCGCCACACACGCGACGATCGCGATCGAGGCCATCGCGATCGTGAACAGGTCGTAGCGGGGGTGGATGTAGAGCGCGAGTTGTCCCGTGCTCGCGAGCCACACCGTCAGCACCGAAACGACCAGGACGAGGAGCACGCCGCGCAGTCGCGTCAACTCAGACCACAAGGTCGACCCCCCATCCGATCGCCGCGCTCGACAACGCCACGATGCCGGTCACGATCAGGAGGGTGCGCACCGTGAACGTCGTGCGAAGCAGCGCGAGCATCTTGATGTCGACGAGCGCTCCGAAGATCAAGAACGCGACGATCGATCCCGGCATGAACGTGCTGGCGAACGGCAGGATGAAGAACGCATCCACGTTGGAGCAGACCGAGATCACCAGGGCGAGCGCCATGAGCGCGAGCACCGACCAGAGCGGGTCGGAGCCGAGCGCGATGAGCACCGACCGCGGCACCACCGTCTGAACCGCGCCGGCGACGATCGCGCCGACCGTCAACGCCGGCAGCAGCGTCGCCGACTCGCGAACGAACAGGTCAACGCTCTGCGACCAGCGCGAACTCGCCGGTCCCGCATCCGTCGCGCACTCGGCGTTGAATCGCGCCGTCAGAAGCGACGACGGATCCGGATGCCGGCTGAACAACCAGCCGAGGAGGTTCGCGATCACGAACCCGCCGAGCAGCCGCGCGACCAGGATGCCGTCGTCGAAGCCAAATGCCTGGTGCGTCGTCACGATCGTGATCGGGTTGATGATCGGAGCGGCGAACAGGAACGTCATCGACTCGCCGACGGTGAGACCGCGGACGACGAAGCCGCGAGCGAGCGGCACGTTGCCGCACTCGCAGACCGGCAGAAACATGCCCACCAGCGACAGCGCCGCACGCCGGAGCACGGGGGTGCGCGGCAGCACGCGCACGATCAGCCCTTCGGGCAGCCAGACCCGCACGACGACCGACAGGGCGATGCCGAGCACTACGAACGGCAGCGACTCGACGAGCAGGCTGGTGGCCAGGGTGATCAAGTCCTGCACCCGATCGGGCAGCACGCCCCGCGGAACCCACTCGGAGGTGACGATGCGGGCGGTCACGAGCGCGACGACGAGCGCGAGCGCCACCATGACGACGACCCCGCGTCGGTTCCGCGGGCGAGCCTCCGGAAGGGGTCGCGAGTCGACGCGGAGACGGGACGGCATTCGCACATTCTGTCAGGACCCGGCCGGGAGTTCGCAGAGGCCAGCGAGTCGCTCGCGCGATCCGCCCTCGGACTCGGAACCGGCGCCGCCTGAACGACCCCGCAACGCGAAAACGGGTGGACTCACGCCGTGTGAGCCCACCCGTTTGCGGAACTAGTTCGCGGGGCCGTCCTGCGGGGTGACGACCTCACCCTTCGACGAGGCGCGACGCGAACGGCGAGCGCGACCCGAGCCCGGGGCCGGAGGCTCCGGCAAGGCCTCGAGCACCGAACCGAGGATCTGCTCCGCGGCGTGCGGATCCATCCGACGCCCCGAGCGCGGCGACTTCTCGACCGGAAGATCCAGGACCTTCACGGCGGCGTTCGCGGCGGCCTCGGCGGCCTGCTCGATCTTCGTGATCGTGGGCGCCGCGGGAGTCTCCCCGTTGGCGGCCTTCGGCTCGTGCTCGTGCGCGACGGTGCTCTTGGCGACCTGCGCGATCGCATTGCGAACGTCTTCCGTCAGGGCGTGAGTGCCGTTCGATCCGCTGCTCTGCTTGGGGGCGTTGTTGTTGCCACCCGAATTGCCGGAACTGCCCGATCCACCGCGACCGCCGCGACGCCGCGACGACCCGCCCGAGTTCGAACCGCCCTGCGACGACGAATCGGAGCCACCGCGGTGCTTGAAGACCGGCTCGTGGTGCACGACAATGCCGCGACCGGCACAGGTCTCGCACGCCTCGCTGAAGGATTCGACAAGACCCAGACCCAGCTTCTTGCGGGTCATCTGGACCAGACCGAGCGAGGTGACCTCGGCGACCTGGTGCTTGGTCCGGTCCCGGCTCAAGCACTCGATCATGCGGCGCAGCACCAGATCGCGGTTCGACTCGAGCACCATGTCGATGAAGTCGACGACGATGATGCCGCCGATGTCGCGCAAGCGGAGTTGGCGCACGATCTCTTCGGCCGCCTCCAGGTTGTTCTTGGTGACCGTCTCTTCAAGGTTTCCGCCGGAGCCGACGAACTTGCCGGTGTTGACGTCGATGACCGTCATCGCTTCGGTGCGGTCCATCACGAGAGATCCGCCCGAGGGCAGCCACACCTTGCGCTCGAGAGCCTTCTCGATCTGCTCGGCAACGCGGTAGTGATCGAAGGAATCAACCTCGCCGACGTAGCGCTCGAGACGCCCGACCAGGTCAGGGGCGACCGCACCGAGGTACGTCGAGAGCGTCTCCATGGCGTCGTCGCCCTCGACGACGAGCTTGTGGAAGTCCTCATTGAAGACGTCGCGGACGATCTTGATCAACAGGTCGGGCTCGCTGTGCAGCAGTTGCGGGGCATTGCCCGATTCAACGGCCTTGGCGATGTGCGCCCACTGCGCGGTGAGCCGCTGCACGTCGAGGGTCAGCTGCTCCTCGGTTGCCCCCTCGGCCGCGGTGCGCACGATGACGCCCGCGTCGTCCGGGAGAACCTCCTTGAGGATCTTCTTCAGACGCGCGCGCTCGGTGTCGGGGAGCTTGCGGGAGATCCCATTCATCGACCCACCGGGGACGTAGACGAGGAAGCGGCCCGGAAGGCTCACCTGGCTCGTCAGTCGGGCACCCTTGTGGCCGACCGGGTCCTTGGTGACCTGCACGAGCACGCGATCGCCGGGCTTGAGCGCGAGCTCGATGCGGCGTGCCTGGTTCTTCGGCGCGGGTTCGCCCTCGGCGGCCGAGGCGGCCGCGGCGGCCTCCCAGTCGACCTCGCCGGAGTAGAGCACGGCGTTGCGACCGCGGCCGATGTCGACGAAGGCGGCCTCCATGCTCGGGAGCACGTTCTGCACGCGACCGAGGTACACGTTGCCGATCAGGCTCGCGTCTTGAGCGCGCGCCACGTAGTGCTCGACGAGCACGCCATCCTCGAGAACACCGATCTGGATGCGTCCGTACTTGCTGCGCACCACCATGACGCGGTCGACGCTTTCGCGACGCGCGAGGAACTCGGCCTCGGTGACCACGGGCCGGCGGCGACCGGCGTCGCGCCCGTCACGGCGACGCTGCTTTTTCGCCTCGAGACGCGTGGAGCCCTTGACGCGCTGCGGTTCGGTGATCTCCTCCTTCGGGCGCGGCTGGCGCACGCGCACCGTGGTGCCGGGAGCGTCATCACCTTCGCGCGGCGCGTCGCTGGAACGACGACGCGAACGACGACGGGGCGTCTCGCTGCTCGCCTCCTCGGCGGCGGGGCGCTCGGGCATCGGCGGCAGATCGGGAGCCTGGAACAGCAGCGCCGTGGTCGGCGCGGCCGCAGGTGCTGGCGCGCTCGTCGCCGACGAGTCCGCCGTCGCGGTCTCGGTCTTGGCTGCGGCCGACTTCTTCGCGGGCTGCTTCGCGGGCTGCTTGGTGGAAGCCTGCGCTGCCGGGGCGTCGTCCGTCGCGGGCGCCTCGGTTGCAGGCGCGTCCGCCGCGGGCAGCTCCGCCTTCTTCGACTTCAAAGGTCGCCAACGACGCGCCTTGGAGGCTTTTTCTGAACCGGCTTCGTTATTCGGGTTGTCATCCACCATCGCTGGTGTGCTCCTCATCCGGCGAAGTGGCCGCGCCACCTGCCGGGTACTCTCGAGCGAGACGCGAAATCGCGTGTCTCGCGAATCCTTTTCTGTTGGGAGCAGCGTCCGCGATCCGCGGGCCCGGCTGCTCGCGCGTCCTCTCACGACGCATATTCGGAACTGGCGATCCGACACGATGCCTGACGACGGTCGTCGGCACCTCGTGGCCCGGTATGCCCGGTATGCCCGGTAAGCCTTCTGTGGCGTTGAATGCGAGCGCGGCCCGCCTCAACTCGCTCAAATTATCGCACGTTGGGACGAAAGCCCCGCATTTGAGAGTTTGGGCTTGCAATAATCACCGGGTGACTGACATCGATGCGCCCACGCGCCGCCCCTGGATTCTCGCCGCATTTTTCATTCTCGCCGGACTGATCGGATGGTGGGCCGCGTTCCAGCTCACGGTCGAAAAGATCCACCTGCTCGAGAACCCGGCGGCCGAGCTCGGCTGCGATTTCTCGATTCTCGTGCAGTGCGGGGCGAACCTGTCCTCGTGGCAAGGCTCGGTCTTCGGCTTCCCGAACCCGCTTCTGGGCTTGGGCGGATTCGCCGCACCGATCGCGGTCGGCGTCGCCCTTCTTGCCGGGGCCCGCTTCGATCGCTGGTTCTGGATCGCCTTCCACGTCGGCGTCACCGGCGCCTTGGCCTTCGTCATCTGGCTGATCTCGCAGTCGATCTTTGCGCTGTTCACCCTGTGCCCGTGGTGCATGGTCGTCTGGAGCGTCACGATTCCGCTGTGGTGGTCGCTCACCTTCCGCAACCTCGCCGAGGGGGTCTACGGTTCGGCCCCGCGCCGCTTCGGCACGGCGATGCGCTCCTGGGTAGTGCCGATCACGATCGCGAGCTACGCCATCGTGGCGATCATCGCCCAGGTGCGCCTCGACGTCATCGCGTACCTGTAGGAGTGCCCCGCACGTTCAGGCATCCGCGCGCGCCCGCCGACTAGACTCACTCCGACCTTTCCGCCCCTACACTTCGAGGTTTTCCCGTGCCCCAAGAGCGACTCAGCAAGGACCAGCGCCGCGAAGCGGCGCGCGAAGCCGCGCGGCTTGCCCGCGCCAAGCAGAAGCGACGCGACTCAATCAACTCGGTGCTGGTGCGCGGCGGCGTGACACTCGGCATCGTCGCGGTTGTCGCGATCGTCGGACTTGTCATCTTCAACTCGGTGAAGCCCGCGGGGCCCGGCCCGCTCAACATGGCCAGCGACGGCATCGTCCTGGCCGGCGCCGAGATGGAGGCCGTCCCCACGGCCGCGATCCCGGCCGACGGTGAGCCGACCGCCACCGACACCTCGGAGCTCGATGTCGACTTGAACATCGTCATGCACGTCGACTACCTCTGCCCGGTGTGCGGCGCCTTCGAGGATGCCAATGCCGAGCTGATCGAGAGCCTCGTCACGACCGGCCAGGCCTCCATCGAGGTACACCCGGTCTCGATCCTCGACCGCGCATCCTCGGGCACCCGCTACTCCTCGCGCGCCGCCAACGCGGTCGCCTGCGTCGCCGAGAACGAGCCCGACTCGTTCTGGGACGCGCACGCGACCCTCTTCGCGAACCAGCCCGCGGAAGGCACGTCCGGTCTCAACAACTCCGAGATCATCGGCCTCTTCGAGGGCGCCGGGATCACCTCGGAAGCGGTGGCGAGCTGCATCAACGAAGAGACCTTCAAGTCGTGGGTGACCACCGCCACCGATCGTGCCATCAACGACCCGGAGCTCGTGAACCCCGCGAGCGGCTTCTTCGGGACGCCGACCGTCTTCGTCAATGGTGAGCGCTACACGGGCAGCGTAAGCGACTCGGCCGCGTTCGCGACCTTCCTCGCGAGCCTCCTCCCGGTCGAGACGGAAACCACCGAGTAATGACCGAGCCGGTCGACACCACCCCGGGCCCGCGCCCGACGCCGCCGTGGGTGGTGCCGACCGTCGTCGGCACCCTGCTCGCGCTCGCGATCCTCGTGATCGTCGCCGTGATCTTCGCCCTGCGCGAGGGGCCGGCGGCGATCGAAACCCTCGACATCGAGGCCCCGACGAGCATGACCGCCGACGGCGGCATCCGCTTCGAGGGGGTCGATGGCGCGATCGCCGTGGCCGACCCGGCCGACGAAGCGTCGGCGACCGTGGTTGAGCTCTACGTCGACTGGTCGTGCCCGGTGTGTCGCGACTTCGAGGGCGCCTACTCCGAGGAGCTCACGAGCCGCGTCGCCACGGGTGACCTCGAGCTCGAGGTGCACCCCATCGCGATTCTTGACCGCGCCTTCCTCGACAGCGAGTATTCGAGTCGCGCCGCCAACGCCGCCGCGTGCGTCGCCGAGCACACGCCGGACGCGTTCCTCGACGTTCAGTACGGCTTCTTCGCCGCGCAGCCTGACGAAGGAACCGTCGGCTACAACGACGCGCAGCTCATCGAGTTGCTCGAAATTGTCGGAGTGACCGACGCTGCGGTCGTCAGCTGCGTCGAGAACGGCGACTTCCGCGAGTGGGTCGCCGCGATCACCGTCAGCACGGTGGCTCGTGCCGACCTCGCGAACGACGACGGCGGCTTCGGAACCCCGACCGTGGTCATCGACGGGATGCGCTGGAATCCCGCGACCGACGGCGACCTGCTGGCGCTGCTCGACGCACGCTGAGCGCCGAGCAGCGCGCGGCTCAGCTGAACCAGAGCGCCAGTTCGCGCGCCGCCGTCTCGGGAGCGTCACTGCCGTGCACGAGGTTCTGCTGAACCTTGAGGCCCCAGTCGCGACCGAGGTCGCCGCGGATCGTGCCGGGCGCCGCCAGGGTCGGGTCGGTCGTGCCGGCGAGCGAACGGAAACCCTCGATGACGCGGTTGCCTGCCACCCGGATCGCCACGACCGGGCCCGACTGCATGAACTCGATGAGCGGCTCGTAGAACGGCTTGCCCTCGTGCTCGGCGTAGTGCGCGGCGAGCAGCTCGCGGTCGGGCGTCAGCATGCGAAGGTCGACCACCTGGTAGCCCTTCGCCTCGATGCGGCGCAAGATCTCGCCGGTCAGGTTCCGCGCGACGCCATCGGGCTTGACGAGGACGAGGGTCTCTTGCACGGTTTCACTGCTCACGTTGCTTCTCCTTCAGAGGTGGGGATCTCGGGATGGGTGGCCAGGTAGTCGGCGCGCGCCTTTTCGATCGCGCGCGCCCGCAGGAAGGCCCACAGCCAGATGCCCGCAAAGACCGCGCCGAGCGCGAACAGCACGGGGGAAACGAATCCGGTGGCGATCAGGGCGACCTGCAGGACGGCGCCCGCGACGACGCCCGCGCGGAAGCGCTGGAGGCCTGCCACGACGACGAGGACGACGAGGAACGCACCGCCGCCGGCGAAGGCCACGACGGGTTCGAGCCAGCGCAGGCCGAAGGCGACGAGCGTCACGAAGAACATCAAGAACGCTTCGAGGCTGAGGACGATCGTGAGGAGGGCCTCGGTCACGCCGCGGGAGCGGCGGGGTCTCGATACGCGCTGCGCGCTACTCGACCGGCTGTTAGCCGGCGGCGCGCTACTCGACCGGCTGTTGTCCGGCTGCGCGCTACTCGGCGCGCTCATTTCCAGGCTCCCGTCTCGGCGAGCTCGATCGCTTCGCCGACGAGCGTGATCGAGCCCGCGACGACGACCGCGCGACGCGGCGACTCGCTCGCCCAGCCGCGGGCCGCATCCAGCGCTCCGCCGAGTTCCGCATGCGTCGTGACCCCGTCGCGACCCACGACGGCGACGACACGCGAGGCGAGGTCCTCTACCGAGATCGCGCGATCGGAGTGCGAGCGCGTCACGAAGAAGCGCATCGAAGCCGGGGAGAGCTCCTCGACGATGCCGTGCACGTCCTTGTCGCCGAGCACGCCGAGCACGATGCCGAACTCGTCAAAATCGAAATACTCCCGCAGCGCCGCCGCCAGCGCGGCGGCACCGTGCGGATTGTGCGCCGCATCGACGAGGACGGTGGGTTCGACGCCGACCAGCTGCAGCCGACCCGGCGACGTCACCGTGCCAAGCCCCTCGGCGAGCACGTCAGCATCCAGCGCGACCGTCGCATCCCCCAGGAACGACTCGACCGCCGCGATCGCGAGTGCCGCGTTCTGCGCCTGGTGGTCCCCGTAGAGCGGGAGAAAGAGGTCGGCGTACTCGGCGGCGCGTCCGCGCACGCTCACCAGCTGACCGCCGACGGCGACCGTCGTGGAGGTCACCGCGAAGTCGCGGCGCTCGACCGCGAGCGTCGCCTCGAATCGCTCGCTCGCCTCGAGCAACTCGTCCAACGCCTCGATCGGTTGCATCGCGCTCACGACCGAGGCCGACGGCTTGATGATGCCGGCCTTGGTACGCGCGATCTCGGCGATGGTGTCACCCAGGCGGTTCTGGTGGTCCAACGCGATCGGGGTGAACACCGCGACCTGACCGTCGGCGACGTTCGTGGAGTCCCACTCGCCGCCCATTCCGACCTCGAGCACCATCACGTCGACGGGGGCGTCGGCGAAGATCGCGAAGGCGAGCGCGGTGAGCGCCTCGAAGTAGGTGAGCGGTTCTTCGCCCGCGGTGACCAGTTCCGCATCCACCATCACCAGGTAGGGGGCGATGTCGGCCCAGTTGCGCACCAAGGCCTCGTTCGACACCGGACGGCCGTCGATCACGATGCGCTCGTTGACCCGGACCAGGTGCGGGCTCGTCAGCAGCCCCGTGCGCAGGCCCGTCGCGCGCAGAATCGACTCGATCATACGCACCGTCGAGGTCTTGCCGTTCGTGCCGGTGACATGAATGACCGGGGCCGCGCGATGCGGATCACCGAGCAGTTCGACCGCGCGACGCGTCGGCTCGAGCCGCGGCTGCGGGTTCGCCTCGCCGATGCGACCGAGCAGCTCGCGGTAGACCTCCGCGGCATCGTCGGCGAACTCGTCGTCGAACTCGTCGGCCGCGGCGGCTTCGTTGCTGGTGTCGTCGCTCACGCGCGCTCCACTCCGATCGAGATCGTGGACCCGTCGCCGACGGCAATGGTTCCGTCTCCAGCCTGGTTGGTCCGGACGGTGGTGGCAAGCGTCTCGGCGGCGATCAGCTCTCGATGCGCCGTGATCGCCTCGAACGCGGCCGCGTCGGCGCCGAGGGTCAAGGTGATGCGGTCGCTGACCTCGAGTCCGGCGTCCTTGCGGGCCTGCTGCACCGCCCGCACGACGTCACGCGCCAGGCCTTCCGCCGCGAGTTCGGCGGTGACGGTCGTGTCGAGCAGGGCGAAGCCGCCCGAGGGAAGAAACGCGATCGCGTTGGAGGCATCGGCGACCTCGAGTTCGAGTTCGAACTCCCCCTCGATGAGCGGGATTCCGTCGACAACGACCGTCTCGCTGTCGGTCGTCCAGACGCCCGCCTTGGCGGCGCGGATGATCTGCTGCACCTGCTTGCCGAGTCGCGGACCGGCGGCGCGGGCGTTGACGCTCAGGCGCCGGGTGATCCCGAAGTCGGCGAGGCTCGACTCGACAAGCGGCTCGAGCGTCACCTCCTTGACGTTCAGCTCGTCCGCGAGGATCTCCGTGAAGTCGGCCAGCCCCGCCGCGGCGTCGCTGACGACCGTGAGCCGGGCCAACGGCAAGCGCACGCGCAACTGGCGCGCCTTGCGCAGCGCCAGACCGGCGGAGGCGATCTCGCGCACGCGGTCCATGGTCTCGACAAGCGCCGCGTCCTCGGGGAACGCGCTCGCGTCGGGCCAGTCCTCCAGGTGCACGCTGCGGCCGCCGGTGAGCCCGCGCCAGATCTCCTCCGAGACCAGCGGGATGAGCGGGGCCGCCACGCGCGTGACCGTCTCGAGCACCGTGAAGAGGGTGTCGAACGCGGCGGTGTCGGTGCCGTCCCAGAACCGGTCGCGGCTGCGCCGCACATACCAGTTGGTCAGCACGTCGGCGAAGTCGCGCAGGCGCGCGGCCGCGAAGGGGCTGTCGAGCGCGTCGAGGTCGTTCGTGGTGTCGACGATGAGCTGGCGGGTCTTCGCGAGCAGGTAGCGATCGAGGACGTTCGTCGAGTCGGTGCGCCAGGCCGCGGTATACCCGTCATCGCCCGCAGAGTTGGCGTAGAGGGTGAAGAAGTAGTAGGTGCTCCAGAGCGGCAGCAGCAGCTCGCGCACCCCCGCGCGGATGCCCTCCTCCGTCACGATCAGGTTGCCGCCACGGATCACCGAACTCGACATCAGGAACCAGCGCATGGCGTCGGCCCCGTCTCGGTCGAAGACCTCCGAGACGTTCGGGTAGTTGCGCAGGCTCTTGGACATCTTCTGCCCGTCGTTGCCGAGCACGATGCCGTGGCTGATCACATTCTTGAACGCGGGACGGTCGAACAGCGCCGTGGCGAGCGTGTGCATCGTGTAGAACCAGCCGCGGGTCTGCCCGATGTACTCGACGATGAAGTCGGCCGGGTTGTGCGAGTCGAACCATTCGGCGTTCTCGAACGGGTAATGCACCTGGGCGAACGGCATCGAACCGGAGTCGAACCAGACATCGAGCACGTCCTCGATGCGCCGCATCGTGGACTGTCCGCTCGGGTCGTCGGGGTTCGGGCGGGTCAGCTCGTCGATGAACGGGCGGTGCAGGTCGGGCTCGCCGGCGGCGTTCCGCGGCAGCGTGCCGAAGTCGGCCTCGAGCTCGGCGAGCGAGCCGTAGACATCGACGCGGGGGAACTCGGGGTTGTCGCTCTTCCAGACCGGAATCGGGCTGCCCCAATACCGGTTACGGCTGATCGACCAGTCGCGCGCTCCCGCGACCCACTTGCCGAACTGGCCGTCCTTGACATTCTCGGGCACCCAGTTGATCTGCTGGTTGAGCTCGCCCATCCGGCCTTTGAACTCGGGCACACGCACGAACCAGCTCGACACCGCCTTGTAGATGAGCGGATTGCGGCAACGCCAGCAGTGCGGGTAACTGTGCTCGTAGCTCTTCAGCTGGAACAGGCGCCCCTCGGCGCGCAGCAGCTGCACGAGCGGCTTGTTCGCGTCGGACCACAATTGGCCCGCGACCGGCGCGACCTCGGGCAGGAATCGGCCACTGTCGGTCAGCGAGAGCACGACGGGGATGCCCGCGGCGGCACAGACGATCTGGTCGTCTTCACCGTAGGCGGGCGCCTGGTGCACGATGCCGGTTCCCTCGCCCGTGGCGACATAGTCCGCCACCAGAATCTGCCAGGCGTTCTCCATGCCGGGAACGTCGACGTAGAAGTCCCAGAGCCGGTCGTACTGCACGCCGTCGAGCTCGGCGCCGCGCACGGTGCGCTCGACCTCGATCTCGGCGGTGGAGTCATAACCGAGCTCTTTCGCGTAGGCCGAGACCGTGTCGGCGGCGAGCAGGTACTCGTGCGCGCCGTCAGCGCTGCGCACGAGCGCGTACTCGATCTCCGGACCGACGGCGAGCGCCGAGTTCGTGGGCAGGGTCCACGGGGTGGTCGTCCAGGCGAGCGCGTTGACGCCGGTGAGACCCAGCACCTCCGCCTTCTCCCCCACGAGCGGGAAGGTCACGGTCACGGACTGGTCTTGACGCATCTGGTAGACGTCGTCATCCATCCGCAGTTCGTGGTTCGACAGCGGGGTCTCGTCGTTCCAGCAGTACGGCAGCACACGGAAACCCTCGTAGGCGAGGCCCTTCTCGTGAAGCTGTTTGAAGGCACAGATCACGCTCTCCATGAAGCTCACGTCGAGCGTCTTGTAGTCGTTCTCGAAGTCGACCCAGCGCGCCTGGCGGGTGACGTACTCTTCCCACTCCCCCGTGTAGCGCAGCACCGACTCGCGCGCCTTCGCGTTGAAGGCCTCGACGCCCATCGCGTCGATCTCGTCCTTGGTGGTGATGCCGAGCTGCCGCATCGCCTCAAGCTCGGCGGGCAGGCCGTGCGTGTCCCAGCCGAAGCGGCGGTGCACCTGCTTGCCGCGCATCGTCTGATAGCGCGGGAACAGGTCCTTCGCGTAGCCGGTCAGCAGGTGTCCGTAGTGCGGCAGGCCGTTGGCGAACGGCGGGCCGTCGTAGAAGACCCACTCGTCGCAGCCCTCACGCTGGTCGACGGAGGCGCGGAAGGTGTCGTCACCCTTCCAGAAGGCGAGGATGCCCTGCTCGATGGCCGGAAAGTCCGGGGAGGCGGGGATCGCGGGGTACGGCATCTGGTCCTCAACTCGTGGCGGGTCGATCTCTCCACGAGGACGGCGCCCATTCGAGACGAACAGGAACCGCGGTACCACCTCGCTTGCGGGGGCGCGTCGTGGTCTCGATACGCGGCTTCGCCGCGACTCGACCGGCGAAACGCCTCCGCCGCTCTTTGCTCGCTGTGACGGGCTGACCCGCCGGGTTCTACTGACGCCGAAACGCGTTCTTCCCGGAACTCCCCGGTGATGGCCGGATCAAAGTCGCTCCCACCATCGTACTGGTTCGACCGACCTCAGCGCTCCGTGAGACGCCTCTCATCTGCACGCGCGCGACGCCGCGGGTGCCGCAGAATGGGGCGATGGGAGGGCACGGAGATTCAGTGAGCACCGCGCCCGATGCCGACGCTCTCATCGCCGTCTTCGACCACCTCGGCTCGACGGTGTCGAAGGTCGAGCTGCTCTCCCTTGACACCGGGACGCGCGGTGACCTGCGCGGATACCGCGTCCTCGCTCAGAGCTCCGACGGCACCGGCTCAACCCACTTCGTGTACGTCGAACCCGCCGATCCCGCCGCCGCCGCTCCGCCCGGGGTGGTGCGCGTTGCGGATGACGGCGGCGAGACGCTCGACGTGTGGGAGTTTCCCCACGATGCGTCGCTGCCAACGCTCGCCGCGGCCGGCCACCCCGACGGGGCTCGGGTACTGCTCGCGAGAATGGGCCTCGACCCGGGACCCAGAACCGAGGTGCGAACACTGTCGTACCGACCGCACCGCCGGGCGGCTGTCCGCGTGCGCTCGGGAGAGGTCACGGTCTACCTCAAAGTGGTTCCGCCCGGGGCGGCCGAGGCGATCGCCGCACGCCACGACCGCTGGCTCGGCCACGGCATCCGAGTTCCCGCGTCGCTCGGCTGGTCCGCCGAGGGACTGATCGCCCTGGCACCACTCGTCGGAGCGCCCGTGGCGGATCTGCTTCCGCGGCTCACGGATCTGGACCACCTCGTCTCGCTGCTCGACGACCTGCGGTCTCGCATCGCGAGCGCTCCGGAGCAGGCGCCGGCTCGCCGCTCCCTCGCTTCGCGCTCGGGGTGGTACCGCGATCGTCTGAGCAGCCGTCACGCCGCGCTTGCGGGACGGCTCGCCCGTCTCAGTGCCTCGATCGCCACGACGATCGCCGACACCCCACCGCAGCTGACGACCATCCACGGCGACCTCCACCTCGGCCAAGTCGTCATGGATCCCGACGGGGCTGCCCTCGGTGTGCTCGACCTGGATACCGGAGGTGTCGGCGATCCGGCCGACGATGACGGCGGGATCTGGGCTCACCTGGTGTCGACCGCATATCGCGGCGCATCGTCGGACGACGCCCCCCGGCGCGACGCCGCGCTGGCGCTTCTGCCCATGCTGCATCCCCGCCGAGTGGGCGGTCCACGAGCGCAGCGCGCCGTGGCCGTCGCCGCGACGCATCTCCTCGGTCACGCGCTGTCCGGTGCGATCCCGATCAGCGACGCCGTGGACATCGCCGAACACCTGCTTGACGCACCAGATGAGATGCCTCTCATCCCCCTCTCTTCGTCTTCTCACCTCGAGGCGTGAGAGTCAGAGATGTCGCGGCACCGGTCGCGTCCGTCACATCACAGGGGGAAATCTCATGAACAGCACACGCAAGTGGACAGTCGTCGGCGCCGCGTCAGTTCTCGGTCTCGGCGTCGCGGCCCTCAACGCCGTCAGCGCAGCCAATGCCGTGAACTTCGTCACCACCGGAGTCGCGTCGAGCCTCATCGGCATCAGCGCCGACGACGTGCGGCCGACGTCTGACATTCCCAGTACCTTGTCCGCCGTCTCCGTTCCGACCCCGACCGAGACGTCCACGCCGGACCCGGAACCGTCGGAGTCCCCGGTCTCAACCGCCTCGCCTGAGTCGCCGGTGAGCGCGGTCTCTGCGCTGAGCACCGCCTCGCCGGTCAGCCCCGCCTCGCCGATCAGCGTCGAGTCGCCGCAAAGCCCGGAGTCTCCGCAGAGCGCAGAGTCGAGCGACTGAGTCCGCCCCGGGAGCTCGTGAGGAACGCCGGCAGCCGAGTCGTTCCTCCCGAGCGCCCTCACGGGAGCCGGTATCCCATGCCCCGTACGGTTTCGATGACGTCGGCGCCGAGTTTGTTGCGCAGGTAGCGGACGTACACATCGACGACGTTGCTTCCGGGATCGAAGTCGAAGCCCCAAACGCGACTGAGCAGCTGCTCCCGGCTCAGCACCTGATCCGGATTCCGGAAGAACTCTTCGGCAAGCGCGAACTCGCGCGCCGACAACTCCACGCGCACTCCGGCACGCGTCGCACGTCGCGACCGCAGATCGAGCTCCAGGTCGCCGCGTCTGAGGACGGTTGCCTCGCGAGCCCCCGTGTCGCGTAACCGGGAGCGGATTCGCGCCAGCAATTCGTCGAATCGGAAGGGCTTCGCGACGTAGTCGTTTGCGCCCAGATCAAGCCCAGCGACCGTGTCAGCGACACCTGTTCGCGCGGTCAGCATGATGATCGGCGTGCGCACGTCGTCGGCGCGGAGCGCTCGAAGGACTTCGAGCCCGTCCAACTCGGGAAGGCCGATGTCCAAAAGGATGAGATCGAACTCATTCGACCGGCCCGCGTCGAGCGCCGCGCGCCCGTTCACGACGACGGTCGTCGTGTACCCGGCTGCGGCGAGGCCCTTGTCGACGAAGGTCGCGATCCGCACCTCGTCTTCGGCGATCAGTATCCTGCTCACAAAGTCACCTCCGTGACGTCGGGCTGAAGGATCAACGGCACCACCAGTGCGAATCTGGCGCCGCGCGGCGAGGAGT
Source organism: uncultured Schumannella sp. (assembly GCF_905479755.1). Taxonomy (GTDB): domain Bacteria; phylum Actinomycetota; class Actinomycetes; order Actinomycetales; family Microbacteriaceae; genus DCRR01. Next base: position 18,190 of record NZ_CAJQNT010000023.1, on the reverse strand, counting down.
CGAGTGCGACCCGCCCTCCGTGCGCGTCAACGATCGCTCGGACGATCGGAAGGCCGAGGCCGGAACCCTCGACGCCTCGTCCGGCATCGGCGCGGCCGAACCGCTCGAAGATGCGCTCCTCGAATCCGCGGGGGACGCCGGCACCGAAATCGCGCACCCACATCTCGACGGTGTCGCCGACGATCCGACTCCCGAGCTCGATCCTGGTCCCCTGCGGCGAGTGCTTCGCCGCGTTGTCCGCGAGCTGAAGCCATGCCTGCGTGATGCGTGCGCGATCGATTCGAGCCGTCGCCGAGGCGACGGCGGTGAGCACCCACTCGTGTCCAGAGATCACCGACACCTTGGCGAAGACGTCGAGGGTGAGAGTGTCGATGTCGATGGGTTCGAGCACGCGCGCGTCACGCTCGATGTCGGCGAGAACCGCGAGCGCATCGAGGAGTTCGCTCATCCGGTCGAATTCGTCGATCGCGAGAGCGCGCACGGTGTCGACTTCCTCACGGTTTCTCGAATCGAGCAGTTCGAGGTGCCCGCGCACGATCGTGAGCGGTGTCTTCAGCTCATGCCGCACGTCATCGAGGAGACGGCGCTGCGTGCGCGTCGCCTCGGCCAGGCGATCGAGCATGTCGTTGATGGTTCGCGCGAGCTCGGAGACATCGTCGTCGCCGGTCACCGGAATCCGCTCCGCCGACTCCGTCGCCGTCATGCGCGACGCCGCGTCACGTAGACCACGCAGCGGTCGAAGCAGACGCCCCGCCACGAACCAACCGACGAGGGCGATCGCGGCCAGAGTCGCGGCCGCGACGACGGCGTAGATCCGGAAGGTGGAGTCGACGACGGCGAGCTCCGCGCTGACATCGATCGCCGCCACGAATGCGCCGATCGTCGAACTCTCGGCGATCGAGATCGGGACGACCACGTAGCGGATCGTGCGATCGGAGAACTCGGCGTCCCCCGTTCGCACCTCGCGCGAGGCGGCTTCCGCGGCCGCGAGCTCGATGAACCCCGCCCGATCATCGAGACGGAAGTCGAGTGCGATCCCGGGGATCACCGCGGCGGAGTCATCGATCAGGCCGACGGCGCTCTCGTTGCTCCCGGGAATCACCGTCCGGAAGACCGCATCGAGCACCGAGCGCATCGTCACCGAGGGGGACTCCGTCGTCTCGGGCGCCGCAGTCCGGAACTCATCGGGCTCGTCCGCGACGCCGACGGCCACGTCATCGATCTCGGCGACGATGAGGCGCACCGCGCTCACACGATCAAGCAGTCTCTGATCGATTTCGCCCAGGGCCTGCGTCCGCTCGAAGAGGTACGCGCTGCCTCCGGCGAAGGTCAGTCCCACGGCCGCGACGGCCAGGATCGCGGTGAGGATGCGGACTCGCACTGACCACGGCCGACTTCTCCGTGCGCGCGTGACCATGCCCCTCAGTATGACGAGTAGACGCCGCTCGAGCCGGGACGGTGAGAGGTCTCTCACCGTGAGTCGGGCTCGCCGTCAGGCCGCCGTGTGCAGGGTCGCGAGCACGCGCGCCGCCGTCTCGGTGTCCTCGCACGTGACGACGAAGGTGCGGCCTCCGCGTCGCTCGATCTGCAGGGCAGCCCCGCGCCGCAGAACGATGCCGAATCGGCCGTCGAGACCGAGGCGGATGCCGATGCCGCCGAACTCGGCGAGCGGATTCACCTGCACCACGGAGATCCTCTCGATCGTCTCGAGCGGAACCCGGAACCGCGGAAAGCCGACGCCCCCCGTGGCGGTGAGGCCGCGCTGATCCACCCGCACCGTGAAGTGCAGCGTCGCGAGCACCGCGAGCAGGAGCAGCACCGGGATGGCGAACAGCGCGGCGAGCGCGCCCCCGCTGGCGATGACAGCCGTTCCGACGGCGAGAGCCGCCAACAGCACCGCCGCGATGATCGCGAACGCGAGCGGTCTGCTGAGGCGGGTTCCGCCGACCCACGCGAGCCGCTCCCCCTCGCCGACGACCAACGGCGTCGCGACGTGCCCCGACTGCGTGTTCACCGGGGAGGCAGCGGGGAGCACGAACCACCCGGCTGATCCCGCGACGAGCGCGGCGGCGGCGCCGATCCCCATGACGGGAAGGATGTCTCCCGCATCCCAGGCGCTGAGCAGGCCGCGTTGCAGCCAGAGCGAGCCCACCCCGACCGTGACAATGAGCGTCGAGACGGCGAGCGCGACGGTCGCGAGCAGTTTGTGGACGAGGGTGAACTCGCCACGACCCCCGGCGGCGGCGAGCACTCCGTAGAGGAGCCCCGGGACGCCGATGCCGACCACGACGAGCAGAATCGGGATCGTCCAGAGCGGTCCGACACCGTCGACCCCGTCGAAGCCCCAGTGCGTGGCAACGGTGGTGGGAAGCTCCGGAGCCCACGCCGAGACGAGGACGAGCCCGATCGCGACCAGCACGAGGGGCACCCCCAGCGCGACGATGACGACACGGTACGAAGTCGCGGAACGAGCGGTCATGACGGGTATTCCTCTCGAATGAGCGAGACAAGGGTTTCGCGCCCGATCCCGGCGTCGCGCGCGGCGGCGACGAGATCGCGAACGGCGGGGGCGATGTCGGTGCGCGCGGAGGCGTGCGCCGTGATGACGGCTCCGCGTCCGCGCCGAAGCTCGACGGCACCCTCGTCGCGAAGCTCCTGGTAGGCGCGCAGCACGGTGTGGATGTTGATGTCCAGCGCGGTCGCGACCTCCCGGGCCGCCGGCAGACGATCGCCCTCGGAGAGTTCGCCGCGCGCAAGCGCCCCGCGCACCGACCCGGCGAGCTGCGCGAACAGCGGCACGGCCGAGGAGGGGTCGATCCGAAACAGCATGCCGTCAGCATATATTTCTATTACTAATAGAACAAATGGGGCGGCGTCCGGCGCGACGGCGTGCGCGGCACTACGCTTCAGGACTTGTGACCAACGAAACTCGTGGCAAAGTGCCCACCACGTCCCCGTCGGTCACGGACAGCCTTCGTGCCTCCGTGATCGCTCCCTCCGACCCCCGCACCGCGCGGAAAGCCCGCTGGGCCTCGCTCGTCGGGACCTCCCTGGAGTCGTACGACTTCTACCTCTTCGCCTACTTCTCGGCCTTCTTCGCCGGACCGCTGTTCTTCGAACCGCTCGGCCCCGTCGGAGCGAACCTCACCGCGCTCGCCACGATCGGCATCGCGTTCGTCGTGCGCCCACTCGGCGCCATCATCTTCGGCCACCTCGGCGACCGGCTCGGCCGCCGCACCACCCTGATCGTCACCGTGACGGTCATGGGCGTCGCCACCGGACTCATCGGCGTGCTGCCGACCTTCGACCAGGCCGGCTGGCTCGGCGCTCTCCTGCTTGTCACCTTGCGCGTCGCCCAGGGCGTCTCGCTCGGCGGCGAATGGGGCGGCGCCGTGCTCATCGCGACCGAGCACGAAAGCCGCGCGAAGCGCGCCTTTGCCGCCGCGATGCCACAACTCGGCTCCCCGATCGGTTCGATCCTCGCCGCCACCGCCTTCCTCTGGCTGACGCTCAGCCTGAGCGCCCCCGAGATCGTGGCGTGGGCGTGGCGGGTTCCGTTCCTGACGGCGATCCCGCTGCTCGCCGTCTCGCTGTACCTTCGCCTCGCCGTCACCGAGACCCCCGTCTTCGCGGCCGTGAAGGAGCGCGGGCTGCGCCCCAAGGTCCCGCTCGCCGCGCTCCTGCGCGCGCAGCCGTTGACGATCCTCGTCGCCATCGGCGTCGCCCTGCTCGGCATCGGGTCGTACTCGCTCATGAACACCTACACGCTCAACTACGGCGCGGGCGTCCTCGGCTACGACTACTACCAGCTGTTGATCGCCACCACCGCGGGCGGACTGCTGCAGCTGGTGACCATCCCGCTGTTCGGCTGGTGGGCCACCCGCATCGGCTCGGCACGCGTCGTCGCGATCGGTGCCCTCAGCACACTGCTCGTCGCGTTCCCGATCTACTACGTGCTGCAGTTCTCGAGTTTCGAGTTCCTCGTCGCGATGATGATCATCGGCGGCATTCTCCCCACCATGAGCTGGGCGGCCCTCGGCGGCATCTTCACCGAGCTGTTCCACGAGCGCTACCGCTACTCGGCGCTCAGCTTCGCCTATGCCCTCGCCGCGGTCGTCGCCGGATTCGTTCCGACCCTCACCGGGGCGCTCGGCGCGGCGACGGAACAGGCCTGGTGGCACCCGGGAGTGGTGCTCGCGGCCCTCGCCGCGATCACGCTCGTGAGCTCCCTCATCGCGCAGCGCATCCGGGTCGATCGTGACGAGGCCCCCGCTGCTTGAGGCGGGCCAGATCGGCGCCTAGAGTGACGCTCAGAACTCGTGGCGGGGCCCGTGCGCCCCGCCACGTTCGGGCGGACACCACGGGCGGACGACAATGACCACAGATGTCGAGGAACGGCGACGGCCTTCGCGGCTCGTCGTCGCGCTGCTAGCGCTCTCCGGCCTGCTCGTCGTCGCCGTCATCGTTCTGATCGTGGTGCTACTCTCCGGCGGCCAAGGCTCGAGCGCGCCGCTCGCGACCCCCACGCCCACCCCCACTCCCACGCCCTCGGCGAGCACCACCCCGAGCGCGACCCCGACCCCGACGGTCAGCGCCGAGCCGACGCTGCCGCCGTCCCCGATTCGCGGCTTCGAGAGCTCGACGACCGAAGTGAACTGCACCGCCGGGGGATCCGTCCCCCTCACCTTCACCTGGGACACGGCGGGAACGACGGTGTCATTCGGCATCGGTACCGAGACGGCGGACACCGAACCCTACGAAACGAACCTGTCGGCCGTGGGCACCATCACCGTCGACTACCAGTGCGGTCAGGTCAACGGGTGGCAGGAGTACTCGATTGCCGTCTTCCTCGGCTCCGAGGTCATCGCCCGCGACACGATCGTGGTCAGCGAATAACGACTCAGCGGTATTCGGGATTCGCCGAGAACCCCCAGCGCTCGCCCCGCGTCCACTGTTCCGGCAGATTGCCGAACGCGGGAATCCCTCCCGCATCCTTCAACATGCGGGCCAGGTGCAGCAGGTTCCAGGTCATGAACGTCGTATTGCGGTTCGTGAAGTCGTTCTGCGGGCCCCCCGAGCCCTCATCGAGGTAGCTCGGCCCCGGCCCGACCTCACCGATCCAGCCCGCATCGGCCGCCGGCGGAATCGTGTATCCGATGTGCTGCAGGCTGTACAGCGTCGACATCGCCGAATGCTTGACGCCGTCTTCGTTGCCGGTCACCACCAGGCCCGCCACCTTGCCGTAGTACACGTACTGCCCGTTGTCGGCGAGTTCCCCGCTCATCCCGTACAGCCGCTCGATGAACTTCCGCAACACCGAGGAGGGTTCGCCCAGCCAGATCGGGGTGCCGAGGACCAGGATGTCGGCTTCCTTGATCCGCGGCCAGAGGTCGACCCACTCGTCGAACTCCCAACCGTGCTCGCGCATGTCGGGGTAGACGCCCTCGGCGACGTCATGATCGGCGAGCCGGATCTGATCGACCGACACGCCCTGCGACTGCAGGAGCGCGATGCTGCGCTTCATCAGTGCGTGCGTGTTGCTGATCTCGGGACTGCGCTTCAGCGTGCAGTTGACGAACACGGCGTGCAGATCGTCATACCGAGCGGGAGGCGTGACGGCGGCCATGGGCTGACCGTACCCCTCAGGACGAGTCGGTAGACTGGGATCACACCTCACACTCAGGCACCTCGCCCCGGATTCGGGGCATTGACTCGGTGCCGCCGATATCGAACCGGAGTCCGCGTGAACGCCAGCGCCCCCATTCCCGACAAGCCCGCGCTCGAGGGCCTCGAAGCCAAGTGGGGCGAGACGTGGGAGGCCGACGGCACTCACCGGTTCGATCGCACCGCCGCGCTTGCCGCGGGCAAGGACGCGGTCTTCAGCGTCGACACGCCCCCGCCGACCGCCTCCGGCAGCCTGCACATCGGCCATGTCTTCAGCTACACGCACATGGACCTCGCGGCGCGCTTCCAGCGCATGAACGGCAAGCACCTGTTCTACCCGATGGGGTGGGACGACAACGGGCTGCCCACCGAGCGCCGGGTGCAGAACTACTACGGCGTGCGCTGCGACCCGACGCTGCCCTACGACCCCGACTTCACTCCCCCGCACGACGGCGGCGACGGCACCAGCACGAAGGCCGCCGACCAGCAGCCGATCAGCCGCCGCAACTTCGTCGAGCTCTGCGAACGGCTCACCGTCGAAGACGAGAAGCAGTTCGAAGACCTGTGGCGCACGCTCGGGCTGAGCGTCGACTGGTCGCTCACCTACCGCACGATCGACGAGCACTCGCGCGCCACCGCGCAGCGCGCGTTCTTGCGAAACCTCGCCCGCGGCGAGGCGTACCAGGCGGATGCCCCAACCCTGTGGGACGTGACCTTCCGCACCGCGGTCGCCCAGGCCGAGCTCGAAGACAAGGACCAGCCCGCGGCTTACCACCGCGTGTCGTTCCACAAGCCCGACGGCGGCACGGTCGAGATCGAGACCACTCGCCCGGAGCTGCTGCCGGCGTGCGTGGCTCTCGTGGCGCATCCCGATGACGAGCGCTACCAAGCTCTGTTCGGCACCACCGTGACGACGCCGGTCTTCGGCGTCGAGGTGCCCGTGGTCGCCCACCGCCTCGCCCAGCAGGACAAGGGCTCGGGAATCGCCATGATCTGCACCTTCGGCGACGTGACCGACGTCATCTGGTGGCGCGAACTGGATCTGCCGAACCGCACCGTGATCGGGCGCGACGGTCGGCTGATCGCCGAGGCGCCGGCCGAGGAGCTCTTCAGCGACGCCGGCCGCGCCGCCTACGCCGAACTCGCCGGCAAGACCGTCTTCAGCGCCAAAGCACGCATGGTCGAACTGCTCGCCGAATCGGGTGACCTGCACGGCGAACCGCGCAAGATCACCCACCCGGTGAAGTTCTTCGAGAAGGGCGACAAGCCGCTCGAGATCGTGTCGACCCGCCAGTGGTACATCTCCAACGGCGCGCGCGACGAGGCCCTCAAGGAGCGCCTGCTCGCCGCCGGGAAGAGCATCGACTTCCACCCCGACTTCATGCGCGTCCGCTACGAGAACTGGGTCGGCGGCCTCACCGGCGATTGGCTCATCTCGCGTCAGCGCTTCTTCGGTGTGCCGCTGCCGGTCTGGTACGAGCTCGACGCCGAGGGCGAGCGCGCAGGCGTGATCGTGCCGGACGAGGCCTCGCTTCCCGTCGACCCGTCGAGCGATGTTCCGGCCGGCTACACCGCCGATCAGCGCGGCGTGCCGGGCGGCTTCGAGGGCGAGCTCGACATCATGGACACCTGGGCGACCTCCAGCCTGACCCCGCAGATCGCGGGCGGCTGGGAACGCGATCCCGAGCTGTTCGACCTGGTCTTCCCCTACGCGCTGCGCTCGCAGGGCCAGGACATTATCCGCACCTGGTTGTTTTCGACGGTGCTGCGCGCCGAGCTCGAGCACGGCCAGGTGCCGTGGAAGAACGCCGGAATCTCCGGCTTCATCGTCGACCCCGACCGCAAGAAGATGTCGAAGTCGAAGGGCAACGTGGTCACCCCCGCGGGTCTGCTCGAGGAGCACGGCTCGGATGCGGTGCGCTACTGGGCGGCCAGCTCGCGCCTCGGCACCGACGCGGCGTTTGACCCGCAGAACCCGAAGCAGATGAAGATCGGGCGTCGCCTCGCGATCAAGGTGCTGAACGCCTCTAAGTTCGTGTACTCGTTCCCGCTGGATGCCGGTCGAGTAGGCCCGGAGTGCCGTATCGAGACCAGCGCCATCACCGAGCCGCTCGACCGCGACATGCTCGCCGGGCTCGCCGAGGTGGTGCGCCTGGCGACGAAGGCGTACGGCGAGTACGACCACGCGCGGGCCCTCGAGGTGACCGAGCAGTTCTTCTGGACCTTCTGCGACGACTACCTGGAGCTCGTCAAGGAGCGCGCGTACACCGGCGCCGGGGCACCCCAGGCGAGCGCGGTGGCGGCGCTCCGCCTCGCGATCGACGTGTTCTTGCGCCTGCTCGCCCCGGTGATCCCGTTCGCGACCGAAGAGGTGTGGCGCTGGACCCACGCGAGCTCAGTGCACGCTGCCGCCTGGCCGGAGGCTGCCGAACTGGCCGAATTCGGCACCGCGCGCGGCCTGCTGTCGGAGGTGAGCGCCGCGCTCATCGGCATCCGGCGCGCCAAGACCGACGCCAAGGCCTCGCAGAAGACCGAGGTCCTCTCGGCCGTGCTCGCGGGCCCGGCGATGCTGGCCGAGGCGGTCGACGATCTCCGTGCCGTCGGCCGCATCGCCGAGTTGACGCTCGTCGAGGCCGAGGAGGTCGCCGTGACCGAGATCGTGCTCGCGGAGCAGCCGGAGTCCTGATGTCGGTGCAGATCCGTGAGCTTGCGGCGCAGGACCTCCCCGCCTGGCGCGAACTGTTCCGCGCCTACGGGGTGTTCTACGAGACCGAGTTCTCGCAAGAACTGCTCGATCGGGTCGGCGGGATCCTCCTCACACCGGGGTCGGGCGTCGACGCGATCGTCGCCGAGGACGGCGGCACGCTCGTCGGATTAGCCCACTACCGGCGGCATCCGGACACCTTCACCGGCGGTTGGGACTGGTATCTCGACGATCTCTACGTCGACCCGGCAACCCGCGGCGCCGGCGTCGGCACGGCACTCATCGAGGCATTGACCGCGCTCGCGCACGAGGCGGGCGAACCGGGCACCCTGCGCTGGATCACGGCTGCCGACAACGAGACGGCGCAGCGGGTCTACGACCGGGTGGCCACCCGCACCACCTGGGTCACCTACGAGAAGAGATTCTGATGCAGCTCGGAACGCGCTGGAGCGTCGGCGCCACGGCACCCGCGACGCTTCCGTCCGCCGTCACCGCGGCAATCGCCGAGGTCGAGGCCGAGGTCGCCTCCTTCGACACGAGTGCGTGGCGCTGGACCCTCACCTGGTTGGAGGGCCGACCCGTCGTCGAGCTCGACGACGGCACGACGATTCGCTACGACCCGGTCTCGGATGCGGCGACCGTGTCGGCCGCCGACTGACGCGGGCGACGCGACAACACCAGCCACAGGTAGGCGAGCGCGCCCACGACGAGGCCCCAGAACGCGGAGCCGATTCCGACGATCGTGACGCCGGAGACGACCACGAGAAACGTCAACACGGCGACAACGCGGCGGGCGGGCTCGCGGAGCGCATCGGAGATCGACGACCCGAACGCGCCGAACAACGCGAGGCCCGCGACCGCCGTGATGAGGATCGGCGGGGCGACCGCAACAAGCGCGCTCGCCGCGCTCGCGCCGAAGGCGAGCACCAGGTAGGCGACGCCGCAGGTGAGGGTCGCGATCCAGCGGCGGCGCGCATCCGCATGTGCGTCGGGCCCCGCCATCATGGCGGCGGTGATCGCCGCGAGGTTCAGCACGTAGCCGCCGAACGGAGCCGTGACGGCCGAGGCGGCACCGGTGCCGAGCAGAATCGCTCGTGCGGGCGGCTCGTGGTAGCCGAAGGTGCGCAGCACGGCGAAGCCGGGAACGTTCTGCCCCGCCATCGTGACGAGGTACAGCGGAACGCCCAGGCTGACGATCACGAGCGGATCGAAGGAGGGGGCGACGAACTCCAAGGTGGGAGCCAGGGAGTACTCGCCGAATCCGCTCGCCCGCCCCGAGACCGCGATGGCCGTGATCGTGGCGATCACGGCGCCGGCGACGGCCCAGCGCGGCGCGAGCCGCGCGAGCAGCGCCCAGACCAGCACGGCGGGAAGCGCCAGCACCGGCATCTCCACGGCCGCCTGCACCGGTGCCAAACAGATCGGCACCAGGATCCCGGCGAGCATCGCGCTGCCGATCGCGGGGGGAATGCGCGTCATCGCACGCGCGAGCGCGGGCCAGGCGCCGGTGAGCAGCAACAGGGCGGCGCACACCAGAAAGGCCCCGATGGCGCTTCCGAAGTCGCCCGTGAGCCCGCCGGCCGCGATCATCACCGCGGCGCCCGGCGTCGACCAGGCGAAGGCCAACGGAAGCCGGAATGCGACGCTCATCACGATGCACAGCAGCCCCTGCCCGAGCGACAGGGCGAAGAGCCCCGAGGCCGCCTGCGCGGGAGTCGCGCCGACCGCCACGAGCCCGGCGATCACCAGCGTGAACGAACTGGCAAATCCGGTGACGGCGGCGATGACGCCCGCGGCGATCGGATGCCCGAGGTCGCTCATCCGCCGCGACGCGCCGGAGGGCGGAGCAGTCTGCATTCCCACAATGTAGCCTCCGCCCGCGTCGCTCAGCGCGGCCCGTGGTCGGCGGCCAGGAACAGCCCCTGCCGGCGCGTCGCCTCGAGCTGCAGCTCGGCGGCGCGGCGCGCGAGGATCTGGTCGCGCGTCGCCGGACGCACGTCGCGTCGCCCCCAGCTGACGAGCGCAACGCCGAGGCGCACGGCGAGGCGGCGCAGTCCCGGTCGGCGGACGCCGGACGTGCGCAGCACGACGGGGGCGAACACGGTGATCGGTTGGGTGGTCATGACCTCGGCTCCTTCGGCGCACGCAGGTTGTCGCTCTCGGTGAGCTCCGGGCTGGGAGCGCCGTCGACGACGGGGAACAGATTGAGTTGCAGCTGCACCGGACGCGAGCCCGGCACATCCTGATTGCGGTAGCGATCGGCGTACTCGGTGATCACGGTCGCGAGCGCATCGTTGAGGTCGGCGGTCTGCGCCGCGGTGAGGCGCAAATTGGTCGTGTTGAGCGTGCTCGCGTCGAGCCAGTCATGACCAAGGGAGTCCCCGCGCGACAGGAAGTCGCTGAGCAGTCGGCGTCGGTTGCGTTCCCATTCCCCGAGAAGCAGATCGGTTGCCGCGCGCTCGGGGGATTCCCGCTCGAAGCGAGTCGCGTCGAGCATGATCCCCCCGGGAACGCGCTCCCACCAGCGTTCGCGGGCGCTCCCCTTGCCTTCGACCTCTCGCACGAAGCCGTGCTTCTCCAGTTGGCGCAGGTGGTAGCTGGTGGCTCCGCTCGACTCGCCGAGGCGATCCGCCAATCCGCTCGCCGTCGCCGCACCATAGGTCGAGAGCGCATCGAGCAGCTGCACCCGCAGCGGATGCGCGAGCGCCTTGAGGTCGTTCACGTCCAGGGTGCGTGGGGTGCGATCGGTGGTCATATTGCAAAGATACCTTTGCAGAGTGTTCTTTGCAAGATTTTCTTTGCACCCGTTCGTCCTCCGCGTCTAGGCTGAGGAGGTGAGCAATCCGTTCCTGATGCCCAGCCTGCTTCCGTACGCGTTCCCGCCCTTCGCGGACATCCGGGACGAGCACTTCGAACCGGCCTTCGAACTCGGAATGGCCGCGCAGCTCGAAGAACTCGCCGCGATCACCGACATGGCCGAGCCCGCCACCTTCGCCAACACGCTCGAAGCGCTGGAGCGCAGCGGTCAGACGCTCTCGCGCGTCTCCCACGTCTTCTTCCACCTCAGCTCGTCGCACTCCAGCGACTTCACCAACGAACTCGAAGAGAAGCTCGCGCCGAAGCTCGCCGAACACCACGACGCGATCATGCTCGACCACGCGCTCTACGCCCGGATCACCGCGGTGCACGAAAGCGACGAACCTCTGACCGACGAACAGCGCTACCTCGTCGAGCGCTGGCACGTCGAGATGACGCAGGCCGGAGCGGGGCTCGACGAGACGGCCAAGACCCGACTGCGCGAACTCAACCAGAAGATCTCGACGCTCACCACGCGATTCGAGAAGGCGCTCCTTGCCGACACCAACGATCTCGCCGTGCACATCGAGGACGCGAGCGACCTCGACGGCCTCTCGGCGGGCGAGATCTCGGCGGCCGCCGAGGCCGCCAAGTCGCGCGGGCTCGAGGGCTACCTCCTCACCCTCATCCTGCCGACCGGCCAGCCGGCGCTCTCCGACCTCACGAGCCCCGAGACCCGCGCGCGGCTCCTGGAGGCCTCACGCGCGCGCGGCATCCGCGGGGGTGAGCACGACACGCGCGAGTTGGTGCTCCAGATTGTGCGATTGCGCGCCGAACGCGCCGTCCTGCTCGGGTTCGAGAACCACGCCGCGGCCGTCACCTCGGACGAGACCGCCGGCTCCCCCGCGGCCGTCGCCGACATGCTCACCCGGCTCGCCCCGGCCGCCGCGCGCAACGCGCAGGCCGAGCACGCCGCACTCGAACGCCAGGCGGGCGGCGAGGTCGGCGCGGCCGATTGGGCCTACTGGACCGAGAAGGAACGCCAGGAGCGCTACAACGTCGACACGGCCGCCCTCCGCCCCTGGTTCGAAGCCGAACGGGTGCTGCAGGACGGCGTGTTCTACGCCGCCACCCGGCTCTACGGAATCACCTTCCACGAACGCCGAGACCTGGCGAACTACCACCCCGACGCGCGCATCTTCGAGGTCAAAAACGAGGACGCCTCCCCCGTCGGGCTCTACGTTCTGGATCTCTACACGCGCGACAGCAAGCGCGGCGGGGCGTGGATGAACTCCCTCGTCTCGCAGAACTCGCTCCTCGGGCAGCCGGTCGTCGTGACCAACAACCTCAACGTGCCGAAGCCCGCCGAGGGCGAACCGACGCTCCTGACCTTCGACGAGGTTTCCACGCTCTTCCACGAATTCGGTCACGCCCTGCACGGGATGTTCGCGCGGGTCACGTACCCGAAACTCGCGGGCACCAACGTCTACCGCGACTTCGTCGAGTACCCGAGCCAGGTCAACGAGATGTGGATGCTCTGGCCCGAGGTCCTCGACAACTACGCCAAGCACTACGAGACCGGCGAGCCGATCGACGCGGGCGTCGTCGAGCGCTTGCACGCCTCGGAGCAGTTCAACGAAGGCTTCTCGACGAGCGAGTACCTGGCCGCGGCGATGCTCGACCAGGCCTGGCACACGCTGAGCCCCGAGGAGGCGAACGCCGTCACCGACGTCGCCGAGTTCGAGGCCACCGCCCTCGCCGCGGCCGGGCTCGACAATCCGGCGATCCCGCCGCGGTACTCGAGCACCTACTTCGCGCACATCTTCGCGGGCGGCTACGACGCCGGCTACTACTCCTATATCTGGAGCGAGGTGCTCGACGCCGACACGGTCGCGTGGTTCCACGAGAACAGCGGACTCACGCGCGCCAACGGCGAGACCTTCCGCCGTCTCGTGCTCGGCGTGGGCGGCTCGAAGGATCCGCTCGAGGCCTACCGTGAGTTCCGCGGCCGCGACGCCGTCATCGAGCCCTTGCTCGAGCGCCGCGGCCTCGGCTAATCACTCGGCCGCGAACACCTCGCGAAGACGATCCCACTCCGCCGCCCGCACGTACACGGGCAACTCGTCGATCGGCGTCGAACGCTCAACGACGCGACCGCCCGCGACGTCCATGCCGGTGAAGGCATCCACCCACTCGCCGGCGGGCAGGTACACCTCGGCGCGTTCGGAGCCCTCGTCGACGATCGGCGCGACCAGGATCGCGTCGCCCAGCATCCACTGCAGCGGGTGCTCCCGCACGGCGGGGTCGCTCGGCGCATCGAAGTAGAGCGGCCGCATGAGCGGTTCGCCCACCGACAGGGCGCGACGGGTCTCCTCGGCGAGATACGGCACGAGCTTGTCGCGCAGCTTCGCGAAGCGCCGGAACACCGGAATGACCTGCGCGTCGCCGGTCAGCTCGGCGATGTTCCACGGCGTGCGGTCGCGCGACGGCGTGCGGTGGTGGTTGAACTCGGAGTGGTATTGCATGATCGGCACGAAGGTCGCCGCCGCCGCCGAGCGCAAGTACAGTTCCGCGGTCGGGATGTCGCCGCTGAAGCCGGCGAGATCCCAGCCCCAGTAGACGATTCCGCTTGAGGCGGCGTTGAGGCCGGCGAACAGCGACCAGCGGAACGCCTCCCAGGTGGAGTTCTCGTCGCCCGCCCAGAACGCACCGTGCGCCTGGCTTCCGGTGTAGCCGGCGCGACTGAAGGTGACGGGCGCCTTGCCCGAGCGGCGGAGCAGGTCGCCGTAGGCCTTCGCGTAGTGGACGGGGAAGGTGTTGTTCTTCTCGTCACCTCGGCGGCCGTCGAGGTAGACCAGTTCGCGGCCCCAGGCGTGCTCGCCACCGTCGGTCTTGAAGCCATCGATGCCGACCTCCTCGACGAGGTAGCGGCGCTTCTCGGTCCACCATTCGGCCGCACGCGCGTCCGTCAGATCGGGCATCAGCCCGAGCGGGAACCACCAGCCGCGGTTCCGGTACGGCCGCAGCGAGCCGTCGGGTGCGGGCTCCTGAATCAGCACGCCGTCGCGGATCGCCGCCTCGGCGTCCGCCTTCAACTGCTCCGCGGGATGCGGACGCATCTTGAGCAAGGGAATCTGCCACAGGTGCAGCCGGATGTCGCGGCGATGCAGCTCGTCGGTCATCCCCTTCGGATCCGGCCACGCACCGTCGGCGGGGAACTCGAAGTCGGCCAAGCGCTTCGGCTCGGCGCCGTCGGCGACCGTCGAACGGGCGTCGCGCCAGGTTGTGAACGTGCTCTCGTCGCTCCAGGCCTCGATCACGACCGAGCCGACCGGCACGTCGTGGTCGCGGTGCGCATCCATCTGGCGCATCACCTCGGCCTGGGTGTTCCACTCGTTGCCGCTCGCCCAGAGCCGGAACACCCACGCGGGAAGCTCCTCGGCCTGGCCCGCCTCGGCCAGGAACGCCGCGAGAACCTCGCGCGGGGTTCCGTCGTAGAACGCGATCTCGAGCTCGCCGGTGGCGTCGGTCTCGACCTCGATCCAGAGCAGCGACGTGTCGGAGGCCCCGACGTCGAACCAGACGCGGCGGCTGGTGCGCACGTGGAAGCCCCAGCCTGCGCCGCCGACCACATGGGCGAACGGCATCGGCAGGTACGTCTTGCGCTCGGCACCCTGCGACTTGTACTGCTCGAAGACCACCGAATCGAGTTCGGTGCCGCGCTGGTCGAGCGCGTCGTAGCGTTCACCGAAACCGGCGACGCGCTCCCCCGGCGCGAGCGGCAGGGCGAATCGGATGCGGTGCACCGTCGTGCCGTCACCGAGCGTGCGCGCCGAGCCCGCCACCACCCGCGGCGTGCCGACCTCGCGAAGTGCGGTCGCGCCGTCGCTCCAGGCGCTCACCCGCGCCTCGAACCAGCGGGTGCGTTCGCCGGGGGCGGTGAAACGGTAGCGCAGCGTCTCGCCCTCGCGCAGGCCGTCGAGCTCGACTCGCCAGCCGCCGGAGCGGCGCGCCAGACGCGCCTGGGCGGAGGCCAGGTGACCGCCATCGACGACCTGCCCGCGGTCACGACGGGTGACCGATTCGAGGCGAATCGTCGGTTGCGCGACGCCGTCGCGCTCCCACTCGAGCGCGACCTCGGTGACGCCCGGCGAGGAGCGCACGCCGAGCTGGAGGGCCTCCCCCGCGACCGGGTCGACGGGGTGACGCTGGTCGGTGTCGACCGAGTACGGGTGGCCGGAGCCGAAGGGACGGTGGCGGATCACTGGTCAACAACTCCGAGTTCGAGGGCGAGACGAAGGTACATGGCGTACGACCACAGCAGCGGGTCGGCGCTCGTTCCCCACCGGTCGATCCATTCGGAGACCATCGTGGGGTCGTTCAGGTGGTCGGCGACCTGCTCGGGCATGGTGCCGCTCTCGCGCACCGTCCCGGCGGTCCAGCGCAAGAGCTCGACAGCACGGTCGCGCTCGCCGGCGCGAAGCCAGGCAAGCCCCTGAAAGCAGCTCAGCAGCGGCCACTGGCCTCCGCCGTAGTAGGTGTCTGCCACGAAGCGGTGCATGCCTCCGTCGACCACGAGTTGGCGGTCCAGCTCGGCGAGCGTCGCGGCACCGAGCGGGGTCGTCGCGTCGATCAGGTTGAGCGGGGCGATGAGCGAGGCGAGGCTCGCATCTACCGCGTCGCTGCCGACCCATTTGACGAGATGACCGTCGCGGATGCCTTCGGCGCGGATGAACCCGTCCACGGTCGCCGCGGTCTCCGCGGCCGTCGCCGCCGCGCTCGCGTCGAGCGTGGTCCAGGAGTCGACCGCGCGTAGCCCCGCGGCGATGCAGCCGAGCGTCGAGATGTGGTGCTGGTCGACGTGTTCTTCCCACCAGTCGTAGCAGGGGCGGTGCCATGAGCTCGCCAGGTAGTCGATCGTGAGTTCGACCGCAGGAAGCCACGGCGTCGGGTCGAGGTCGTGGCGCCGGACGTGCTCGGCGAGGGCCCACAACCACAGGCCGTAGCCGTCGAGCTGGAAGTCCCACCAGTCGTCGTCGCCCTCGCGGCCGTCGAGCGTGAACCGCGTCGGCAGCATGTCAGTGTCGCCGACGGGGGTTCCCGCATCCGCGGCCGCGACGATGCGCCGCACCTCGGCGGCGCGATCGGTCAGCATGCGCGCGCACCAGTCGAAGAACGACGACGCCGAATCGCGCTCGCCCACGGCGGACATCGCGTCGGCGATGAACGCTCCGTCGCGGAACCAGGAGTACCCGCGATAGGCCGAAAAGGTGGGGCTCGCGGGATAGGCGCCGCTCGCGTCCTGAAGGGACAGGATGAGAGCGCGTCCCTGCTCGGCGATCGCGGCCAACTGGTCGCGGTCGGCGAGAGCCGGGGCGTGAGTCATGACGGGGAGATCCTTTGGATCAGGTGGGCGGTCGAACACATTTCAGGTGGTGCGGGGTGCCGGTCGAGTAGCCGCCCCAGGCGGCGTATCGAGACGAGCGAGTGTGCCGGTCGAGTAGCCGCCCCAGGCGGCGTATCGAGACCCTGTGGAGCCTCGGTCTCGATACGCCGCTTCGCGGCTACTCGACCAGCGGGACTGGCTTCGCGGCTACTCGACCAGCGGGACTGGCAGTGCGGCTACTCGACCAGCGGGGTGCTAGCCGCCGATGACCGCGTTGATGCGCTCTTCGGCACTCGCGAGGGCCTCTTCGACCGTCTTGCGACCGGCCTGCGCCTCGATGAGCTCCTCGCCCATGATGTCCTGCATCTCAGCCTGGCCGTTGGCCACCACCGGGGGCAGTGCGATGCCGTCGAGCGAGTCGAACACGGCCTGACGGTTCGCCGGCGCGCCCTGCTCGAGGTAGGTCGCGAGCTTCGCGTCGTCCGAGATCGGCGGGAGCTCCCAGCCGGACTCGAGGCGGATGTCGACCATCGTGTCGGACGAGGTCATGAACTCGACCCACTTGCCGGCGGCCTCGACGTTCTCCGAGTTCGCGCTCACGCCAATGGCGTTGGAGAAGACGGCGCTGGCCTGCTGGGTGTTACCCGGCTCGACCGCGATGTCCCACTCGAACGGGACGTCGGCGAGGGCTCCGAAGATCCAGATTCCGCTGTGCAGCATGCCGAGCTTGCCCTCCTTGAAGAGGTTGGTGTCGAAATCGGCCGTGCCCTGGCCCTGCTCGATCGTCGGCATCACGGTGCCGCTCTTGCCCACGAGCCACTCGGCCGCCTCGATGCCCTCGGGCGAGTTGAACGCGACCGCGGTGCCGTCGGCGTTCAAGAACTCGCCGCCGTTCTGGGCAAGCGCCTTGTAGTACTCGTAGAAGCTCACCGGCTGGTGGTCGCCCCAGATGCCGGCGTCCTGGTCGGTGATCGCCTCGGCGGCGGCCTTCTCATCGGCCCAGGTCCAGTCCTGCGTCGGGTAGTCGAGGCCGGCAGCGTCGAAGAGCTCCGTGTTGAAGTAGAGCACGACGTCCGAGAACGAGCTCGGCAGCGCGTACTGCACACCGTCGGTGGCGTATGCCTCCAGCAGCGACGCCTTGTAGGCGCTCGCGTTGGCGACCTCGATCGGCGCGAGAACGCCGTTCGCCTGGTACTGCGCGTAGTTCGAGTACTCGATGTCGAAGACGTCGCTCTCGGTGCCGGCCGCAAGGTCGGTCTGCAGCGCGGTGCCGTAGTCGCCGTAGGGCAGCGTCGTGACCTCGACCGTGATGTTCGGGTTCTCGGCCTCGAAGGCGTCGACGATCGCCTGCAGGTTCTCTTCATTTCCGCCGTTCGAAATGAAGTTGGTGTACGTGATGGTGACAGGGCCGCTTTCGGGCTCCGCGCTGCATCCGCTCAGTGTCAATGCCGCGACGCCGGCGATGCCGACGGCGGTCATCAGGGTCTTCTTCATGATCTGCCTATCTCCTTCGATGGGATGTGATGTGGACGGGTGTGGGCGACCGAACTCATTTGAGTCCGGAGCTTGCGACGCCCTGAATGACGTACTTCTGGGCGAACAGATAGAGGGCAAGCATCGGGAGCACGCTGACCACCGAG
>NZ_CAJQNT010000022.1 GCF_905479755.1 uncultured Schumannella sp. | reverse complement strand
CCCTTCGCCGGACCGCCGCCGAGCGAGCCGTTGGCCCCCGATCTGCGCGCGCCGAGCCCGTTCATCGAGACCGAGCCGACGCAGCCCTTCACGCCCGGCTTCGATGATGTGCCGACGCAGGCATATACCCCGCCCGGGGCGGGCGCGAACACGCCCGGCTCGGCTACCGACCCCACCGAGGTCTTCGCGGTTGCCGGCGGGCCGTCGGGCGATGCGCTCGAGACACTGTTCGCCGAGGAGCAGTTCCGTGAGGTGCCGGTCGGTCCCGATCCGAACGAGGCGCCGTTTGCGCGCCGGGCGTCGAAGTCGTCGCGCGGCGCATCCGCCGACGGTGGTTCCGGCGGCGATGGCGGAGACGGCGGCGAGGCGCCGCCGGTCGCGGGTTTCGGTCGCACGCAGAAAATTCTGATGGCCGTCGCGGGCGCCCTGATCGGCATCCTCGCGCTCATCGTCTTGTTCTTCCTCGGCACGCGTCTGCCCGACCTGCTGGGGCCCGCGCCGGTGATCACGGCGAGCCCGACCCCGAGCGCGAGCGCGGACGTCGAGGAGGCGATCGGGCCGGTCGAGCCCGGCGAGTACCTCTGGAGCGAGCTGCTCGGCGGCGAGTGCCTCGAGCCGTACACCGACGCCTGGCAGACCCAGTACACGGTCGTCGACTGCGCCGAGCCGCACACCGGCCAGCTCGTGTTCCGTGGCAGCTACCAGCCGGAACCGGAGGAGGGCGACGAAGACTCCCCGGCGACGACGGCACCGCTCATTCCGTTCCCCGGCGTCGAGACGCTGCAGGCGGAGATCGACGGGCTGTGCGCCGCCAATGGCGTCGTCAACGTGGAGGCGTTCAACAACCTGCGCGACGTCACCATGCAGGGCAGCTACCCGGCGACCGCAGAGCAGTGGGCCGCAGACCCGAGCTACCGCTGCTTCGTCACGCGCAGCTCGGGGGAGCCGCTCGACGGCGACGCCGCGATTCCGATCGACACCGCCGACGAGGGTTAGGTCAGGTGCGTCAGAGTTCCGTCTCGGCGGGCATCGGGGCGACCAGTTCGTGGACGCCCGCGAGGATCTCATCGGGGCGGAACGGGTAGCGGTCGATCTCGGCCTGGTCGCTGATTCCGGTCATCACGAGCACGGTGTGCAGGCCCGCCTCGATGCCGGCCACGATGTCGGTGTCCATGCGGTCGCCGATCATCGCCGTCACCTCCGAGTGCGCGCCGATCTTGTTCATCGCGGAGCGGAACATCATGGGGTTCGGCTTGCCCACGACGTAGGGCTCGCGGCCGGTCGCCTTCGTGATGAGGGCCGAAATCGCACCCGTGGCCGGCAGGGCACCCTCGGCGGAGGGGCCGGTGGCATCCGGGTTGGTGGCGATGAAGCGGGCGCCGTTGTTGATGAAGCGGATCGCCTTGGTGATCGCCTCGAAGGAGTAGTTGCGGGTCTCGCCGACGACCACGTAGTCGGGGTTGGTCTCGGTGAGGATGAATCCGACCTCGTGGAGGGCGTTCGTCATGCCGGACTCGCCGATCACGAACGCCGTGCCGCCGGGCATCTGCTGGGCGCAGAAGTCCGCGGTGGCGAGGGCGCTCGTCCAGATCGCTTCCTCCGGAACCGAGAGCCCCGAGGCGCGGAGGCGCGCGGCCAGGTCACGCGGCGTGAAGATCGAGTTGTTGGTCAGCACCAGGAACGGTGTGCCCGCGTTCGTCCACTGTTCGATGAGTTCTTGCGCGCCGGGGAGCGCGGTGTTCTCGTGGACGAGAACCCCGTCCATGTCGGTGAGCCAGCATTCGACGTCAGCGCGATTACCCATGGCTCCAGCCTACTGAGCACCCGAGTGTGACGTTTCTCCGGAGAAAGCGTCGCGCGCGCGAGTCATGCGCAGTGAAACAGTGGGCGGCGGCGTGAAACCTCCGGAAAAACGACACACTCACTGGGCGGGCGGGAGGGGGTGGATGCGGGCATGCGGCAGGCGTGCGCGCATCACCTCGACCGCATCCGGGCTCTCATCCACGAGTAGGAACCGTCGCCCGAGCGCGTGCGCGACCGCGCCCGTCGTGCCCGAGCCGGCGAAGAAGTCGAGCACCAGATCCCCCGGCGCGCTCGAGGCCTGCACGATCCGGCGCAGGATGCCTTCCGGCTTCTGCGTCGGGTACCCGGTGCGCTCGCGCGCGTTGGTGCCGACGATGGTGTGCCACCACACGTCCGTCGGCAGCTTGCCGCGCGCCACCTTCTCGGGTGTGACGAGGCCCGGCGCCATGTACGGCTCACGGTCGACGCTCGCGTTGTCGAAAAAGTAGCGTGCCGGGTCTTTCACGTAGACGAGGATCGTGTCGTGCTTGGCCGGCCAGCGCCGGTTCGACTTCGCCCCGTAGTCGTAGGCCCAGATCAGCTCGTTGAGGAAGCACTCGCGGCCGAACAACTCGTCGAGCGCGACCTTCGCGTAGTGCGCCTCTCGGAAGTCGAGGTGCAGGTAGAGGGTGCCCTGCGCATCCAACAGCCGGTGCGCCTCGCGCAGTCGCGGCTCCAGAAACGCCCAGTAGTCGTCGAAACTGTCGCCGTAGCTGCGGCGCTCGCCGCGGGTGCTCGCGTAGCCGTTTCCCGCAAAACCGACCCGGTCGCTGCCCTCGGCCGCGCGCTCGGTGCGAATCGGCGTGTGGTGCTGCGTGCGACCGGTGTTGAACGGCGGGTCGAGGTAGATCAACCGAACGGAGGCGTCGGGAAGCAGCGCCGTCGCCGCGAGATTGTCGCCGAGCACGATCGTGTCGGGCGCGCCCGGCCCGAGAAGGGGCGGATCACCCGGCGCGGTCATGCGCTGACCTTAACAGGCGCGGGGCCTCCCGCCGATACCCTCGCAGAGTGGACGACGCGCGACCGAGTGAAGACCAGATGCCGGTGGGCGTCGGTCCGTGGCCGGGCGGGCGCGCATCCTGGCCGGAGGATCCGCGACTCGACCCGGAACTGCTCGAGCACGGCGACCGCCGCAACGTCGTCGACGAGTTCCGCTACTGGCGCATGGAGGCGATCGTCGCCGAACTCGACACGCGCCGGCACGGCTTCCACGTCGCCATCGAGAACTGGCAGCACGACCTCAACATCGGGTCGATCGTGCGGTCGGCGAACGCGTTCGGCGCCGCGGCCGTGCACATCGTCGGCAAGCGGCGCTGGAACAAGCGCGGCGCGATGGTCACCGACCGCTACCAGAGGGTCCTCCACCACGAGACGGTGGAGGCGCTCGTCGCCTGGGCAGCCGAGCACGAGGTGCCGATCATCGCCGTCGACAACGTGCCGGGTTCGGTTGATGTGATCGGCGCCGACCTGCCGATGAACGCCGTCCTGCTCTTCGGCCAGGAGGGGCCCGGCTTGAGCGCCGAGGCGCTCGCGGCGGCCGACACCACGGTGTACATCCGGCAATACGGGTCGACACGGTCGATCAACGCCGCTGCCGCGGCCGCAATCGTCATGTACGAATGGATTCGTCAGCACGGCGGTTAGCCCTCCGGGTGCTCTCGGGGCCCCGGGCGAGTACGGAGGCGAGCAGGACGGCCATCACGGCGGCGCCCGTCCACATGGCGAGCTGCCAGGCATCGACGAACGACTCCTGTGCGGCACGGACCAGAGCGTCCGCGCGCGGGCCGGCCCCGTCGGCGGCGGCGACCGCGTTCGCAAGTCCTTCACGGGCGGTGGTCGCGACGTCGCTCGGAAGTCCGTCGAGTCGGCCGTCGATGGCGCTCGCGTAGCCGGCCGAGAGGATGGCCCCGAGCAGGGCGACTCCCAGGGCCGTGCCGAATTCTCGGGTGACGTCGTTGAGCGCCGATGCGACGCCTTGGCGCTCGCGGGGCAGGGAGCTCGTGATCGCCTCGGTGGAGGGCGGCATGGCGAGACCCATGCCGAGGCCCATGGCGAGCATGCCCGGCAGGACCGCGAGGTAGCCGTCGTCGACGGATACGAGGCTCGCCATGAGGGCAAGGCCGACGCCGCCGAGAGCGATGCCGGTGGCCATAGTGCCTCGCGCTCCGATCCGCGAGGCGACCTGCGCCGCGAGCACGGAGGCGAGCATCATCAGCACGGCCATCGGCATCATGCCGAGGGTCGCCTGGAGCGCCGACCAGCCGAGGACGATCTGGAGGAAGGGGAAGAGCACCACGAAGATCCCGCCCTGCACCCCGAAGACAACCAGAAGCGACAGCGATCCGCTGGCCATGCCCCGCCCGCGGAAGAGGCGCACATCGAGCAGGGGCGCCGCCTGGCGTAGCTCCCACGCGGCGAAGACGATCACGGCACCCACCCCGCTGATCAGAGCGGCCAGGGTTGCGGGCTGGGTCCAGCCGTGGACGGGTCCCTCGTGCAGGGCGAAGACGAGCCCCGCGACGGCAATGCCGGAGGTTGCCGATCCGACGAGGTCGAACCGGTGCGCCGTGCGCTCGCGGGAGTTCGGCACCGACCGCACGATCATCACGAGCGCGACCAGAACGAGCACGACCGGAAGGGCGAAGAGCCAGCGCCAGGTGGCGACGTCGACGAGTAGCGCCGACAGGTACATGCCCACGATGCCGCCACCGCCGGCGACCCCCGTCCACACACCGATTCCCTTGGCTCGCTTGCCCTCCGGGAAGGTCGAGGTGATCACCGCCAGCGTGACCGGCATGATCATGGCGGCGCCCACGCCGGAGGCGAACCGGGAGGCGAGCATCAGCTCCGTGGAGGTGGCCAGTCCGGCCGCCGCGTTCGCGACCCCGAACACGATCAAGCCCACCAGCAGCACGGGCTTGCGGCCGATCCGATCTCCGAGCGCTCCCAGCGGCAGGAGCAGCGCGGCGAGGCTGAGGGTGTAAAGGTTGATGAACCACAGCACCGTGCTCTGCGAGGCATCGAACTCGACGGCGAGCTCGGGCTGGGCGACGTTGAGGCCGGACACTGAGGCGATGACGGCCATCAGCGCGATGCAGACCGCGATCAGGATCGCGCGACGCTGCCGGGCGTCATGAATGATCGGGTCGCCGAGGTCGACCGGCTCGTCGATGCCGTCGGCGGCGGGCATGGGGGTCGTGCTCACGTCAGTTCCTTTCGTGACCTGCGCAACGGCAGGATGATGTGGAGCCGGAGCCTGAGGGCTCCGGCGTGCTCGAGGGGCGACTCAGATCAGACGGGTCGCTCGGACGACGACGTCGTGGAGCGAGGCCGGTCCGCCTCCGCGGGCAGAGACGGTTCGCTGCGACTCCTCGGCGGTCACGACCTGCCACACCGCCGGGTTGAGTCGTCTCGTGATGGCGGCGCCGGTCACCGAGGCCGAGGCGGGCGGCTCGTCTGTGCCGTTCCCGTGGTGGAGGTGGCCCACGATCAGGAGGGTGCCGCCCGGCGAGACCCACGATGCGATCCGGTCATAGAACTCCAGCTGCGGCATCGCGGGGTGGGCGTAGTGGGTGGTCACCAGGTCGTAGGTCGCTGCGGGCTCCCACGTCGTCAGGTCGGCCTGCACCCAGCGCACCCGATCCGCGACGCCGCTGGCGCGTGCGCGCTCCGCCGCCGCCGACAAGGCCTCGTTCGAGATGTCGGCGCCGGTGACGTGCCAGCCGTGCGAGGCGAGCCAGATCGCCTCCGCTCCCGCACCGCATCCCGCGTCGAGCGCTGTGCCCGGCGCCAGGTCGGCGACCTCGCGGGTCAGGTGCGGATGGGGAGGCGCGGCCGCCATCGCCAATGGTGCGGCGTTCGGGCCGCCCCGCCAGCGCCGGGCCCAATAGTCCTGATCGAATGTGTGTGTCACCGGTCTGCTCCTCCCGCTGGCGGGCGCTCGTCGTCGCTCGGAGCAATCGTGCAGCCAGTGCGGCGAATAGGCAAAGCCTGTTGCCGAATGGCAAACTGGAGCGTATGGACGACTCCACGGATCGCACTCTCGACGCGGTGGGGCCCCGGCTCAAGCGGCTGCGGCACCGCCGACGCGTCACGCTCACCGACCTCGCCGAAGAGACGGGGATCTCGACCAGCACCTTGTCGCGCCTCGAGGCCGGGCTGCGCCGCCCCACCCTGGAACAGCTGCTTCCGCTGGCACGCGCCTACGGCGTCACGCTCGACCAGCTCGTCGATGCGCCACCGACCGGCAACCCGCGCATCAGCCTGCGGCCAGTCGCCTGCGCGGACGGCTCCACGATCCTGCCCCTGACCCGCCGGCCGGGCGGCATCCAGGCCTACAAGTTCGTCCTGCCCACCGGTCGCCACGATGCCGCGCCCGACCTTCGCACCCACGAGGGCTTCGACTGGGTGTACGTCCTCAACGGACGACTGCGGCTCGTGCTCGGCGAGCACGACCTCATCCTCGAACCGGGGGAGGCCGCGGAGTTCGATACGCGCACGCCGCACTGGTTCGCCGCCACCAGCTCGGGCCCCGTGGAGTACCTCAGCCTGATCGGCAAGCAGGGCGAGCGGGCGCACGTCCGGGTCGCCCCCCACGCCGCCAGTGCGAGATAGCGCCCGCGGTCGGCGTCGACGACCCGCCTCCCCGCAACAGATAGACTGGGGTGTAATCCCGCCCGACCGTGAGGGAGAAAAGCATGCCCGCGATCGTTCTCGTTGGCGCCCAATGGGGCGATGAAGGCAAGGGCAAGGCGACCGACCTGCTCGGCAGCCGCGTCGACTACGTCGTCAAGTTCAACGGCGGCAACAACGCCGGCCACACCGTCGTGATCGGCGACAAGAAGTACGCGCTGCACCTGCTGCCGTCGGGCATTCTGACGCCCGGCGTCACGCCCGTCATCTCCAACGGTGTCGTCGTCGACGTCGAGGTGCTCTTCGACGAACTCGGCGCGCTCTCGGCGCGCGGCGTCGACGTGTCGAAGCTGCTGGTGAGCGCCAACGCGCACGTCATCACCGGCTACCACCGCACCCTCGACAAGGTCACCGAGCGCTTCCTCGGCAAGCGCCAGATCGGCACCACGGGCCGCGGCATCGGCCCCGCCTACGCCGACAAGATCAACCGGGTCGGCATCCGCATTCAGGACCTGTTCGACGAGAACATCCTGCGCCAGAAGGTCGAGGGCGCGCTCGACCAGAAGAACCACCTGCTGGTCAAGATCTACAACCGTCGCGCGATCGGCGCGGACGAGATCGTCGACGAACTGCTGAGCTACGCCGACCGGCTGCGCCCGATGGTCGCCGACACCAGCCTGGTGCTGAATCAGGCGCTGGATGCGGGCAAGACCGTGCTGTTCGAGGGCGGCCAGGCGACGATGCTCGATGTCGACCACGGCACCTACCCCTTTGTGACGAGCTCCAACGCGACGAGCGGCGGCGCGGCCACCGGCTCGGGCGTCGCGCCCAACCGCATCGACCGCGTGATCGCGGTCGTCAAGGCGTACACGACGCGCGTCGGCGCCGGTCCGTTCCCGACTGAGCTGTTCGACGAGTCGGGCGAATTCCTGC
This sequence comes from uncultured Schumannella sp., assembly GCF_905479755.1. Taxonomy (GTDB): domain Bacteria; phylum Actinomycetota; class Actinomycetes; order Actinomycetales; family Microbacteriaceae; genus DCRR01. Next base: position 92,129 of record NZ_CAJQNT010000022.1, on the reverse strand, counting down.
GCGCGGCCGGCTTCGAGTTCGGCACCACCACCGGGCGCCCGCGGCGCACCGGCTGGTACGACGCGCCCATCGCGCGCTACTCGGCGCGCATCAACGGTGTCACCGACTTCGTGCTCACCAAACTCGATGTGCTGACGGGCCTGGAGACCATCCCGGTCTGTGTCGCCTACGACGTCGACGGGGTGCGCTTCGACGAGGTGCCGGTCAACCAGAGCGACTTCCACCACGCGACCCCGATCTACGAAGAGTTCCCGGGGTGGAGCGAAGACATCACCGGCGCGCGTGAGTTCTCGGACCTGCCGAAGAACGCGCAAGACTACGTGCTCGCCGTCGAGGCGATGAGCGGCTCGCGCATGTCAGCGATCGGCGTCGGCCCCGGCCGCGAAGCGATCGTCGTGCGCCACGATCTGCTCTGAATTGTTTAGCGCGCCGGCGCTCCTCCGGCGCGCACCGCTCCGCGGGCCGAGCGCGGTCGCCCCGCTTCGCTGGGTCTGTTAGCGCGCGCGTCAGTTGACGAGCGAGAAGCCGTGGAACAGCACGTCGCTGTAGCTCTTCTGCGAGAACCCGGGGTGGGCCGCGGCCATCGCGGCGACCAGGGCGGGCCCCGACTCGCCGTCGACGACATGACGGCGCCCGAACTCCTCGGCCGAGCGCACCAGCGCGAGCGCGGCGCGCATCCAGGCGACCAGGTTGCTCGGATCCGTCTCGGGCACGAAGTCGGCGATCGCGAGGTTCGCCTGGCCGACCGGCGTCGGGTGGCGCTCTTCCATCAGCACGAGAGCGACGACCGCATCCGGCAGTCCGAGGCCCTCGACCGCGTCCTCGGCGGCGACGCGCCGGCTGCGCGGATCGAACCAGTCGGTCATGTCGGGGCGCGAGCCATCCGGCGCGGCTCGTCGAGCCGTCGCCGTCGTCTCACCGTTCAGATCCCAGACCCCCATCGCTCAACGATGGTAACTCCTGGCGCGCGCAGTTCACGACGCCAGGCCGGGGGTGCAAGGATCGCCTCGTGACTGCACGTCGGCCTGAGTCCGCCCCGCTCGCGGGTCGATTCGTCGAGCTCGAGCCGATGGTGGGGGAGCATGCGCCCGAATTGTGGCGCGCTCTCGGCTCGCCCGCGGTGTTCGCGGGCGGCTACGGCGGCGGCTCGGCGGGGCTCCCCGCCAGCGAGGCCGCGTTCGCCGCGTGGAGCGCCGCGTATTACGCGGGGCCGGCGCGGCGGAACTTCGTCGTCCGCATCGCGAGCGGGCCGCACCGCGGCGAGCTGGTCGGCGCCACGACACTCGGCGACTTCGATGAGGCATCGGGCTCCGCCCACGTGGGCTGGACGGCGTACGACCCGCGCGTGTGGGCAACCCAGGTGAACCCGGAGACCAAACTCCTCTTGCTCGGGCTCGCCTTCGATCACGGCTTTGAGCGCATACGACTCCAAGCGGATGCGGTCAACGCCCGATCGCGCGCGGCGATTGAACGCCTCGGCGCCGTCTTCGAGGGCGTGGCTCGTCACGAGCGTCCCCGCGCCGACGGCACGTGGCGCGACACCGCGATCTACTCGATCCTGTCGGACGAGTGGCCAGCGGTGCGGCGGGGGCTGGAGGCGCGTCTGGCCGAGTGGGGCGAGCGTCCGGTCCTGTTCCGCACGCCGCCGACCGCGCCGACCGCGCTGCCGGGTGAGCGCGGCCCGGGCGCTTAGGCTCAAGGCATGACGCAGAACGGTGACATCGACCCGGAGGTGGTGGCCGAGCTCGCCGGGCTGCGCCAGAGCATTGACAACATCGACGCGGCCCTCGTGCATCTTCTCGCCGAACGATTCAAGGCGACGCAACAGGTCGGGCAACTGAAGGCCGAGAAGGGCCTCCCGCCCTCGGACCCGGATCGCGAACGCCGTCAGGTGGCGCGCCTGCGCGCGCTCGCCGTGGATGCCCAGCTCGATCCGGAGTTCGCCGAGAAGTGGTTCACCTTCGTGGTCGCCGAGGTCATCCACCACCACGAGCGCATCGCCTCGGCGAACGGGTCCGACGCGTCGTGACCTGGAACCCTCGCGCCCTGCCGCGGCAGGACGGGCGCACCGTCGTGGTGACCGGCGGCAACGCCGGGATCGGCTACTTCACGAGCGAGCAGCTGGCGCGAGCGGGTGCGCGGGTGGTGATCGCATCGCGCTCGCGCGAGAAGACCGAGCGGGCGATGGCCGCGCTACGTGGCCGCGTGCCGGGCGCCGAGGTCTCGTTCGTCGAGCTCGACATCGCCTCGTTCGCCTCGATCCGCCGGGCCGCGGCCGAGCTGCGTCAGCTCGGCCCGATCGCCGCGCTCATCAACAACGCCGGTCAGGTGATTCCGCCCGGGCGGCGCCGTGAGACCGCCGACGGGCTCGAACTTCTGGTCGGCGGCAACGCGATCGGGCACTTCCTGCTGACGGCCCTCGTGTTTCCGGCGCTCGAGCCGACCGGCCGCGTCGTCGGGCTCGGTAGCCTGTCGACCCGGCTCGTGAAACTCGCACCGGATGACCTGCTGTCGACGCGCACCTACCGCGGCTTCCGCGCCTACGCGTTCTCCAAGCACGCGGTGCACGGTTTCGCCTTCGAGCTCGATCGGCGACTGCGCGCGGCGGGCGATTCCCGCGCGTCGTTGCTCGCGCATCCGGGCTACGCGGTGAGCGAGTTGGCCGAGCGGGTGCCGGGCGTCAACGACCGGCAGAGCACGCCGCACCGCCTGGTCGGATTCTTGTCGGCACCGTTTGCCCAGGGCAAGGATCGCGGGGCCTGGCCGAGCGTTCGGGCGGCAATCGATCCGGATGCCCAGTCGGGCGAGTTCTACGGCCCGGGCGGAATGTCCGAGTTGAAGGGGGCGCCGCGAATCGTCGCGCCGGTGACCTCCAGCGCGTCGCCCGAGTTCGGTGCGCGCCTCTGGGCGCTCGCCGAGGAGGCGACCGGGGAGTCGTTCTCGATCTGAGCCCGAACGCCCGCGACGCGGCCCGCTAGAAACGCGCGAGCGCGCTCGTGTGAGCCTCGCGCAGCTCGTCCACCGACACCGTGAACTGGCCCTGGATCTCCAGGGTCGGTTCACTGTCGGTGACGCCGATGCGCAGCACCGGGTAGCCCCGGCCTTCGCACAGGCGCGTGAACTTGACGTCCTCTTCGCGCGGCACGGCGACGAGCACGCGGCCGGTCGACTCGCTGAACAGGGCGGTCGCCGCATCCACCTCGTCGCGCGCGATCAGGTCGTCAAGCCAGACGCGCGCGCCGACGCCGAAGCGCAGCACGCCCTCCGCGAGCGCGGTCGCGAGGCCGCCATCGCTGAGGTCGTGCGCGGCGTTGAAGAGCCCTTCGTGCGCGCCCGCGGCGAGCAACTCGCCGAGGTCTTTCTCGCGGGCGAGGTCGACCTTCGGCGGGCGCCCGCCGAGGTGGTCGTGCACGACGCCGGCCCACGCCGAGCCGTCGAGTTCGAGCGCGGTGGTGCCGAGCAGGTAGAGGTTGTCGCCGGCATCCTGCCAACCCGAGGGCACGCGGCGGGCGACGTTGTCGATCGTGCCGAGCACCGCCACGACCGGGGTCGGGTGGATCGGCACGTCCCCGGTTTGGTTGTAGAAGCTGACGTTGCCGCCGGTGACGGGGATGCCGAGCTCCAGGCATCCGTCGGCGAGGCCTTCGACCGCCTTCGAGAACTGCCACATCACTTCGGGGTTCTCGGGGCTGCCGAAGTTGAGGCAGTCGGAGACGGCGGCCGGGGTGGCGCCGGTGACGGCGACGTTGCGATACGCCTCGGCGAGGGCGAGCTGGGCGCCCTGGTACGGGTCGAGGTAGCAGTAGCGCCCGTTCGCGTCGGTGGCGACGGCGAATCCGAGCCCGGAGGTCTCGTCGACGCGGACCATGCCTGCGTCGTCGGGGTAGCTGAGCGCCGTGTTGCCCATGACGTATTTGTCGTATTGGTTCGTGATGGCGCTCGCGTCGCCCAGGTTGGCGCTGCCGAGCAGCCGCATCACCTGCGCGCGCAGCGCGTCGCCGTCGGTGGGGCGCTCAAGCCCGGAGGCGCTGTCGGCCTGCACGGCGTCGATCCAGCTCGGGTACTCGATCGGGCGGTTGTAGACAGGTCCGTCTACTGCGACCGTGCGGGGGTCAACATCGACGATGGTCTCGCCGCGCCAGGTGATGATCAGGCGGCCGGTATCGGTGACCTCGCCGAGCACGCTGGTCTCCACATCCCACTTGCTCGTCACCGCCAGAAAGCCTTCCAGCTTCTCCGGCTTCACGATCGCCATCATGCGCTCCTGGCTCTCCGACATGAGGATCTCCTCCGCCGTGAGCGACGGGTCGCGCAGCAGCACGTCGTCGAGCGAGACCTGCATGCCGCCGTCGCCGTTGCTGGCGAGCTCGCTCGTGGCGCACGAGATTCCCGCCGCCCCCAGGTCCTGGATGCCCTCCACCAGATCCTGCTGGAACAGCTCCAGGCAGCACTCGATGAGCACCTTCTCGGCGAACGGGTCGCCCACCTGCACGGCCGGGCGCTTCGTCGGGCCGCCCTCACTGAACGTGTCGGAGGCGAGGATCGAGGCTCCGCCGATGCCATCGCCGCCGGTGCGGGCCCCGAACAGCACGACCTTGTTGCCCGCGCCGCGCGCGTTCGCGAGGTGCAGGTCTTCGTGACGCAGCACGCCCACCGCGAGCGCGTTGACGAGCGGGTTCGCCTGATACACCGGGTCGAACCAGGTCTCGCCGCCGATGTTCGGCAGGCCGAGGCAGTTGGCGTAGAAGCTGATGCCGTTCACGACGCCGGGCACGACCCGCGCGGTGTCCGGGTGGTCCACGGCGCCGAAGCGCAACGCATCCATGACCGCCACCGGGCGTGCACCCATCGAGATGATGTCGCGCACGATGCCGCCGACGCCGGTCGCGGCACCCTGGAACGGCTCGATGTAGCTCGGGTGGTTGTGGCTCTCGATCTTGAAGGTGACCGCCCAGCCCTCGCCGATGTCGATGACGCCGGCGTTCTCGCCCATCCCGACCATGAGGTTCTTCGTCATCTCGGGGCTGACCTTCTGCCCGAACTGACGCAGCCACACCTTGCTCGACTTGTAGGAGCAGTGCTCGCTCCACATCACCGAATACATCGCGAGTTCGCCGCTCGTGGGGCGGCGGCCGAGGATCTGCTTGATCTCGGCGTACTCGTCGGGCTTCAGTCCGAGCGCGGCGTAGGGCTGTTCCTTCTCCGGCGTCGCCCGCGCATTGTCGACCGAGTCGACGACGGGGGATGCGGGGGTGGTCGCAGCGGTGGTGTCAGTCACGCGGCCTGGGCTCCGTTCACGGGGGAAGTTCACGCCCATCCTACCGAGCACGCGCGAAGCCGCCGCGGCTCCGACTACCGTGGAAGGACCGCCCGAAGTCTGGAGGACTATGCCCGCCGAGTGGGACCCCTGGTTGACCTTCGCGATCGTCGTCGTCGGCGTCGCGATTCTCGTCGTGATCGTGACCGCGCTGGTCACGCTGCCGTTCCGTTTCATCGGCAGGCGCGCCGGGTGGGATCCCAAGAACCTCGGGCGCATCCGGCGGCCCTTCCGGGCACTACTGCTCGCCGTCGCGCTGCTCATCATGGCGGCGTTCATGCCGCTCAGCGAAGACTGGGAGGCGTTGCGCACCTGGATCGAGCACGGGCTCCAGATCGCGATCATCGCGTGCGGCGGCTGGCTGATCGCGGGCGTCATCGGGTTCCTGTTCGCGTGGACGCTCGCGCGCTACCCCACGGATGTGCCGGACAACCGGGCGGCCCGCCGCGTGCACACCCAGGTGGCGATCCTGCGTCGCGTCGCGTTCGTGCTCATCGCGGTCGTCACCGTCGGCGCGATTCTGCTCACCTTCGACGGCGTCGAGGCCTACGGCGCGAGCCTGCTGGCCTCGGCCGGTCTCGTCAGCGTCGTCGCCGGTATCGCCGCGCAATCGGCACTGTCGAACGTGTTCGCCGGCCTTCAGCTGGCCTTCTCGGATGCGATCCGCGTCGACGACGTCGTCGTGGTCGAGGGCGAGTGGGGCCGCATCGAAGAGATCACGCTCACCTACATCGTCGTGCACATCTGGGATGACCGGCGCCTCGTGCTGCCCTCCACCTACTTCACCACGACCCCGTTCGAGAACTGGACCCGCGCCGGCACCCAGATTCTCGGCTCGGTCGAGTTCGATCTGGACTGGCGAGTGTCGCCGTCGGCGATGCGCGCCGAACTGCGGCGCATCGTCGACGCCGACCCGCTGTGGGATCAGCGCAGCGCGGTGCTGCAGATCACCGACGCGACGGCGGGCTTCGTGCGAGTCCGCATCACCGTCACGGCCGCGAACTCCGGGGCGCTCTGGGACCTGCGCTGCAACATCCGCGAGGCGATGGTGGAGTGGCTGCAGGCCAAGTCTCCGACGGGCGTTCCGCGCACGCGCGTGGAGATGGTCGAGGCGCCCAAGCGCACCACGCGCGCCAAGGCCGGGGAGGAGCACTCCGGCATGTTCAGTGGCAGCGTCGAGGGAGAGCAGCGCCAGCAGAGCTACACGCGGTCGCTGCCGGTCGTCACCGCCACCGATGCGGAAACCCCGCCGTCGAAGTAGGGTCCTGGCATGAGTCAGAAAGCGAACAAGACCCAGCCGACTGACGTGCCCCCGACCGAGTTCGTGGCCGGAGTCGCCGATGCGCGGCGCCGGGCCGATGCCGAAGAACTGCTCGAACTGTTCCACCGCGCGACCGGGGAGCACCCGGTCATGTGGGGCCCGTCGATCATCGGCTACGGCACGAAGCGGTACACGACCTCGCGCGGCCACGAAGACGACTGGATGGTTGTCGGCTTCTCACCGCGCAAGGCGGAGCTGTCGCTGTACGGCCTGCAGAACTCGTACGCCGAAACGCCGGACCCGCTCTTGGCCGAGCTCGGCCCGCACCGCACGGGCGTCGGATGCCTCTACATCAAGCGCCTGGAGCAGGTCGACCTCGACGTGCTCGAGCGCCTGGTGCGCGAGGCCTGGGCCGAGGGCGGCCGGTAGCGGCGGTTCCTCGCCCAACGCAAAGTCGGAGATCCGGCGAGTTCGTCCACGACTCGTGGATGAGGTGCGCGATTCTCCGACTTTCGGAGCCGGTGACCTAGTGCGAGCCGCCGGGCGGGCCGATCATCAGCAACGTGGTGAAGATCGCGATCAGCACCACCACGAAGATCACGACCAGCACCACGGGGCGCCGCACGAACCAGCGCACCAGACCGTCGAGGAACGTGCGGTCGCCCGAGGCATCCGGCTCGGTGCGCCACGCGCCGTCGAGCTTGCCGCGGCGATCGAGCCAGACATCCACCGGAATGGTGGCGTAGGGCACGATCGCGCTGACCACGGCGACGACGACGAGCCCCGGCTTCCAACGCCGGTCGATGCCGACCAGCAGCGAGATGCCCGCGTAGGTCAGAAACACGAAACCGTGGATGCCTCCGCCGATCGTGACCGCGATCGCCAGATCGGCGGTCGCCCGCAGGATCAGGCCGGTGATGAGCAGAGTCCAGGTAATGGCTTCCGCGATCGCGACGATGCGGAACAGCTTCTTGGGGGTCATGCGCGCGACAGGCTCGATTCGAGGACGGAGCGGAAGAAGGCGAGACCGTCGATGCCGGAGCGCATCGCGATGTCGGTATCGGGGCCGAAGCCGGGTTCGACGGCGTGCTCGGGGTGCGGCATCAGGCCGACCACGTTGCCGCGGGCATTGGTGAGACCGGCGATGTCGCGCAGCGACCCGTTGGGGTTGCCGTCGAGGTAGCGGAACGCCACCAGGCCCTCGCCCTCCAGCCGATCGAGCGTCTCGTCGTTGGCGATGTAGCCACCCTCGCCGTTCTTCAACGGGATGGTGATCTCTTGGCCGTCGGTGAACGCGTTCGTCCACGCGGTCGACGCGTTCTCCACGCGGAGCTTCTGGTCGCGGCAGATGAAGTTGCCGTGGTCGTTGTGGATCAGACCGCCCGGCAGCAGGTGTGACTCGACCAGAATCTGGAAGCCGTTGCAGATGCCGAGCACCGGCATCCCCGCGTTGGCGGCGTCGATGACCTCGGCCATGATCGGGCTGCGTGCGGCGATCGCACCGCAGCGCAGATAGTCGCCGTAGCTGAAGCCGCCGGGCAACACGATCGCGTCGACGCCGTGCAGGTCGTGCTCGCCGTGCCAGAGGGCCACCGGTTCGGCGCCGGCGAGGCGGATCGCGCGCTGCGCGTCCCGGTCGTCGAGCGAACCCGGGAAGGTGATGACGCCGACGCGCATCAGGCGGTGACCTCGTCGGCGACGGTGATCGAGACCACGTCTTCGATGACCGAGTTGGAGAGCAGCTCGTCGGCGAGTTCGCGGACGTCGGCGAGCACCGCATCCGTCACGTCGCCGTCGACGTGGAGCTCGATGCGCTTGCCGATGCGCACGCCGCTGAACTCGCCCTTGCCGAGACGGTTGAGCGTGCCCGCGACGGCCTTGCCTGCGGGGTCGAGCAGTTCGGGCTTGGGCATGACCTCGACGACGATGATGGGCACGAGCAGACTCCGGTCTCTCAGCGGGGGGAACGACCCCAGTCTACGAGGCGGTGCCCGCTCCGGGCACCGGCCAGCGCTGCTCGAGCGCCTCGAGCACCGCCGTGCGCGCCGCCGCCAGCCGGGCGAGCTCGTCGCGGGTGCGATCCGGGGTCTCGGCGGCGGCGAGCACCTCGGTCGCGCGTCGACGGATTCCGTTCACCAGCTCCGGGTGGATGCTGCGCCACGCCACCTCGCGCAGCAGCCGCAGGAGGCGCAGCGCCACCTCGAGGTCGCCCGCCCCGTATTGCCGCGGGCCGGTGATCGCGACGTCGAGCAGGGCATCCAGGTCGAGCTGCCGCCCGACCACCCGGATCACGCCGTCGTCGTCGCGCTCGACCGTGGAGGGGATCGGCCTCGACACCAGGTCGCCGAGGACGCTCGAGACGTGCCCGAGGGCGTGCACCGCCGTGGTCGGGTCGTTCACCCCCGGCGAGAGCGCCTTCACCGCCACATCGACGAGTTGGCGAAGCCCGAAACCGACATCCTGCACCGAGGTGCGCTCGTACTCGACCAGGTGTGCGCGCGCGATCGCGGCGTTGATGCGCTCGGTCGCCTCGGTGTCGTCGGGCCGGGGGCCTTCGAGGATGTCGCGCGGCCACCACGACGCGATCGGGACCCCCTCGATGAGATCCTCGCCGACGGCCGTGTCGACCGAGATCACCAAGTTCTCGCGCACCGCGAGCCCGCGAAGCGCCGTGCGATCGACGCCGACGAGGAACCCGGATCGGGTGGCGAGCGCGAGCCGGCGTCCGCGGGGTTCGATCGGCAGTTCGTGGGCGTCGTCGCCGGGGGGCTCCTCCGAAAACAGCGAGCGGATGCTGCGGGTCGTCTCCCCGTGCACGTCGCGCAGCATCGTCTCGACCCGCAGGCGCGTGGCGAGGTGCGCCAGGAACAGGGTGAGCGCGACGACCGCGACGAGCATCAGGATGAAGGTGAGGCTGACGGCGATGCGCGGGACGAATCCGGTGTCGTCGATCACGCTCTCGTCGGCGGAGCGCACCGACCGCAGCACCGTCATCGCGAACGCGAAAGTGCCGAGGAACATCGCGAGCGTCGCGTGCACACGGCGGTCGCTCGCGAACATCCGCAGGAGCCGCGGCGAGGCCTGGCTGCTCGCGAGCTGAAGGGCCACGACGGTGAGCGAGAAGGTGAGCGAGGTGACGGTGATGAGCGACCCGGAGATCGCGCTGAGCATCGCGCGCGCCGAGTCCGGGGCGCCCGCGAACAGGAGCGCGCCGAGCCATTCGGGGATGATCGGGTCGAGCACGCGGTCGAGTTCCGGGAGCGCGACCCCGAGGATCACGCCGCCGACGATCGCTGCGGTCGGGAGCGGCCAGACGCGGCTCTGGACCGCTTCGCGGAGTCGGTCCCAGCGTTGACGGAGTCGTCGGTCGCCCATGCCGCGTGAGTCTAGCCCGAGGTGCTATCCCCGACCCGGGGTCGTGACGCGAATCAGGTTCGCCCACGGGTCATCGAACTCGAGGGTGTGCCCGTCGTCGCGACCGCGCAGGCCGGCGTGCCGCATCCGCTCCTCCAGGCTGCCCAGGTCATCGGCGTCGGGGACGACGATCTCCACCCGGCCGAGTCCCAGTGTCGCTTGGCGGCGTCCGGCGCCCTTGCTGTTCCAGACGTTCATCGCCATGTGGTGGTGATAGCCGCCCGCGCTGACGAAGAGGGCGGACCCGGGCAGATCGAAGGTCTGCTCGAAGCCGAGCCGGTGCACGTAGAACTCGCGGGCGGTCTCGATGTCCCCCACCGAGAGGTGCACGTGGCCGACGACCGCCGGGGTGTCGTCCGGTCCGGCGAGGCCGCTCTCGGTCAGATGCTCCTGGAGGAATGCGTTCGGGTCGAGGAAGAGGGTGTTCATCTCGATCTGGCCGTGGACCCAGTTCCAGTCGTGGCGATCCCGATCCCAGTAGAGCTCGACGCCGTTCCCTTCGGGGTCGTTGAAGTAGAAGGCCTGGCTCACGAGGTGGTCGCTCGACCCGGTGAAGGAGCCCGGCGTCGCCCGCGCCACCGAATACACGGAGGCGGCGAGATCGGCCTGCGTCTCGAAGAGGATCGCCGTGTGGAACAGCCCCGCGTCGCGCGGGCCCGCGTGGCGCAGCTCGGGCGCATGTTCGAGGATCACGAGGGGTGTCGCCCCGCGGCCGAGCGTGGTTCGCGAGCCATGCTCGCGGAGCGTCGTCAGGCCCACGGCGTCGCGGTAGTACGTCGTCATCAGGTCGAGATTGGCGACCTTGAGGGTGACGGCACCCATGCTGGTTTCGGCGGCGAGAATGTCAGTCATGTCGGGTTCAACGTAGTTGAAGGTTCAACTATTCCGCTAGCCTGAGATCATGAGCGAAGACGACCCCCGTGCCACCGCGTGGCGCGCCCTGGTCGAGACGAGCCTGCTCCTGGGCGACGCGCTCGAACGTCAATCGCAGCGGGATGCGGGAATGCCGCACAGCTACTACGCCGCCCTCGTGGTGCTCTCCGAAGCGCCCGAGCGCACCCTGCGACTGAGCGTCCTCGCCGAGCAGGCGCGCATGAGCCGGTCCCGGCTGAGTCATGCCATTCGGAGCATGGAGAGCTCCGGATGGGTGGAACGGCGGGGCACCCCGGGCGACGGACGCGGCGCCAGCGCCCGCCTGACCGACGCCGGGGCGGGAGCGCTTCGACGAATCGGCACCCGGCAACGCGACGAGCTTCGACGGCCCGCGCTCGCCGGACTAAGCGTCGAGGAAGCCGCAGAACTGACGCGGTTGCTCTCACAGGTCAGGTCGCGCCTCTCCGGAATATGATTCCTTGTCGTCATTTCTCAAGGAGTCCGCATGGCTGAGAACGCGCCGCGACCGCGTCTGTCCCGTTTCCAACGCGCCTGGTTGGCGGTCTACTGGACCGGCTTCGGCAGCAGCAGCCTGTTCGCGCTCTGGGCCACCATCGGACTCCTGCTCGGCATCGTCGGACTCCCGCAGTGGCTGCCGACGATGTTCGGCTGGGCGGCGGCGCTGCTGGCGGCGCTCGCCGGCACCCGGCTCTCCGCGATCCGGGCGAGCGACCTCGCTTTCGTCATGGGCACCGGAACAGCTCGGGCCATCGCGCTCGGCTGGAGCTTCGTGGTCGCCGGCATCTTCTTCGGCTCGATCGTCGGCGTGCTCGCCGACATCGACAGCGACGAGCTGGTCGCGCCCATCACCGGCGTGATCGGCACGATCGGGGCGGTGGCGCTGCTGGCGATGTTCGGGCCCGGCTACAGCGAATACTGCGAGGCCCGCCACGTCACCCTCGGCTCCGAATGGTCGCGCGAGGCCCGCGGGCTCGCCCGGCGCGCCCGGCGCGCGGCCGCTCAGTCGGCGCGCAGCGACTTCTCGAAGCAGAGCGAAAAGGCCGAGTCGACGTAGTAGCCGAAGAGCGGGATCTCGCGGTAGCCGGCGCGGGCATAGAACTTCAGCGCGGCGCGCTGCTCGTGCCCGGTCTCCAGCACGACCCGGTTCCAGCCTCGCTCGCGCGCCGCCTGCTCCAACGCGGTCACGATCGCCTCGGCGATGCCCGCACCTCGCCGCTCGGGCACCACGAACATCCGCTTGATCTCGCCGTGCTCGGCGTCGATCGCGCGCAGGGCGCCGCAGCCGACCGGCTGGTCGCCCTCGAACGCGACAAGGAAGAGCGCGATGTCATCGCCGGTGGGCTTGGGACCCGGCTCGGTGTCGTTGCCGCCGTAGAGCGCGCGCACCTCCGCCTGCTGGCTTTCGCGCAGCGCATCGCCCGCGGGATCCGACCACGGCACCTCGCGAATCGTCAGCGAGGGCGCGGTCACCCCGTGATCCGGTCGGCGAGTTCGCGGTAGCGCGCCGCCGTGCGCTCGACGATGTCGCTCGGCAGCTCGGGCGGGGTGCCCGTCTTGTCCCAGTTCGCCGCGAGCCAGTCGCGCACGATCTGCTTGTCGAAGCTCTCCAGGCGCCGTTCGCCGCCCGCCGCGTAGACCTCGGCGTCCCAGTAGCGACTCGAGTCGCTCGTGAGCACCTCGTCGGCCAGCGTCAGGTCGCCGCCGTCCTCCGGGTCGAGTCCGAACTCGAACTTGGTGTCGGCGAGGATCAGGCCGTGCTGCGAGACGATCTCGGACGCGGTCGCGTAGATCTCGAGGCTGCGCGCGCGCAATTCCTCGGCCCGATCGGCGCCCACCAGCTCGACGGTCCGCTCGAAGGTGATGTTCTCATCGTGCTCGCCGAGCGGCGCCTTGAACGCCGGGGTGTAGATCGGCTCCGGCAGCCGGTCGCCCTCGGCGAGGCCCGCCGGCAGTTTCAGGCCGCACACGGTCTGCGTCTCGCGGTATTCGGCCCAGCCGCTGCCGACGAGATAACCGCGCACGACCGCCTCGATCGGCAGCATGTCGAGCTCATGCACGTGCATCGCGCGCTCGGCGATGCCCTCGGGGAGGTGCTCACCGAGCGCCGGATGCGCCGCCACCAGATGGTGCGGAACCCCCAGGCGGCGGAACCACCACATGCTGAGCTGCGTGAGCATGGCGCCCTTGCCGGGGATCGCCGGCTCCAGCACGTGATCGAAGGCGCTCACGCGGTCCGAGGCGACGACCAGGACGCGGCCGGGCTCGTCATCCTTCACGTACAGCTCGCGGACCTTGCCCGAGTAGACGTGCTTCCAGCCGAGTTCGAGCAGGCGAGGGTCGCCCGCCGCGTGGGCGCCGGGGCGCGGGTCGTCATGGGTGGGGAGTCCGGTCATGATGCGTCTTCCGATCCCGCGGGGCGCGTCACGCGCTCCGCAATGTCGCGGCGGTAGTGCCCGCCCTCGAGTCCGATTCGGCCGATCGCGTCGTAGGCGCGCTGGCGGGCCTCCACGAAACCGTGGCCGTGCGCGACGACGCCGAGCACCCGACCGCCGGTCGCGACGTGGCGCTCGTCGATGAGCGCCGTCGCGGCGTGCGCGAGGGTGACGCCCGGCACGGCCGCCGCCTCGTCGAGGCCGGTTAGCTCGCGCCCGGTGATCGGGTCTTCCGGGTAGCCCTCGCTCGCGAGCACCACGACGACCGCGGCATCGTTCGAGAACTCCGGGTAGCTCATGCCGCCCAGACCCCCGGTGGCGGCCGCGAGCAGCAGCGCCGAGAGCGGCGTCTGCAGGCGCGGCAGCACGACCTGGGTCTCCGGGTCGCCGAAGCGCGCGTTGAATTCGATCACCTTGACGCCGGAATCGGTGATGATCAGGCCGCAGTAGAGCAGCCCGACGAACGGCGTGCCCTCCGCCTCGAGCGCGCGCACGGTCGGCAGGGCGATCGTGCCGAGCACCTCGTCGACGAAGGCGGCCTCGCTACCCCAGCGATCGTTGAGCCACGGCAGCGGCGAGTACGCGCCCATGCCGCCCGTGTTCGGTCCCTCGTCGCCATCGAGCGCACGCTTGTAGTCCTGGGCGGGGCTCAGCGGCACGACATCGTGACCGTCGGAGAGGAAGAACAGCGAGACCTCGGGGCCGCTCAAGAACTCCTCGATCAGCACCGGCCCCTGTTGCAGGTAATGCAGCCCGTGGGCGAGCGCCGCCGAGTGATCGTTCGAGACGAGCACGCCCTTGCCGGCCGCGAGGCCGTCGGCCTTCACGACGTAGGGGGCGCCGAGATCGTCGAGCGAGGTCGCCAGCTCGTCGGGATCGGTCGTGCGGATCGCGCGACCGGTGGGCACCCCCGCCGCATCCATGATCCGCTTGGCGAAGGCCTTCGAGCCTTCCAGGGCCGCGGCGCGCTTGCCGGGACCGAAAACCGGAACATCGGCGGCGCGCAAAGCGTCGGCGACGCCCGCGACGAGCGGGGCCTCCGGGCCGATGATGACGAGGTCGACCTCGCTCTCGCGGGCGTACGAGGCGACGAGTTCGCCGTTCTCCGCATCGAGAGCGACGGTCTCCACCTCCGCGGCGATCCCCGCATTGCCGGGGGCCGCGATGATTTCGTGATTCGCACCTTCGCGAAGCAGAGCCGTGACGATCGCGTGTTCGCGGGCGCCCGAACCGAGGACCAGGATTCTCACCTGGCCAGGCTACCCGGCGTGCGCGATGCCTCTGAACCTGTCCAGCGAACCGGGAGATCTGGGCTGCGGTTGTTAGCGTGGAGGCATGGCGAAGGCGAAGATCGCGGCGATCGTGGGCGAAGCCTCGATCCGGAAAGAACTCCGAGGCGACGGCGACCGCGACTCGAGCGCGCTCGCGTCGCGCTATCTGCTGCAACTCCTGGCGGAGAAGGCGCCCGGGCATTCGGTCGAGGTGCGCGTGCCGCCGGTCGGTGCCGTGCAGGTGGTGGAGGGCCCCGGGCACACGCGCGGAACTCCCCCCAATGTGGTCGAAATGGATGCCGCCACCTGGATCGCGCTCGCCACCGGCGGGCTCGACTGGGATGCCGCGATCGCGGAGGCGCGTGTCGTCGCCTCGGGCACGCGCGCCGACCTGAGCGAGCTGCTGCCGATCACCTGGGAGAACCCGGCGCTCCCCGCGTGACCGAGAATGGAGGGGTGAATAGCCCCGAATTCGACAGCGCCGGTGACGAGCAGCAGGAGGTGCGCATCCGTCGCGCCCCGCGCATCGGGGTGTTCGTGTCCCTCGGAGTCGTGCTGGGCGTGATCGGGACGCTCATCGCCACGAGCCTTTTCGAGCCGGACCCGGCGATCGGCTTCACGGCGACCTTCGGGTACTTCCTGATCTACGGCGTGCCCGCGGGTGCGTTGCTCGGTTCCACCGTCGCCCTCATCCTCGACGCCGTCTCGCGCCGCCGCGCCCGTACTGCCACCGCCACCCGCACCGCGCCCCCCGCCGCCTAGCCCCTCAGCTCTCGCCGGCGAAGGCCGGGCTCTCGCCGGAGATGGCGGGGGCGGGGTTAGCTGAGCTGGTTGGCTTCGAGCCAGGCGAGGTATTCCTCGCTGACGTTGCCGGTGATGTAGTCGCCCGTGAAGCAGCTCATCTCGAGGCCCGCGATGTCGGACCCCTCGAGGATGGCCGACTGCATGTCTTCGACCTCTTGGTAGATCAGGTAGTCGGCGCCGAGCTCGGTCGCGATCTCGGGGATCTTGCGCCCGTGCGCGATCAGTTCGGCACGGGTCGGCATGTTGATGCCGTAAACGTGCGGAAAGCGCACCGGCGGCGCCGCGCTCGTGAAGGTGACCGAATTGGCGCCCGCGATGCGCGCCATGTCGACGATCTCCTTCGAGGTCGTGCCGCGCACGATCGAGTCGTCGACGATCAGCACGTTCTTGCCCTTGAATTCGGAGCTCATCGCGTTGAGCTTCTGCTTGACGCTCTTCGAGCGCTGCTCCTGCCCGGGCATGATGAAGGTGCGGCCGACGTAGCGATTCTTGTAGAAGCCTTCGCGGTATTCGATTCCGAGCTTCTGGGCGACCTGCATCGCGGCGGGGCGCGAGGAGTCCGGGATGGGCATGACGACGTCGATGTCGCCGGACGGCGTGTACTTGGCGATCGTGTCGGCGAGCCGGTCGCCGAGGCGAAGCCGCGCGTCGTAGACCGAGATGCCGTTCATGATCGAGTCGGGACGCGCGAGGTACACGTACTCGAACGAGCACGGAATCAGACGCGGATTCTTGGCGCACTGCCGCGAGAACAGTTCGCCCGAACGCGAGATGAAGATCGCCTCGCCGGGCAGCACGTCGCGCACAACCTCGTAGCCGCCGTTCTCGAGCACGAGCGACTCGCTCGCGACGACGTACTCGGTGCCGACGAGCCCGCTCGTGCGGCGCCCGAGAATGAGCGGACGGATGCCGTAGGGGTCACGAAATGCCAGCAGCCCGTGCCCGCCGATGAGTGCGATCGCGGCGTAGGAGCCTTCGACCCGCTCGTGCAGCGTCTCGATGGCGTCGAAGATCTGGTCGGGGTCGAGGTCGGTGCCGCGCACCTGCGACTGCAGCTCGTGGGCGAGCACGTTGACGAGCAGCTCGGTGTCGGAGCTGGTGTTGAGGTGCCGGCGGTCGACGCGGAACAGCTGGTCGCTGAGCTCACGCGTGTTGGTGAGGTTGCCGTTGTGCACGAGCACGATGCCGTAGGGCGCGTTCACGTAGAACGGCTGCGCCTCTTGCTCCTTCTCGGCGTCGCCGCGGGTCGCGTAGCGCACGTGCCCGAGGCCCATCGTGCCGAGCAGGGTGCGCATGTCGCGCGTGCGGTAGGCCTCACGCACCTGGCCTTTGGCCTTGTGCATGTGGATGATGCTGCCGTCGGCGGTCGCGATGCCGGTCGAGTCCTGACCGCGATGCTGCAACAGCGCAAGGCTGTCGTAGACCTGCTGGTTGACTGGGCTCGAAGAGACGATGCCGACAATGCCGCACATTCCGCGGAGTGCTCCCACTGCTGTTGGATGCCTACCCGCCACCGCGGGTGCGTCTCAGTCTCGCATAGCGCGACACGGTGTCGCGCGGCGGGGCGACTACCCTGGCTGTGTGACCGCCGCATCCACGTCGCATGGCGACGCCAGCTACGCCGCCGCCGGAGTCGACACCGCCGCGGGCGACCGTGCCGTCGAGCTGATGAAGGCGGCCGTCGGCGCCACCCATGGCCCCGAGGTGCTGGGCGGCGTCGGTGGATTCGCGGGCCTGTTCGATGTGAGCGCGCTGCGCGACTTCCGTCGCCCGCTGCTGGCGACGAGCACCGACGGCGTCGGCACGAAGATCGATATCGCGATCGCGCTCGACAAGCACGACACGATCGGGCAGGACCTGGTCGGCATGGTCGTCGATGACATCGTCGTGGTGGGCGCGAAGCCCCTGTTCATGACCGACTACATCGCCTGCGGCAAGGTCGACCCGCAGCGCATTGCGACCCTTGTCGAGGGCGTCGCGCGGGCGTGCGCCGAGACGGGCACGGCGCTGGTCGGCGGCGAGACCGCCGAACACCCGGGCCTGATGAAGCCGCACGAGTACGACATCGCGGGCGCGGCGGTGGGTGCCGTCGAGGCGGATGCGGTGCTCGGCCCGGAGCGCATCGAACACGGCGACCTGGTGGTCGCGATCGCCTCCAGCGGCCTGCACAGCAACGGCTTCTCGCTGGTGCGCCACATTCTCGCCAACGCCAAGATCGGCTACACCGACCACTCGGCCGAACTCGGCGGCACGGTCGGGGAGGTGCTCCTGGAGCCGACCCGCCTCTACACGAGCCCGCTGCTCGGAATCCTCGGCGACGTGCCGGGCGCCGTTCACGCGCTCAGTCATGTCACCGGCGGCGGGATCGCGGCCAACCTGGCCCGCGTGCTGCCGCGTGGCGCCTGGGTCGAGGTCGACCGTTCGACCTGGAGCCCCGACCCGGTGTTCCGCGTGCTCGCCGGGCTGGGTGGGCTGACGCTCGCCGAGACCGAGGGCACCTGGAATCTCGGCGTCGGCATGTTCGCGGTCGTCGCGGCGGACTCCGCCAGCTCGGTCACGCGTGCGCTGGAGGCCGCCGGGATGCCCGCCTGGGTGGCCGGTCGCGTCACGACCGGCGAGCGCGACCTCGCGGGCTTCGAGCAGGGGGCGAAGGGCGTCGACGGCGGTGCCGTGCGCCTCGTGGGCGACTTCACGAGCTAGGCATCACGGGACTTCCGCCCCTACCCGCCCGCCTCGCGGCATCCGTAGCGTCGCGGTGTGAGCAGCCGACTGGGAGACCTCGCGAACGCGGCGCTGGTCGCCGACCACGCGCACGATCGCCGCTCCGCGCACGCCGCGCACTACGCCGAGGGGTTTGCCACGCGCTGGATCTCGGTCGTGGCGGCAGCCGAGGTCATCGGGTTCTCGATTCCCGCGGTGGCGGGCACCCTGGTTGCCGCGTTCGCGGCTACGCCCTCGATCGCGCTGGCCGCGCTCGTCGCCGCCGGGGTGGCTGAGGGTGCGCTGCTCGGCACCGGCCAGATCCTGGGGTTCGGTCGCCGGGCCCGCATCCGCGCAGGGCGCTGGATCGGCGCAACGGCGGCGGGTGCCGCGATCGCCTGGGCGATCGGCATGTCGTTGAGCATCACGGGGGTGTTCGATGAGGCCCCGGGCCCGCTCACCATCGTGGTGCTGGTGCTCGGAGGGCTCGCCCTGGTGGCGACGATTCCGACGCTGCAGTGGCTGTTCGCGCTCCGCGACCGGCCCGGGAGTGCGCGCTGGATTCCGATCAGCATGGCCGCGTGGACGGCGGGCCTGATGTGGACGCTCGCGCCGTCGATCTTCATCGACGAGACCACCCCGCCGGTGGTGCTACTCGCGGCCTACCTGGGTGCGGGCACGATGATGGCGCTCACGAGCGCGATCCTCACCGCGCCCTGCGCCCGGAGCCTCGCCGAGCGCGCGCCGACGGTGTCGAGACCTACGCGGTCTTGAACTCGCCTTGGTCGTACTCGTCGTCGTCGGACGCCGAGTACTCCGGCCACTTCTCGAGGTCTTCTTCAAGCCGCGAGTTGCCGCCGAGTTCCTTTTCGAGCGCACCATAGTTGGTGTCGGGGCTGAAGTACTTCAGCTCGCGCGCCACCTTCGTGTGCTTCGCCTTTTGACGGCCGCGCCCCATGCGTGACCCCCTCTGATTCGAGTTGTGGCAATGGTGGAAAACTACCCAAAAGTCTAACACGTACCCCATTGCCCAACGTTGAGTGTCCGCCGACGCGGGCTAGTCTTGACCGCGTGACCGAGCCCACCTACGACACCTCTGTGGTCGTGATCGGCGGCGGTCAGGCGGGACTGTCGACGGCGTTCTACCTGCGCCGCCTCGGTCTCGACCCAGGGAACGACTTCGTGGTGCTCGACCGCGGCCCGGGTGCCGGTGGCGCCTGGCAGTTCCGGTGGGAGGCCCTGCGTCTCGGCTATGCGCACCGCGTCAACGACCTTCCGGGGATGGATGAGCTCGGGCTGAGTTTCGACACCGCCGATCGCCAGGCGCCCGCGAAGGACGTCGTTGCCGACTACTACGGCCGCTACGAGGAGCATTTCGGGCTCCAGGTCGTGCGGCCCGCGGATGTCACCTCGGTTACGCCCGAGCTCGACGGTCTCGCCGTGTCGTTCACGCTTCCCGGGGTGGACGGCGACGACGAGGTCGAGGAGAAGACCGTGCGTGCGCCGGTGGTGGTCAACGCGACGGGAACCTGGGGCGCGCCGTTCGTTCCCTACTACCCCGGCATGAACTCGTTCGCCGGCCGGCACCTGCACACCGCCGAGTACCGCGACGCGGAGGAGTTCCGCGACCAGGCGGTCGTGGTCGTCGGCGGCGGCACGAGTGCGATCGGATTCCTGATGGAGCTCGAGGGGATCGCCAAGTCGCTCGTCTGGGTCTCGCGTCGCCCGATCCAGTTCCTCGACTCGCAGGGCCTCGACTTGGAGGCGGGCGCCTCCGCGGTGGCGCTGCAGGATGCCGCCGCGCGCGAGGGTCGCGCCCTGCCGAGCATCGTGAGCACCACCGGGGTTCCGCGCAGCCGTCGCATTCAGGCCGGCATTGATCGCGGTCTGCTGGTGGCGCATCCGATGTTCGAGAAGATCGAACCGACGGGCGTGCGCTGGAGCAACGGCAGTTTCCGGCCGGCCGACGCGATCATCTGGTCGACCGGATTCCGCCCCGAGCTACGTCACCTCGCCCCGCTGAAGCTGCGCGAGAAGGAGGGCGGCGTGGTCGTCGGCGGCGGGGTCTCCTGGCGAAATCCGCGCGTGTTCTTCGCCGGCTACGGTCCGACGGCGAGCACGATCGGCGCGAACCGGGCCGGGCGCACGATCGCGCGGCAGGTCGTGGCGACGCTCAGCAAGCTCGGCGTCTGAGGCCCGCGCGCGCAGGCCACTGCTCGACGCGCCCGGCGCCCGCGCAGCACTACGCCAGCACGGCGAGGGTGAGCGCGAATCCCGCGCCCGCACTCGCCAACCCGAGCACGAGGTTGCCGGCAAGGCTCACGATCGCGGCGCGCACCCGGCGGCGGGAGGCCAGCTGAAGCGTCTCGACGCTCAGCGTGCTGAAGGTGGTGAGTCCGCCCGCGAAGCCGCCGAAGAGCACGAAGCGCAGCTCCGGGTCGATCTGGCCGGTCACCGCGAGCGCGAGCAGCACGCCGCCGAGGGCCGAGCCGACCACGTTGACGGTGAGCACCGCCCACGGGATGCGCGCACGCGGATGACTGAGCAGCACCGTGACCCCGTAGCGCGCGAGCGCTCCGAGCGCCCCGGCGCCGAGGGCCGCGGCGATCACCCAGGTGCTCATTCGGTCACCTGGAGGGGTGGCATCCGGCGTCGGGTTCCGATGCCCAGCCCGAGCGCGGCGGCGGCGAGGCCGAGCAGGAGCGTGGCGCCGAGGTAGGCGAGGGCGAGCCCCCACTGCGCGGTGTCGACGAGGGCGACGAAAGACACGGCGAGCGCGGAGAAGGTCGTGAAGGAGCCGAGCACTCCGGTGCGAAGCCCCGCGCGCGCCCAGACCGGGGTGGAGAACTCAAACCGGCCGACGAGCAGCCCGAGCAGGAAGGATCCGGCGACGTTCGCGAGCAGCGTCGACCACGGGAAACCGGCGTCGGCGTGCGGCAGGAGCGCGTCGAGCGCGAGGCGCAGCCCGGTGCCGAGCGCGCCCCCGAGCAGTACCGCGAGGATCGTCACGCGCGACAGCGTAGCCGCGTTGCTGTGCTCGACCCGGTCGCCCGGCCCGCGCGCTCGTATGATCGGGCCGTGCCCTCCAACGTCCGACGTCGCCGCTGGCCGTGGATTCTCGCGGCCGCGCTCGTGCTCGTCCTGGTTCCGACGGCGCTCATCGCGGTGCCGATCTTGACGCATTCGAACCAGGGGCTGGCGAACCAAGACCCCACCGAGGAGGAGTGGCCGACACGCGTCACGGCCTCGGGCGATGACGGTCGCGACCGCGCGCTCGAGGTGTCCGCGTTCGAGGCGACGGCGACCGTCGACACCTCCGCACTGGTCGCCGGCGACCGGGTGGTCGTGTCGGGCACCGGGTACGACCCGGCGCGCGGCATCTACGTGGCGATCTGTCGCATCCCGGATTCCGCGGGCGAGAAGCCGGGGCCGTGCTTGGGTGGGATTCCGACCCAGGAGCAGCAGGAGGTCGCCGAGGGCACCATCCAGTTCGCTGCGAGCAACTGGATCAACGACGACTGGGCGTGGCGGCTGTTCGGTGCGCGCTCGTTCGACGACACGACGGCGGGGAGTTTCACCGCCTACCTCGAGGTGCCGGATCCGGTGGGCGAGAACCTCGACTGCCGGGTGGAGGCGTGCGCGATCTACACCCGCAACGACCACACCGCCGCCGCGGATCGGGTGCAGGATCTGGCGATTCCGGTGGGCTTCGCCGGGTAGCGCGCCGCCTCGCCGCGCCGCGCTGGCGACACGCTTGACCTTGACGCAGCGTCAACTTGTACGGTCGACTCCATGACCACGACGACGCGCGACTGGAGCATCCAGGAGATCGCCCGACTGGCGGGCACGACGAGTCGCACCCTGCGTCACTACGACCAGGTGGGGCTCGTTCCGCCCAGCCGGATCGGGTCCAACGGCTACCGCTACTACGACGAGACCGCGCTCGTGCGGCTGCAGCGCGTGCTGCTGCTCCGCGAACTGGGCCTCGGCATTCCTGCAATCGCCGACGTGATCGCGGGACAGCGCGACGACCGCGAGGCGCTGCGCGAGCAGCTCGCCCAGCTCCGACGAGAGCAGGGGAGGCTCGCGCGGCAGATCTCAAGCGTCGAGTGGACGATCGACAACCTGGAAGGGGGTGAACAACTCATGGCAGAAGACATGTTCGATGGCTTCGACCACGCGCAGTACCGCGAAGAGGTCGAAGAGCGTTGGGGCGCCGACACCTGGGCCTCCAGCGATGCCTGGTGGCGCGGCCTCGGGGCCGAGGGCCAGGCCGTGTTTCGCGAGCAGGTGGCGACTCTGAACCGCGACTGGATCGCGGCCGCTGAGCGCGGGATCGGTTCGGACTCGGAGGAGGCGCGCGCGCTCGCCGAACGGCACGTGGAGTGGCTGGGAAGCATCCCGGGCACGCCGCGCGACGGCGACCAGGCGCCGGCGGAGTACGTGCTCGGCCTGGCCGAGATGTACGTGGCCGATCCGCGCTTCGCCGCCAACTACGGCGGCGAGAGCGGGGCGAGGTTCGTGCGCGACGCTCTCGTCGCCTACGCGGCAAACCGGCTGTCGTAGGCGGGGTCGTCCGGGATCGCGCGATAGCCGTCGTGCGCGACGACGACGATCGTGGCGATCATGCCCCACAGCGCGAGCGCGCCGAGAGCGAGGAGGAGCATCATGCGGGCACCTCCTCTCGGTGCGGCTCGAGCGGGCGGGGCAGCTCGGGCACGCGCAGCAGCGGCAGGGTGACTCCCACCATCGGGCCGATCAGCAGCGCGAAGGCGACCGTGCCGATGCCGAACTGGCCTCCGAGCATCCAGCCGACCGCCAGCACCGTCACCTCGATGCCGGTGCGCACCGCCCAGATGGGCCAGCCGGTGCGGGCGTGAACGCCCGTCATCAGGCCGTCGCGCGGGCCGGGTCCGAGGCGTGCCCCGATGTAGAGCCCGCTCGCCACGGCGAGCAGCGCGAGCCCGCCGGCGAACACGATCGCCTGCTGCCAGGGCACCGTCTGCTGCGGGACGAGCCAGAGGCCGAGCTCGGCGCTCGTGCCGATGAGGAGCACATTGAGAATCGTGCCGATACCCGGTCTCTGCCTGAGGGGGATCCAGAGCACCAGCACGAGCGCGCCGACGAGGTTCGTGACGAGCCCGAACGGCAACCCGGTCTGCCGGGCGATCCCCTGCCCGAGAACATCCCAGGGGGCGACGCCGATTCCGGCACGCGCCATGACCCCGAGCGCGACGCCGTAGAGCACGAGCCCGATGAGGAGCTGCGCCCAGCGTCGCGTCCAATTCGCGCCGTGGGCGGGGATGCGTGAGGTCATGTCGCCAGTCAAGGCCCGAATTGGACTGCAATCAAGATGCCAATTCCCGGCGACTGGCGTAAGGTGGCCGGGTGACTTCGCTTTCCGCCCGCGCGTTGGCCTCTCTCCTGCGCGGGTGGCGTGACGCCACCCGCGGCCCCGTCTATCAAGAGCTCGCCGACCGCATCCGCTTGCTCATCCTCGACGGGCGGATCCCGCTCGGCACGCGCCTGCCCGCCGAGCGCGAGCTCGCTCAGCAGCTCGCCCTCAGCCGGACGACCGTGTCGTCGGCGTACGCGAGCCTGCGCGAGGCCTCCTTCGTCGCCAGCACCCGCGGCTCGGGAAGCGTCGCGCGCCTCCCGCGGCACGACGACCTCGACGCCGACCCCGACATCCCCGTCGGCTTCGTCGACTTCGGCAAGGCGATGCTCCCGGCGGTCAACGGGGTGGCGGGCGCCGCCGAGCGCGCCGTGGCGCATCTGCCCCGCTTCCTCGGCGAATCCGGCTTCGATCCGCTCGGACTTCTCGTGGCACGGCAAGCGCTCGCCGAGCACTACACGGCGCGCGGCGTGCCGACCACCGCCGACCAGCTCATGATCACCGTCGGGGCGCAGCACGCGATCCACTTGATCGCGCGAACTCTCCTCGCGCGCGGCGACCGCGCGGTCGTCGAGGCGCCGACCTTCCCGCACGCCCTCGAGGCGATCCGCGCGGCGGGCGGTCGGCCGGTGCCGGTCCCGGTCACGACCGGCGACGGGTGGGACGCCACGACGCTGGAACAGGTGTTTCCGCGCACGAGCCCCGTGCTCGCCTACCTGCAGCCCGAGAACCACAACCCGACCGGCCGCACCATGGATGCCGACATGCGCGAGCGCGTCGCGCGCCTCGCGGCGCGACACGGCACCGTCATCGTCGCCGACGAGACGATCGCCGGACTCGGACTCGTCGGCCGCCCCACGCCTCCCCCCTTCGCCGCGACCGGTCCCGCCGTCTCGATCGGGTCGCTCGGCAAGTCGGTGTGGGGCGGGCTCCGGTTCGGCTGGATCCGCGCCGAGCGCGACTTCATTCAACGCGCCGCGCGCGAGCGCTTCACGGGCGACCTCGGCACGCCGATCCTCGATCAGCTCGTGCTGATCGAATTGCTCCCGCGCTACGAAGAGATCCTCGCCGAGCGTCGCGCCGCCCTCACCCGCGGCCGCGACCAGCTCTCGGCGCGACTGCGGGCCGCGATCCCCGAGTGGGAGGTGCCGCACACCGAGGGGGGCATCGCCAGCTGGATCAATCTCGGCGCCCCGATGAGCACGCCGCTGGCAATCGCGGCGCGGGCCGAGGGACTCATCCTCGCGGCCGGCCCGCGCTTCGGGGTCGAGGGAGGCGTGTTCGAGCGGTTCGTGCGCGTCCCGTTCACCTACCCGAGTGACGAGATCGAGCGCGGAGTCGACCGGCTCATCGCGGCGTGGTCGCGGGTGCGCCGTGCGCCCGCGCTCGCCGTCGAACCGGAGTACGCGCAGGTCGTCTGAGCACCTCCCGGCGTGAAATCATCCCCGGGGAGTACAGTGCGGGCGAACAGGCTTGTGATACTGGCTCACGTGCGCGCTGGCGTGCGCGAATGCCCGCGGTCTGCACCGCCGCGGGGACCACACACCTCAAGGAGTCCTCCCCGTGCATCTGCTTTCCGTCTTCAGCCTGCGCAACCGTGCGCTCATCGCGCTCGTCACGATCGTCATCGGACTGTTCGGCGGCATCGCGATCGCGCAGCTCAAGCAGGAACTGTTCCCCTCGATCAGCCTCCCGCAGGTCAGCATCTCGACCAGCTACCCGGGCGCGAGTCCCGCGGTCGTCGAGAACGACGTGTCGACGCCGGTTGAGGCGGCCCTGCAGGGCATCCGCGGTCTGAGCGGCACGAGCGCGACCTCCGGGTCGGGGCTCTCCCTGGTCACCGCGGAATTCGACTACGGCACCGACCTGACGACGGCCGAGCAGAAGGTGCAGCTCGCCCTCAATCGGATCGCGAACCAGCTGCCCGATGACGTCACCCCGACGGTGGCGACCTTCTCCTTCGATGACTTCCCGGTCATCCAACTCGCGGTCACGAGCGACCTCGATCAGAACCAGCTCACCAGCCGACTCGAGTCGATCGCGGTGCCCGAGTTCCAGTCCCTCGACGGGGTGAGCGAGGCCTCCGTGACCGGCGGTGCGGGCGAGCGCGTCGAAATCACCTACGACCCCGAGAAGCTCGACGACAACAACCTCACGACGCAGTCGATCGTCGACGCGCTGGGTTCGGCGGGTGTCCTGCTCGCGGTGGGTGAGATCGCCGAAGACGGCACCACCCTCACCGTCCAGTCCGGCAACCGCATCGGCTCGATCGACGAGATCCGCGCGCTCCCCGTCCTCGGCGGCTTCACCACCGAGACCGAAACAGTGCCCGGGTTCGGCGAGGTGACGACGCGCGAGGCGCAAGAGCTCACGATCGACGACCTCGCGAGCGTCGACCTCGTCGACAACCCCTCCGACTCGATCGCCCGCGTCAACGGCGAACCCTCGCTCGCGGTCGCGATCACCAAGACCGCGACCGGCAACACGGTCGACGTGTCGCACGCCGTTTCGGAGGCGCTCGAGGAGGTCGCGGCGAAGGTCGGATCGAACACCGAGTTCACCGTCGTCTTCGACCAGGCGCCGTCGATCGAGCGCTCGATCGAGACCCTCGCGACCGAGGGCATGTTGGGTCTTGCGGCCGCGATCATCGTCATCTTCGTGTTCCTGGTGTCGATCCGTTCGACCCTGGTGACCGCCATCTCGATCCCCGCCTCGCTGCTGGTGACCTTCATCGGGATGTGGGCGAGCGGCTATTCGCTCAACGTGCTCACCCTCGGCGCGATCACCATCTCGATCGGTCGCGTCGTCGACGACTCCATCGTCGTCATCGAGAACATCAAGCGGCACCTCGCCCTCGGCGACGACAAGCTGACCGCGATCAAGACCGGTGTGCGCGAGGTCGCCACGGCGATCACCGCCTCCACGATCACCACGATCGCCGTGTTCTTGCCGCTCGCCCTCGTCAGTGACATCACGGGCGAGCTGTTCCGGCCCTTCGCCGTCACCGTCACGATCGCGCTCGCCGCCTCGCTGTTCGTCGCCCTGACGATCGTGCCCGTGTTGGCCTACTGGTTCCTCGGTCGTAAGCCGCTCAGCGCGAAGGCGATCGCCAAGGCCGAGGCGGCGCAGGTGGCCGCGGCCTCCGGGGAGGACGAGCTCGAACGCCCGACTCGCCTTCAGCGCGTGTATCTGCCGGTCATCCGCTGGACGCTGCGTCGACCCGCGATCACGCTACTCGCCGCCGTGCTGGTGATGGGCGGCACGATCGCCACCGTGCCGCTGCTGCAGACCAACTTCATCGGATCCAGCGGCGCCAACACGATCACCGTCACCCAGACGATCGATGCCGGCGCCGACCTCGAGGCGAAGGATGCCGCCGCCACCACGGTGGAGCAGGCCCTGCTCGAGGTGGACGGCGTCGAGATCGTGCAGTCGGCGATCGGCGGATCCTCGGGGCTCTCGGCCTTCTTCGGCGGGGGCTCGGATGCGACCTTCTCGCTCACCACCGACGAGGACGGCGACCAGGATGAGATCACGGCCGCGGTGCGCGCCGCGATCGACGGCCTCAGCGATGTGGGCGAGGTCACGGTTGGCGGCGGCGAGAGCGCCGCGTTCGCCTCGAGCGACATCTCGATTCAGATCTCCGCCGGAGACGAGGAGGCGCTCATCGCGGCCACGACCGCGGTGCTCGACGCCGTGAACGACCTCGACGTGACCGCGGAGGCCACCAGCAACCTGGCGGCGAGCCGGCCGTTCATCTCGGTCGAGGTGGATCGGGAGGCGGCCGCCGAGTACAGCCTCAGCGAGTTCGCGGTCGGGCGCCTGGTGGCGCAGGCGATGCAGCCGGCCGCCTCGGGAGACTTCGAGCTCGACAACACGCAGGTCTCGATCTACCTCGTCGACCCCGACGAGCCCGAGACGCTCGAACAGCTGCGCGACTACGAACTGCAGACGCCGACCGGGGACACGGTGCGTCTGGACGAGATCGCCGACGTGGAGATCACCAACGGGCCGACCTCGATCACGACCGAGCGCGGGGTGCGCACCGCCGAGGTGACGGTCACCCCGAGCACGGCGGATCTCGGATCGGCGGGCGCCCTGATCACGGCCGCCGTGGCCGAGGCCGACCTGCCGGAGGGCGCCTCGGCGACCGTCGGCGGTGCCGTCGCCGACCAGCAGGAGGGCTTCGCCCAGCTGGGATTGGCCGCGTTGGCCTCCCTGTTGATCACCTACATCATCATGGTGGCGACCTTCCGCAGCCTGCGCCAGCCGCTGCTGCTGCTGGTCTCGGTGCCGTTCGCGGCGACCGGCGCGATCCTGTTGCAGCTCGCGAGTGGGGTGCCGTTCGGCATCGCCTCGATCATCGGCGTGATCATGCTGATCGGCATCGTGGTGACGAACGCCATCGTGCTCGTCGATCTCGTGAATCAGTATCGAGATCGCGGTATGAAGGTGAACGACGCGGTCGAGCACGGCTCCTCGCGTCGTCTGCGCCCGATTCTGATGACCGCGCTCGCGACGATCGTGGCGCTCATCCCGATGGCGCTCGGCATCACGGGCGAGGGTGGGTTCATCTCGCAACCGCTCGCGATCGTCGTGATCGGCGGTCTGCTGTCGTCGACGCTGCTCACCCTCGTCGTGCTGCCGACGCTCTACGCGCTCGTCGAGGGCGCCTCCGAGCGTCGCGCCGCGAAGCGCGAGGCGCGCGCGGCCGCGTCGGAGTCCGCGGGCGCGAGCTAACGGCGCTCAATCGGCGGCGAGGATCGCTTCGCCGCCGATCGTGCGCGCCAGGAAGTCGAGGATGCGCACCGAGATGTCGGCGTCGAGCAGCATGATCGCGTGGCGGTCGCCGGGCACGACGAGGAACTCGACGTCCACCCCCGCGGCGCCAAGCGCCGTCGCGAACAACTCGCCCTGCTCGGCCGGAACGAACTCGTCCTCCGAGTGCACGATGAAGACCGGTGGATCGCTGGCATCCACCGCGCTGATCGGCGAGGCGAGCGCCGCCGCCGCGCAGTCCGCGTCGGACACGCATCCCAGATAGTCGAGACGCCGCGGCGTCAGCCGCGCGTCTTCGGCGATGCCGCTCAGGTCGATGGGGGCGCTCAGTTCGACGACGGCCGCCACCCGGCCCTCCGCCGACCACGCGCCCTCGCCCGCGGTGCCGACCCAGGACGCGAGCGTGCCGCCGGCCGAGCTGCCGAACAGCGCGATCCGATCGGGGTCGAGGTCGAAGGCGGCAATCTGCGCGGGCTCGCGCACCCAGGCGAGCGCCGCGCGCACGTCGTCGGTGGCATCAGGGAAGTGCGCCGTCGGGGAGAGCCGGTAGCTGATCGAGAAGGTGGGGTATCCGGCGCCCGCCAGCCACTCGCAGGTCTCGCGGTACAGCGGCTCGTCGCGCGCGCCGCGGTACCAGCTACCTCCGTGAATGAAGACGATCGCGGGGCGCGATTCGGTCGTCACGGTCGCCGGGAGGCACGCATCCAGGGCGAGGTCCGTGCCGTCGGGCGAGGAGTAGACGAGGCCCTCCTGCACGGTGACACCGTCGACGAGGGGAAGGCCCAACGGGGCGGCGACGAGAGCCTCGGCGGTGTCGTCGGCGGGCTCGGACTCGCCCGCATCGGTGACGCATCCGGTCAGAACCGCACCGCACAGTGCCACGAGCGCGAAAGCTCTGATCGGCGGGGCGACTCGGGGCATGTTCAGGCGAGCATAGGCGAAATCCCCGTCGGTCCTGTAAGGTATCGAGGTCGGCTCTCGACAGCGGAACTCTCCGCAATGCTTCACTGTGTGTCGAATCGGGCCGGATCGTCAGCGCATCCGTTGACGAGGAATCCATTCAGGAAAACGGCCCCGGTCAGTATCGCCCGGGTTCTCACGCGGCTGCGTTCAGTCGTTGTGCACTCTGTGTGACTACAACCGGAAAAAGACATTCATGCCTCAGAAAAAGGGCGCTCCTGTGCGCGCGCCGAAATTCAAGTCCAACGCCCCCAAGTCGGGTAGCAAGAGCCCCAAGCACCGCGGCTACCGTGCCGAGGATGCCGCGGCCGGCTCCGCTCCGGCCGCCAAGAAGGCGCGCTGGAGTAGCGACGACCGCGTGGCTCGCGGCCGTGCCGCCGACCGCCCGCGTGGTGGTGAGTCCGCCCCGCGCGGCGAGCGCAGCGGTGAGCGCCCCAACTGGGAGCCCCGCCCCAAGCAGTCGCGCTTCGAGCGCGACGCCCAGCGCACCGGCCGCGGTGACCGCGATGCCCGTCCCGCCCGGGGCGACCGCGACGAGCGTCCGCGCTACGACCGCGATGAGCGTCCGGCTCGCGACGAGCGTCCGCGCTTCAACCGCGACGACCGTCCGGCGCGCAGTGACCGTGACGAGCGTCCGCGCTACAACCGTGACGACCGTCCGGCACGGAGTGACCGTGACGAGCGTCCCCGTTACAACCGCGATGACCGTCCGGCTCGGAGTGACCGTGACGAGCGTCCCCGTTACAACCGTGACGACCGTCCGGCCCGCAACGATCGTGACGAGCGTCCGCGCTACAACCGTGACGAGCGCCCCGCGCGCGATGACCGTCCGCGCCGCGACTTCGGCAACGACCGCCCGCGTCGCGACTTCAACGACGACCGTCCCCGTCGCGACTTCCGCGACGACCGCCCGGCGCGCGCCCCGCGTCAGGACGAGGCCGCGCGCTTCGTGCCGACCGACGACGTCGTGCTCGAGCGCCTCGAGGCGCAGGCCATCGTCGTCGGAGACTCCGAGGGTGTGAGCTTCGGCGACCTCGGCCTCGGCGACAACATCGTGCGCGCGCTCGCCGAACTGGGCGCGGCCTCGCCGTTCCCGATCCAGGCGGGCACGATCCCCGAGGTGCTCGCGGGTCGCGACGTGCTCGGCCGTGGCCGCACCGGCTCCGGCAAGACCATCGCCTTCGGCGCCCCGCTCGTCGAGCGCCTGCTGCGGATGCAGGCCGGCGACAGCAAGCGCCGTCAGCCGGGCCGCAAGCCCCGCGCCCTGATCCTCGCGCCGACGCGCGAGCTCGCCCTGCAGATCGACCGCACGGTGCAGCCGATCGCGCGTAGCGTCGGGCTCTTCACCACGCAGATCTACGGCGGCGTTCCGTACCAGCGTCAGCTCGGTGCCCTCGACCGCGGTGTTGACATCGTCGTGGGCACGCCCGGCCGCATCCAGGACCTGTCGTCGCAGGGTCGACTCGACCTGTCGCAGGTCGTGGTGACCGTGCTCGACGAGGCCGACCACATGTGCGAGCTCGGCTTCGCCGAGCCCGTGCAGGAGATTCTCGACCGCACGAGCGAGGGCGGCCAGAAGCTGCTGTTCTCCGCCACCCTCGACAAGGGTGTCGCCGACATCGTCGAGCGCTACCTCGTCAACCCGAGCGTCCACGAGGTCGCCGGGGAAGACCAGGCCAGCTCGACGATCGACCACCGCGTGCTCCTGCTCGACCAGCGCGACAAGCTCGCGGTGCTCGCCGAGCTCGCCGCCGGTCCCGGCAAGAAGCTCGTCTTCGCTCGCACCCGTGCGTTCGCCGAGCAGCTCGCCGACTTCCTCGACGAGGCCGGAATCGCCGCCGACGCGATCCACGGTGACCTCAACCAGTCGCGCCGTCAGCGCGCGCTGGAGAAGTTCAGCAAGGGTCGTCTGCAGGCGCTCGTCGCCACCGATGTCGCCGCGCGCGGCATCCACGTCGACGACGTCGATCTGGTCATCCAGGCGGATGCGCCCGACGAGTACAAGTCGTACCTGCACCGCTCCGGCCGCACCGGTCGCGCCGGCAAGTCCGGTGTCGTCGTGACGCTCGTGCCGCGCAGCCGCCGTCGCAAGACGGAGGACCTGCTGGACCGTGCCGAGATCACCGCCGAGTGGACTCAGGTCCGCCCGGGCGATGACGTCATCCGCGACCTCGCCGAGGGCGTCGCGATCGCCTAGTCCGCAACGACCGTGGGAGACGGGGGTGGTGCCGCACGGCGCCGCCCCCGTTTCGCGTCTCGGGCCAGCGGGTCAGCCGAGCCCGAGCGCCGTCGAGAGGTCGCGGTGCGAGCCGAGTGTGGCGGCCGCAATGAGCGCGAGCGCGAGTCCGATCCATTGCACGGGGGCGATGCGCTCGCGCAGCACAATGCCGGCGAGCAGGATCGTGCCCGCCGGGTACAACGCGATGAGCACCGACATGATGCTGAGATCGCCCAGGCGCAGCCCGATCAGGATCAACGAGTTCGCCGTGACCTCGAGCGCTCCGCACGCGATCGCGAAGGCGACACCCGCGCGCCATCCCGTGATGCGCGTCGGCGACGCGGTCGGGCGACGCCGCGCGAGGAGCGCCATTCCGACGATGACGGCGCCGAGGACGAGCACCGTCGCCAGGCGGTGGGTGACCAGCGGGTACAGCCCGGAGTCGGCGGGGGCGTGGTCGATGGAGACGAGGAACACCCCGATCAGCGCGCCGGAGCCGACGGCATAGAGGATGCCGCGAAGCTTCGGCCGCACCGCACCCTTCTCGGGAACGAAGCCGACGAGCACCACGGCGACCAGGGCGAGGGCGAGGGCGAGGTATCCGAGCATCGTCAGCCGTTCGCCCGTGGCGAGGCCCCAGGTCATCGGAATGATCGCCGAGACGACGGCGGTCAGGGGCGACAAGATGCTCATCGGCCCGATGGCGAGCGCCGCGTAGAGCAGCATGATCGCGACGCCGCCACTCACGCCCGCGATCGCACCCCACGCAAAGGCCTCCACGGAGGCCACCCCGCCGACGAGAGGCGCGATGATGAGCATGAGCACGAGGCCGGTGACCCCGGACATGAACGTCACCCGCACCGCGGCGATGCGGCGAGACCCCATTCCCCCCATGAAGTCCGCGGCGCCGAAGATGAACGCGGCGCTGACGCCGACGAGAACAGGGATCACCGCTCCACGCTATCCGCCGCGCGAGGGACCACGTGCCACCTCGCCCGTCGACCGCTCGACGTGATGGCGCCGAGGCTAGCCGAGCCCGAGCACCGCCGTCAGGTCGCGGTGCGAGCCGAGCATCGCAGCGGCCGCCACGGCGAGGGCGAGTCCCGCCCACTGCACCGGCGCGATCCGTTCGCGCAAGACGAGGGCGGCGAGCAGGATCGTGCCCGCCGGATAGAGCGCCACCAAGACCGAGACGATGCTGAGTTCGCCGAGCCGCAGGCCGAACAGGATCATCGCGTTCGCGGTGGCGTCGAGGATGCCGCAGAGGAAGGCGATCGCGAGTCCGGCACGCCAGCCGGTGCGCGCATCCATCGCCGAGTCGGGGAAACGTCGGGACCACAGAATCAGGGCGAGCACGATGATGCCGAGGACGAGCGCGCTGGTGGCGCGGTTGGCGACCAGGGGGATCAGCCCCGAGTCGTCGGGGGTCTGATCCATCAGGATGAAGAACACGCCGATCAGCGTGCCGGAGCCGATGGCGTAGACGATGCCGCGCGCCCGGGGGCGCACCGCGCCCTTTTCGGGAACGAATCCGACGAGCACCACCGCCACGAGCGCGAGCCCGAGCGCGACGTACCCGAGGAGGGTCAGCGTCTCGCCACCGACCAGACCCCAGGACATCGGCACGATCGCCGAGATCACGGCGGTCAGCGGCGACAGGATGCTCATCGGACCGATCGCGAGCGCCGCGTAGAGCAGCATGATCGCGATGCCACCGGTGAGCCCGGACAGTGCGCCCCAGAACAGTGCGCCCTGGGAGACGGCGCCGCCCACGAACGGGGCCACGATCGCCATGAGGACGAGGCCCGCGATCGCGGCGAGGAACGTCACGCGGATCGGCTGGATGCGGCGGGCGGCGAGACCGCCGAAGAAGTCGGCGGCGCCGAAGACGAGGGCGCTTGACAGGCCGACAACGACGGGAATCACCGTCCCACGCTAATGCCGAATCTCAGTCCCAGAGCACCACGCGGCGCGCGCCGAGGCGCTCCACGCGGACGGGTGTCTCGTAGAGCGTGGCGAGGTTCGGCACCGTCACGACGTCGTCGACGGTTCCGTGGCAGTGGATGCGTCCGTCTTTCATCGCGATGATCGTGTCGGCGAACTGCGCCGCGGTATTGATGTCGTGCATGACGACGACGATCGTGAGGCCGCGCGTCTGGGCCAACTCGGCGAGCAGTTTCATGAGCGCGACGGCGTGCCGGGGGTCGAGGTTGTTGAGCGGCTCGTCGAGCAGCAGGTAGTCGGTGTCTTGCGCCACCGCCATCGCCACAAAGGCGCGCTGGCGCTGACCGCCCGAGAGCTCGTCGAGGTAGCGATCGCGCAGCTCGGCGAGCTCGAGCAGGTCGAGGGCGCGTTCGATGTGCTCGAGGTCGTCGGCGCTGCGTCCGGAGCCGCCGTGCGGGAACCGCCCGAAGCCGACGAGGTCGGCGACCGTGAGGCGAATCGCCAGGTGGTTGTCTTGCCGCAGGACGGCGAGACGCTGGGCGAGGGTGCGCGTCTTGGTCGTGGCCACGTCGAGACCCCCGACCACGGCGGCGCCGGCATCCATGCGCGCGAGCCGGCCGATGAGGGTCAACAGCGTCGACTTCCCGGCACCGTTCGGACCGATGATGGCGGTCAGGCCGGCGGCGATGGCGACGCTGACGTCGTCGACGGCCACGGTGGGGCCGTGGCGTTTGCCGAGATTCTGGGTCTGGATCATCGGGCCCTCCCGGTGAGTACAAGAACGATGAACAGCACGCCGCCGAGGAACTCGATCACGATCGGCAGTTCGGTGCCGAAGCCGAGCACACGGTCGAGCACGAGTTGGCCGCCGACGAGTGCGATCGTGCCGACCGCGACGACCGCGGGGATGCTGTGCCGATGCCGGTGGCCGACGAGGCTGTAGGCGAGGTTGGCGGCGAGTAGCCCGAAGAACGCGACCGGGCCGACGAGCGCGGTCGAGGCGGCCACCATCACCGCGATCACGATCACGGTGTGCATGACGACGCGGCGATGGTCGACCCCCAGGCCGATCGCGGGCGTCTCGCCGAGGGCGAGCACGTCGAGGGAACGGCGGATCGGCCAGAGCGAGGCGAGTGCGGCCGCGACGAGGAGTCCGGTCGGCAGGAGGAGTGTGCGGTCGACCGAGGTGAACGAGGCGAACACCAGATTCTGCACGATCGCGAAGGTGTCGGGGTCGAGCAGGCGCTGCAGGAACGCGGTGATCGAGCGGAACAGGGTGCCGAGGATGAGCCCGGCGAGCACGATGACGTGCAGGTCGAGGCGGCGGCGCACGAACAGCCACCAGTAGAGCCCGACGACGGCGCCGGTCATGACGACGAGTTCGACCGCCCACGACGCCGCGGCAGGCGCGCCGGCGAGGAAGGCGGGCCCGAGGGTGAACGCGACGCCGGTCTGGATCAGCACGAACACGGCGTCGAAGCCCATGATGCCGGGCGTCAGGATGCGGTTGGCGGTGAGGGTGTGGAACAGCACCGTCGCGACTCCGATCGCGGCGGCCGCGATGATCATGCCGGTGATGGTGCGGCCGCGAAGACCGAGCGCGTACGCCGCGGCGGCCGGCATGTCGGTGACGAGGTAGAGCGCGATGCACGCGAGCGCGAGTGCGGTGAGGATTGCGAGCCACGTGACGGTGCGGCCGGGGCGCGCTCGGCGACGCTCGCGGGTCAGTAGCTCAGCCACGGGTCACCGCCCGCGTGGAGGGTGAGCGCAGCAGGATCGCGAGGAAGACGACGCTGCCGACGATCCCCATGACGACCCCGAGCGGGATCTCGTAGGGGAAGCGCACGAGGCGTCCGATGATGTCGCAGGCGAGCACCATGGCGGCGCCGATCATGGCGACGAGGGGCACCGTGCGCCGCATGTTGTCGCCGACGAGTCGGCTGGCGATGTTGGGCACGATGAGGCCGAGGAACGGGATGACGCCGGTGGTGACGGTGGTGATGCCGGTGACGAGCGCGACGATGGCGACGCCCAAGAGGAAAGTGGCGCGGGAGTTGAGGCCGAGGCCGCGGGCGGTGTCGCTGCCGAGTCCGGCGATCGTGAAGCGGTCGGCGGCGATCCAGGCGATGAGGGCGGCGGCCGCGGCGAGGTAGAGCATCTCGTAGCGACCGCGGAGGATGCTGGAGAGGTCGCCGATCGCCCAGCTGTTGAGCTCTTGAAGCAGGTCGACGCGGTAGGCGAGGAAGGTGGTGACGGCGGCGATCACGCCGGCGTACATGAGCCCGACGACGGGCACGAGCACGCTGGAACGCACCGGGATGCGGCGAGCGAGTCCCAGGAATCCGGCGACCCCGATCGCGGCTCCGATCGTGGTGACGATGGCCTTGGCCCAGATCGGCATGCCGGGCTGCAACAGGAGCACGAACAGCAGCGCGAGCGTGGCCGCGTCGCTCGCGCCGGTCGTGGACGGTTCGACGAAGCGGTTGCGCGTCAAGACCTGCATGAGCAGACCGGTGACGGCCATCGAGACGCCGACGAGGATGAGGGCGACGGTGCGCGGGATGCGGCTCGCGAAGAGCACGAGCGCGTCGAGCTCGGCCACCCCGATGAACACCGACACGACCGCAAGGGCCGCGACAAGCGCAGCCCCCGCGATCGTGAGGGTTCGGGTCCGGGGGTTCAGAGTGTCAGCCCTCGAGGCCCGCGAGCACGGCGTCCAGGACGTTGCCGACCGCCGTCAGACCGCTGATCACGAGGTACAGCTCGGAGGCCGGCAGGAAGAGGATGTTGCCCTCGGTCGCCGCGGTCGTGGCGCCGACGAGCTCGTTGTCGAGAACTTCGGCGGCGGCGCTGTCGCCGGTCGCTTCGCCGGTTGCCGCGCCGCGGTCGAGGACCAGCAGCCATTCGGGGTCGACCGAGAAGATGAACTCGTTCGAGACGACGTCACCGTGCGGCGAGCCTTCGGCGCCGGGGAGCTCGGCCGCGGGAACCGCCGAGGTGAACCCGAGGGTGTCGAAGAAGTACCCGAAGCGGGACCCTTCCGCGTAGGCGCCGTATTCGCCACCGGTCACGGCGATCAGAAGTGCTGGCCCCGCCGCGGGGGCGAGCGCCGAAACCTCGTCGACGGTGGTCTGGATGTCGGCGGACGCCGCGGCGACGGCATCCTCGGCGCCGAAGATCTCACCAAGCTGGGTGGCGCGCTCGAGGGCTGCGACCGGGTCGAAGGCACCTCCCGCGGCGGCCGTGAGGTCGATCGTCGTGGCGATCTCGGCGAGCTCGTCGTAGGCCGAGGATGAGCGGGCCGCGGTCACGATCAGGTCGGGGTCGAGTTCGGCGACCGCCTCGAAGTCGGGCTCGAAGAGTGTTCCGACCTTCGGCAGGTCCGCGTAGGCGGCGAGGTAGTCGGGCAGCAGCGCGTCGGGAATGCCGACGACGGCATCGCCGAGGCCCAGGGCATCCAGCGTGTCGAGGGTCGCGAGGTCGAAGGTCACGACGGCAGCCGGCTGGAACGGGACCTCGACACTGCCGGCGGCGACCGAGTAGTCGACCACGGTCTGGTCGGTGGCTGAGGCGTCGTCACTCGCCATGAACGCGGGCTGGGCGTTCTCGACGGTGATGGTCGCCGTGGCGATGCTGGCGGATTCGGCGGCGCTGCTGCACGCGGTGAGGCCCAGTGCGGCGGCGGTGACGAGCGCGAGCGGCGTCGCGATTCTCCTGCGGTCGGTCAGAGGCATTGAGTGTTCTCCTTGAGTCGGTGACCGGGTGTTCTCCCGGGCCTGACGTGACGCACCGGGCGGTGCGCCTCGGCGAGCATATAGGAAGTTAGGTGAGGCTTACCAAACTAAAGAGCTACACTTTCGGCGATGAACTTCTCTCTCTCCCGCACCCCGCTCACGAACGGGCCGCGCCGCGTGCGCGTGCGCCGCGTCGAAAACCTCACCCCGACCTACCGTCGAATCGCTCTCGAGGGCGACTTCGCCGGGTTCGACTCCCTCGGAGCCGACGATCACCTCCGGCTCTTCTTCGCCCCGGCCGAGCTGGAGGTCACCGAGCTGTCCCAGCTCGGCGACGTCCCCTCGCGCGAGTACACCCCGGTGTCGTGGGGCCCGGACGAGCTCGTGCTGGACTTCGTCGTGCACGGCGAAGGCCCCGGGTCCGCGTGGGCGGAGGCGGCGACGCCCGGCGCGGGCGCCATGGTCGGTGGACCGCGCGGCTCCCAGGTGATCGAGGGGCGACCCGATCACTGGCTACTGGCGGGCGACCGCACGGCGCTCCCGGCGATCCGCCGCTTCGCCGCGCAGGCCGAGGCGGGCGTCCCGGTTGAGGTCATCGCGATCGCCCACGACCCCGCCGACGAGCAGGAGGTCGCCTCCGCGGGCGAGCTTCGCACCACCTGGGTGCGCGATCTTCCGGCGCTGCTCGAGGCGCTCGCCGCCGTTCCGCGGCGCGACGGTGACGGCTTCGCCTTCGTCGCCGCCGAGCAGTCGGTCGTCAAGCCCGCGCGTGCCGCGCTCGTCGAGTTGGGCTTCGACCTCGAACGCTCGGTCGTCAAGGGCTACTGGAAGCGCAACGAGGCCGAGTACCACGCGCCGCACTGAGTCGGGCGTGCCCTCTAGCCTGGAGTCATGACCTCCGCCGCGCCCGCCGCCCAGCCGAG
Source organism: uncultured Schumannella sp. (assembly GCF_905479755.1). GTDB lineage: Bacteria > Actinomycetota > Actinomycetes > Actinomycetales > Microbacteriaceae > DCRR01. The sequence continues at coordinate 54,083 of NZ_CAJQNT010000022.1, read as the reverse complement.
CGCCCCCGCCGAGGTGCTGCACCGGGTCTTCGGCTACGCCGCGTTCCGCGGCGAGCAGGCCGAGATCGTCGACCACGTGGTGGGCGGCGGCGACGCGCTCGTGCTGATGCCGACCGGCGGCGGTAAGTCGCTGTGCTACCAGATCCCCGCCCTCGTGCGTTCCGGCACCGGCGTCGTCATCTCGCCGCTCATCGCCCTGATGCAAGACCAGGTGGATGCCCTCGCCGCTCTGGGCGTGCGCGCCGCGTTCCTGAACTCGACGCAGGATGCCGAAACCCGCCGCGAGGTGGAGGCGGCCCTCGTCGCCGGCGAGCTCGATCTGCTCTACCTCGCGCCCGAACGCCTCAACGTCGGCGCGACGCTCGATCTGCTTGATCGCGCGCCGCTCGCCCTGTTTGCGATCGACGAGGCGCACTGCGTGAGCCAGTGGGGTCACGACTTCCGCCCCGACTATCTGCGTCTCACCGTGCTGCACGAGCGCTGGCCGACGGTGCCGCGCATCGCGTTGACCGCGACGGCGACCGATGCCACCCGCCGCGAGATCGTGCAGCGGCTCGAGCTCACCGACGCGCGCCAGTTCGTGGCGAGCTTCGACCGCCCCAACATCCAGTACCGCATCGAGCCGAAGGCGCAGCCGATGCAGCAGCTGCTGACGCTGTTGCGCACCGAGCACCCGGGCGATGCGGGCATCGTCTACTGCCTCTCGCGCAAGAGCGTCGAGAAGACGGCGGATGCGCTGGTGGCGGCGGGCATCCCCGCGTTGCCGTATCACGCGGGTCTCGACACCGCGACGCGCGCCCGCAACCAGTCGCGGTTCCTGCGCGAGGACGGCATCGTCATGGTGGCGACGATCGCGTTCGGCATGGGCATCGACAAGCCCGATGTGCGCTTCGTCGCGCACCTCGATCTGCCGAAGAGCGTCGAAGGCTACTACCAGGAGACCGGACGCGCGGGGCGCGACGGCCAACCGAGCACCGCCTGGCTCGCCTACGGCTTGCAAGACGTCGTGCAGCAGCGCCGCATGATTGACGAGGGCGAGGGTGATGTCGCCCACAAGCGGCGGCTGTCGGCGCACCTCGACGCGATGCTGGCGCTCTGCGAGACGATCGAGTGCCGCCGTGTGCAGCTACTGAACTACTTCGGGCAGGCCTCCACGGCGTGCGGCAATTGCGACACCTGCCTCAGCCCGCCTGAGTCGTGGGACGGCACCGTTCCCGCGCAGAAGCTGCTGTCGACCGTGGTGCGGCTGCTGCGCGAGCGCGACCAGCGATTCGGGGCCGGGCACCTGATCGACATCCTGTTGGGGCGCGAGAACGACCGCATCCGCAGCAACCGGCACGATGAGTTACGCACCTACGGCATCGGCGCGGAGCTGAGCGAACAGGAGTGGCGCGGCGTCGTGCGGCAGCTGCTCGCGCAGGGTCTGCTGGCGGTGCAGGGCGAATACGGCACGCTCGGCATCACGGAGGCGTCCGCCGCCGTGCTCGCCGGCGAACGTCCCGTGCACCTGCGCCGCGAGCCGGAGCGCCCCGTCAAACGCGCCAAGCGCAGCGGAGGGGCGGAGCTACCCGAGCAGGCGCAACCGCTCTTCGAGCGCCTGCGCGAGTGGCGTGCGGGGGTGGCCCGAGAGCTCGGCGTGCCCGCTTACATCGTCTTCGGAGACGCCACCCTGCGCGGCATCGCGCTGACCGAGCCCACCTCGATCGAGCAGCTGGCCGAGATCAGCGGGGTCGGCGAGAAGAAGCTCGAGGCCTACGGCGACGCGGTGCTGGGAGTTGTGACCGCGACTCAGTAATCTCGTGCCATGACCGACCTGCTGAGTCGTCGCGCCGGTGATGTCACCGCCGGCGTGGCGTTGCTTGCGTTCCCGTTCGTCACCGCGATCGTGAAGCTGATCGCCCCCGGGTGGATGGCCCTGATCTACCTGATGGGCCTGATGGTGTTCGTGCCCTTGTACGTGCTCGTCGTCGTGATCGTGATCACCGGCTTCTTCGCTCGGCGGAGCCCCTTCGCGTTCGTGACCGGGGGCCGGCTTCGCGCGCGCACGGCCGCGTGGCTGCACATCGCCGCGTTCATCCTCGCGACGGCCGTGCTCGTCGACGGCGGCGACGACGGCAGTTGGACCTCGCCGCTCGCGCTGACTCTGGGGTTCCCCTCGAACAGTGCGTTCGCGGATGCCGCCAACGTCGCCTTCGTGCCGCTCACGGTGCTGTCGGGCGCGGCCCTCGTCTGGCTCCTGGTGGAGTGGATCGTGGCGCTGCGCGCCCGACGAAACCTCTAGGGGCCGTCGGCATCGTTTGTGGAATGAGTACAAGGCGATGCCCCCGGCGCGCCGCGCCGATTGCGCTCACAAACGACGATCTCGCAACTCTCAGCCCCCGGACGTAGCCTCGCGTCAGGACCTCACGAGGGAGTTGTGTGTCATGACCGATCTGGTCGATCGTCCCGCCGCTGCGGACGGCAAGGATTTCGAGAACACCGAGACGAGCGCGATCGAAACGAGCGCTCTCCACATCGACGTGGCCGCGCTCGGTGAGCAGCTGCTCGGCCGCTGGGCCGAGTCGCGCCGGCGTTCGCGCGAGTTCATGAAGAACCCCGCAATGTGGCGCGATCCGGCGCTCGGCATGGACGAGCACCGCGAGCGCGTGCTGGCCCAGTTGAAGCTCCTGGTCGAGAACGGTTCCGTGCACCGCGCGTTCCCGAAGAAGTTCGGCGGCGACGACGACCACGGCGGGTTCCTTGCCGCCTTCGAAGAGATCGTCACGGCCGACCCGTCTCTGCAGATCAAGTCCGGCGTGCAGTGGGGACTGTTCGCCTCCGCGATTCTGCACCTGGGCACCGAGAGCCACCACGAGCGCTTCCTGCCCGGGGCCCTCAGCCTCGAGGTGCCGGGTGCCTTCGCCATGACGGAGACCGGTCACGGCTCCGACGTCGCCTCGATCGGCACGACCGCGACCTACGACGAGGCGAGCGACGAGTTCGTCATTCACACGCCGTTCCGCGCCGCGTGGAAGGACTACCTGGGCAACGCGGCCCTGCACGGCACCGCCGCGGTGGTCTTCGCGCAGCTCATCACGAAGGGCGTCAACCACGGGGTGCACGCCTTCTACGTGCCGATTCGCGACGCGAACGGATTCCTTCCCGGCATCGGCGGCGAAGACGACGGGCTGAAGGGCGGCCTCAACGGCATCGACAACGGCCGGCTGCACTTCACGAACGTTCGCGTGCCGCGCACCCACCTGCTCGACCGTTACGGCCAGGTGGCCGAGGGAGGCGCGTACTCCTCGCCGATCGAGAGCCCCGGCCGCCGCTTCTTCACGATGATCGGCACCCTGGTGCAGGGGCGCGTCTCGCTCGACGGCGCCTCGGTGGTGGCGAGCAAGATGGCGCTCACGATCGCGACGCGCTACGCCGCCGCCCGCCGCCAGTTTGCCGACGGCACCGGCCGCGGCGAGGTGACGCTGCTCGACTACCAGCGCCACCAGCGCCGCCTGCTGCCGCGTCTCGCCGCGACCTACGCGATGTCGTTCGCGCACGAAACCCTGCTGGAGAAGTTCCACGCGGTCTTCTCCGGCGCCGAAGACACGGATGATGACCGCCAAGAGCTCGAGACGCTCGCCGCGGCGCTCAAGACCTTCAGCACCTGGAAGGCGCTCGACATCCTGCAGGAGAGCCGCGAGGCGTGCGGCGGTTCCGGCTTCCTCGCCGAGAACCGTCTCACCGGACTTCGCGCCGACCTCGACATTTACGTCACCTTCGAGGGCGACAACAACGTCCTGCTGCAGCTCGTCGGCAAGCGCCTACTCTCGGACTACGCGCGACGCTTCGCGAAGGCGGATGCGGGGGCCCTTGCCGCGCTCGTCGCCGGCCAGGTGGGCGACGTCGCGATCAACCGCTCGGGGCTCCGCGCCCTCGCGCAGAAGGTCGCCGATTTCGGCTCGACCGCCCGCTCGATCGGCTACGTGCGGGGCGCCGATGCGCAGCGTCAGCTGCTCACCGACCGCGTCGAGTCGATGGTCGCCGAGCTCGCCGGGCACCTCCGCGAGGTCGGCAAGCTGCCCGCCGACGAGGCGGCGGCGCTGTTCAACCGCCACCAGAACGACCTCATCACGGCGGCACGCGCGCACTCTGAACTGCTCGAGTGGGAGGCGTTCACCGAGGAACTCGACAAGGTGGCGGACGACGACACGCGCCAGGTGCTCACCTGGCTGCGCGACCTGTTCGGCTTCACCCTCATCGAGGAGCACCTCGATTGGTACCTGCTGCACGGTCGCCTGTCGGCCCCGCGCGCGCGGGCGATCACCGACTACATCGACGACCGCTTGCTGCCGCGGTTGCGGCCGCACGCTCTCGACCTCGTCGACGCGTTCGGCTACGAACCCGAGCACCTGCGGGCGCCGAACGCCACCGACGCCGAGCACGAGCGCCAGGAGGAGGCACGCGCCTACTACCGCGACCTCGAGGTGACGGGGCAGGCGCCCGTGATGGAGAAGTCGTCGAAGAAGTCGACGAAGGGCTGAGCATGAACCGGCGAGCGATCGGCATCGCGCTCGTCGTCGTGCAGTTCGTGCTTCTCGCGGCGCTCGTGCTGCTCCCGTGGACGACCCCGTTCTGGGAGCGCTCGCCGGTCGCTTTCGCGATCGGCGGCACGCTCGCCCTTGCCGGTGCCGTGATCGCGGTGCTCGGGGTGGTCGGTCTCGGGCGCTCGCTCACCGCCAATCCGGTTCCCCTCGACGAGTCGGAACTGGTCACGGGCGGGCTCTACGGGCTGGTGCGGCATCCGATCTACAGCGGACTGCTGCTGGCGGGCCTGGGCGTCATGCTGGTGGCCGCAACCTCGTGGCACCTGGTCGCGTGGGCCGCGCTCGTCGCCTTGCTGATGACCAAGGCGCGCTGGGAGGAGCGGATGCTGTTCGAGCGCTACCAGGACTACGCCGACTACGCGCGCCGAACCGGCCGTTTCGTTCCCGGGATCGGACGAATCGGCTGAGCCGACCGCGCGGTTAGTGCTTCGTCGCCTTCGTCACGGCGTCGGTGTTCGCCGTCCGGGCATTCGATGCGCGCTTGTCGGCCTTGGCGAGACGCTTCTCCTTGAGCGTCTTCGAGGCGGCCGTCTTGGAGCTGTCTTTTCGAGCGGACTTGTCACCCATGAGGGCTCTCCTTGGTGAGCCGAAACGGCTCTGTGCTCGTGAGCGTACGCCCTAGATCTGGTCGCTGAGTGCGCCGGCGAGGGCGGCGACCTCCTCGGCGCATCCCCAGGAGAGCGTGACGCCCGACCCGCCGTGGCCGTAGCAGTGGATGACCGGGCGGCCCTGCGCATCCGGAATCGTCTCGACGCGGACCTCGTGGCGACCGGGGCGAAGGCCCATCGCGCGCGAGGTGATGGGGGCGTCGCGCAGTTCGGGGATGAGCGCGCGCACGCGCTCGAGCACCCCGGCCTCGACCGCGGGGTCGAGCTCGAGGCCCCACTCGCCCTCCTCGTCGGTGCCGCCGCAGACGATCTCGTCGATGCGGGGGATGACGTAGGTGAGCCCGGCCGGGTTGCCGTAGTCGAGCGTCCACTCGAAGTAGCCGGGGTTCTTCAGCCGCACCGTCTGCCCGCGGATCGGCGTCACGTCGGCGTCGTCGGCGAAATCGTTGGACGCCAGCCCCGCGGCGAGCACGACGAGGTCGCCGCGCTCGAACGCCTCGTCGAGGTCGGTCAGTTCGCGGCGGACGGTCTGCACACCGCGGGCGTCGCACTGGGCCTGCAGCCAGGGCAGGTAGCGCGACATGTCGATGACGGGCACCGTGCAGACGCTTGCCGAGACGACGCCGTCGGGAAGCTCGGCGGGGTCGTCGATCGTGGTGACCGAGGGCACCGCGGCCGTCCACCAGAGGTCGGGGTTCGCGGTGCGGTGCAGCACGCGGCCGCGTTGCATCCGCACGCCGGTCTCCGGGTCGGCGGTGAGGGCCTCGAGGCGCTCGAAGGTGCGCGCACCCCAGCCGAGCACGCGAGCCGCGGGCGCCGAGCGGAACGGAAACCACACCGCGCCGGCGCGTGCCGAGGTGGTGTCGGCGAGCTTGTCGCGCGCGAGAACGGTGACGTCGTGACCGGCGTCTGTCAGTTCGAGTGCGCAGCTGAGGCCGATGACCCCGCCGCCGACGATGGCGATTCTCAGCGGTTGACCCTGCCTCGCCCGAAGATCAGCCAGAGGATCGACCCGAGGATGCTGAGGAAGAACGCGACGAGCGTCCAGACCACCTTGCCGAGGAATCCGTGATTCGGATTCTTGATGATCGAGACGAGCGTGATGATGAAGATGACCAGCGGGACGATGCCCGCGAAGCTGAGAGTAATCGGATCCACGGGTCGATCGTATCGGCCCGGACGAGCCCGAGCTTGGGTGTTGGGGCCGCGCCGCGCGCTGCGCGTCGGGTGTCGCTACAGCGCCTCGAGGATGATAGCGGAGCCCTGCCCGCCTCCGCCGCAGATGCCCGCGGCGCCCACCGATCCGGTGCCGACCGCGCCGAGTCGCCGGGCGAGGTGACCGACGATGCGGGTTCCGGAGGCGCCGATCGGGTGGCCGAGCGCGATCGCACCACCGTGTGCGTTGACGAGCGCGGGATCGACGTCGAGCACGCGCGTGGACTGCACCGCGACCGCGGCGAAGGCCTCGTTGATCTCGATCGCGGCGAGCTCGTCGGCGGCGAACTCGGTGCGGGCGAGCGCCGACTCGATGGCGCGCGCGGGCTGCGAGTGCAGCGAGACGTCGGGGCCGGCGACGAAGGCGTGCGCGAGGATCCGCGCGAGCGGGTGGATGCCGCGGATGCGTGCCTCGTCTTCGTGCATCACGACGATCGCGGCGGCGCCGTCGGAGATCTGCGACGAGTTGCCTGCCGTGATCGTGCCGTCCTTCGAGAACGCGGGGCGGAGCTGCCCGAGCGACTCGACGGTGGTGTCGGCGCGGAGCCCGTCATCGGTGTCGACCGTGGTGCTGCCGCGACGGGAGGTGACCTCGAACGGGGCGATCTCCTCGGCGAGGAACTCGGTCGAGGCTGCGAGTCGCTGGTGCGAGGCCGCGGCGACGGCATCCTGCTGTTCGCGGGTGATCGACAGGCCCGGGTTCCGCTCCTCGGTGGAGAGCCCCATCGAGCGTGACTCGAAGGCATCGGTGAGCCCGTCGTGCTCCATCGTGTCGAGCAGTTCGATCGCGCCGTACCGCGTGCCGGTGCGGGAGCCGGGGAGCACGTGCGGCGCGAGCGACATCGACTCCTGGCCGATGGCGACGACGATGCGGGCCTCGCCGGTGGCGATCAGGCGCGCGGCGGCGGTGACGGCCTCGAGGCCCGACAGGCACACGACGTTGAGGGTTTGCGCCGGCACGTCGTAGGAGAGGCCGGCGGCGATTGCCGACTGACGGGCCGGGTTTTGGCCGGCACCTGCCTGCAGCACCTGACCGGCGAAGACGTGGTCAATGTCGTGCGGGCTGAGCCCCGCGCGGGTGATCGCGGCGGCGGCGGCGTGTCCGCCGAGCGTGGTGGCGGGCACGCTGGCGAGGGCGCCGAGGTAACGCACGAAGGGGGTGCGGGCGTAGCCCGCGATGACGGCGCTCATGCGGTGCCTCCGGTGATGAGCGCGGCGGGCGAGTCGTGGTCTGACCACATGGTGGACACGGGGCTCCTTTGTCCGGTGCGACTGAGTCATGTCTGACGCTAGGAGGCCGCACCGAACTGGTCAATACTTGAGACGCGCGGGGATGCGCGACAGGTCAGTCGCTGAGCACTCGCATCGAGACTTCTCACCATGTGAGCAGGAGGCGACTGTGGCGGCAGAGATTCCGGGGAGCCAGGTCGTGCGCCGGGTGGGGGCGATCCTGCGCAGCGTGGGCGCGGGCGAGCCGCACGGGGTCTCGACCGCCGAGGTCGCCCGCGGCACGGGGCTCACGCGGCCGACGGCGCATCGTCTGCTGCGCTCGCTCGCCGCCGAGGGCCTGCTCGATCAGGGTGCCGACCGCACGCGCTGGCACCTCGGCCCCGAGTCGTATCTGCTGGGACGGGTGGCGCACACGCGGTTCGATGTCGTGGATGCGGCGCGCGAGAGCGTGCAGGCGCTCGCCGATGCGACCGGCGAGAGCGCGTTCTTCTCGATGCGCCGGGGCGCGGAGACGGTGTGCCTGTTGCGCGAGGAGGGCAGCTTTCCGGTGCGTTCCTTCGTGCTCTCGGAGGGGGTGCGCTTCCCGTTGGGGGTCGCCTCGGCGGGGCTCGTGATTCTGGCGTTCGAGAGCGACGGGTTCATCGACGACTACCTGGCCAGCGCAGCGCTCAGTGCCGAGTGGGGTGCGACGCACACGCCGGAGCGCATCCGGGAGCGGATCGCGGAAACCCGCGAGGCTGGTTACGCGGTGAATTCGGGGCTCGTGGTGGAGGGCAGCTGGGGGATGGGGGCGGCCGTGTTCGACGACGCGGGCGCGCCGCGCTGGGCGCTCAGCTTGACCGGGATCGAGGCGCGGTTCCGCGCCGAGCGTCAGCCGGAGCTGGGGCGGCTGCTGGTGGAGCACGCCCATCAGGTGTCGCAGCGCTTGAGTGCGGCGGAGCGACCGCCGGTCAGCGCAACGCGGCGAGGATGAGCTGGGCGAGTTCGTGCGGCTTGGTGAGCTGCGGCCAGTGCCCGGTCGGCAGCTCGACGATCTCGCGGCTCGGGATGCGCGCGAGCTCCGCCACGTAGGGGTGCCCGCCCGCGATGAACTGCTCGAGCAGTTCGCGGGGCATCGTGCAGCTGATGATGGTGACCGGCACGTCGTAGCGGCGTTCGTCGTGCAGGTGCTGCGGTTCGGTGGCGACTCCCACAGGTTCGGGCACGGCGATGCGCCGGAACTCGGCGCGCAACGCCTCGTCGAGGTCGGTGAGCTCTTCGTCTTCGAACGCGCCCCAGTCGGGCAGTGGAATGCCGTGGTCCTCCGACTCGAAGTCGTCGTTGATGACCGCGCCCTCGCCCAGGGGGCCGGAGTCGACGTAGACGACGCGCGCGATGCGGTCGGGCCTGGCATCCGCCACCCCGTGGGAGATCGCTCCGCCGCCGGAATGGCCGACGAGCGCCACCGGCCCGTCGAGCGAATCGACGATCGCGGTGACCGCATCGATGTGGGTGCGAAGCCCCACGCCCTCGCGCTTCGCGGTGGCGGACTCCTTGCCCGGCAGGGTCGGGGTGAGCACCTGGTGCCCCGCCGTGACGAGGGCGGGTGTCACCGTCGCCCAGGAGTCGCCCTGCAGCCAGAAGCCGGAAATCAGGATCACGTGCATGCGCGTCACGCTACGCGTGGCCGCCGACGTTGTCGATGAGTGGATCAGTGCTCGTGCTCGTGCTCGTGCTCGTGCGCGTCGCCGTCCCCGTCGAGCAGCATCCCCACCGAGGTGGCGCAGGTGTCGCCCTTCCAGGCTTCGAGTCCTTCCCGGATCGCGAAGGCGGCGATGAACAGTGCCGCAACCGAGTCGGCCCAGGCCCAGCCGAACAGCGAGTTGAGCGCGAGGCCCGCCAGCACGGCGACCGAGAGGTAGGCACAGATCAGCGTCTGCTTCGAGTCGGCGACGGCGGTGGCGGAGCCGAGTTCGCGCCCGGCGCGGCGCTCCAGCAGCGAGACCAGCGGCATCACGATCACGCTGAGCGACGTCAGCACGAGGCCGACGGTGCTGTGCTCCGGTTCGGTCACGCCCGCGAGCGAGAGCACGGCGCTGACGGTGACGTAGGCGGCGAGCAGGAAGAACGAGACGGCGATGACGCGTAGCGTCGGCTTCTCCCAGCGCTCCGGGTCTTTGCGCGTGAACTGCCAGGCGACCGCGGCGGCCGACAGCACCTCGATGACCGAGTCGAGGCCGAATCCGATCAGCGCGGCCGAGGATGCCGCCGTGCCGGCGGCGAGCGCGATGACCGCCTCGATGGCGTTGTAGCCGATCGTGAACGCCACGATCCAGCGGATGCGGCGCTGCAGCACCGCGCGACGGGCGTCGGTCGCGCTGGTGGCCGGCGCGGTCACTCGCAGCACCCTTCGACGGCGCAGTTGGGGTTCTCGCAGGGCACGCCCGCGTCGACGGTGGCGACCACCGCGAGCAGCTCGGTGAGCGCATGGCCGAGGTGCGGATCGGCGATCTCGTAGCGGGGCTGGCGCCCCTCCGGTGTCGCGGTGACGAACCCGCAGCCACGCAGGCAGCTGAGGTGATTGGAGACGTTGGAGCGCGTCAGGTCGAGGTCGCGGGCCAACTCGGCCGGGTATCCGGGGTTCTCCAGCAGAGCGAGCAGGATGCGGGAGCGGCTCGGATCGGCCATCGCCCGACCCAGGCGGGTGAGCACGTCGACGCGCGAGGAAATGGTCAGCATGCGCTGACTATACAGCCATCGCTGAACTGTCGCGAACCGCCGCCGCGCGCGCCTACCGCGACAGCGTGGCGAACTTGCGGATCGAGAGCGGGATGAACACCAGCAGCAGCACGACGACGCCGATCAGCACGGTGGCGATCGGGTTCTGGGCGGTCCAGGCATCCCCGGCGGGTGTTCCGGGTGGCACGTTGCCGAACAGTTCGCGCGCCGACTGCACGAGCGACGAGACGGGGTTCCACTCGGCGAAAATGCGCAGCGGGGTGGGCAGGTTCTCGCTCGGCACGAAGGCGTTCGAGATGAAGGTGAGCGGGAAGAGGATTAAGAACGAGGCGTTGTTGATCACCTCGGGGCTTCTGACGCTCATGCCGAGGAACGCCATCACCCACGAGAACGCGTACGCGAACAGCAGCAGCAAGCCGACGGCGGCGAAGAACTCGAGCGGCGAGGTGTTGACGCGCCAGCCGACGATGAAGCCGGTACCCATCATCACGGTCATCGCGAGCGCGTTGATGACGAGGTCGCCGTTGGTGCGGCCGATCAGCACCGCGGCGCCGCTCATCGGCAGGGTGCGGAAGCGGTCGATGATGCCGTCTTTGAGGTCTTGCGCCATCGCCGAGCCCGAGTAGGTGGAGCCGAACACGACGGTCTGGGCGAAGATGCCGGCCATCAGGAACGAGGTGTAGCCGTCGCCGGGAATGTCGATCGCGGCGCCGAAGACGTAGCTGAACAGCAGCACGAACATGATCGGCTGGATGAGGCTGAAGACCAGGACGTCGGGCACCCGGACGATCTTCATCATGTTGCGCCAGGACATCACCCAGCCGTCGGAGAGCAGGCGGCTGAGCGGGGTGCCGGGGATCGCTTGCAGGGTTCCGCTGGAGGTTGCGGTGCTCATGCGGGGGCCTCCGTCGCTTCCTCTTCTTGTTGTTCTGCGACGTGTCCGGTCAGTTGCAGGAACACGTCGTCGAGGGTGGGGCGGCGCATGCCGGCGTCGTGCACGGCGATGCCGGCGGCCGAGACGGCACCAATGATCGCGCTGAGCGCGGAGGGGCCGTCGTCGACGGGCACAATCCAGGTGCGCCCGCCGGTGAGGGCCGGTTCGCCCGTGCCGAAGCGGGCCAGAATGTCGCGCACCGCGGCACCGTCGGCGGGGTCGACGAGGGTGAGGGCGACGCGCTGCCCGCCGACGGAGGATTTAAGTTCGTCGGCGGTGCCCTTGGCGATGACGCGGCCTTCGTCGATGACGGAGATGGAGTCGGCGAGCCGGTCGGCCTCGTCCAGGTATTGGGTGGTGAGCAGCACGGTGGTGCCGTCGGAGACGAGGGTTTCGATGACATCCCAGAGGCCGAGGCGACTGCGCGGGTCGAGGCCGGTGGTCGGCTCGTCGAGGAAGAGCACCGGCGGTTTGATGACGAGCGCGCCGGCCAGGTCGATGCGGCGGCGCATGCCGCCCGAGTATCCCTTCACGGGGCGCTTCTGCGAGTCGACGAGGTCGAAGAGTTCGATGAGCTCGGTGGCGCGCTGCTTGGCGACCTTCGTGCCGAGGTGGTAGAGCTTGCCGACCATGACGAGGTTTTCGAAGCCGGTGAGGTTTTCGTCGACGGCGGCGTACTGCCCGCTGGCGCCGATCATCCGCCGGATGGCCTGCGGGTCGCCCAGCACGTCGACCCCGTCGATGGTGGCGGAGCCTGCGTCGGGGCGGATGAGGGTGGTGAGCACCTTGACGGTGGTGGTCTTGCCCGCGCCGTTCGGGCCGAGTAGCGCGGTGACGGTGCCTTGTGGAACCTCGAGGTCGAGCCCGTCGAGGGCGCGCACGACGGGTGCCCCTTTAGGGGTGTAGGTCTTGACGAGCCCGGACGCCTCGATGAAAGCCATGGGCGGGATGCTACTCGGTGCGGGTGACGTTCAGGCGAGCGTGCGAGTGCGACTCCGCCGAGGGCGGCCGGCTCGCTAGAACGGCGGCGGGTCGGCGTTGCGGCGGTGGCCGGTGGGGCTGGTCCACACCGCACGGGGCGAACCGGGAGGTCGTTCGACCCGCCACTTCGTTTGGTGTTTCATCGTGTGGTGTTTGCGGCAGCGGTAGCTGAGGTTGTCGGCGGTGGTGAGGCCGCCCTCCGCCCAGGCGGTGGTGTGATCGAGGTCGCATTGCGCCGCACGCCGGCCGCAGCCGGGGAAGTCGCACGTGACTTGTTGGATTGCGAGCCACCGCCTGAGTGCGGCCGAGGGGCGGTATTGGTGAGCATCCATGTGGAGCACCGTGCCGCTGATCGGATCGGTGAGAAGCCGCGTAAAGGTGGGCGCGGTTGCGCACAACCGGCGAGCGGTGTCGAGGTCGATCGGACCGACTCCCTCCAGCACCGCCGGTCGGTCGTCGTGCCCGAGCAGGCTGAGCACGGGGACCGTGAGCGCGACGGTCACTCCGACGTTTGACTGGGTGCCGGTGCCGGTGCCGCCGCCGATGACCAGGTCGGTGAGCACGTCGGCGCGCAGTTGCGTCATGGTGCGGGTCTCGTCGGTCTCGGTGAACAGTCCGAACGCGAGCGTGTCGAGCCGAGCGCCGACCATCGCGAGCTTCTCGGCGGGCAGGTAGGCGTGCAGCCAGCCCATGCCGTCGCGGTCGAGTTCGGTCCAGGTGCCGCGGCCCGCTTCGGCCGCGAGGCGGCGCTCGGCAATCGTGGCGCACCGCAGCTTCTCGGCGATGGCGTGCGCGCGGGTGCGGAATCTCGCGGGAGCGAGAGTGCGGGAGGCATCCAGAATCTGGTTCTCAAATGTGACCCAGCTCTCGGGCGGCAGCTCGGCGACGATCGCGGCGGCTTCGCGGGCGTTCTGCGTGTGGATTTCGCCCTCGCTGAACTCGGCCCAGAGGAGGGGAAGTCGCTCGCGCAGCGTGCTGGCGACCCGCCCGTGGGAGCGCACGGTCGCTTCGGCGATGTTCAGTCGCACGGACAGGTCGGCGGCGGCCGCCCGCTCGGCGAACTCGACCGCATCCCCGCGCAGCATGGCCGCGTCGATGAAGACCTCCGGATGCGCCGCCGCCTCGCGCAGGGTCGCATCGATCGCGCGGAACACCTCCGCCGATGCGCGCCACTGCGTGCGCTGGGCGATCTCGGCCTCGGCCATGCCGAACTCGACGCGCGTATCCGCGTTCGCCGGGTCGAGCAGGAGGGCTTCCATGGAGACAGTCAAGCAGTGACCACCGACATTGGACGACCGCAGAAAGGCCTGGTCAAATACCACTTATCCACCTGCGAGCGGCCCCAGGGGCGTCTGTGGAGGAAGTACCGAACTGCGCCGAACGCGGGCGGCGCTCGGAGGTAGCGCGGTCGAAACGAGCGAATGCCCCCAAACGAACGAAAGCCCCCATCGTCATGGGGGCTTCGAGTGGCTCCGACGGGCGTCGATCCCGTGACCTCACGATTTTCAGTCGTGCGCTCTACCAACTGAGCTACAGAGCCTCGGGAACATGTTCCCGATGTGGAGCGAGCCTCTCCAGATTCCTCAGGAGAGGCTCGCTTTCCGCGACCCTGACGGGACTTGAACCCGCGACCTCCGCCGTGACAGGGCGGCACGCTAACCAACTGCGCTACAGGGCCTTGCTATTTGATTGTGTGTTGAGTGACCCCAACGGGATTCGAACCCGTGCTGCCGCCGTGAAAGGGCGGTGTCCTAGGCCACTAAACGATGGGGCCATGAAAAAAATCACATAGCAACCGAGGGTCAAGCATACGCACGGCGCGCCAAAAACTCCAATCGACGCAATCGGCGGTTTCGGCGCGCGCAACGCGGCCTTCCCAGCCACTCGGGTTAGGTTCAAGCCAGGGTCGAGGGTTACGACGCTGCAGCTCGAGGCATCCCGGTGCTTTCAATGCTGGGCAAGTCTCGGGGTTGTTGCTAATGTGACTCGTGTTGCCTTTGTGACTCGAGTGGGCCAAATCCACGTCACGAAGATTTGAGGGAAACCATGGGATCACATCCCGGCCGGGGGGCCGTGGGCGCGAGCCGCATCGCACACTGGCGGGCGGCGCGCCCGCGGACGGCCGCGCTCCTGCTCGCGCTTGCCCTCATTCCCGCGCTCGGCGTCGCCGCACCCGCCTCCGACACCGCCAGCGCCGCGGTGCTCGTCGACTACCCCAGCTGGGACGACGTCCAGGCAGCCAAGGCCGACGAAGCGGCGGCGAAGGCGGAGATCACCCGCATCCAGGCGCTGCTGGCCGATCTCGAAGACGAGGTCGCGGCCACGCAGAAGGTCGCCGAGGAGAAGGGCGCCATCTACGCCGAGGCGCAGAGCGCCTACGACGAGCAGGCCTACATCGCCCAGCAGCTCCAGGAGCAGGCGGATGCGGCCCAGGAAGAAGCCGACGACGCCAAGCGCACCGCTGCCCAGCTCATCGCCAACCTCTCCCGCGGCGCCGCCGGCACCGACCTGACGGCGACCCTGTTCGCGCAGAGCGACAAGGCGGATGCGCTGCTCTACAACCTGTCGGCGCAGCAGAAGTTCAGCTCCACCAACCAGCAGCTCTACACGCGGGCGGTGCAGCTGCAGAACAACGCGCAGTCGCTGACCGACCAGGCCGCGGTGGCGCAGGAGCTGCTCGACGAGCTTCGCGCGATCGCCGAGGCCGCCTTCGAAGAGGCGCAAGAGGCCGCGATCGTCGCACAGGAGGCCTACGACGCGCAGGCCGAGAACAAGGCGCGCCTCGAGGCGCAGCTCGAGGTGCTCACCACCAAGCGCGAGGTGACCGAAGCCGACTACCGGGCGGGCGTCGAAGCGCGGGCGGCCGCCTCCGGCGGGGTCGTCAACGCGCAGGGCTGGGCGAACCCGACCTCCGGCTACATCTCGAGCCCCTTCGGCAACCGCTACCACCCGATCTACCATGTGTGGAAGCTGCACTCCGGAACCGACATCGCGGGCGGCGGCTACAACGCCCCTATCTACGCGGCAGCCGACGGGCGCGTCGTCTACGCCGGCTACTACAGCGACCTCGGCTACTACATCAAGATCGACCACGGCGGCGGAATCGTCACCGGCTACGCCCACATCAACACCGGGGGGATGCTCGTCTCGGTCGGCGAGATCGTCATCGCCGGGCAGCAGATCGCGAAGGCCGGCTCAACGGGGGGCTCGACGGGCCCGCATTTGCACTTTATGGTCTACCAGAACGGGGTGCTCACCAACCCCGTCACGTTCATGCAGGACCGGGGGGTCACGCTTGGCTGAGCGCGCACGGAGCGAACAGGGCCGCTGATGACAGCGAGCCGGCGCTTCAGGGGGGCGGCGGCAGTAGCCGTCGCTCTCGTCGTCGCGCTCGCCCCCGGCGTCGCCGCGCACGCGGCCCCGATGCCCGACTACCCCAGCTGGGACGAGGTCGAAGCCGCCAAGGCGGACGAGGCGGCCAGCGCGGCTGCCGTCGCGCAGATCGAGGCGGCGCTCGCCGTGCTCGAGACGGAGGCCGCCGAGCTCGGCAAGGTCGCGCTGCTGCGGGCTGAGGAGTCCGATCTAGCGCAGCAGGAGCTGGAGGCGGCGACCGAGCGGGTCGAGAACCTCGAGACGCGCTCTGCCGAGGCCCGCGACCAGGCCGACGAGTCGGCTCGACGGGCCGCCCAGATCCTGACCCAGCTCTCGCGCACCGGCGGAGGCGATCCGACGCTCGCGCTGCTGTTCGGCTCGGCGGAGGACACCGACGAGGTGCTCTCGATGCTGGCCTCCATGTCGCGCCTGAGCGAGACCTCGCGCGCGCTGCTCGAACAGGCGGTCTTCGACCGCAACTCCGCCGACTCCCTCGCAGCCGAGGCGGAGCTCGCCGAGGAGAAGCGGGGCGAACTGGCCGAGGTGGCCGCCGAGGCGCTTGCCGAGGCCGAAGCGGCCGTGGAGGAGGCGCAGGCGCGGGTCGAGGAGACGCGGGCCGACTCCGAGCGCATGTACGCGCAGCTGGCGAGTTTGAAGAACACCTCCGCCGACCTGGAGCAGGCCTACCAGGAGGGTCTCGCCTGGGAGCGGGAGCAGGCCGCGGATCCGACGCCGCCGGTGCCGCCCGCCGACGACCCGGACCCGCCCGCCGAAGAGCCGGCCCCGCCGGCGAGCGACAAGGTCTCGGGCGCGATCAGCTACGCCCGCGCCCAGCTCGGCGAGCCGTATGTGTGGGGCGGTGCCGGGCCGAGCGGCTGGGACTGCTCCGGGCTCACGATGATGGCGTACTCATCGGTCGGCGTCTCGATCGGCGGGCACGGTTCAACCAGCCAGTACAACTACCTGAAGTCCGCAGGCAAGCTCGTCAACATCGCCGACCTGCAGGCCGGGGATCTGCTGTTCTACTCCGACGGCGGGTCGACGACCGGCACGAAGTATCACGTCGCCCTCTACGTCGGCAACGGCAAGATGATCGAGGCGCCGTACCCGGGGCAGGTCGTGCGCGAGGTGTCGATCCGCTACGGCGACCTGGTGCCGTATGCGGGGCGTCCGACGGGCTGAGCGGGTCGCCGGGCGCGGTTTCGATACGCGCTGCGCGCTACTCAACCGGCGAGTGCCGCGCTGCGCGCTACTCAACCGGCGGGTGAGTCGGTCGAGTAGCCGACGGAGTCGGCGTATCGAGACCTAGTGGGTGGGCGGCACGAAGGCGGCGAGGCCGGCCTGCACGACGCGGTCGGCTTCGGCCGCATCCCCCCAGCCCTCGGTCTTGACCCACTTGCCGGGCTCGAGGTCCTTGTAGTGCTCGAAGAAGTGCTCGATCTCTTTGCGCTTGTACTCCGGCACATCGTTGATGTCCTGGATGTGGTCCCAGCGCGGGTCCTTCGCGGTTACCGCGATGACCTTCGCGTCGCTGCCGCCGTCATCCGTCATGTTGAAAACGCCGACGACGCGCACGCTCATGCCGATGCCGGGAAACAGCGGGTACTCGCCGAGCACCAGCACGTCGACCGGGTCGCCGTCGAGGCCGAGCGTCTTCTCGAAGTAGCCGTAGTCGGTCGGGTACGCCATCGGCGTGTAGAGCACGCGGTCCAACATGACGCGACCGGTCTCGTGGTCGATCTCGTACTTGTTGCGGCTGCCCTTGGGCACCTCGATGGTGACGTCGTAGTACTCGGCCATGTCCCTGGTCTTTCGTCGCAGATGGATGTCGCCATTACGTTAGTCGAATGGTCGCGCGTCCGAGACTCAGCCCCGCGATCGCGGACGTCCGTCGCGCCGTCCGCGCCCCACTCTTTTCAGGAGTTTCTGCGACGGGTGGGGCTGGTGAGGCCGCCGACGCCACTTCCGCCACACCTGTCACACAAACTCCTGAAAACGGAATCGTGTTGGTGGCGCTGAGCGGGGGCGGGGACTCGTTGGCGCTTGCGGCGGCGGTCGCGTTCGAGGCGCCGCGCGCCGGCTGGCGCGCGGGGGCGATCGTCGTCGACCACGGGCTGCAGGGCGACTCGGCCCGGGTGGCCGAGCGCGCCGCCGCCCAGGCGCGCGGCCTCGGCCTCGACCCGGTGCGGGTGGTGCGCGTGCAGGTCGACGCCGCCGACCCGGCGGGCCCGGAGGCGGCCGCCCGAACCGCCCGCTACGCCGCCCTGGATGCCGCGGCCGACGAACTCGGCGCCGACCTGATCCTGCTCGGCCATACCCTCGACGATCAGGCCGAGACCGTGCTGCTGGGCCTGGCGCGCGGTAGCGGCGCGGCGAGCCTGCAGGGGATGCCCGCCCAGGCCGGCCGCTACCGCCGCCCGCTGCTCGGCATCCCGCGCCAGACCACGCGCCAGGCCTGCATCGACGCCGGCCTCGATGTCTGGGACGACCCGCACAACGCGGATGCGCGCTACACGCGGGTGCGGGTGCGCGAGCGCGTGATGCCGGTGCTGGAGTCCGAGCTCGGACCCGGCATCGCCGAGGCGCTCGCGCGCACCGCCGAGCAGTTGCGCGAAGACGCCGCCGCGCTCGACGCCTTCGCCGAGGAGGTCGTCGAAGACGTCGTCGAGTTGGAGGAGGCCGGGGTCTCGCTCTCGGTCGCGGCGCTCGCCGCAAACCCGGCGGCGCTGCGCCAGCGCCTCATCCGACTGGTGGCGCAGAGCGAGTTCCACCAGGCGCTCAGTCGCACCCACACCCTCGAAATCGCGCGCCTCGTCACCGACTGGCGCGGCCAGGGCCCGATCGATCTGCCGGGTTTTTCGGCCGAGCGCCGCGGCGGTCGCATCCACCTCATCTCGACCGCGGCGGGCGAGCTCACCGGGCAGAAGCCGCCGCACGATCACTGACATAGGCTCGTGACATGGACACGAGTGACATCGAAGGCGACCTGACCGAGATTCTCTTCACCGAAGAAGAGATCCACGCCAAGATCGCCGAACTGAGTCGCCGGATCGAACTCGACTACGCGGACAAGAAGCCGCTGTTGGTGGGCGTGCTGAAGGGCGCCGTCATGGTCATGGCCGACCTGGCGCGCGAACTGAAGATCGACGTCGAGATGGACTGGATGGCGGTCAGCTCTTACGGCAACAGCACCGAATCCAGCGGCGTCGTGCGCATCGTCAAAGACCTCGACACCGACCTCGCCGGGCGCGACGTGCTCATCGTGGAGGACATCGTCGACTCGGGCCTCACGCTCTCCTGGCTGCGCGCCAACCTGGAAAGCCGCAACCCGGCCTCGCTCGAGATTCTCGCGCTGCTGCGCAAGCCCGAGGCGGCCAAGGTGGAGATCGACGCCACGTACGTCGGCTTCGAAATCCCGAACGCCTTCGTCGTCGGGTACGGTCTCGATTTCGCGGAGCGCTACCGCAACCTGCGCGCGATCGGCGTGCTCGCCCCGCACGTGTACTCCTGACTGGGGTCAGCTTCCGGCGAACATCCAGCGCTCACCCCGAGAGCGCGCGATAGCCTGAGAGTCTGTATTCCTCGAACGGGAGGCGACGGGCTTCGCCCGCTACACCTATGGACCTCAAGCGCTTCTTTCGCGGGCCGATCATCTACATCCTGTTGGGGATCGGTGCGATCGCTCTGGCCTTCTCCCTGCTCGGAAACACCGGATTCCAGCAGATCACGACCCAGGAGGGCATGAAGCTGCTCACCGGGTCCACCGTGGATGAGGTCAAGATCGTCGACGGTGAACAGCGCGTCGACCTGACCCTGAGCACCGATTTCGACGGCACGGGCACGCTCGTGCAGTTCTACTTCGTGGAGGCGCGGGCCGATGAGGTCGTCTCGGCCGTCAACGACCTGAGCGGCGCGGAGTACACCGACGAGGTTCCGCAGACCAACGTCTTCCTGAGTGCCCTCGGCTTCATCCTGCCGTTCCTGTTGATCGGTCTGCTCTTCTGGTTCCTGTGGTCGGGCATGCAGGGCGGCGGCAACCGCGTCATGCAGTTCGGCAAGTCGAAGGCCAAGCTCGTCTCCAAGGAGACCCCGCAGGTCACCTTCGCCGACGTCGCCGGGGCCGAGGAGGCCGTGGAGGAGCTCCACGAGATCAAGGAGTTCCTGCAGGACCCGTCGAAGTTCCAGGCGGTCGGCGCACGCATCCCGAAGGGTGTGCTGCTGTACGGCCCTCCCGGAACCGGCAAGACCCTGCTCGCCCGCGCCGTCGCCGGGGAGGCGGGCGTGCCGTTCTACTCGATCTCGGGATCCGACTTCGTCGAGATGTTCGTCGGTGTCGGCGCGAGCCGCGTGCGCGACCTCTTCGAACAGGCCAAGCAGAACAGCCCGGCGATCATCTTCGTCGACGAGATCGACGCCGTTGGCCGTCACCGCGGCGCCGGCATGGGCGGCGGGCACGACGAGCGCGAGCAGACGCTCAACCAGTTGCTCGTCGAGATGGACGGCTTCGACCCGAAGACCAACGTGATCCTGATCGCGGCCACCAACCGTCCCGACATCCTTGACCCGGCGCTCTTGCGCCCGGGCCGCTTCGACCGTCAGATCGGCGTCGACGCGCCCGACTTGAAGGGCCGCGAGAAGATCCTGACCGTCCACGCCGCCGGCAAGCCGATGGCCCAGGGCGTCGACCTCGAGGTGCTCGCGCGTAAGACGCCCGGATTCACCGGTGCCGACCTCGCGAACGTGCTCAACGAAGCGGCGCTGTTGACCGCGCGCAGCAACGCGCAGCTGATCGACAACCGCGCCCTGGATGAGGCGGTCGACCGCGTCATGGCCGGCCCGCAGCGCCGCACCCGCGTGATGAAGGACAAGGAGAAGCTCATCACGGCGTATCACGAGGGCGGCCATGCCCTCGCCGCCGCCGCGATGCGCCACACCGACCCGGTGACGAAGGTCACGATCCTTCCCCGCGGGCGTGCCCTCGGCTACACGATGGTGCTGCCGCTGGAAGACAAGTACTCGGTCACGCGCAACGAACTGCTCGATCAGCTCACCTACGCGATGGGCGGGCGCGTCGCCGAGGAGATCGTGTTTCACGACCCGACGACCGGGGCATCCAACGACATCGAGAAGGCGACCGGCATCGCGCGCAAGATGGTGACCGAGTACGGCATGAGCGCCGACATCGGTGCCGTCAAGCTCGGCGCAAGCAGCGGCGAGGTCTTCCTCGGGCGCGACATGGGCCACCAGCGCGACTACTCGGAAGAGATCGCCGAGAAGGTCGACCTCGAGGTGCGCAAGCTCATCGACGAGGCGCACGACGAGGCGTGGAAGGTGCTCAACGACAACCGCGACATTCTCGACAACCTCGCCAAGGAGCTGCTCGAGAAGGAGACCCTCGACCACAACCAGCTGGCCGAGATCTTCGCCGACGTGAAGCGCCTCGACGAGCGTCCGCTCTGGCTGTCGAGCACCGATCGCCCGTTGAGCGACCTGCCGCCGATCCAGGTTCCGGGCAAGGCTGCGATCGACGCGGAGGCCGCCGACGGCGCCGTGGAGAGCGCGCCGAAGCGCCGCGCGCCGAGGCCGCGCAAGAACCCCGGCATCGCGACTGCGTGAGGCTCGCCCCGATGCCGATTGATGGTCCGCGCATCGAGGCGGCGGTGACCGAACTGCTTTCGGCGATCGGTGAAGACCCGGCGCGGCCGGGCCTTGCCGGGACGCCGCGTTACGTCGCGCAGTCCTACGCGGAAATCTTCGCCGGCGTCGGCGGCGACCCGATCGCGCCGCTGCGCGACACGGTCGCGCTCGAGGCGCAACAGACGGGGGAGCTCGTGTTGTTGCGCGACATCGCGTTCCGCTCGATCTGCGAGCACCACCTCTTGCCGTTCTCGGGCGTCGCGCACCTCGCCTACCTTCCGGTCGACCGGGCGGTGGGCTTGGGGCGGCTGGTGCAATCGCTTGAGGTGCTGGCGGCCCGTCCGCAACTGCAGGAGCGACTCGGCGACGAGCTGGCCGACGCCATCGACGCGGCGCTCGCACCGCGCGGCGTGCTCGTCGTGCTCGACGCACGGCACGAGTGCGTGGCGGCGCGCGGGCCGCGCCAGTCGGGGTCGAGCACCGTCACCGTCGCCGCACGCGGCGAACTCGCCGAACCGGCATCGCAGGCGGGCGTTCTCGCCGTCATCGGAGGGGGAACCGAATGACCGTCATCATGGGGATACTCAACGTCACGCCGGACTCGTTCAGCGACGGCGGCAAGTACCTCGACGCGGAGGCCGCGCTCGATCACGCGCTCGCCCTGCGCGACGCCGGCGCGGCCGTCATCGACGTCGGCGGGGAATCGACCCGCCCCGGGAGCGAACCCGTCGGTGCCGACGAGGAGCAGCGCCGGGTGCTGCCCGTGATCGAGGCGCTCGTCGCGCGCGGCGTCCCGGTGAGCGTTGACACGCGCCGCGCGAGCACCGCGCGCGAGGCGGTCGCGACCGGCGCCGTCATGGTCAACGACGTCTCGGGTGGTCTCGCCGACCCCGACATGCCGCGCACGATCGCCGAGACCGGCGTCGTCTACGTGGCGATGCACTCGCGCGGCCCCGCCGCCAACCCCGGTGAGTACCGCGACGTCGTCACCGAGGTGCGCACCGAGTTGAAGGATCGCATCGCCGCGCTCATCGTCGCCGGCGTCGACCCCGCGCGGGTCGTCATCGATCCCGGCCTCGGATTCTCGAAGAACGGCGTCGAGAACTGGGCGCTGCTGCGCGCCCTCCCGGAGTTCGGCACGCTCGGCCACCGCATCCTGGTCGGGGCATCGCGCAAGCGGTTCCTGGGCGAGTTTTTCCCGGAGGGCGCCGCGGTCGAGCTGCGCGACGTGCCCACCGCGCTCGTGAGTGCGCTCGCCGCGCAGGCCGGGGCCTGGGCGGTGCGGGTGCATGACGTTGCCGCGACACGGCTCGCGCTCGACGTCGTCGACTCGTGGAACGGGGCGCCCCCGACGCACGCGCTGCGCGGCGGACGCGGGGGCGAGCAGGCCGGCGATGACGCGCGCGACGCGACGACCCAGGACGAGTTGGAGTCGGGCGCGCCCGCGGAGTCGGAGGCTGCGGAGTGAGCGGCGACCGCATCCGCCTGGAGGGCCTGCGGGCCCGGGCGCACCACGGCGTCTTCGCGCACGAGCGCGAGCAGGGCCAGGAGTTCGTGATCGATGTGACGGTGTGGCTGCCGCTCGGCGCCGCGGCGGCCCACGACGCGCTCGCGCAGACCGTGCACTACGGCGAACTCGCCGAGGCCGTCGTCGCCGCGGTCGAGCGCGACCCGGTCGACCTGATCGAGACGGTTGCCGAGCGGGTCGCCGACACGGCGCTGGAATTCGAACGCGTCCGCCGGGTCGAGGTCACCGTGCACAAACCGGAAGCGCCGATCACGGTGCCGTTCGCCGACGTGAGCGTCACGATCGAACGGGACCGCGGATGACCGGGGCCGGCCACGCCGTCATCGCGCTCGGCAGCAACCTGGGCGATCGGCAGGCGATCTTCACCGCGGCACTGCGCGACATCGCCGAGACGCCCGGCATCGACCTGGAGGCGATCTCGAGCTTCCACGAGACTCCCGCCCTGCGGCCGTGGGGCGTCGACCCGGAGGCGCCCGCGTACCTGAACGCGGTCGCGCTCGTCTCGACGACCCTCGACCCCGAGTCCCTGCTCGACCGGCTCAACGCGGTGGAGCGCGCGCACGGGCGCGTCCGCGACGAGCGCTGGGGTGACCGCACCCTCGACCTCGACATCGTGGCGATGGGGGAGCGCACGCTGCACACCGAGCGGGTCACGCTGCCGCATCCGCGCGCGCACGAGCGCGACTTCGTGCTGCGACCGTGGCTGGAGATCGCCCCGGATGCGGTGCTCCCCGGCCACGGCACGGTGCGTCAGTTGGTCGCGGCCCTCGAGGCCGCCGCAGAGTCCGGCGCGCACGACGATGAGGAGGCTCGCTCGTGAAGCGCACCGCTCCGGTCACCCTGCTCGTGCTCGCGCTCGTCGCGGGTGCCGGGGGGTATCTCGTGCAGCGTGCGCTCGCCGCGGCGAGCATGGTCAAGATCCGTCCCGAGTACACGCTGTCGTTCTCGCTGGTGATCATCGCGGTGCTCGTGGTGCTCCTGGCGGTGCCGATCTGGCAGTCGACGCACGCCGAGGTGCGCCGCCCGGTCGACCCGTTCCGCGCCACCCGAGTGGTCGTCTTCGCCAAGGCGAGCGCGTACCTGGGCGCCGGGCTGCTCGGGGTGAGCGCCGGGTTTCTGATCGAGGTCCTCACGCGGTCGGTGGCGGCGGAGCTCGACAGCGTGCTGCGCGTGGCCGCGATGCTCGCCGCGAGCGCCCTGCTTCTCGCTGCCGGGCTCGTCGCCGAGCACCTCTGCACGGTGCCGCCGGACAGCGACGACGACCGTGACGGGCCCGCGCCCGCGCGATAGCGTGGGCACGTGACTGACACAACGCAGAACGACTCCCCGAGCAGGCTCGAACCGGTCGAGGGCGAGTGGCAGCGCGTCTCGCCCAAGTTCGTCGTCGTCGACCTCGTCGGCGCGCTCATCGTCGGCGCGGTGGCCACCGTCGCCACGGGGATCCCCTGGTTCATCTCCCAGCTGCCGTGGCTGCTCGCGCTTCCGATCACCGTGGGGGTGATCTCGCTGCTCGTGATCGCGTTCACCCCGCGCCGCGTGCGGTCGATCGGCTATCAGCTGCGCGACGATGACCTGCTCTTTCGGCGCGGCATCATGTTCCAGCGCTTCATCGCGGTGCCCTACGGGCGGATGCAGCTGGTCGACATCAATCGCGGCCCGTTGGATCGCGGGCTGGGCCTTGCCGAGCTGAAGCTGGTGACGGCGGCGGCGGCCACCAACATCACGATCCCCGGACTCCCCGAACCGGATGCCGAGGCGCTGCGCGATCACCTGGTCGCGGTCGCCGAGTCGCGGCGCGCCGGGCTGTGAGCGGGACCGAACCGGCACGTCGGGCGCGGGAAGACCTGCTCGACGGCGCCTGGCACCGGTTGCATCCGGCGACACCGTTGCTGCGCGGCGGGGTCGCACTCATCGCCATCTTGGCGTTTGTGATCGCCAACCTGCGCGACCAGTTCTTCGAGTGGGTGGTTCCGGGGATTCCGAGTGCCGACAACGGGGATCCTCTCGGCTACATCGTCGACAACGGCTACATCGTCGTCGCCCTTCTCGTGGTCGCCGCGCTCCTGCTGGTGCTGATCGCCGGGTTCTATCTCTCCTGGCGTATGCACACCTTCCGCATCACCGACGAGGTCGTCGAGGTGCGCAGCGGGGTGATCTTCCGCACCAATCGCAAGGGGCGCCTCGACCGCATCCAGGGCATCAACATCACGCGGCCGCTGATCGCGCGCCTGTTCGGCGCCGCAAAGCTCGAGGTGAACGTCGCGGGGCAAGATGCCAACGTGCAGTTGCACTACCTCGCCAGCGCGACGGCGGATGCGCTGCGCGCCGAGATCCTGCGCCTCGCCTCGGGAGCGCGGGGCACGCCCGTCGAGGGGGAGTCACTCCCTGCCGAGGCGGCGGGGGCGACCGCGAACGCGAGTCTGCTCGATCGGCGCCTGGCCGAGTTCACCGCGCCCGAGCTCGACCCGAAGCTCGCCGCGCGCGAGTCGATCGTCGCGATGCCGATCGGTCGAGTCCTCGGCTCGGCGGCGCTCAGCGGCGGTCTCGTGCTGGTGATCCTGCTCGCCATTCTCGCCACCCTTGGTGTCGTGCTCGCGGTGACGATCGGGGGCGACATCTGGGCGCTGCCGGCGCTCGGGCCGGTGCTGTTCGGTTTCATCCCGGGTCTGATCGCCGTCGGGTCGTATTCGATCAGTCGCTTGGTCAAGTCACTGCGTTTCACGGTCGCCGCCACCCCCGATGGGGTGCGCATCGGCTACGGGCTGCTGTCCACCACGAATGAGACGCTGCCGCCGGGGCGCATCCACTCGATCTCGATCTCGCAGCCACTGCTGTGGCGGCCTTTCGACTGGTGGGAGGTCAAGGTGAATCGCGCGGGCACGTCGTCGGCGCAGGGCGCGGGCGGGCGGCAGAACACGACCATCCTGCCGGTCGGGTCGCGCGCCGACGCGTTCCGCGTGCTCGAACTGGTGCTCCCGAGCCTGGAGGCTCCCGAGGTCGCGGCGCGCGTCTCGGCGGGTCTGGATCGCGGAACTCCCGAAGACGGTTACACCACCTCGCCTCGTCGCGCGGCCGTGTGGCGCTGGTTCTCGTGGCGACGCAACGGGTTCGCGCTGCTGCCCGACTCGGTGCTGCTGCGGCGTGGCGCGATCTGGCGCGAACTCGTCATCGTGCCCGCCGCGCGCATGCAGAGCGTCGCGCTCACCCAGGGACCGATCGAGCGCCGGATGCGACTCGCGGTCGTGCAGCCGCACACCGTCGCCGGTCCGATCTCGGCGCGGCTCGGCGCGCTCGACGAGGACGACGCCGCACGCTTCTTCCGCGATGTCGCGGCGCTCGGCATCGCGGCCGCCGAACGCGACCGCAGCCACCACTGGCGCGCCGACCGGGAAGGCGCGTGACCGCGGCCGCGCGCGACGGTCGGCTCGGCGTCGGCATCGTCGGTGCCGGGCGCGTCGGGCCCGTGCTCGGGGTCGCGCTCGGCGGGGCGGGGCACGCGCTCGTCGGCGTGAGCGCCGTCTCGGATGCCAGCCGCGACCGCGCCGAAGCGATGCTGCCCGGGGTGCCCGTGCTCACCGTGCCCGAAATCGTCGAGCGCAGCGAACTGGTGCTACTCGCCGTCCCCGAGTCGGAGCTGGCCGAATTGGTCAGCGGCCTCGCCGCCGTCGGCGCCTGGCAGCCCGGACAGCTCGTCGTGCACACGGCTCCCGGTCTCGGCATCGGGGTGCTGGCTCCGGCGCTCCAGGCCGGAGCCATCCCGCTCGCGATCCACCCGGCGATGGCCTTCACCGGCACGAGTCTCGACCTCATCCGGCTGCGCGAGTCTTGGTGTGCCGTCACCGCCCCCGCGCCCGTGCTTCCGATCGCTCAGGCGCTCGTCGTCGAGATGGGGGCCGAGCCCGTCGTTGTTGCCGAGAAAGATCGCCCCGCCTACGCCGAGGCGATCGCGACGGCGACCGAGTTCTCGACCGCGATCGTCGGGCAGGCCACCGGCATCCTGCGCGACATCGGCATCGACAACCCGGGACGCGTGCTCGGCTCGGTCGTGCGCTCGAGCGTCGAGAACGCGCTGCAGGCGGCATCGGGAGACGACGAGCCCCGGTAGCATCGGGGATGCACGTCGGGCCGCCCCCGGCTCAGGGAGGTTCACCGTGACGAGGCCCGTCGTGATCGAGACGATCGCCGCGCTCCGCGAGGCGCTCGTCGGACGCGAGGTCGCGCTCGTGCCGACGATGGGCGCGCTGCACGAAGGGCACCTCGAACTCGTGGCCGAGGCGGCGCGTCAGGCCGAGACGGTCGTGGTGTCGATCTTCGTCAACCCGCTGCAGTTCGGGCAGGGCGAGGATCTCGCCCGTTACCCGCGCGACCTCGAGAACGACCTTGACGCGCTCGCCCCCCTCGGCGTCGCCTACGTCTTCGCCCCGAGCGCCGAGGAGATGTACCCGCGGGGAGAGACCTCGACCCGGATCACCGGCGGCCGCGTCGCTGGCATGTTCGAGGGCCGCGCCCGCCCCGGCCATTTCGACGGTGTGCTCACCGTCGTCGCCAAGCTCCTCGGCATCGTCCGCCCCGCCGTCGCGGTCTTCGGTCAGAAGGATGCGCAGCAGCTCTTCCTCGTGCAACAGATGGTCGCCGACCTCAACATCGACACCCGGATCGTGCCCGTCGAGACGGTGCGCGCCGAGGACGGCCTCGCGCTCTCCAGTCGCAATCGCTTCCTCAACGGCGAAGAGCGCCACGCGGCCAAGGCCCTGTCGCGCGCGCTCGAAGCGGCCTCCTCGGCCGGCGACCGGGGGATCGATGCGGTGCTCGCGGCATCCCAGTCGGTGCTCATGGATGAGGACCTCGTTAAGCTGGACTATCTGAAGGTCGTCGATCCGGCGACCTTCCTGCCCGTTGATGATGACTTCCACGGGCCGGCGCGCGTGCTGATCGCCGCGCAGGTCGGGTCGACCCGGCTGATCGACAACGACGCCATCTACCTCAACTGACCGCTTCAACCTTTTTCAGGAGTTTCTGTGACCGATGTGACCCCAGGGGCTCCGGACGCGACATCCGCCACACCCGTCACACAAACTCCTGAAAACGGAGAAGAGGTTGCCGAGCAGAAGGCGGTCCGGTTGGCCAAGCGCGAGCGGATGCTCGCCGAGGGCGGCGAGGCCTACCCGGTCGTGCTGCCGATCACCCACACCATCGGCGAGGTGCGCGCGCAGTTCCCCGAACTCGAAGCCGACACCTCGACCGGAGTGACGGTCGGCGTCGCCGGCCGCATCGTGCACCTGCGCAACACCGGCAAGCTGTGCTTCGCCGCGCTCCAGGCGGGCGACGGCAGTCGCATCCAGGCCATGGTGTCGCTCGCCGAGGTCGGCCAGGAGGCGCTTGACCGCTGGAAGGAGCTCGTCGACCTGGGCGACCACGTCTTCGTCGCGGGCGAGGTGATCTCGAGCCGCCGCGGTGAGCTCAGCATCATGGCGAGCGAGTGGAAGATGGCCGCGAAGGCGATCCTGCCGCTGCCCAACCTGCACTCCGAGCTGAACGAGGAGACGCGGGTTCGTCAGCGCTACCTCGACCTCATCGCGCGCGAGCAGGCGCGCACCACGGTCATCGCCCGCGCCACGACGGTCCAGAGCCTGCGCCAGACGTTCGCGAGCCACGGCTTCCTCGAGGTCGAGACCCCGATGCTGCAGACGATCCACGGCGGCGCCGCGGCCCGCCCGTTCGTCACGCACTCGAACGCCTTCGACACCGAGCTGTTCCTGCGCATCGCGCCCGAGCTGTTTCTGAAGCGCGCCGTCGTCGGCGGGCTCGAGCGCGTGTTCGAGATCAACCGCAACTTCCGCAACGAGGGCGCCGATTCCACGCACAGCCCCGAGTTCGCGATGCTCGAGGCCTACCAGGCGTACGGCGACTACCAGCGGATGGCCGACCTCACCCAGGAGCTCATCCAGAACGCGGCCATCGCCGTCGCCGGCTCCACGACGGTGACCTGGGCCGATGGCACCGAGTTCGACCTCGGCGGCGAGTGGGAGCGGATGCCGATGTACGCCTCGCTCTCCGAGGCGGCCGGCGTCGAGATCACCCCCGAGACTTCCCTCGGCGAGCTCGCGGCGCTCGCCGAGAAGGTCGACGTGGAGGTGAAGCTCCCCACTCACGGCAAGTACGTGGAAGAGCTGTGGGAGCACTTCGTGAAGGGCTCGCTCGAGCGCCCCACCTTCGTCATGGACTTCCCCGTCGACACCTCTCCGCTCGTGCGCGCGCACCGCGACACCCCCGGCGTCGTGGAGAAATGGGACCTGTATGTGCGCGGCTTCGAGCTGGCCACCGGCTACTCCGAGCTCGTCGACCCCGTCATCCAGCGTGAGCGCTTCGTCGAGCAGGCCACCCAGGCGGCGCGTGGCGACGTCGAGGCGATGCGCCTCGACGAGGAGTTCCTGCGCGCCCTCGAGCACGGCATGCCGCCGACCATGGGCATGGGCATGGGCATCGACCGCCTGCTGATGGCGATCACGGGCCTCGGCATCCGCGAGACGATCCTGTTCCCGCTCGTCAAGTAGGCCCCGCCCGGCGCAATTCCTGAGCAACACTTGATTAATGTCGGTGGTGCTCGGTACCGTCGCACGTAGCGGAACCTCGCCCCCGAGCTCCGTGGTCACGACCCGAACGAGTTACCCGACTCCGTGGCCTCTCTCAGCCCCCGAAGGATCAACCCGTGTTCTCCGTCCCCCGGCGGAGCCTTGCCCTGCTCACTGCTCTCGCAGTGAGCGCCGTAGGCTCCCTTGTCTTCGCCTCCCCCGCCCTCGCCGCCGATTCGACGCGGCCGACCGTCACGCTCGACGCCCCGACGTCGACCTTCGTCTTCCCCGGCGACACCGTCACCGTCTCCGGCACCGATGACGTCGAGCTCGCACAGCTGACCGTCAACGTGCACACCGGAGCAGGGTTCCTCCGCTCCGTCGGCACCTCGGCGGTCACCGGCGCGTCCGCGTCGTCGAGCTGGACGCTCCCGGCGCTCCCCGACGGCGACTACGAGCTGCGCAGCGGCGCCCGCGACACAGCCGGCAACATCGGCACGCTGCGGACCTCCGTCACGGTGGACACCGTCGCCCCGGACGTCGTGATCACCGCACCGGCCCCCGGACTCGTCGTCGCCCCCGGCACGATCATCCCGCTCGTCGGGTCGATCAGCGATGCGCATCCGTTCCGCACGTATGTCGCGGTCCAGGGCGTCGGCTCCGACACCGACGAGACCGGCCTGACCTCGGTCTCGCGGTCGATCGACACGACCGGGTTCGCGAGCGGCACCTACATCGCGCAGATCGAGGCGCGCGACGCCGCGGGCAACAAGGACTCCGGCTCGATCGCGAAGGTCACCTTCACGGTCGACGCCGACGCCCCGGACGTCGTCATCACCGCGCCGGCCGACGGAAGCTTCGTGAAGCCGGGCACGGTGCTCGACTTCACCGCGACCATCTCGGACGCGAATCCGTCGATCTACTACTCGCAGCTTGACGGCGTCGGCCTGGACTACGGCTCCTCGAGCTCGTTGACCAACTACGCGACGACGGTCGACACGACCGGTTGGGCGGACGGCAGCGTCCACGTCTTCAAGTTCGAGGCGCGTGACGCGTTCAACCAGAAGGACGCCGGATCCACGGCGACCGCGAAGGTCACCGCCGACGCCTCGCGCCCCAGCGTCACGTTCGCGGCACCCGCGGCCGGCGACCTCGTGTCGGGCACCATCACCGCCACCGGCACGGCCCACGACTCCGGGTCGGGACTCGCCGGCGACCAGTTCTCCCTGAAGGTCCGGGCGATCAACCCCGCGACCGGCAACTGCGGCGCGTTCGTCGACTCCTACGACGTCAATGTCGATGCCAGCGGGCACTGGAGCGTCGACATCGACACGACCGCCGTCGCCGACGGCGAGGTCTGCCTGACCGCGCTCGCCAGCGACGCCGTCGGCAACACCAATGGAGGCGGAAACCACCTCAAGTCGTTCGAGATCGACAACACCGCGCCGGCGACCCCGACCGTCGCCTTCCCGACGGGCTACACCCTCGAGGCGTCCGAGTTCCGCTGGTACCCGGTGACCGACCCGAACGGCGTGCGCTACGAGGTCGTGCTCGGCCGTGGACCGAACACCACCGACGGCCGCCTGAACGACGGCGTGACGATCGGAAGCGACCTGACGGGCACGACGCTCGCCTACGACATCCCGACCGGTCCGCTGCGCTGGCAGGTTCGCGCCATTGACGACCTGGGCAACGCGTCGGCATGGAGCTCGGGCACCGGCGCTCAGATCATCGGCATTCCGGAGATCATCACGCCGACGACGGGCTACACGTTCTCGGAGACGAGCCTGACCGCGACCTGGACGGCCGTGTTCGGCATCGGCGGAGTCGATCACTACGAGGTCGAGTACGGCGTCGATGGCGACGGCGACGGAACGCTCGAGTACGAGTACGTCGACGTTCCCGGCACCGCCTGGACGGCGGGCGCGACGGTGTCGCACACGCAGAGCTTCAGCACCGGCTATGAGGGACCGCTCTCGATCCGGGTGCGCGCGGTGTACAACATCCCGTACCGCGCCAGCGACCCCTCCAGCGTCAACGGTCCGTGGAGCGCGCCGGTCGTGCACTACACGCGTGATGCGACGGCGCCGACGATCCAGATCGACGAACCGCTCGACGGGGCGATCTTCTCACCGCGCGAGTCGATCGACGTGACGGTGACCGCTGCCGATGCGGGAGCGCTCAACCGGATCGGCGTGAACCTGTTCGACGAGGACAGCACGGCGTTCATCCAGGCGATCGGCTCGACGTCGGGCCTCAGCGCGCTCGGCACCAACGCCGAGACGCGTACCTGGACGATTCCGGCCGGCCTCGCCGAGGGCACCTACACGATCCGCGCCAATGTGACCGACACCGCCGGCCTCCGCGGCGTTCACGTGATCCAGTTCGTGGTCGACGGCACGCGTCCGGCCATCACGATCGATTCGCCCGAGCTGGACGAGCCGTTCCGCGGTTCGGCCACCATCCCGGTCACGCTGACAGGGACGGACGAGGTCGCCCTCAAGCGGCTCGACGTCAACCTGTACGACGCGACCAACTCGACGTTCATCACGAATGTCGGGACGACGGGCGGCGCATCGGCGCTCGGGACCACGAGCGAGACGCGCACCTGGGATCTCCCGGTCGCGGGCCTCGCCGAGGGCGTCTACACGCTGCGCGCGAGTGCCCATGATGTCGCCGGCAACGTCAAGACGACCAGCAGCACGTTCGTGGTCGACCTGACGCGTCCGACGATCGCGATCGACGCGCCGCTCGACGGTGCCGAGTTCAACGGAGAAGTGATCGTCGAGATCTCGGGCGCCGACGAGATCGGGCTCGCCCGGCTCGTGGCGAATCTGTACGACGAGAGCGGCTCGGTCTTCCTGGGACCGATCGGCTCCACCTCGGGCCTGACCTCGCTCGGAACGACGAGCGACTCGGCGTCGTGGACGATTCCGGCGGGACTCGCGGATGGCACCTACACGATCCGCGCCGCCGCGCGTGACCTCGCGGGCAACGTCCAGACGACCGCGTCGACCTTCATCATCGCGACCGCGGCTGAGCCGGTGGCGGGCAGCGCCGGAGGGCCGACGCTCGCGCCGACCACCTCCGGCGGCGACGGCGATGCGCCGGCACCGACCGGCGCCGGCGGGGCGCCGCATACGGACGGTCCCGAGGTCGCGCTGACGACGCTGGCGCTCGATGACGGCGCCGCGTCCGAGGCGGACGACACCGCGGGCGCCGGCTCCGGCGATGACACCGCCGAACTCGCCACGTCCGCGGCGCCGATGGGCTTCGACTGGTGGTGGCTGATCCTGCTCGCGCTGCTTCTCGCCGGCGTTGTCGGCTACTGGCGGATCCGCGTGGCGCAACGAGCCTGATCCCGAGGTCCGGGTCGCGCGGGCAGCGCGACCCGGACCCTCCGACTTCGGTAGGGTTCCTCCATGAGCAACCTGCCCCCGCAGCCCGGCGGCGAGAAGCCGAAGATCACGTCCGGCCGCATCGCGATCTGGGTAATCGTCGCAGGCATCGGCCTGTACCTGATCATCACCGGCGTCGTCGGCATCATCGCCAAGGGCTGACGTGGACCGACGCACCTCCCGGTTCGTGATGTACGCGGGTCTCGTGGTGATCCTGGTCGTCATCGCCGTCGCCTCGGCTCTCGGTTTCGGCGCGTAGGCTGTAGCCATGCCGACCGAGTACTGGGCCAACGCAATCTACAGTGTGATCCCGACGCTGCTGTTCGGGCTCGTGTTCTGGTTCGTCTTTCGCGCCATCTTCCGCGCCGACCGCAGCGAGCGCGCCTTCGCCGCCAAGATCGAGGCCGAAGAGCGCGCCAAGTTCGAGGCGGAGCGCGCCGCGAAACTCTGAGCGCGCGCCCTAGTCGTCGACGTCGGCCTCGAGCGCATCCGTCACGCGGAACAGCCGGGTCGCGAACCGGTCGCCGCGCGGCAGCGACGCCCGAATCGACTCGACGGGCACGATGCGCGGCCTCACCAGCCGCAGGGTCGACCCCTCGCACTCCAGCTGAGCCTCGCCCGCGCTGAGGACGTTCTGCACCCAGTCGGCGCCGGTGCCGTACGGCAGCGGCACCACGACCGTGCCGCCCTCGCGCAGCGCCCCGACGGGCGTCGTGAACTCGCGCCCGCTGACGCGTCCGCGGTGGCGGACCACCGAGAACGGCGCACCCGGCTGACCCGCCGTCTCCAACTGCCGCGGGTTGCTCACCGAGCGGTTCAGACGCGCGATCGAGCGCCGAATGCGAGGGGACCGGGCTCGGAACCCGAGCACCACGATCGCGCTCGCCACCAGGAATGCCAGCACCAGGCTGGCGGCGACGGCGCCGATCGCCTGCAGAACCTGCTGCCAGAACATCAGGGCCTCGCGGTCCCAGACGTCGGCAGGTCGCGCGGCCTCAGCCGCACGTTCGGCAGCTCGGGAGCCGGCAGCGCCGGGCCCGGGTAGCCGTCGACGCGGCCGAAGAGGCCGTCCGGATCCGTGCCGTCGATCACCTCGCGCTGCCACTGCTCGCGAAAGGCGACCACCTCGTCGTGGGTGCGTCCAACGAAGTTCCACCACATCAGGATCGGCTCGTTCAGCGGTGCGCCGCCGAGCAGGATCGCGCGCAGCGGCTCCGTGCCCGCCGCGACCTGAAGGGCGGCGGCGCCGGGTGGCGCGTAGCCGAGGTGATGGCGCGCGATCGCGACGCCGTCGAGCGAGGCCGTGCCGGCATCCACCAGCAGACCGTGCTCGAAGGCGGGGTCGACGTCGAGCGTGACGCTGGCGCCGGCGGGAAGATCCAGCTGCGCGCCGAGCAGCGGCGAGAAGGTGGTGACGGCCGAGCGGGAGCCGGCGAGCGTGCCGACGAAGACGCGGAGCGTCGCCGCACCGACCGAGACCGGCGCGGGCGAGTCGTGCTCGAAGAACGGCGCGTGATGGCGATCGGCATCGGGCAGCGCCACCCACAGCTGCACCCCGTGCAGGCCGGTCGCCCGCGCCGTCGACACCTCGGAGTGCTGGATGCCCGCCCCCGCCGTCATCAGGTTCACCTGGCCGGGCACGATCGTCGCGAGACTGCCGACCGAGTCCCGGTGCTCGATCTCGCCCTCGAACAGCCAGCTCACCGTCTGCAGACCCGTGTGCGGGTGCGGCGGCACGTCCATGACGGCGGCGTGATCCAGCGGATGCGGTCCGTAGTGATCCGCGAAGCACCACGCCCCGATGAGCGAACGGTGCTTCTGCGGCAGAGTGCGCCGCACCGTGATCGCGCGCGGTCCGCCGAGCGGCACCTCGCGCGGTTCGAGCACCTCGATGGCGACCGCCGGATCGCGGCCGCACACGAGCTCGGCCGGGTCGGCCTCCAGATTGCTCATGCATCGGAGGCTAGTCCGCCCGCCCCGGCAGCCTCACGCCCACGGCGAACACGGGACAATTCGCCAATCCCCGTCGTTACTCTCGATGTATCGGCGCGGCCCTCGCACCCCGTGCCAGATGGAGATCGAGATGTTCGAGCGCTTTACCGACCGGGCCCGCCGGGTCGTCGTCCTCGCCCAAGAAGAGGCGAAGATGCTCAACCACAACTACATCGGCACCGAGCACATCCTGCTCGGGCTCATTCACGAAGGCGAAGGCGTCGCTGCCAAGGCCCTCGAAGAGCTGGGGATCTCGCTCGACGCCGTGCGCGAGCAGGTGCAGGACATCATCGGCCAGGGGCAGCAGCAGCCGACCGGCCACATCCCCTTCACCCCGCGCGCCAAGAAGGTGCTCGAGCTGAGCCTGCGCGAGGCGCTGCAGCTCGGCCACTCCTACATCGGCACCGAGCACATCCTGCTCGGCCTGATCCGCGAAGGCGAAGGCGTTGCCGCGCAGGTGCTCGTCAAGCTGGGTGCCGACCTGAACCGGGTGCGCCAGCAGGTCATCCAGCTCCTCTCCGGCTACCAGGGCAAGGAGCAGGTCGCCGTCGGCGGCAACGACCAGGCGCCCGACAAGGGCAGCCAGATCCTCGACCAGTTCGGCCGCAACCTCACGCAGGCCGCGCGCGACGGCAAGCTCGACCCGGTCATCGGGCGCGAGAAGGAGATGGAGCGGGTCATGCAGATCCTCTCCCGTCGCAGCAAGAACAACCCCGTGCTGATCGGTGAGCCCGGCGTCGGCAAGACCGCCGTCGTCGAAGGCCTCGCCCAGGCGATCGTGCGCGGCGACGTGCCCGAGACGCTCAAGGACAAGCAGCTCTACACGCTCGACCTCGGCTCGCTGATCGCCGGCAGCCGCTACCGCGGAGACTTCGAGGAGCGCCTCAAGAAGGTGACGAAGGAGATCCGCACCCGCGGCGACATCATCACCTTCATCGACGAGATCCACACCCTTGTGGGAGCGGGTGCCGCCGAAGGCGCAATAGACGCCGCCTCGATCCTGAAGCCGCTGCTCGCCCGCGGCGAGCTGCAGACCATCGGCGCGACCACGCTGGATGAGTACCGCAAGCACTTCGAGAAGGATGCGGCCCTCGAGCGCCGCTTCCAGCCGGTGCAGGTGCACGAGCCCAACCTGCCGCACACCATCAACATCCTGAAGGGGCTGCGCGACAAGTACGAGGCCTTCCACAAGGTGTCGATCACCGACGGCGCGATCGTCGCCGCCGCGAACCTCGCCGACCGCTACGTGTCGGATCGCTTCCTGCCCGACAAGGCGATCGACCTGATCGACGAGGCGGGCGCGCGCCTGCGGCTGTCGATCCTGTCGGCCCCGCCGGAGCTGCGCGAATTCGACGAGAAGATCGCCCTGGTGCGCCGCGAAAAGGAAACCGCGATCGAAGACCAGGACTTCGAGGCCGCTGCCAGCAAGCGTGATGAGGAGAAGAAGCTCCTCGGCGAGCGGCTGCGCCTCGAGAAGCAGTGGCGCGCGGGTGACGTTGCCGCATCCGGAACCGTGGATGAGGGCGTCATCGCCGAGGTGCTGGCCAATGCGACCGGCATCCCCGTCTTCAAGCTCACCGAAGAGGAGAGCTCGCGCCTGATCTTCATGGAGAAGGCCCTGCACGAGCGGGTCATCGGTCAGGAGGAGGCCATCTCGGTGCTCGCCAAGACCATCCGCCGTACGCGCGCCGGGCTCAAGGACCCGAAGCGTCCGTCGGGATCGTTTATCTTCGCCGGCCCCACCGGTGTCGGTAAGACCGAGCTCGCCAAGGCGCTCGCCGAGTTCCTGTTCGACGACGAAGACGCGCTGATCTCGCTCGACATGAGCGAGTACGGCGAGAAGCACACCGTCTCGCGGCTGTTCGGTGCCCCTCCCGGGTTCGTCGGCTTCGAGGAGGGCGGCCAGCTCACCGAGAAGGTGCGCCGGAAGCCGTTCAGCGTGGTGCTCTTCGACGAGATCGAGAAGGCCCACCCGGACATCTTCAACTCGCTCCTCCAGATTCTGGAAGAGGGACGCCTGACGGATGGCCAGGGTCGCGTCGTCGACTTCAAGAACACCGTGATCATCATGACCACGAACCTCGGAACGAAGGACATCACCGGCGGCCCCGTGGGCTTCACGCTCGAGGGCAACGTCGAGAACTCGTACCGCGCCATGCGGGCGAAGGTTGTCGAGGAGCTCAAGAAGCACTTCAAGCCCGAGTTCTTGAACCGTGTCGACGAGACGATCGTGTTCCCGCAGCTCTCGCAGGACGAACTGCTGCAGATCGTCGGCCTGTTCGTCAAGCGCCTCAGCGAGCGTCTGCTCGACCGCGACATGACGATCGAGGTCGCCGAGGCGGCGCGCAAGCGTCTCATCGAGATCGGTTGGGACCCGACCCTGGGTGCTCGTCCGCTGCGCCGCGCGGTGCAGCAGGAGATCGAGGATCGTCTCTCCGAGGAGATCCTGCACGGTCGACTGGTGGCGGGCGACCACGTGTCGGTCGACTTCAAGCCGGGCACCGGCGCCGAGGACGGCGGGGGCGAGTTCACCTTCGTGACCGCGCGTCAGCCGGGTCGCGAGGAGCTCGACGAGAAGGTCGCCGCGATCACCGATTAGGTCGTTGTGTGGGGCCCGCGTCACGCCGTTCGGCGAGGCGCGGGCCTTACGCGTGACACACGACGGGAGCGAGTGCCGCAGGCGGCACGCGCTCCCGTCTTTGCGTACGCAGGTCGGGCATCCGCCGCTGCCGCGCCCGCCCTCCCCCTCGCCACCGCGTGCCCCGCGCCCCAACCGCGTGCCGCGCGCCTCACTCGGTTGCGCTCGGGATGCATCCCCGCCGCACCCGCCGCCCCGCGCTGCCCGAACCGCGTACCCCGCGCCCGAACCGCGTGCCGCGCGCGGCACGCCCCAGCGCTCGGGATGCATCCCCGCCGCACCATCGAGGGGGGTAGCTTGAGGGGGTGGATGCGTGCGCGATTCCTGAGCCGGATCCGGGGCTCCCGGATCCGCCGATCCTGGCGCGCATCCGCGAGTCCGTCATCGGCGACGACCAGCTCATGCACGGCCCGTTCGGCCCCCGCCGCGTGACCTACGCCGACTACACGGCAAGCGGTCGCAGCCTCGGCTTCCTCGAAGACTTCATGCGCGACGAGGTGATGCCGCGCTACGCGAACACCCATACCGAGTCGAGCGGCACGGGCCTGCAGACGACGCGTCTGCGCGAAGACGCCCGCGCCGAGATCCACGCGGCCGTCGGCGGCGACGACGACACGGTCGTCATCTTCGCGGGCAGCGGATGCACCGGCGCGATCGACAAGCTCATCGGCATCCTCGAACTGCGCCTGCCCGCCGACCTCGATGCGCGCTACGGGATGAGCGACCTGATTCCCGCGCACGAACGCCCGGTCGTCTTCGTCGGCCCCTTCGAACATCACTCCAATGAGCTGCCCTGGCGGGAGTCGATTGCCGACGTCGTGACCATCCACGAGGATGCGGACGGTCACGTCGATCTCGACCACCTCGCCACCGAACTCGAGCGGTTCGCCGACCGCCCGCTCAAGATCGGCTCGTTTAGCGCGGCGAGCAACGTGACGGGCGTCATTACCGAGACCCACACCGTCACCCGTCTGCTTCACGCCCACGGCGCGCTCGCGTTCTGGGATTTCGCCGCCGCCGCCCCCTACGTCGACATCGAGATGAACCCGCGCGA
This sequence comes from uncultured Schumannella sp., assembly GCF_905479755.1. GTDB lineage: Bacteria > Actinomycetota > Actinomycetes > Actinomycetales > Microbacteriaceae > DCRR01. The sequence continues at coordinate 15,623 of NZ_CAJQNT010000022.1, read as the reverse complement.
CGGCGACCCGGCCGCGCGCAAGGACGCAATCTTCCTGTCGCCGCATAAGTTCATCGGCGGCCCCGGCACCCCCGGCGTGCTCGTGGTGAGTCGGCGGCTCCTCACCAACACCGTCCCGACGGTCGTCGGCGGCGGCACCGTCATGTACGTCAACCCGGAGGGCCACCGCTACCTGGATGACGTCACCCACCGCGAAGAGGCCGGCACCCCCGCGATCCTCGAATCCATTCGCGCAGGGCTGGTCTTCGGGCTCAAGCGCGAGGTCGGAGTGGAGGTGATTGCGGCGCGCGAGCGCGACTTCCTGGCGCGCGCCATCGCGGTGTGGCAGCAGCATCCACAGATCCAGGTGCTCGGCTCGCCCACCGCGGAGCGGCTTTCCATTGTGTCGTTCGTGGTGCGGCGACCCGACGGTCGCTACCTGCACCACAACGCGGTCGTGGCAATCCTGAACGACCTGTTCGGCATCCAGAGCCGTGGCGGGTGTTCGTGCGCCGGGCCGTACGGCCACCGGCTGCTCGGTATCGATCTGGAGCAGTCCCACGCCTTCGAGCGCGAGATCGCCCGCGGCTGCGAGGGCATCAAGCCCGGGTGGGTGCGCATCAACTTCAACTACTTCCTCGAGGAGGAGGTGTTCCGCTACATCGTGGAGGCGATCACGCTCGTCGCCGATCACGGGCACAAGATCCTGCCGCGCTATCGCTTCGATAAGGCGACCGGGCTGTGGCGCCACCGAGACGGCGCCGTCGAGCCCCCGCTGCGGCTCTCGATGGTCTCCTACGACGACGACGGCGTCTTGCGTTCCCCACACCATGTCGACCGTGCGCCGGTGTCGGTGCTCGCCGAGCACCTCGCCGAGGCGCGGGAACTGTTCGAAGGTCTTCCCGCTGTACCGGAGCAGGCCGACCGCGAGAGCCTCGGCGATGACTTCGAGGAGCTGCTCTGGTTCGAGCTTCCGGCGGCGTCGGTCGCTCACAGGTGATGGCGGCGCAGTAGAGTCGGGCGTTGTGAACGACTTGGTGGTGCGACGCGCGCGAACGGCTGACGTGCCCGCGATCGACGCGCTGATCGCGCCGCTGGTCGAGAAGCGCATCCTGCTCGGCAAGGACCGCGTGGTGTTCTACGAGGCGGTGCAGGAGTTCCGGGTCGCCGAGGCTAATGGCCGGTTGGTCGGCTGCGGCGCCTTGCACGTGATGTGGGAAGACCTGGGTGAGGTGCGCACGCTCGCCGTCGACGACGCGTGGCGGCACCGCCGCGTCGGCCATGCGCTGCTGGACCAGTTGGAGACGGATGCGCGGGAGCTCGGCCTGTCGAGGCTGTTCTGTCTGACCTTCGAGACTGAGTTCTTCGGTCGGCACGGCTTCGAGGCGATCTCGGAGGGGATCGTCTCGCCGGACGTCTACGCCGAGCTGGTGCGCTCGCCGGATGAGGGCGTGGCGGAGTTCCTCGACCTGGCGCGGGTGAAGCCCAACACGTTGGGCAACACGCGGATGCTGAAGCGGTTGTAGGGCCTGGGTCTCGATACACCGACTGCGTCGGCACTCGACCCGCGTGAGTTAGTCGGCGTCGAGCTCGCTCGCGACAAGCGTCGCGAAGCTGTCGGCGACGGCGTCGGCATCGTCGCCCTCGACGGTGATCGTCACCTCGTCGCCGTGGTTCACGCCCATCGCGAGCAGGGTCAGGATGCTCGCGGCGTTCGCCTTCTTGCCCGCGGGGGTGGTGAGCGTGATCGTGTGTCCGCTCTCGCCCGCGGCCTTGGCGAGTGCGGAGGCCGGGCGGGCGTGGAGGCCGACGCTCGAGCCGAACTCGACGGTGCGTTGCGCTTCTGACATGGGTTCTCCTTCGATTCGGAACTACGCGGTGCGGGACTCGGCCAGCACGGTCGCGCGGATGACGTCGGTGCCGGCGGCCTCGACTTCGGCGACCAGTTCGGGGTTGACTCTCTCGTCGGTGATGATCGTGTCGACCGCCGCGAGCGGGGCGATCCGGCTGAACTCTTCGCGGCCGAACTTGCGGTGATCGGCGAGTACGACCGTGCGCCGGGCGGCGCGGATCATGGCCGACTTGACCGCCGACTCGGCCAGGTTGCTGGTGGTGAGTCCGCGTTCCGGTGTGATGCCGTTGACACTCAGGAAGGCGACGTCGACGGCGACCATGCCGATCATCTGGTGGGTCCAGGTGCCGACGGCCGACAGCGAGTCACCGCGGAGCATCCCGCCCAAGAAGTGCAGTTCGATTTCGGCGCGGTCGGCGAGTGCCATCGCGACGGGCAACGAGTGCGTCACAACCGTGAGACGACGGTCACGCGGCAGGCTTTCGGCAAGGCGAATGGTCGTCGTGCCGGCGTCGATCAGGATCGACCCGGAGTCGGGGACTTCGGCGAGGGCCGCGTAGGCGATGGCGGTTTTTTCGGCCGCCTGGACGGTTTCACGCTCGGGCACCGTGTGACGCAGGCTCGCGCGTTCGATCGGAACGGCACCGCCGTGCGCGCGCCGGACGAGTCCGCGGCGCTCGAGACTGGTGAGGTCGCGCCGGATGGTCTCCGGTGTCACCTGGAGCTGCTCGGCGAGATCGCGCACATCAACGCGTCCCCGACTCTGTGCGAGTTCGAGGATTGCTTGGTGCCGCTCCGGTGCATACATCGGATTCACTTTCTCACGACCCCCGTCCCAACACAAACAAAAGTTTGATTTTCTGCTTTTCCTTTTGGAATTGTTTGTTTGAGCGGGGCAATCCGTGTAATGTCGCCGGAAAGGCCCCCACCGCCCGGATCGATGAAGGAGTCATCCATGCCCGAACTGCACGGCATCGGCATTGGCCGGCGCGTGGCCGTTGGCCCCGTTCTGCGGATGGCTGCCCCGCTCGACGCGCCGAACACGGAACCGCTCTCCGGTGACGCCGCCGACGCGATCGCGGCGGTCGATGCGGCCGTCGCTCAGGTGGCCGACGACCTCGAGTTCCGCGGCTCGGTCGCCGGCGGCGACGCGCGCGACGTGCTCGAGGCGCAGGCGCTGATGGCGAAGGATCCGGCGCTTCGGGACCTGGTCGTGGCGCGCATCGAGTCCGGCACCAACGCCGAGCGTGCCGTCTACGAGGCCTTCGACGAGTTCAAGCAGATGCTGATCGGCCTCGGCGGCTACCTGGGCGAGCGCGCCGCCGATCTCGGCGACGTCGCGCAGCGCATCATCGCGCGCCTCCGCGGCGTGGCAGCGCCCGGCGTTCCGGAGTCCGAAACGCCCTACATCCTTGTCGCCGAAGACCTCGCGCCGGCCGACACCGTGCTGCTTGATCTCGACATCGTGCTCGGCCTCATCACGCGCGAAGGAGGGCCCACCTCGCACACCGCGATCCTCGCCCGCGCGCGCTCGATCCCGGCGATCGTCGGTGTCTCGGGAGCCGAGGCGCTCGCCGACGGCGACCAGGTTGTGCTCGACGCCGCCGCCGGCACGGTGACGGTCGAACCGGACCCGGAGACTCTCGACACCGCCGCGATCCGCATCCGCGAACTCGCCGCGATTGCGACCGCGCCGATCACGCCCGGTGCGCTCGCCGATGGCACGCCGGTGCCGCTGCTGGCCAACCTCGGCTCGTCGAAGGATGCCGCCGCGGCGGTCGAGCTGGGCGCCGAAGGCGTCGGGCTGTTCCGCACCGAGTTCCTCTTCCTCGACTCGACCGAGCGCCCGAGCGTCGAGACCCAGACCGAGCAGTACCGCGAAATGCTGCAGCACTTCCGTGGGAAGAAGGTCGTCGTGCGCTGCTTGGATGCCGGAGCCGACAAGCCGCTGCCGTACCTCACCGCCGACAACGAAGAGAACCCGGCGCTCGGCCTCCGGGGCATTCGCGCCCTGCGTGAGCACGAAGAGATCCTGCGCGACCAGCTCGTCGCGCTCGTGGCCGCCGAAGCGGCGGTCGCCGCCGAGGGCGAAGCGGCCGACCTCTGGGTGATGGCCCCGATGGTCGCCGACGCCGAGGAGACCGAGTACTTCGTCACGCTCGCGCGCGAGCTCGGACTCAAGACCGTCGGCGTGATGGCCGAGGTCCCGTCCCTCGCGCTCCAGGCCGATGCGGTGCTCGCCGAGTGCGACTTCGTCAGCATCGGCACCAACGACTTGACCCAGTACACGATGGCCGCCGACCGGATGCTCGGCAGCGTCGCGCACTACCAGGACCCCTGGCACCCCGCGGTGCTGCGTCTGGTGAAGATGCTCGCCGATGCGGGCATCGCCGCCGGACGCCCGGTCGGCGTGTGCGGCGAGGCTGCCGCCGACCCGCAGCTCGCGGTCGTGTTGGTGGGGCTCGGTGTCACGAGCCTGTCCATGACTCCCGCCGCCCTCGCCGAGGTGCGTGCGGAGCTCGCGTCGCGCACCCCCGAGGACGCGCGACGCCTCGCGGAGGCGGCACTCGCCGCCCCGAGCGCTGCGACGGCTCGCGCCGCCGCCACGATCGTGCCGACGGCTTAGTCGGTCCTTCCCCTGCACCACCAGCCACCACACAACACAAGGAGAGACACCACCATGACAACGACGTCAGCAGCACCGGCCGCCACGGGCGGCGGTGCACGAGTGCGCGTGCAGCGTTTCGGCACGTTCCTCTCGGGCATGATCATGCCCAACATCGCGGCCTTCATCTCGTGGGGCCTCATCACCGCCTTCTTCATCCCGACCGGATGGGTGGGCAACGCCAGCCCCGTCGAGGCGTGGCGCTGGGAGGGCTCCCCCATCATCGGTGGTGGCGAGTTCGACGGCGTGACCTACGAGGGTCTCGTCGGACCGATGATTCTCTTCCTGCTTCCCCTCCTGATCGCCTTCACCGGCGGAAAGATGGTCTACGGCCACCGCGGTGGAGTGATCGGTGCGGTCGTGGCGATGGGTGTCATCATCGGCGCGTGGGGAACCCCGATGTTCCTCGGTGCGATGATCACCGGTCCGCTCGCGGCCTACATCCTGAAGCAGCTCGAGAAGCTGTGGGACGGCAAGGTCAAGGCCGGCTTCGAGATGCTGATCGACAACTTCTCGTCCGGCATCCTGGGCTTCGGTCTCGCGCTCGCCGCGTTCTTCTGGATGGCCCCGGTCGTCCAGTGGATTGCCGACGTGCTCGGCAACGCCGTCGGTTGGCTGATCGAGACCGGACTCATCCCGCTCGCCTCGATCATCGTCGAGCCGGCGAAGGTGCTGTTCTTGAACAACGCCATCAACCACGGTGTGTTCACGCCGATCGGAACCGAGCAGGTCACCGAGGCGGGTAAGAGCCTGCTCTTCCTCGTCGAGGCGAACCCCGGCCCGGGCGCCGGTCTGCTGATCGCGATCACCCTGTTCGGTGTCGGCGCCGCGCGCGCCACTGCCCCCGGCGCGCTGGTTATCCAGTTCCTCGGTGGAATCCACGAGGTCTACTTCCCGTACGTGCTGGCCAAGCCGATGCTCATCCTCGCGATGATCGCCGGTGGCGCCACGGGCGTGCTCACCAACGTGATCTTCGACTCCGGTCTTCGTGCTCCGGCATCCCCCGGATCGATCTTCGCGGTGCTGATCCAGACCGAGCCCGCCAGCTATGTCGGTGTGATCTTGTCGGTCGTGCTGTCGGCCAGCGTGACCTTCGTCGTCGCGATGCTGATCCTGCTGGCGAGCCGCAAGCGCGACCTCGCCAACGAGGACGAGGCCTTCACCGCGGCGATCGCGCAGACCGAAGCCAACAAGGGCAAGAAGTCCGACGTGCTGAGCGGCCTGACCGCGAAGAGCGGCGGGGTTCACAATGTCGTGTTCGCGTGCGACGCTGGCATGGGATCGAGCGCCATGGGTGCCTCGGTTCTGCGTCAGAAGCTCAAGAAGGCGGGCGTCACCGATGTCACGGTCACCAACAAGGCGATCGCGAACCTCGACGGCACGGAAGATCTGATCATCACGCAGGCAGAGCTCACCGACCGTGCGAAGCACGTCAACCCGTCGGCCGTGCACGTGTCGGTTGACAACTTCATGAACAGCCCGAAGTACGACGAAGTTGCTGAGATGCTCAGCAACAAGCCGGTTTCGAGCTAGGCACACCGAGAAAGGTTCCCCATGTCACGTCAGATCCTGTCGATCGACCAGATTCGTACCGAGGGCCAGGCCACCACCAAGCTCGAGGCGATCCGGGAGGCGCACGAGATCCTCGCGGGAGTCGGCGCGGTCAGCGCTGCCTACCTCCCCGCGATGATCGAACGCGAGAAGACGGTGTCGACGTACATGGGGAACCTTCTCGCCATCCCCCACGGCACGAACGAGGCGAAGGACGAGATTCTCGAATCCGCCCTGTCGTTCGTGCGCTACGCCGAGCCGATCGACTGGGACGGCAACCCCGTGCGCTTCGTCGTCGGCGTGGCGGGCAAGGGCAATGAACACCTCGACATCCTCGGTCGCATCGCGATCGTGTTCTCGGACGAGGACGAGGTGGCGGCGCTGGAGAACGCGGCGTCGCCCGCCGAGGTGATGGACATCCTCTCCGAGGTCAACGCCTGATGTCGGATGCGGGCGCCCGCACCGCGGTCCACTTCGGCGCCGGCAACATCGGTCGCGGTTTCGTGGGGCTCCTGCTGCACGAGGCCGGGTTCCGGCTGGTCTTCGCCGACGTCGCGAGCGAGTTGATCGCGAGCATCAATGACGCGGGCCGCTACTGCGTGCTCGAGGTCGGCCCGGGTGCCCGAGACCACGACGTCACCGGAGTCTCCGGCATCGACAGCGGGGCGGATGCCGAAGCACTCTTCGACGAGATCTCCCGCGCCACGGTCGTCACCACGGCCGTCGGCCCCAACATCTTGCGCTTCGTCGCGCCCGCGATCGCCGAAGGCATCGCGCGTCGCGCGGCCGAGGCGCCGCCGCTCGTCGTGATGGCGTGCGAGAACGCCATCAACGCGACCGACCGGTTGCGCGAGGAGATCGTCGCCGCGCGCCCCGAGGTGTCGCTTCCGGGACGCGCGGTCTTCGCGAACACCGCCGTCGACCGCATCGTTCCGGGCCAGCCCGACGGGCAGGGCCTCGATGTGACCGTCGAGGCGTACTGCGAGTGGGTCATCGAACAGCCGCCGCTCGACGGCGTCGAGCTTGAGATCCCCGGGGCGACGTTCGTCGACGAGCTCGGGCCGTTCATCGAACGCAAGCTCTTCACTGTCAACACCGGGCACGCGACGATCGCGTACCACGGGGTGCAGGCGGGGGCCACGACGATCGCCGAGGCGATCGCGCTGCCCGCGGTCGAAGCCGAGGTGCGCGCGGTGCTCGGAGAGACGGCCGCGCTGCTCGTGGCCAAGCACGGGATCGACGCCGCGGTGCAGGCCGCCTACGTCGACAAGAACGTGGTGCGCTTCACCAACCCGCACCTGCCCGACACCGTGCTACGCGTCGGTCGTGAACCGCTGCGGAAGCTCTCGCGGCACGAGCGTTTCATCGGCCCCGCGGCCGAGATCGCCGAGACCGGCGGCGACCCCGTCGCACTTGTTCGTGCGATCGGGGCCGCCCTCGCCTTCCGTTCTGACGACGACCCGCAGGCGGTCGAACTCGCTGAGCGGCTCGACGCGGTGCGCGCCGGGAACGAAACGCCCGAGGCGTTCATCGAGGCCGTCACCGGGATCGGTGACGGGCATCCGCTGTTCCCGGCGCTCGTCGCGCTCGTGCGGGCGTAAGCCCCGGACGCCCGTCGCCCGCGCGTTGCGCGGACGCGTTCGAGTGGCGACGTCGTGCGTTCTGAAATCGAGCATGTCTTCGACTCGCGATCACGTACACTCATCGCACCGCGGGGGCGGTATTGCAGATTCCGAGGCGCGGCCGCCTCGCATTAAATGGGGTGGAACGGGTTCGTGATTGACCCATGGACGGTGCTTCGAATCCCGGTGCGAGCGTGGGCGGCATGGCGCGAAGGTGAACTCGACACGGTGCCGCGGCCGCGCGACGCTCCGCGCGCCCACGCCGCCGGTCCGGATGCGCTCGAAGTGCTTGTCGTGGGTTCTGGTGCTGCGAGCGGGTGGGGTGTCGTCACGCATGAGCTCGGCCTGGTGGGTACGCTCTGTCGCGCCCTGGCTCATCGGCGACACGGTGGCGTGACCGTCGGCGGGGCCGTTCGCCCCGACATGCAGATGCGTCACGCAGCGGCCGAGCTGCGGAGACATCCGCTTGATGTCTACGCGATCGTCTGTCTCGTGCTCGGGGTCAACGACGTCATGGCGATGACGTCGCGCGCGGAGTGGGAGTGGGAATTGCGCCGGGCGCTCGATGAGATCGAGCGGCGTCGCGATCCCGGCACGCAGATCCTGGTCACGGGAATCCAGCCGATCCCCTCGATCCCGGTGTTCGCCGGCCCCTTCGCACGCGTCCTCGACCGGCGGGCTCGTCAGCTCAACGAGCTCACACGCAGAGAGTGCGACGCACGCCTTGGCGTGACCTTCGTTGAACTGCCCGAGACGCCCGGCGACATCGACAACGTCTACGGTGACTCGGCGCGCTACGCGTTCTGGGCGGAGATTCTGGCCGATGGCGTCTCGCCCGACACCCTTGCGGCAACTCCGCCGAGCGTGCAGCGACTGAACCCGGAGCAGCGCGCGGACGCGGTGCGCCGAACCGGAATCGCGGGCACCGAGCCCGAAGAGCGCTTCGACCGGATCGTCCGCGCCGCACGAACCGTCTTTCGCACCAGCTACGCCGCCTTCACGCTGGTCGACGACAACCAGCAGTGGTACAAGTCGCTCGTCGGGCCCGACCTTCCGCTGATCTCGATCGAGCATTCATTCTGCTACCACTCCGCGCAGAGCGGACGACCCCTCATCGTTCCTGACACGCTTCGCGACTCGCGGTTCGTGCACAACAAGTTCGTCATCGAGGAGCCGCGCGTGCGGTTCTACGCGGGGTACCCGGTTCGGGCGCCCTCGGGCGAGCCGGTCGGCGTGGTGTGCGTCTTCGATTCGTCCCCGCGCGATCGCGACACGATCGATCTGTCGAGCCTGCGTGAGTTCGCGCTCATGGTGGAGGCGGAACTCGCCGATCAGCCCGTTGCGGCGGTTTCGTCGACCCCCGCGCGGGAGACAGGATGGCCGCTGCGTCGGCGTTAACCTGTCCGCATGTCGACGCTCCGTCATCCGGTCGGCCCGCAGCCGCCCTCGGTGTATTGGCGACGTCGCGCGCTCGTCGGACTCGGCGTGCTCGCCGTCGTCATCGTCATCGTGCTGATCGTTGTTCGTCCTGGGGCGGGAGAGCCCGCGTCGACGCCCGCGCCCGTCGAGACCAGTTCGCCCGCGGCGACGGATGCCGCCACGACCGATCCGTCGGCCGATCCGAGCGAAGCCGCGGCCTGTGATCCCGCCATGGTGCGTCTCACGGCGGTCACCGACGCGTCGAGTTACGGCAACTCCGAGCAGCCGATGCTCTCGATGGAGATCGAGAATGCGGGCGCCGCGGCCTGCAGCTACGACGTGGGCACGGGCGCGCAGGAGTACCTGATCACGAGCGGTGCCGAACAGATCTGGACGTCGACGGACTGCCAGGAGGAGCCGACCGAGTCGGTCATCGTGCTCGAGCCCGGGCAGACGCTCGCGACGACGCCGTTCGCCTGGGACCGGACGCGCTCGTCCACCGACACCTGCTCGGGCACCCGGCCCGAGGTCATCGCGGGCGGGGCGAGCTACCACCTCACGGTGAAGCTCGGTGAGGCCGAGTCGGCCGAGACGAAGCAGTTCCTGCTCAACTAGCCCACCCGCCGGTTGCGTAGTCGCGGAGCGACGTATCGAAACCGCGCAGTTGCGCGCGGGGCTGGTCTCGATACGGGCGCTGTGCGCCCTACTCGACCGGCGAGTTGGGCCGGTTGAGTAGGCCGGAGGCCGTATCGAAACCGCGTCTGTGCGCGCGGTCGCTGGTCTCGATACGGGCGCTTCGCGCCCTACTCGACCGGCGAGTTGGGCGGGTTGAGTAGTCGCGGAGCGACGTATCGAAACCGCCCCCCTCTCGCGGCTGTTTCTCAGGAAGCAGAACGATCGCGCATAGACCGCGTCCGTAGCTTTCGGGTCATGCATCCCCGCGCATGCCGCGCGGCCGAGAGGAGATCATGAACTTCCGCAGCGCCTTCGCGCAACTACGCCGTCGCCGGTGGATCGTCATCGGGTCCGCCGCCGCTGCCGTAGTTGCCGCAACCGCCGTCGTCGTGGTGACCGTCGTGCTGCCGGCGACCGCCTCGTCGAGCGAAGAGACCATCACCACCACCGCTATCGCCAGCCTCGAAACCCTCGACAAGAGCGTCTCGACCTCCGGCACGCTCAGCCCCCTCGTCAACGAGGAGGTCTCGTTCGCGGTGTCGGGCACGGTCACCAAGGTCGCGGTCGAGGAGGGTGACACCGTCGAGGCGGGCGACACCTTGGCGACGGTCGACACGCTCAGCCTCGACGCGGCCCTGCTTCAGGCGAAGGCCGACCTCGCGAGCGCGGAAGCGAAGCTCTCCAACAGCTCTGACGAAAGCGACGGCAGCACGGCCGATCTCGCGCAGATCTCGGCCAACGCCGCGGCCGTCGAGGTCGCCGAAGCGGCCGTTGAGGATGCCGAAGACGCCGTCGACGACGCGACGCTCACCGCTCCGGCGGCCGGCGTCATCACCGCCGTGGCCGTCGAGGTCGGGGACTCGGTCGGATCCGCCGCCGGCGGCGCAAGCGCGGCCGCCTTCACGATCGTCGGAACCGACGCGTGGGCGGTCGATGTGACCGTCGGCGAGGCCGACGTCGCCCTGCTCGCGGTCGGAAACCAGGTCGAACTCGCCACCGATGACGGTGTGGCGTTCTTCGGCGTCGTGAGCGAGGTCGGGATGCTCCCCTCGACCGACACGGGTGCCGCTGCGTATCCGGTCAGCATTGACGTCACCGGCACGGCCGAGGGCCTGTTCGACGGCATCTCGGTGACCGCCGAGATCATCTACGAACGGCGCACCGACGTGCTGACCGTGTCGAGCGCCGCGGTCACGACCGACGGAGAGACGAGCACCGTCACGGTCATCACCGCCGACGGCGAGCAGGTCGTCACCACCGTCGAGGTGGGCGAGACCGTCGGCACGCTGACCGAAATCATCTCCGGGATCGCGGAGGGCGACGAAGTCCTCGTCGCCACCTTCACCCCGGGCGAAGGGAACGCCGGCACGACCGGCGGCTTCCCCGAGGGCTTCACGGGCAACTTCGAGCCCGGTACGGGTTTCGGGACCGGCGAGCGTCCCGACTTCGGCGGACAGGCGCCGGGCCAGTGAGCGCGGCGAAGCGGACACGGGTGATGCGGTGCTCCTCAACGGGGCCGCGGCGCAGGTCGCGGTGTCGGTGGCGACCGCGGACCGTGTGGTCGTGATCCCGATCTCGGCCCTGCATCGCTCGGATGCCGGCGACACCGTCTCGGTGCTCGACGGCGGCGAGTTGGCCACCGTGCCCGTCGAGGTGGGCGCGTTCGGCACCGAAGTGGTCGAGATCGTCTCGGGCATCACGGTGGGTGACGTGGTGGTGATCGCGGACCTGACGGCCGAGACCGAGGAGACCATTACCGAGACCGGCGGGTTGAGCGACCTCGGGGGAACGACCGAGGAGACGGGCGCGGGGTTCGGCGGCACGCTGCCGGACGGCGTCCGGCCCGGGGGAGTCGGCGGGCGCTAAACTCGCCGCGCGGCCTGTTCGACCGGGAGCTGAGACCCGGTCGGGCAGGCCGTCTTGCTGGTTGAGTAGCCCGCAGGGCGTATCGAAACCGCGTGTTCCGCGGGTTGAGTAGCCCGCAGGGCGTATCGGAACCGCGGTGCTGCACGGGCACTGGTCTCGATACGGTCGCTGCGCGCCCTACTCGACCGGCGACCTGAGCCGGTTGAGTAGGCCGGAGGGCGTATCGAAACCGCGTGTTCCGCGGGTTGAGTAGTCGCGCAGCGACGTATCGAAACCGCTAGAACTCCGGAACCCCCGCCGGCGTGCTCGCATCCGCCGCCGCGAACGCCCGCCGCAGCGCCTCGCGCAAGGGCCCGGCCTCCTGGTCGAGCACCGTCGAATACCCCAGTCGGCGCGCCTCGCTGGCGCGCTGCTTCGCCGCCGCGACCGGGCGGATCTCGCCCGCGAGGCTGATCTCGCCGACCGCCGCGAGCGTCTGCGGCAGTGCCACATCCTTCACCGCACTCGCGATGGCGAGCGCGATCGCGAGGTCGGCGGCGGGTTCCACGAGCCGGATGCCCCCGACGGTCGAGACGTACACATCCATCTGGCCGAGGCGCAGCCCGCAGCGCCGCTCAAGCACCGCAAGCAGCATGGCCACCCGCGAGGAGTCGACACCACCGACGACCCGACGCGGCTGCGGGGCCTGGGTGCCGACGACGAGCGCTTGCACCTCGACCGGCAGCGCGCGCCGCCCTTCGAGCGCGATGGTGACGCAGGTGCCGCTGACCGGGGTGCCGCCGCGCGACAGGAACAGCCCCGACGGGTCGGGCACTTCGGCGATGCCATCGCCGGTCATCTCGAAGCAGCCGACCTCGTCGGTGGGACCGAAGCGGTTCTTGAGTGCGCGCACGAAGCGCAGGCTCGTCTGGCGGTCGCCCTCAAAGCTGCACACCACATCCACGAGATGTTCGAGCAGTCGCGGGCCGGCGATCGAACCGTCTTTGGTGACGTGGCCGACGAGCAGCACCGGCAGTCCGCGCTCCTTGGCGACGCGGATGAGCGTGCCGGCGACCTCGCGCACCTGCGCGGGCTGGCCGGGGGCGCCCTCGCTCATCGCGCTCGAGACGGTTTGCACGCTGTCGACGATGAGCAGCTCGGGCTTCACGGCATCGACCTGGCCGAGGATGGTGGCGAGGTCGGTCTCGGCGGCGAGGTAAAGCTCGTCGTGCAGGGCCCCGGTGCGCTCGGCGCGCAGCCGCACCTGCGCGGTGGACTCTTCGGCGCTCGCGTACAGCACCCGACGGCCGGTCGCGGCGGCACGGGCGGCGGCCTCCAGCAGCAGCGTCGACTTACCGACGCCCGGTTCGCCGGAGAGCAGGATCGCGGCACCCGGCACGATGCCGCCGCCGAGCACACGGTCGAGTTCGGCGATGCCGGTGCCCCAGCGCGGGACGGCGTTCGTGTCGAGTTCGGTGATCGGGCGGGCGGCGCGCGCCGCGCTCACGCTGGCGGCGGAGACGGTGCTGCGGGGCGCATCCGCTTCGGCGACGGTGCCCCAGGCCTGGCATTCGGGGCACTGGCCGTACCACTTGGCGCCGGTCCAGCCGCACTCGGTGCAGCGGTATGCGGCGGATGCGGGGCGAGCCATGCGGACAGCCTAGGCGCGGCCGCCGACGCCGCCCGCGCATCCGTCCCGCCCCCGCCGTTGTTCACGAAATGCAGGAGATTCCGCGCCCTGCGCCCGCGTGGCGGGGGTGCCGTGGGGCTGAATTGCAGAATCTCCTGCATTTCGTCGAAGGGGGGAGGCTGAAGCGCGTCGCACGAGCGGATGCGGCTGCGACCGAGGCGCCGACCTCGATCCGCCGCTGCCCCCGCCGTTGTTCACGAAATGCAGGAGATTTCGCGAAGGATGCCCGCGTGGCGGGAGCGCGGCCGACCCGAACGGCAGGTTCTCCTGCATTTCGTGAATCAGCGAGCGGGCAGCCGGGCCGGTGCCCGCTCAGGCGGAGGGGAGCAGCGCGTCGAGCTTGTCGTAGCTTTCGACCATCCCGACCTCCATGCCGCTCTCGACCATGCCGTCGCGGGCCTCGAGACTCGGGAAGGTCGACTGCCCTTCGATCCTCGTGCGGCCGTTGCCGAGGTCGATGAATCGGTTGATTTCGATGGTGACGACGTCGGGAAAGCCTTCAAACTCGAAGGTCTGAGTCGTGAGGTCGTTCTCGCGCACCACGTGATAGACGCCGTTGAAGGCGTACTCCTCGCCGTCGTTCTTGTGCAGGTAGCGGTAGCCGCCGGCGGTGGCGAAGTCGTAGCGGTCGATGACCATCTCGTAGCCTTCCGGCGCGAGCCACTGCTTCGCGAGCTCGGGGTCCTGGTGCGCGCGGAACACCGCCGCAACGGGGGCGTCGAACTCGCGCTCGAACGTGACGAAGGGCAGGCCTTCGGGGGCGTTGACGGTCAATGCGTTGCTCATGGCTTCTCTCCTGAGGTTGTGGTTGGGTCGGTCATTCGGGCCAAAAGCCCGTCGAGCGCGCGAAACTGCCGCTCGGCGTCGAGGCGGTAGCGGTCGATCCACGCCGTGAGGCGTTCGAGGGCCGCGGGGTCGAGGTGCACGGGGCGCCGTTGGGCATCCCGTGTTCTCGTCACGAGACCGGCCTGTTCGAGCACGGCGATGTGCTTCGAGACGGCCTGCACCGTGATGTCGAAGGGCTCGGCGAGTTCGTTGACCGTGGCTGGCCCGCGACTCAGCCGGGCGATGATGCTGCGCCGGACCGGATCGGCCAGCGCCAAAAAGGCCCGGTCGAGCTGGTCGTTCGCGTCGCTCTCGCCCATCGTCTCCTTATTCAACTGTTCGGTTGAATACGAGGCTAGACCGGTTGAATGGATGCGTCAAGCACGATTCGGCAAGCCCGCATCCCTGCGTTAGGATGGTCGGCGGTACCGTGTCCGAGCGGCCGAAGGTGCAACTCTCGAAAAGTTGTGTGGGCCTTAAACCCACCGTGGGTTCAAATCCCACCGGTACCGCCACTGTCCTCTCTCAGGACATAGGAAACCCTCGAACCTATTGGTTCGGGGGTTTTCTGGTTCCCAGGGGTTGGTAGTCGCGGGTGGTGTCGATGGTGAGCTCGCGGAGGAGTTGGCCGGTGCTGGCGTTGATGACTCGGACGTCGAGTTCCTGGACCAGGATCAGGACGCGGGTTCGAGCGTGGGCGCGGCCGAGTGGGATGTGGCGGAGCCGGCTTGCGACGCGGAGTGTGACGGTGCCGTTCTTGTCGATCCGGTCGTGTCTGACGCGGTGATGCGCGCTGTCGGTCGTGGCGGTGCTGGGGGTTGCTTTGGGCAGGCCCTGGTAGCGAGTCGCCGGGGTTGCGTGGTGAGGCAGCGAGCGGTGAGGGCGGTGCTGGTTGTAGTGCTCACGAAACGCGTCGATGTCGTGCTGGAGCTGCTGCAGCGTGTCGGCGGGTGTCGCGGCGGTGAGCCATTTCTTCATCGTCTGCTGGAACCGTTCGACTTTGCCTTGGGTTTGCGGGTGAGCGGGTGATCCGTTCTTTTGTCGGATCCCACGACGCTGAAGCTCGTGCTCGAAGGCGTTGCGGCCGCCTTCTCGGCGGCGGCCTGCGAGTCGGACGGTGAAGATCATCCCGTTGTCGGTGAGCGTTGAGGCGGGGCAACCGTGGGCGGTGATCGCGGTGTTGAAGACGTCGACCAGGGTTGTTGTGGTGACGGTGGGGTGGGCGGTGATCGAGATCGCGAAGCGGGAGCAGTCGTCGAGGAATGTCAGGATCTCAACCGTGGTGCCATCGGCAAGGCGCCAGTGGGTCATGTCGGATTGCCAGGTCTCGTTGGGTTGGGATGCTTCGAAGCGAATGTAGGCGAATTCAGATGATCGTCGCAACACGGCGGAGAGATCAGCGTAGCTCGACGTAAGTTCATCGAGAGCTGTATAGTCATCGAATGCTGACTATTGCTTCTCGTCTCGATGTAATGAACCGGCTCGGTCGAGCGATGGCCG